>DATEOF010000066.1:0-22343 GCA_035274465.1 Polyangiales bacterium
TGGGCCACCGAAGCGCGCGACCGCCGCCGGGCCCGCCGCCGCGAGCCGCTCGCACAGCGCATCGCCTTCCGGCACCACCGCCGCATCGCCCGCGCGCTGGCACGCGAACAGTCGCGCCTTGGCCGCCGCGTACGCCTCGAAGCTCGAGTAGCGATCCAGGTGATCGTCGGTGATGTTGAGCAGCGCCCCCACCTGCACGCGCAGGCGCTCGACGCGCTCCAGCTGATAGCTGGACAGCTCCACCACGACGTAGCCGCCGTCCGCTGCAGGCGTACCCGCCACGTCGCAAAACGGCGTCCCCAGGTTGCCGCCCACGAAGGTCGACCTGCCGGTCTTCTGGCACATCTCGCCGACCAGCGTCGTGACCGTGCTCTTGCCGTTGGTGCCGGTGATGCCGATCACTGTGGCGGCGGGTCGTATGAAATAAGACGCCAGCTCGACCTCACTCAGCACCGGGATCTTGGCCCTGTCCGCGGCCTCGATGGCCGGTAGCGGCGGGACGCCCGGCGAGAGCACGATGCGATCGACCGAGGTGAACAGCTTGGGCTCGTGCGCGCCGAGCTCGAATGCCGCTCCCAGCTGCTGGGCTTCGCGGGCCGCATCTCCCAGCTGCGCTGCGTCGCGCAGGTCGTTGACGATCACGTGCGCGCCGTGCTTGCGCAGCACGCGCACGGCCGACAGGCCACTCTTGCCCAGGCCGACCACCAACACACGTTGTCCGCTGAGTTCCATGCTTACCTCAGCTTCAACGTGGCCAGGCTCGCGATCGCGAGCATGATGGCGATGATCCAGAAGCGCACGATGATCTTCGGCTCGGCCCAGCCCTTCTTCTCGAAGTGGTGGTGGATCGGCGCCATCAGGAAGATGCGCTTCTTGAAGACCTTGAACGCGAACACCTGGCCGATGACGCTGATCGTCTCGATCACGAAGATGCCGCCGAGCATGAGCGAGAGCAGCTCGTTCTTGGTCACCACGGCCAGTGCGCCGAGCCCGCCGCCCAGCGCGAGTGAGCCGACGTCGCCCATGAATACCTGCGCGGGATAGGTGTTGTACCAGAGGAAGCCCACGCCCGCGCCGATCATGGCGCCGCAGTAGATCGCCAGCTCGCCGGCGCTGGCGATCGACGGGATGTCGAGGTAGCGGGCGATGTTGCGGTCGAAGAACGTGGCACCCGCCAGGTACGCGAGCACCAGGTAGGTGCCGGCGTTGATGATCACCGGGCCGATCGCCAGGCCATCCAGCCCGTCGGTCAGGTTCACGGCGTTGGCCATGCCCACGATCAGCGTGGCCGCGAACACCACGTACACCGGCGTGGGCAGCACGATCGGGTGCTTCTCGAACGCCAGGAACGGGATCGCCAGCCGCTCGCGCATGACTTGCCAGTCCTCGGGCAAGCCCGCGCGGCCGTACCACAGGTAGCCGCACACCCCGAGCGCGATCGCGAACTCCAATATGAGGCGCGTGCGGCCCGACAGGCCGGCGCTGTTCTTCTTGCGGATCTTGGCGGCGTCGTCCACGTAGCCGATGCCGCCGTACGTCGCCGTGACCACTGCCACCAACCACAGCATGCTGTTGTGTGGATCGGCCCAGAGCAGCGTGGCGCCGATCATCGCGAGCAGGATCAGCGCGCCGCCCATCGTCGGCGTGCCGGCCTTGCTGAAGTGTGAGGCCGGGCCGTCTGGACGCACGACTTGACCGATCTGCTTGGATTGCAGCGTGCGGATGAACCACGGATAGAGCCCGAAGGTCAGCAGCATGGCGGTCATGGTCGCGGCCAACACCCGGAACGGCACATAACGCAACACGTTCAAGAACGAGAGCGCCGGGTGCTCGTGCAGCGGGTAGAGGAGGTAGTAGATCAAGCCGCGTCTCCTTTGTCGAGACGCAAAGCATCGACAACGCGCTCCATGCCCATCGATCGCGATCCTTTGACCAGCAAGGCGTCTCGCTCCGAGAGCAGGCGCATCAGCTCGGGGACGCTGGCCAGCGGACCCTCACAATGTTGGACATGAGGCCCCTTGGCGCGCAGCCTTCTCACTTCCTTGCGCGCCGCGCGCGCTGCGTGGGCCATCAGAGGACCGCACAGGAACGCATCGGCCACGCCCGCGCGCACCAGCTCCCGGCCCAGACGCTCGTGCTCGCGCTGCGCGTGATCCCCCAGCTCGGCCATGTCGCCCAGAGCGGCGATCGCCCTGCCCTGCCGCAGCGCGGCCAGCTCTCTGACTGCGGCCAGTGAGCTCAACATCGATGCCGGGTTGGCGTTGTAACTATCATCAATGATCAAGCTGCCGGCGCGACCCTTACACGGGCGCAGGCGACCGGGCAGCGGATCAAGTCCGATGAGTGCCGCCGCTGCTGGCTGCAGGGCCGCCGGATCGCCCAGCGCCGCGATCACCGCCAGCGCAGCCGCCGCATCCTGCGCGGGGCCGGCGCCGAACAACTTGAGATCAAACTCGAGACGCACAGACGGATCAACCACTGATACGACGCAGCGCGTGGTCATGTCGGCGCGCGACTCACGCGTGATCAGCCGGAGGCTCGCGCCCTCGCCTTCGCCGAACGACAGCACGCGCGCCCCCTGAAACGTCGCGCGCCGCGCCTCCAGCTGCGGACTGTCGCGCCCGTAGATCGCCACGCCGCCCGCGGGCAGCCCGCGCAGCAACGCGCACTTCTCGTCCGCCACGGCGTCCAAGGTGGCCAGGCGCTCGACGTGAGCCAGCGCGACCGTGGTCACCACGCCGATGTCCGGCTCGCAGATCTCGCGCAGCCGCTCGATCTCGCCCGGGCCGCTGGTGCCGATCTCCACCACCGCCACGTCGTGGGCGTCCTGCAGCCCGAACAGCGTCATCGGCAGGCCGACGTCGTTGTTGAGGTTGCCGGTGGTCTTGAGCACGCGCCGGCCCGTGCCACCCAGGGCGGCCGCGGTCAGCTCCTTGGTGGTGGTCTTGCCGGCCGAGCCGGTGATCGCCACCACCAGCCTGCCCCAGCGCCGCCGATGAGCGCGTGCCAGATCGCCGAGCGCGCGGCGCGTGTCGGCCACCACGATCAGCGGCAGCCCCGCGGGCGCCTGGCCCGGGTCACTCACGAGTGCCGCACCCGCGCCCGCCGCTGCCACGGCCGGCAGGAACGCGTGGCCGTCGTGCTTTTCGCCGCGCAAGGCCACGTACAGCTCGCCGCGCTGCACCTTGCGCGAGTCGCTGGTGATCCCCGTCACGCGCACGGTGGCGTCCGTGCCCTGCAGCCGTCCGCTGCAGTGCTCGACCAGCTCCGCCAGCGTGAAGCTGGCCTGGTTGCTCGGGATCGGCGTCGCCACCTACGCCCCCCCGATGGCCGCGCGCGCCTCGACCACGTCGTCGAAGGGCAGGCGCTTGTCGCCGATGATCTGAACCTTCTCGTGACCCTTGCCGGCCAGGAGCAACGTGTCGCCGGCCTGCGCGGCCGACACGGCCAGGCGGATGGCCGCGCGCCGATCGGGGAGTGAGACGTAGCCTCGCTTGGCCGCGTGCAGCTCGGCCGCCGTGAGCTTCGGACAGCCGGTCGCCTGCACGCCGGCCTCGATCGCTTCCAGAATCTTCTCCGGCGCCTCGCTGCGCGGGTTGTCGCTGGTCAGCACCAGCACATCGGCCAGCTCGGCCGCGACCTGTCCCATCACGGGACGCTTGGTCGGATCGCGATCGCCGCCTGCACCAAACAGCGCGATCAGCCGGCCCTGGGTGTTCGGCCGCAGGGCCGCGAGCACCTTGCGCAAGCCGTCGGGCGTGTGCGCGTAGTCCACGAAGACCAGCACGTCCTCGGGGTGCTCGACGCGCTCGAGCCGGCCCGGCGCGCCCTGCGCCTTGGTCAGCGCGCTCTGCAACACGTCGGGCGCGATGCCCAGCGCGAGGCCACAGCCGATCGCGATCAGCAAGTTCTCGAGGTTGTGCTCGCCGATCAGCGGACTCTTCAAGTTGACGATACCCTGCGGCGTGTCGACCTCGGCAGCGATGCCGTTGCGATCGGACACGTACGTGAGCGCGCTGACCTGCGCTCCGCCGCCCGGACGCTTGCTGCAGCGCAGTACCTGCGGGGAGCCGCCGCGCAGCGCCGGCGACCGATAATCATCGGAAGGGTCGCGTCCATCAGGCGCGACCCTTCCGGCGAGGCTGTCCGCCAGCGCGCGGCCGCGCGGGTCATCGACGTTGATCACCGACCAGCGCGGCGCGAGGTCGGTGAACAGGCGGCGCTTGGCCGCTTCGTAGTGCGCGAAGTCGCCGTGGTAGTCCAGGTGATCCTGCGTGAGGTTGGTGAAGGCGGCGACGTCGAAGTGCACGCCGTCCGCGCGATACATGGCCAGCGCGTGGCTCGACACCTCGAGCACCAGGTGGCTCGCGCCCGTATCGACCGCCCAGCGGCACAGCCGCATCATGTCGTCGGCCATCGGCGTGGTGTGGGTCGCCGGCAAGATGCCGCCCGGCCCTCGGAAGTTGACCGTGCCGATCACCGCGGGCTTCTCGCCATCAGCCTGCAGCAGCGCCTCGACCAGGTACGTGATTGTCGTCTTGCCGTTGGTGCCCGTGACACCCACGACCGTCAGCGGCGCGCTCGGATCGTCGTAGAGCTCGCGCGCGATGCGGGCGAGCGAGAGCAGCGCGTCCTTCGCCAGCAACACCGGCACTGATGCCGCTGGCAGCGGCCGTTCCGCCAGGATGGCCACCGCACCTCGTTTGACCGCATCCGCGATGTGGTCGGCACCATCGCTGCTCGCACCAGCCACCGCCACGAACAGATCGCCCGCCTCGCACCTTCGCGAGTCGTGCTTGATCCCGCGCACGCGCACTCCCCCGTCACCCAGCACGCGCAGGGCGAAGCCGCGAGTCGCGAGCTCGGCCAGTGACAGCTCAGCCATCCCGCCCTCCGCGCGCCGAGCGTTTCTCGGCGTGCTCCTCGAGGTTGTCATTGGCCACGGCCGCGCGCTCGCTGGGCGTGCCCAGGCGCAGGTTCAGCTGGCTGCCCGGCAGCGCCCGGCTGCGCGCGGGCGGATCCTGGCCCACCACCACGCCGCTACCCGTCAGTCGCACGTCGAATTGCGCCTGGTGCGCGCGCTGCACGGCGGCGCGCGCGGTCTGCCCGATCAAGTTGGGCACCGACAGCTCACCACGCGCGGAGGGAGGCGTGCTCGGCTCGTCCGTACCTGCCGCCAACAGCGGCACCTCACCCTGGCTCAGGCTGGGAGCCTCCGCCGGCGCACCCTGCTGCGCGCGACGCGCCTTGACCACCTCGGCCAGCGTGGCGTTCTTCTCCGACGGCACACCCAGCTGGCGCAACCCACCCGCCATCACGTTGCGGAACGTCGGCGCGGCCACTTGACCACCCTGGTGCGCGACCATCGGCTCGTCGATCACCACGGCGACCAGCAACCGCGGCGCTTGCGCCGGCGCGTAGCCGATGAACGACGAGGTCCAGCGAGTCTTGCTGTAGCCACCCGCCTCGGCCTTCTGGGCAGTGCCCGTCTTGCCCGCGACCATGTAGCCGTCGATGGCTGCCTTGGTGCCCGTGCCACCCTCTTCGGTCACGCCCACCAGCATGTCGGTGACCAGCGCGGCCACATTCTCGGGCACCGCCTGCCGGCGCACCTTCGGAGCTGCATCGAGCACCACGTGGCCGTCGGCATCGACGATGCGCTTGACCAGCGTCGGCTCCATCAGTCGGCCGTGGTTGGCGATCGCGCCCATGGCCATCGCCAGCTGCAACGTGCTCGCGCTCATCGCCTGACCGAACGCGATAGTCGCGGCTTCGATCTCGTACCAGTTCTTCCACGGCTTGAGCACGCCGCCGGTCTCGCCCGACAGGCCGAGGCCCGTGGGTTCGCCGAAGCCGAAGCTGGTGAACGCGCGATGCAGGCCGGCGTAGCCGAGCGACAGGCCGATCTTCGCGGTGCAGATGTTGCTCGAGTGCTGCAGGATCTCGGCAGGCGTGAGGATGCGATACGGGTGCACGTCGCGGATGGTCTTGCCGCCGACGCGCCACTGCCCGTTCTCACAGTCGAGCTTGCTGCTCGGCACGATCGCCGACTTGGCCAGCGCGCCCGCGAGCGTGAACGGCTTGACCGTGGAGCCCGGCTCGAAACGATCGGTCAGCGCGCGGTTGCGCCGCACCCAAGTCGGCGACTTGCTCGGCTCGTTGGCATTGAACAGCGGATAGTTCGCGATCGCCAGCAGCTCACCGCTGCCGGGATCCAGCACCACGATCGAGCCCGAGTGCGCTTCCGACATGCGCACGGCCTGCTCGAGCTCGCGCTCCGCCAGCGCCTGAATCTCCTTGTCGATCGTCAGCGTCACCGCGTTGCCCTGCGCGGCGCGCTGATCGAGCAGCCCCTCCGAGTACACGACCTTGCGGCGTCCATCGAGGAGCGCGGGGGTCTGGCGCATCGACCCGCGAAGTTGCTCCTCCAGCATCAGCTCGACGCCCTCGATGCCGGTGCCATCCACGTTGGCGAAGCCGAGCAGCTGCGCCGCGAGCTCGCGGTTCGGGTAGTAGCGGCGCGGCTCCTTGTAGACGGTCACGCCACCGAGCGCGAGCGAGCGGACGGCCTTGCCTTGCGCCGTGGTGACCTGGCGCTTGACCGAGATGTAGTGGCGGCTCTTGGCCTGCGGATCGCTCTGCGCAGCGAGGATCTTGGCGTGCAGCGCCTTGCCGTCGACGCCCAGCAGCTCGCCGAGCTTCTGCGCGACGAACGCCGGGTCCTGCTTGGCCTGCAACATCGCCGACGGACTCACCGACACGCTGTCCACGTCGATGCTCAACGCCAGCGGTGCACCGTCGCGATCGAAGATCGCGCCGCGCTTGGGCGCGACCTTGATCGCACGCTGCGACTGATCTTCGGCCCGCTCGCGCAATTCCGGCGCGCGTTCCACCTGCAGGTGATAGGCCTGGCACAGGATCGCCCCGGCGCTCACCGACAACAGCGCGGTCAGGAAGTACACACGCGCGCGCACGTTACGGCGCCGGCGTTCGATTGGATTCTTCATCGCGATCTCCCTGCGTTGCGCGCGCCAACCATGATCACTCGTTCGGGCGGTGGAACCTCGAGACCGAGCGCCGCCCGCGCCGTGCTCTCGAGCCGTTTCGGCTGGCGCAGCGTCGCCGCTTCCAGCGTCAGCAACGTCATCTGCTCGCGCAGCTCGCGCTCGCGCCGCAGCGCCGTGTCCAGCTTGTAGCCGAGCTGGATGTTCTCGATGCACAGCGTGACGTGCACCAGGAACGCACCCGTGCAAGCCACGACTGCGACCTTCCACGTCAGCAGGGTCTTGGACGTCATGGGCTCGCCTCCGCGGGTTCTCGCGCAATGCGCCGTGCTGCCCGCAGCTTCGCGCTGCGCGAACGACGGTTGAGTGCTTGCTCTTCCGCAGCTGCCAGCAGCGGACGCTTGGTCAGCACCGACAATCGAGGCTCGGCGCGAAACGCGTGTTTCACGCTGCGATCCTCGAGAGAATGGAAGCTGATGATGACCGCGCTGCCTCCGTCCGCCAACAAATCGGGCAGCGCACCGAGCAACCCGTTGAGCTGGCCGAGCTCGTCGTTGACGGCGATGCGCAGCGCCTGGAACGTGCGCGTGGCTGGGTCGATCTTCGAGCCTGGCGGCCGGCCCACGGCCTGCACCACCGCGCGCCGCAGATCGGCCGTGGTGGAGAGCGCGCCGGCAGCGAGCGCCGCGCGGATCGACCGCGCGATGGGTCGCGAGCGGCGCTCTTCGCCGAAGTGGAAGAGCACGTTCGCCAGCTCTTGTTCGGTGGAGCGCGCGATCAGCTCGAGCACGGTCTCGCCCTGCGAGTTGTCCATGCGCATGTCGAGCGGACCGTCGTTCTGGAACGAAAAGCCGCGCGCGCCGTCGTCGAGCTGCGGCGAGCTCACGCCCAGGTCGGCGACCAACCCGTCGACCAGCGACAGCCCCGCCTCCGAGAGCAAGCGCGGCAGGTCGCGAAACTCTCCGTGCACCAGCTGCGCGCGCTGACCGTATTGCGCGAGACGCTGCCCGGCGCGGACCAACGCCTGCGGGTCACGATCGATCGCGAGCAGCCGGCCGTCGGGCGCGCTCGCGTCCAGGATGGCTTGACTGTGGCCTCCCACGCCCAGCGTCGCGTCCGCGTACACGCCGCCCGAGCGCGGCTGCAAAAAGCCGAGCGCCTCACGCGTCATCACCGACTCGTGCCCGAAATCGTCCATCACATCCCCAACTCCGAAAGCGCCTTCTTCAAGTCTTCTTGCGCTTCGGGCGTACCGAGATCGCGATCGGTCACGGCCTGGAAGCGCTCGCGATCCCAGAGCTCGATGCGTTTGGTCATACCCGCCCAGAGCACTTCGCGCCCGAGCTTCGCGCGCTCGCGCAGCTCCTTGGGGATCAGGATTCGGCCGAGCTTGTCGACCTCGGCGTCCAGCGCGCCCGAGACGTAGAGCCGCTGGATCTTGCGAACCGCGGGGTTGAACTGCGGCTGCTTCGACAGCTTGTCCTCGAATTCGATCCACTCGGCCCACGGGTGCAGCTCGATGCATTCGTCGAGGCCCGGCACGAGGAACACGCGCATGTCCCCGCGCTCCTCCAGCACGGATCGAAAGCGCGCGGGCAGCGACGTCCGCCCTTTCGCATCGATCGCGTGCACATGCTGGCCTCGAAACACACGCGCTCACCTTGCGGACGGCCCGAATTGGCACTCCTTGCCACTTCTTACCACCGCTCAGCGAACCTACGGGCGATCCCGGCTTGGTGTCAACTTCTTTTAGCCGTGCCTAAGCGCATGAAATTCATTCAATTTGTGCTGCAAAAGCGCCCCTGTGGGCAAGTTCCCGACGAACTGGCGGACGACCGACGTTTTGACCTCGATTTACCACCGGACGCTGAACACAGAAGCAGTTTCCGAAGTAGGGGCGCGTCTATCGGAATGCGGTCACGGCGTACAGGTGCGCGGTGGAGAGCACGTCCAGCGTTGCTGAAACGCGCGCTTCGCCGCTCTTGCCATGCTTGCGCGGCCTAGCCTAAACTCTTGAAATCACGGACCCTTAGGAGCGCGGATTGCAACTGGACTTCCAGGCTAGGGAGGTGACCGTGAAGCTCGTGTACTACGGGCCGGCCCTCAGCGGGAAAACGACCAACCTGCAAGCCATCCATCGCTTGCTCAATCCCGAGGGTCGCGGTCGTCTGATGACGCTCGAGACGCGCGACGACCGCACGCTGTTCTTCGACTTGCTGCCCCTGACCATAAACACGGACATGGGCATCACGGTGAGAATCAAACTTTTCACCGTGCCCGGACAGGTGATCCACAACTCCACGCGCCGCCTGGTCCTGCAAGGCGCAGACGGCGTGGCTTTCATCGCGGACTCGCAAGTCAACGAAGTGCGCGCGAACCAGGCGTCGTTCAAGGACCTGCGGCGCAACCTGCGCGAGAACGGCATCGACCCCGGCGTGATGCCGATCGTGATCCAGTACAACAAGCGCGACCTGCCCAACATCCGCAGCGAGGGCGACATCATGCGGATGGCGAGTCAGGGCAAGGAGCGCACGTTCCTCGCGACGGCCACCCACGGCATCGGCGTGGTCGATACGTTCCTCGGCTTGATCGCATCGGCGTTCGAGCACCTCGAGGCGCAACACGCGCTGAGCCAACGCTTCGGGCTGACCTACCAGGAAGTGCAGCGAGACCTGAAGCAACGCTTCACCAACGCCGCGGAAGCACCACGACATGGATGAAGGCAAGGCAGCGGATCTCGCCTACGCCGAGATCGCGAATCTGGAAGATCTGATCGATCGAGATTCGCTGCGCGAGGTCTGCCGCTCGTTCTTCGACCTGTTCGGCCTGTCGATCCGCGTGTTCTCCGCGCGCGGCGTGCTGCTCGCGAACGTGCACGAGGAGCGCAGCATCTGCCGCTACGTCAACAGCCTGCCTTCCGGCCGCGTGGCGTGCAGCGAGACCGTCGCGCAGGCGCAGGCGTTGATCCCGAGCGGCAAGGACACGGCCACGCACAAGTGCTTCACCGGCGCGGCTTACGACGTGGTGCCGATCTTGTACGACGGGCGGCAGCTCGGCCGCATCGTGATCGGTCCGTTCTTGCCGTCCGAGCTCAACGAGGTGCCGCAGACGCTGCTGCGCGTCGACTCACGGCTCGAACCGGACCGCGCGCGCCTCGCATTGGCCGAGATGCCGCGCGTGCGCGTGCAGACCGCGCAGCGCATCGCCTCGCACCTGCGCGGCGTGCTGGACTTGATCCTGTTCTCCGGTCATCGCGCGCAGCTGACCAGCGCCATGCACCTCCTGACCGTGCGCGAGAACTACCGCGAGCTGGCGGAGAAACAGACGCGCTTGCAGGAGGCGTTCGACAAGCTCAAGGAGCTCGATCGCCTGAAGTCGAACTTCCTGGCGACGGTCAGCCACGAGCTGCGCACGCCGCTGACGTCGATCATCGGCTACTCCGAGATGCTCGAGGCCGGCATCGCCGGCGAGCTCTCGCCCGAGCAGGGCGGCTTCGTCGAGACCATCCGCACCAAGGGCGAGCTCCTGCTGCAGCTGATCTCGAGCCTGTTGGATCTGAACAAGCTCGAGCGCGGCCAGCTCAAGATCAAGCCCGAGTACATCGATCCGCGCGCACTGCTGACCGAAGTCAAGGAGACCTGCCTACCCGAAGCCGAGAAGCGTCGGGTGAAGCTCGAGGTGCAGTGGGACCCCGACATGCCGGTCGTGCAGGCGGATCCGGTGCGCCTGCGCCAGATCTTGATCAACTTGCTCGGCAACGCCATCAAGTTTAGCCGCGACAACAGCAAGGTCTTGTTGCGGGTCCGCAACTCCGAGCTGCACATGTCGGACGACATGTTGGACGACGACGATGATCCGGCCGACTCACACTTCGGCGCAGCGCTGATGATGGCGCCCGAGCGCGCAGTCGAGTTCTCTGTACAGGATTTCGGCATCGGCATCGCCGGCGACGAGATCGACAAGATTTTCGACGCTTTCTACCAGGTCGACGGCAGCTCCACGCGCGAGTACGGCGGCGCGGGGTTAGGGCTTTCCATCGCCAAGAGCCTGGTTAGCGCACATCACGGACAGATCCGGGTCGAGAGTGAACTGGGTAACGGAACGACGTTCTTCGTCACGATTCCCGAGACACAACCAGACGCTGTTTGAGCCGAACCGCAGCTTGGGGCGGCACGCGCGTGAACCTGGACTGGACAGTCGATTCTGTTGCGAAACGCAAGCGTTGTGGCGGCTGCGGAGCTCATTGCTCTGCCCCCGCACCCATGCTACCCGACAAGGCGTCTTGGCTTCGAAAACGCTTCTACATAGGGAGTTTTGGGCAATGAACGACACCGTCTACTTCGACCCCGTGTGTGACGACGACGAGAGGCGAAGGCGGTTGTTCGACGGTCAGTTGTTCGTCTACTCGCCGCGACCCAGCGCGCTCGCATTCGTCGAGTTCACGCGCAAGCTGGTCGAAGAGGCGTTCGCTCCCCTCGACCCGCGCGTCGCGCAATATCACATGCAAGTGGAGGACTACGCGCAGCTGTTGGGCAAGCTGAAGCCGAGCTTCATTCACCACCCCGAGTCCAAGCGTCTCATCCAGCAGATGCTGAGCGAGCTCGGCTTCGATCTCGACAAGACGTACTTCGACGTGCCGAAGCTGCGTAGCTCCACCAGCGACGAGTACCTGACCAGCGGCATCGCCTACGCCTGGCACCCGCACCGCGACACTTGGTACTCGGCACCGGCCTGTCAGATCAACTTGTGGTTCCCCATCTACGACATCACGTCTGACAATGCGATGGCGTTCCACCCGCGCTATTTCAAGGAGAGCGTCGCCAACACCTCCGCGGGCTACAACTACTATCTCTGGAACCAACAGTTTCGCGGCGCGCAGGTCGCCGGCATCACCAAGTCCGATCCGCGTCCACTGCCGAAGCCTTCGCAACCCGTGGAGATGGATCCACAGATCCGGCTGGTCGTACCGCCTGGCTCGGTGATCATGTTCTCGGCGGCGCAGCTGCACTCGAGCGTGCCGAATACCTCGGGCGTGACGCGCTACAGCGTCGACTTCAGGCTGGTCAACACCGATGACGCGCGCGCGCGCCGCGGTGCGCCGAACCTGGATGCGCAGTGTACCGGCACGACCATGCGCGACTACCTGCGAGGCACCGATCTGTCGCACGTGCCCGAGGAAATCGTGAAGATGTACGACGACGAGACGGCACAACAGGGCGGACTGCTCTATCAGCCGACGCCGGCGTGAGCACTGGGAGGGCACAGGCCGTGAGTCGGTTGCGCGGTCGCCTGGCGCTCGTGACCGGTGCCGGCAGCGGCATCGGTCGGGCGATCGCGCTGGCGCTGGCCGTGGACGGAGCGCAGGTGTGCCTGAGCGGTCGCACGGTCTCGAAGCTCGAGACGACAGCGCGCGCGGTGCCATCGGGCGCGCCCCGGCCGCGGGTCATGCCTGCCGATCTCACGCGCGAGGCGGACCTCCAGCACCTCGCCCGAGAGCTGCCGGAGCTCGAAGTCCTGGTGCTGGCCGGCGGGGAGTACGTGAGCGGCCCGGTCGCCGAGACTCCCGTGTCCGCGGTCGACACGCTGTACAACGCCAACGTGCGCGGCAACTACGCGCTCACCCAGGCGCTGCTGCCCGCGTTGCGCAAGAAGCGCGGCAGCCTGGTGTTCATCAACTCCAGCACCGGCCTCGGCGCGCGGCCCGGCGTGGCGGCGTTCTCGGCGACCAACCACGCGCTCAAGGCGCTCGCCGACGGGCTGCGCGAAGAGCTCGCAGCTGACGGCGTCCGCGTGCTCAGCATCTACCCGGGCCGGACCGCCACCCCGCGCCTCGAGGCGATGTACGCGCAAAAAGGCCAGGCCTACAAACCGGAGCTGCTGCTGCAACCCGAAGACGTGGCCGAGGTCGTGCTGAGCGCCCTGCGTCTCTCCGAAAACGCGGAAGTCACGGATATCAGCCTGCGGCCCCATCTGAAGTCCTATTCCTGAGGCGCAAGCGGGGGTGATTTAGCTGGCCACCCCGGCCCGGCTGAGGCACAACTGCCGGGCCCGTGAGCCTCAAGAAAATCGTCGCCAAGGCGCTGCTCTGGACCTCGCTGGAAAGCTTCGCGCTGTCTGGCCTGTCCTTGATCAGCCTGGTCGTGTTCGCGCGCTTCCTGTCGCCGACCGACTTCGGCACCTCGGCACTCGCGCTGGCCATCGTGCAGATGCTCACGCTGCCCGTGGATGTGCTGTTCCACGACGCGTTGATCCAGCGCAAAGACCTGCAAGAAGCGCACGTGAACTCGGCGTTCACGTTCACGGTGGTGACGGCGCTCGCGTTCACGGCGCTGTGCTGGTTCAGCAGCGGGCTGGTCGAGCGCTGGATGCAAGCGCCCGGCCTCGGCGACGTACTGCGCTGGATGTGCCTCAGCCTGCCGGGCTCGGGGTTCGGTGCGGTGCTGGCCGCGATGCAGCGGCGCAAGCTGGAATTCCGCGCGCTCGCGCTGCGCTCGCTCGGCGGGCGCGCCACCTCGACCGTGATCGCCATCGGCATGGCGCTGCGCGGGTATGGCGTCTGGAGCCTGGTCGCGCAGCAGGTGTTGCTGGTCTGCCTCGGCACCCTGACGTTGTGGTTCTTGTCGAGCGAGCGTCCGCGCTTCGGCTTTTCGTGGCCGGCCACGAAGACGCTGCTGGCCTTCGGCTGGCTGTCCATGCTGCACGGCCTGTTCAACCACCTGATCCCGCGCATGTACATGCTGCTGGTCGGGCGCTTCCTCGGCACCGAGAACGCCGGCCTGCTGAGCTTCGCCTTCCGTGGCCTCGACATGTTCCGCGATCTCCTGGCGGGCGCGCTGTTCCAGGTGGCGATGCCGATGTTCTCGCGCCTGCAAGATCGCAAGGACGAGTTGTTCGACGCGTTCACGAACTCGCTGCGGCTCACGACCATGGTCGCTTATCCGATCTTCGTCGGCCTGGCGGTGTGCGCGAGCGAGACGCTGGTCGTGGTGTTCGGTCCGACCTGGCTCAAGGCCGCGCCCTTCTTCGTGGTGATCGCGTTGTTGACGTTGCCGTTCTTCCTGCGCATGTACTCGGGCCAGCTGATGTACGCGCTGGGGCGACCGGCAGCCGCCATCCCCGAGCACGTGGCGCAGGTGCTGGTGGTCTTGGTGGGCATGCTGGTGATCGGCAAGGACTCACTCTGGCTCGCGCTCGGCGTGTGGGGCTCGCGCTTGCTGCTGAGCGTGCCGATCGACATGTACGTGCTGCGACGCGTGTCCGGCATGACGTACGCGCGCCAACTGACCGGGCCGCTCGTGCCCTTCATCGCAGCTGCAGGCATGGCGTGCGTGGTGTTGCTGGTCAAGGCCTGGTTGCTCGCGCCGCTCGAACCGCTCATGCGGCTGGTGCCGATGGCATTGATCGGTGCTGCGACCTACGCCGCGATCTTGTTGATGATCGACCGCGAGCGCGTACGCCAGTTCGTCAGCTTCGTGGGTCACTCGATCCGCCCGCGCGGAACCACGGATTAGTCGAACATGCTGCACATCATCTATCGCTCCTACGGCGGCGAGAACACCAAGGGTCGTCCCGCGTACTACAGCAAGTTGCTGTCGATGCTCTCGCTCGTGCGCGCGGTCGAGGAGTACGAAGGTCGAGCCGAGATCCACTGGTTGAACGATGGGCCGATGCCCGCACCCCGCTTGACGGTGATGGAACGCTCTGGTGAGGTCGTCGCGCGTGACAAGCTCGGCAACAAGGGCTCGCTGCGCACGGCGCTGGCGATGCCCGAGGCGCGCGGCTGGAGTCAGGACGACGTGGTCTGGCTCGCCGAGGACGACTATCTCTACTTGCCGTCGGCGATGAACGACCTGAACGGTGCCACGCGAGCCTTCCCCGAAGCCTCGTACTTCGGCCTGTACGCATCGATCGGTCACCGCCCGCCCGAGGGCGGAATCCAACCCGAGTACGCACCCGTGCCCACCGGCTGGGAAGACAGCGAACCAATCCTGGTGCATGGCCGCCCATGGCGGCGCGCGGTCAGCACCTGCGCGACGTTCGGCGCGAAGGTCGGCGCATTGACGGAGGATCGCAAGCTCTTCCACGCTGCGTTGTGGACCGGAGCCGGCTGGGATCAAACCATGTGCCTGCTCTACCAGGGCTACCTGCCCTTCAGCTGGTCGCTCATCACCGGCCACGCGCGCCGCGCTCGAGGACTGTGGCTGCGTTCGCGGGGTGTCGCGATCGGAGCGATCCGCGCAGCCCTCAGCGTCTACCAGGCTGCACGCATCCAGCGCGGCGCACCGGCCAGGCTGTTGGTCGCGCCCGAACCGAGCCTCGCCACTCACCTCGAGCTCAATCACCTCGCGCTCGGCACCGACTGGAACCAGGTCGCCGAGGACACTCGCCGCTGGGCCCTCACGCGCAAGCTCGCGGATGGTGTTCCCCAGCTCGCGCAGCCGTTCGTGGCCTAGGAGTGTGTACACACTCCTAATCCTCCGGATTCATCAGCCGCTCGTACTCCTCGCAGGTCGCCTCGCTGGTCGGCGAGAGCAAGTAGGTGCCGGTTTTGGCGTCGAACTCGCCTTGCCACTCGGCGACCGTGAAGGTCGGCATTCGCTCCATCACGGCGGGATCGAGGTGCCCGGAGTCGACCAGGTCCTCGAGCACGTCGCGGCCCATCGGGCGCATGCGGAGCTTCAGCTCCAGGCGGGCAGGTGGCTTCGTGACTCCGGTGACGTACCTGTACTCGGCGCCGTGCCCCAGCGGAGAGAGCGCGTTGGCCGGTGTGGTGGTGACGAGCGTGGTGCTGTCGGGCGCACGCTGGCTCGCGCGCCAGAACATGTGAGTTTCCTCGCCGTGTTCGTCGAGCAGCCGATCGCGGAACAAGAAGAGCTGAGAATCTTGTTCGAGTTGGTCGTCGGCTATCGCGCCCGAGACGAAGACTTCGCGATCGCCTTCGAACGCGTGCACTTCGAGCCACAGGCGTCGATCCTGGCTGGCACCACTCGGCACGTTGTGACCGACGTTGGTGGACTCGAGGAAGACCTTGAAGGCGAAGTACTCGCTCGGATTCCGGCCGAGCGTCTCTGCGTTGGCGACGAACGTGGTGCGTACGCCGAACATGCAGCGCTCGATCAGCACGCGCTGCGCCGCAGAGTTCGGGAACTCGTCCAGCGCGACGTCCACGCCGGGCCAGGTGTGTTCGTGCACCACGCGCGCTGGCACTTGCGCGAGGTCGTAGTCAGCCGCGGGCTCGCGCCTTTCCTTGAACCGCGTGTGACAGCTCGAACAGGACTGAAAGCCGTTGTCTTGCGCGAACACACTGCCTTGATACTCCTCCAGCGTGCGTTCGATGTGGAATCCATTCGGCATCTGGATGTCGTGGCAGCTGCCGCACATCAGCGAGCTGTCGAGCTTGCCGGGATCAAGGAATTTCGAGTACTCCACCCGGTGCGCGTAGGGCTCGACCGGGTTCTTGAGCGCGCCGCGCATGCGGTTATCGCCGGCCAAGGTCAGGCTGGCGTTGTTGTGCGGCTTCTCGACGCTCGCGACGTTGTGGCAGAAGTAGCACGTGACACCCTGCAGGTGCTCGGGCACATCCGTGAGGTCGGCGAAGTCGTCGATCGCCTCTTCGCGCAACGCGAGCGGCGCGTGACACTTCAGACAAAAGTCTCGCAGCTCGCCGCCGGTCTCCTCCTGACCGCGCCGGTTCATGGCTTGAAACACGGGGTCGCGCATGGCGTAGGCGTGCATGCTGCCCGACCATTCGGCGTAGTGCCTGGGATGGCAGTCCTTGCAGCTCTGCGGGTCGAGCAACTCCGCGACGCTCAGCGGTTCGCGAGGGACAGCGTCACTGCAAGCCAGCATCGCGAGCAACCAGAGCGTGCGCGCGACGCGAGCCATCAGGGTTTGGCGCCTTCCGCGATCCAGCGCTGGATGGCGCAGCGCCAGCCGGAAGGCAAGCGCTCCTGGTCGAGCGGCATGCGCACCGTGTCGTCGTCTGCCTCGACGCGCTCCATCAGCGTGCTGCACTCGGGATCGCCCGGCAGCACGCGCCGCTTGCCGTCCTTCTGCTTGCCGACCAGACCGTCGTATGCGCGCGCCGCGGTCGACAGATCGAGGCCGGCCTCCTTGGTCTTCGCGCTGTGGCAGCTCGGCCCGTCGCCGGAGATGCCGCAGCGCGTCTGGACGATGTTGGTGTAGAGGGAGTCGAAGCTGACCGGTATGGTCGGCTCGCACTCCTCGTCCAGCTCCTCCACGCAGGCCAGCTGTGCTTCGCCAGTCTCGCCGCCACTGCCGCAAGCGGCGAGGGCCACGTGACACAATACCACGCTAATGAATCGTCGAGTGTTAGTCATGAAGCATCGGCACACACACCGTGAACTCCAGGTTCCACATGGCGTCCGCGCCGTTGCGCGGGAGACAGGCATCGCGGTCGAACCCCACGCCGCGCTTGGCTTGCGGCGTGAACTCCGGCCCCTCGGCGGTCGGACGGATCCACAACCGGATCTTCCACACACCGTCCATCGACAGGTTTTGAGCCGAGAGCAGCAGCTTTCCAGGCTCGGGGCTTTCGACGCGCCGCGGCTGTGAGCCGTGGAAGTGGCCCGGCATGTACGCGCAGGCCCAGTTGAGCCGCGCATCCGCCAGCGGCGCGCCCTCCAGATCGGTGATCGCCAGCGTCCAGTCGTTGAGGCCGTTGGCGGGCAGCGCACTGCTCGAGTCGATCAGGCGCGCACGGACGCCGGAGGCAGCGTCTTCGACCATCAAGCCGTGCTCTTCACCAAAGCTGAACGTCGGTACGCTGTCGGGACAACCCATCGCCTCGGGGGGCCCGGCATCGGGCTCGCGCCTCGGCTCCGGATCGTCGCCCCCGCAGGCACACGCGCAGGCGACGCTGGCCAGCAAGGCCAGGTCTCGCAGCAACTGCCCTTTTCGGAGCATCAGCACCACCCGCGACTACCGTGCCATGAAAGCGCGCGGGCTCACAACGCGCTCGCGGCGTCAAAAAGTGACGTTGTTCACGTCAATTCCCCGTCATTTCCGCGAATCTTGGCGGCGCGCACGAAGCGCATTGACGCGCGCGGGTTGCGAGCTAGGCTCTCAGCCACCTGTCGTAACTGGCGCATGCGAGGTGGGGTACCACCGGGGAGCGACAGGGTAGTAGCCGCGCGCCTGGGCAATTCACCTCCACCCACCGGAGATTGCCCATGCCCAGTTCACTGCTCGATCGTTACCTCGCGCGCCACGTCCCCGAGTACAGGCCCGGTCAGGTGTCGACCGAGACGGTCGCGGTCCTCGCGGCGCTCGACAGCGTGAGTCGCTGCTCCCCCGAGATCGCGGAGACCATGATCGCGGAGCTGCGCGATCAGCGCAGCAAGCTCAAGCTGATCGCCAGCGAGAATTTCGCCTCACCCGCGGTGCTGCTCGCGATGGGCAACTGGCTCAGCGACAAGTACGCAGAGGGCACACCTGGCCATCGCTTCTACGCCGGCTGCGAGCACGTCGACGCCATCGAGACGCGCGCAAGCGAGCTGGCGCGCACGCTGTTCCGCGCGGACCACGCCTACGTCCAGCCGCACAGCGGCATCGACGCCAACCTGGTCGCGTTCTGGTCGATCCTGACGCAGCGCATCGAGGATCCCGAGCTCGAGCGCCTGGGCAAGAAGTCGCCGCAGGAGCTCAGCCCGGAGCAGTGGGAAGCGCTGCGCACCAAGCTGGGCGATCAGAAGATGATGGGCATGGCGCTCGACGCCGGCGGCCATCTAACACACGGCTTTAGGTCGAATGTGTCAGGCAAACTGTTTCGGTATTGCAGCTACGGCGTGAGCCCCGAGACGGGCCTCGTCGACTATGCCGAGATCCGCCGGCGCGCGCAGCAGGAGCGCCCGCTGCTCCTGGTCGCAGGCTACAGCTCGTACCCGCGCCTGCTCGACTTCCGTAAGCTGCGCGAGATCGCCGACGAGGTCTCTGCCACGTTGATGGTCGACATGGCTCACTTCGCGGGCCTGGTCGCGGGTGGCGTGCTCAAGGGTGACCTGGATCCAGTCGCGCATGCGCACCTGGTCACCACGACCACCCACAAGACGTTGCGTGGACCACGCGGGGGCATCGTGCTGTGTCAGAAGTCGTTCGCGGACACGGTCGATCGCGGCTGCCCGCTGGTACTCGGCGGCCCGTTGCCGCACGTGATCGCAGCCAAGGCGGTCGCGCTACTCGAGGCCGGCACGCCCGAATTCGCGCGCTACGCGGGCAAGATCGTCGAGAACGCGCGCGCGCTGGCCGAGGAGCTGATGAAGCTCGGCACGCGCGTGCTCACGGGCGGCACCGACAATCACCTGGTCATGGTCGACCTGCGCAACTACGGCTTGAACGGCCGGCAGGCCGAGGCCGCGTTGCGTGCCGCCAACCTGACCTGCAACCGCAACGTGATCCCGAACGACCCCAACGGCGCCTGGTACACGAGTGGCCTGCGGCTCGGCACGCCCGCGCTGACCACGCTCGGCATGGGCACCGAGGAGATGCGCGAGGTCGCGCGCGTGCTGCACGAGGTGCTGTCGAACACACGTGCGGGCAGCACGGCCAGCGGCGAGACCTCGCAGGTCAAGTTCATCAGCGAGCCTGCGGTGGTCGCGCGCGCGCAGGCGCGAGCAGCCGACTTGCTCTCGCGCCACCCGCTCTACCCGGGTCTCGAGCTCGAGTGAGCCTCAAAAACGTGGGGCGCGCTCCGCAATCGCGAAGCGCGCCCCGTGTGGGTGTGTGCGCTGCGAGTTACTCCGCCTTGGCGAGCACCGCGTACCGCGAGGCGAAGGCCTGATCGACGCGGCTGAACACACCGCCGATGTAGACCTTGTCGGAGGTCACGGCGATCGCGTTGATGCTGCTCTCGACGTTCGGCAGGTAGTCGGCGAAGAGCATCTGGGTGTTGTCGAACGCGGCGATATGGTTGCGGCTAGTCGACGTGTTGACGAGGAAGAAGTCGCCGACCACGTACAGGTTGCCGCTGTCGACCGCCAGCGCGCGCACGGGACCGTCCGGGTTGGGCGCGAAGGCCGTGGCTGCAGCCGACGCATCCAGACCTGCCAGCCGCGCGCGTGTCTGGCCTCCGATGGTGGCGAAGTCGCCCCCCGCGTAGACGGTGGTGCCGTCGACCGCGAGCGCGCGCACGGTGCCGCTGGCGTTCGGATTCCAGCCGCTGGCGGCGCCGGCGCTGCCGGGATCCAGTGCCGCGATGTAGTTACGGCCCGCGCCGCCGATGTTGGTGAAGTCGCCCGCCGCGTAGACGGCAGTGTCGGTGACCGCGATCGCGAGCACGGTGCCGTTGCCGCTCGGGTTCCAGGTCGCGTCCGCGTTGTTGTTGCCGCTGTTCAACTTGGCGATGCGCGGGCGCGGCTGACCACCGGCGTTGTTGAACGCACCGCCCGCGTACACGGCCGAGTCTTTCACGGCGATCGCGTACACGGCGTCGTCCGCGCCAGGATTCCAGGTACTGACCGCGCCCGTGCCGCTGGTGTCGACCGAGCCGATGTGTTGCCGGCCCATGCCGCCGAGCATGTCGAAGTCACCGCCGACGTAGAGCGTGGTGCCAGTGAGTGCCAGCGCGCGTACCGCGTTGTTTGCGCCCGGGTTCCAGCTGGTGACCGCGCCGTTGGTCTGGAAGGCTGCGAGACGCGCGCGCGCCAAGCCACCCACGCCGCCCTGGTCGCCGCCCAGCACGATCGCATCGCCGACCAAGGCCAAGCTGTTCACCGCCTCATCCGGGTTCGGGTTCCAGGCGACCGGGTCGCCCGCGCCACTGCCGCTCACCGCGGCAGCGCCGTTGCGGCTCATGCCACCCAGGCTGTTGAACCCGCCACCCAGGTACACGAGGTCTCCGACCGGCAGCACGGCGTAGACCGAGTCCGACGCGTTGGGTGTCGGATTCCAGGGCTGCACGTCTCCGTCGGCATTGACCGCCGCGAGGCCCGCTCTCGCGGCGCCGTCCACCATCGTGAAGCCACCGGAGAAGTAGAGCGTGTTGTTGGCCCATGCGACCGCGCTGACATGCTGGTCGGCGGTGGGATTGAAGTTGGTCGCCGCACCGCTGGCGTTGACCTCGGCCAGGTTGTGGGTCCCCACTGGCGTGCTGCCGATGTTCTGGAAGTAGCCGCCGACGTAGATCGAGTCCGCGCTGCGCACCGCCAGCGACGTCACGTCTCCGTCCGGGTTCGGCGCCCAGGACTTGAGCATGTTGTTGTTGGCCGTGTCGAACGACGCCAACCGCGTGCGCGCCATACCGCCGATGTTCGCGAACGCGCCGCCGACCAGCAGGTCGGTGCCCGAAAGCGCCAGCGCGTTCACGGTGGCATCCGGGTTGGGCGCCCAGCCGGTCGCCATGCCGTTGCTGCCGAGAGCCGCGAGCCGCGCGCGCGCCTGGCCGCCGATGTTGCTGAAGCCACCCGCGACGTAGACCGTGCTGCCCGAGACCAGGATCACGCGCACGTCGCCGTCCGGCGCAGGCACCCAGCCCGTATCCAGCGTGCCATCCGACTTGATGTGCGCGAGGTTGTCCTGCGCGGTACCGCCCACGCTGTGGAAGACACCGCCGACGTAGTAGCCACCGCTGCCGTCCGCCGCGACCACCGCGATCTCGCCGTCGATGATCGGGAAGTTCGGCAGCTCGCTGGTCAGGCCGCTGGTCTTGTGCACCGGCACCGCGCCGCCGGTGTGCAGCGTCAAGCGGCCGAAGTTGCCGCCCACGTACGTGACGTTGTTGGCCGAGACGACCGCCGCGACGTCGCCATCGAAGTTCGGATTGCCGGGCCGCGCCGCGGTCTTGTTCGACTTCACCTTGAGGTCACCGCTGTGCGTGGCCGTGAGCTGGAAGTAATAGACCTGGCCGTTCGTCAGGTCCGGCACCGTGTACGGCTGCGTCACGTTGGTGAACTCTTTGAAGCCCGGGCAACCGGACGTGTCGAGGTCGCAACTCGACGAGGTCGTCAGCTTGAGCGTGTAGCTGCTCGCGCCGGTGTCGCTCCAGCGCGCCACTGCGCTGCTGAACAGGGCCTCCACGGTCAGCGCGCTACCGGTGGCGCACGTCACTGCGACCGAGGTGACGTCGTCATCCCCGACCTTGCCCGAGCCGTTGGCCACGTTGCAGGTCTGCGAGGACGGCTGCGTCTTCACCTCGACCTTGTAGTCCTGGTCCTTCTCGAGCTCGGTTGCGAACGTGAACCCGCCGTTGGCGTTGACAGTCAGATCATCGGCGCCGTTGTTCTGCAGCACCACACTGCCGCTCAGACCTGACACTTGACCGCCGACCTTGTGCTTGGCCGCGCCGCCGCCGCCCGTACCACCGCCGCCGCCCGTACCACCGCC
>DATEOF010000067.1:0-6468 GCA_035274465.1 Polyangiales bacterium
CGGCCGGTGATGCCGCTCATGAACGCCACCGGGATGAACACCGAAGCCAGGATCAACGCGATGGCGATCACCGGGCCGGACACCTCGGACATCGCGCGCAGCGTCGCGTCGCGCGGGGACATGCCCTCCTCGATGTGGTGCTCCACGGCTTCGACCACCACGATCGCGTCGTCGACCACCAGACCGATCGCCAGCACCAGGCCGAACAAGGACAGGGTGTTGACCGAGAATCCGAGCAGCGGGAACACCGCGAACGCGCCGATCAACGACACCGGCACGGTGAGCAGCGGGATCAGCGTCGCGCGCCAGCTCTGCAGGAACACGAACACCACCAACACCACCAGCGCCACCGCTTCGCTCAAGGTGATGACGATCTCCTTGATGCCTGCTTTCACGGGCGCGGTGGTATCGAGCGACACCTGATAGTCGATGCCGGGCGGGAAGCGCTTGGAGATCGTCTCCATGGTACTGCGGATGTCTTGCGCGATCTCGAGTGCATTCGAGCCGGGCGACTGAAACGCCGCGACCACCGCAGCTGGCTGGCCGTTGAACGTGCCGTACTGCTGGTAGTTCAGCGCGCCGAGCTCGATGCGCGCGACGTCCTTGAGCCGCACGCTCGAGCCGTCGGGGTTCTCGCGCACGATCACGTCGGCGAATTCTTCGGGCGTGACCAGCCGCCCCTGCGCGCGCATCGTGTAGGTCAGCTGCTGGCCCGGCGGCGCGGGCTCGGCACCCAGCTGACCCGCGGGATTGACACTGTTCTGCTGGCGCACCGCCGTCTGGACGTCGTTCGCGGTCAGACCGAGCCGGGCGAGCACGTCGGGCTTGAGCCAGATGCGCATGGCGTAGTCGCCCGCGCCCAGGTTGCGGACATCGCCGACGCCCTTCACGCGCAAGAGGGCGTCGTTCACGTTGATCAACGCGTAGTTGGCCAGGAACGTGGGATCGTAGCGCCCATCCGGCGAGTAGAGCGACACGACCATCAGCGGGAAGGCCAGCGACTTCTTGATCGTGACGCCGAAGTTCCGCACGTCCTGCGGCAACGACGGCGACGCCTGCGAGAAGCGGTTGTTCACCAACACGTTGTTGATGTCGATGTCAGTCCCGACATCGAAGGTGACCGTCTGATTCATCGTCCCGTCGTTGCCGTTCGTCGACTGGATGTAGAGCATGCGCTCGACACCGTTCATCTGCTGTTCGATCGGCGTGGCCACGGATTGTTCGATGGTCAGTGCATCCGCACCCGTGTACGTGGTCGTCAGGTTGACCTGCGGCGGCAGGATCTGCGGATACTGCGCGATGGGCAGGCCGAACAGCGAGATCAGGCCGATGAAGACGGTCATGACCGCGATCACGATGGCGACGATCGGGCGGCGCACGAAGAAAGCGGACACGACGACCTCCTACCTGCCGCCCTGGGCGGCAGACGCAGTAGCCTCCGGAGCGGCCTCGGGCGCGACCTTCGCGCCGTCGCTGATCTTCTGTACGCCCTCGACCACCACGCGCTCGCCCTCTTTCAGGCCCTTGGTGACCACTCGCTCGCCCTGCGCGCTCGGTCCGAGCTCGACGCGGCGCAGCTGCACCTTGTCGTCCGCGCCGATCACGCCGACCGAGTAGCTGCCCTGCACCGAGATCAGCGCCTTGTCGGGCACCACGAGCACGTCACGACCTTCGTTGGGGTTGCGCAGCCTTACGCGGCCGTACTGGCCGGGCCGCAGGAAGCCGTCGGGGTTCGGGAACAGCGCCTGCAGCTGGATCGTGCCCGTGCTCGCGTCGATCTGCCGGCCGACGGTCACGACCACACCGCGCCCGGGGTAGACGCTGCCGTCCGACAACACGAGCTCGACGCCCGGGTCATCGTGCTCGGCGTTCTCGCCGTGCTCGAGCTTCGCGAACTGCTTGTGGGCCCAGTTCAGGTCGCGCTTGCTGAGATCGAGGTAGCGCTCCGGATTACGAACGTATTCGCGCTCGCTGAGCGGGAAGTTCACGCGAATCGGATCGATCTGCGACACGGTGGTCAGCAGAGTGGGTCCATCTTGCCCGACGAGGTTGCCCACGCGCACGGATGCCACACCGGCGATGCCATCGATCGGCGAGCGCAGCTGGGTGTACGACAGGTTGAGCTGCGCCTGCTGCAGCTGTGCCTGCGCGACGTCGATCTGCGCGGCGGTATCGGCGGAGCCGGTCGTGGCGTTGTCGAGCTCTTGCTGCGACACGGCCCCGCTCTTGAACAGCCCCTGGTCGCGCTCGAGCTGGAGCTGGTTGCGCTGCGCCATCGCCCGCGCACGCGCCAGGCTGGCCCTGGCAGAGGCCACCGCAGTCTCGTACTCCGTGCTCTCGATCGAGAACAGCCGCTGGCCCGCCCGCACCACGCCGCCGTCCTTGTAGTCCTGCGTCTTCAAGTACCCGCGCACGCGAGCGCGGATGTCGGCGTTCACGTAGCCGTCGATGCTCGCGACCGCTTCCGAAGAGATCGGCACGTCCTTGCGCACGACCTTGCTGAACAACACCTTGGGTGGTGGCGACTGCGCGCCGGCTTCCGCCGCACGCGAGCTCGACTGACAGGCCTGACATATGGCGAGCAGCGCGCCCGCGAAAACATAGAGCATTCTTCGGCCAAGCATGCGGACCACCGCTCCTGTTACCGGGCATCTAACGCCCGCTCGCCAGGCGGCAAGGCCGATCCCGACCGAAGCCCCGTTTCTGGGCACGAAAGGTCGATCCGCGCGCTACACTCGGCCGCGCCGTGGACCCGCTGCAGCTCGGCCAGTTGTACAGGACGCACTCCGGCGCGATCCTGGCGCGCATCATCCGCCTGGCGGGCGGGGACTTCGGCCTGGCCGAAGAAGCCGTGCAGGATGCGTTCAGTGCCGCGCTCACGCAATGGCCCAAAGACGGTATGCCCGAGTACCCGCGCGCCTGGTTGGCTCGCACCGCGCGCAACAAGGCCATCGACCGACTGCGGCGTCGCGCGCGCTTCGAGGCGCCGCTGCCCGAGGAAGAGCTCGCCGCTCTGAGCGGCGACGCGGTGGACGACCCACCGGAGGCGGAGGCGATCGATGACCAGCTGCGCCTGATCTTCACCTGTTGTCACCCGGCACTGGCAGCCGAGGCCCAGGTAGCCCTGACCTTGCGCACCCTGTGCGGCCTGACCACGGACGAGATCGCAAGGGCGTTTCTGGTGGAGCCCGCAACCATGGCGCAGCGCCTGGTGCGCGCGCAGCAGAAGATCAAGCTGGCCAAGATCCCGTACGTCGTCCCGGAGGATCTCGATGAACGGCTGGAGGCCGTGTTGTCTGTCGTGTACCTGGTGTTCAACGAAGGGTACGCCGCGACGACTGGTGACACGTTGCTGCGTCGCGAGCTGTGTGGGGAGGCGCTGAGGTTGGGGTTCCTGCTGGAGCGCTTGTTGCCCGAGCGACCCGAGCCATGGGCGTTGCTGGGGTTGATGCTGCTGCACGATAGCCGGAGCGCGGCGCGGTTCGATGCGGCGGGGGATGTGGTGTTGCTGGAGGAGCAGGAGCGCGCGCGCTGGGATCGCGAGCAGATCGAGGCGGGGTTATCGCGCATCGAGAGGGCGCTGCGGGCGAGGCTGACGTCGACGTATGCGATCCAGGGAGCGATCGCAGCGCTGCACGCGCGAGCTGCGACCGCGCGGGAGACTGATTGGCCGCAGATCGCGCTGCTGTATGCCGAGTTGATGCGGCGGGCGCCCTCGCCGGTGATCGCGCTGAACCACGCGGCTGCCATGGGCATGGCCGAGGGGCCGGCGCGCGGGCTGGAGTTGCTGGAGCGGCTGGCGGAGGATGCTGCGATGCAAAGCTACCACCTGTTCTTCGCGGCGCGCGCGGACCTACACCGGCGTGCGGGGCAAAATGCCGAAGCGCGAGCGGACTATGCGCGTGCGCTGGAGCTCGTGCGCAACGAACCCGAGCGCCGCTTCCTCGAACGCAGGCTCGAGCAGGTGAGGCGTATCCGGGATCTCGCTTGATGCAACTTCCGGAGCGAACGAGCGGGAAAGCTGCTGCTGGTTGCGTTCAGCACGACCAGTTTCCTCGAACGCGGGCTCGACCAGCTTGGAAGCCTTCGCGGTGAGCACGCATCTTGAGCTCGCGACACGGAACGTCCACGTGGTCAGGGCTTTCGAGGGAGGCGGGGTGCGTGGTGCTGCTCGCTGGGGTCGCGGCGCCAGAGAGCGTCGAGCCGTGCGGTGATGCCGTAGCGCCAAATGTTAGTTCATTGCTGTGCGAGAGGCCCCGGGCGTCGGTCAGGGTTGTGCCGAACGAGAGGTCGGCGGCCTACGGCTCGCTGCCGCGAGCCTCACTGAGGACCTCCGGCCCTCAGACTCCCTGACGGTTCGTTTTCATCTCTGCGTGACTTTCGTTATCGAAGGGAAGATCACTTTGCCATTCGCCGAGCTTTCAGATGCTTGTCGGTCGGAGCGGTATGGAGTTGCGTGAATTCGAAATCTCGTTTGGCGCAAGCTCCGGAGCCGACGCGCGATGATCTTGCTGTTAGTTTTGTTGGGATGACGATTTCACTTGACGGTTTGGGAGCCGCGGTCTGCGAGGTGTATCGGGAGCAGGCGTTTTCTTCGATGTTCGAATACGCCGTCGAAGCTTTGCATATGTCGCCCGCCGAGGCGTACGTGCGCTTGCGCGCTGCGAAGGTTGCGAGAGATTTCCCGCTGGCTCTGCGGATGCTGGAGAGGAACGAACTGCATCTGACCGCGATCAAGCTGCTGGCGCCGCACCTGACGCAAGCCAATCACGTCGAGGTCCTGGCGCGCGCGAGGGCGAAGAGCAAGCGCGAGGTGGAGGTTCTCGTTGCAGAGCTCGCACCCAAGCCGGATGTGCCGAGTGTGGTGCGCAAGTTGCCTGCGGCTCGGCCGTCGGCGCGCGTGATGCCGGAACCGTCCGTCAAATCCGCGCCCGCAGAGCTGCTCAGTCGCGAGCTTCGACTGGAGGCGCCGGCGCAAACACAAGTGACAACTCCGTTGAGCCCGGGCCGATACAAGGTGCAGTTTACAGCGAACCAAGTGCTGCATGACAAGTTGCAGCAGCTCAAAGAGCTCATGCGGCACCAGGTACCCGACGGCGATCTATGCGTGATATTCGAGCGTGCGGCGGATCTGCTGATCGAACACCAGATGAAGCGGCGCTTTGCTCAAACCAAGAAGCCGCGTTCGTCTGCATTGGATGCGGAACGCAAAGCGGAAGCTTGGTCGCGCTACAACCCTCGCGCAGTGGTTCGCGAGGTGTACGCTCGTGACGGTGGACAATGCACCTTCGTCAGTCCCGACGGTCGGCGCTGCCAGTCACGCGAACATCTCGAGCTGCATCACGAGGATCCCTTCGCTCTGGGTGGGCCGCCGACGGTAGAGAATTTGCGTCTCCTCTGCCACACGCACAACGCGCTCCTGGCCGAGCGAGATTTCGGCCCCGCATACATCGCAGGCAAGCGGAGACAGTCTTCGCCCCGGAACAAGACCAACCGTGATCCGCGTCGAATTTTACGCAACAGGATCCGGCTCCGACCGACGAGCATCTGAAAGCTCAGCGAGGAGCAAAGTGATCCTCCCTCCAGGAGCCCACAGTGACGCAGACATGAACGCGAACCGACCGGGAGTCTGAGGGCCGGAGGCCTTCAGTGAGGCTCGCGGCAGCGAGCCGTAGGCCGCCGATCTATCACGCGGCGCAACTCTGACCGACGCCCGAGGCCTCTCGCACAGCAATAAACAAACATTTGGCGCTACGGCATCACCACACGGCTCGACGCTCTCTGGCGCCGCGACCCAAGCGAGCAGCACTGCGCACCCCGCCCCCCTCGAAAGCCCTGACCACGTGAACAGTTCGCGCCGAGAGGTCAGATGCGTGGTCGCTCCCGCTTCTGCAGATCGCCAACGAGATCGTCATGCTGAACGCTACTCCGAGCACCACGTCCCGCTGGTTCCCTCCGGAACATGCATCACACGAGATCCGGTTCGAATTCTCGCAAGTCCAGCTGCACCCCGCCCCCGCTCGAAGCCCAGACAGCGGCCGGCAGGTGCGAGGGACGATCGACAGCTTCGACGAATGGTCGTTCTCTCAGCTGACTCAGGGCGCTCGGTAGAGATCCGCGACCATGCCGTCCTTGCCCGCTCCGCCCGAGCTGCCCGGCGAGAATCCGGAGCGGCCGCCGCGGCCAGCTGCACCTGCGAGCTCGACTCGCAGTCCCGAGCGCAGGTCGTCGAGGTAGGCGTCATCGACATCGCTCGCGACCAGGTACACGCCCAGGCTTGCACCGCCGCAGCCTCCACCGCCGCCTCCGCCTGCGCCACCTCGTCCGCCGTCGCCGCCGCGGCCTCCACTGCGCGAGCACCAGAATTCGCTCGCGCCGCCCAATCCACCGAAGCCTCCCGAGCCACCGGCTGCGCCGCTGCCACCGTCGCCGCCGTCGCCGCCGCTGGCAGTCACGATGCGTACGTCT
>DATEOF010000068.1:0-70333 GCA_035274465.1 Polyangiales bacterium
CCCCGCCCCCGGCCGGCCCGGCACCCGCAGGGGCAGGCAGGCCGGCGGCACCCGCAGGGCCCTCGGCCTGCTTCGTGCCCGAGGGCCCGCAAGCCGCGATGAACAAAGCCACGAGGAACCAACGAAATTGCCCGGCGAAAACCACGCGATCCAGTGGCGGCTGCGACCCCCTTCGGGTCAAGCTCCCGCCGATGATCATCCCCGGCTACCTCGAGCGCATCCTGCGGGCTCGAGTCTACGACGTCGCCGTCGAAACCCCGCTCGAACCCGCACCACGTCTGTCGCGCCGCCTGGACAACCATGTGCTAATCAAGCGCGAAGACCTGCAGGCGGTGTTCTCGTTCAAGCTGCGCGGGGCGTACAACAAGATCTCCGCCCTCAGCCCCGCAGAGCGCGAGCGCGGCGTGATCACCGCGTCCGCCGGCAACCACGCCCAGGGCGTCGCGCTCGCCGCCCAGCGGCTGGGCATCCGCGCGCTGATCGTCATGCCCACGACCACGCCTCGCATCAAGGTGGACTCGGTGCGCGCGCTGGGTGGCGAGGCCGTGCTGGTGGGCGATGCCTACGACGACGCGTACGCGCACGCGCGCCAGCTGCAGGTGAGCGAGGGCATGACCTACGTGCACCCGTACGACGATCCGGACGTGATCGCAGGGCAGGGCACGATCGCGATGGAGATCCTGCGCCAGCACCAGGGCGCCATCGACGCCATCTTCGTGCCGGTCGGCGGCGGAGGCTTGCTGGCCGGCATCGCGGCGTACGTGAAGCACCTGGTGCCGAGCGTGCGCGTGATCGGCGTGGAGCCCGACGATGCGGCGTGCCTGCGCGCGGCGCTGGACGCCGGCAAACGCGTCGCGTTGCCGCACGTCGGCATCTTCGCCGACGGCGTGGCGGTGCGACAGATCGGTGAGGAGCCGTTTCGCATCGCGCAGCAGTGCGTGGACGACGTGCTCAGCGTGGACACCGACGCCATCTGCGCGGCGATCAAGGACATCTTCGACGAGACGCGCTCGATCGCCGAGCCGGCAGGTGCGCTCGGCGTGGCGGGCCTCAAGGCGTACGTCGAGCGTGAAGGCCTGCGCGGTCGCACGCTGATCGCGATCGACAGCGGCGCCAACATGAACTTCGATCGGTTGCGGCACGTGGCCGAGCGCGCGGAGTTGGGCGAGCAACGCGAGGCCCTTTTCGCGGTTACACTCCCAGAGCGACAGGGAGCATTTCGCAACTTCTGTCAGGTGCTGGGCGCACAGGCGGTCACCGAGTTCAACTATCGCTACGGCGATCGCGACGAGGCGCACGTCTTCGTCGGCGTCGCGCTCGGCCAGGGCGCCGCGCAGCGTGCGGAGATCGGCGCGCGCTTGCGGGCTGCCGGGCTGGCCGTGATCGACATGAGCCAGAACGAGATGGCCAAGCTGCACGTGCGCTTCATGGTCGGCGGGCGTGCGCTGGTCGAACACGAGCGTGTGTTCCGCTTCGAGTTTCCCGAGCGGCCGGGCGCGCTGTTGCAGTTCCTGACCAACATGGGCGGCCGCTGGAACATCAGCCTCTTCCACTACCGCAACCACGGCGCCGCCTTCGGACGCGTGCTCGCGGGCATGCAGATCCCACCCGCCGACGCCAGCGAGTTCCAGCGCTTCTTGAGCGAGCTCGGCTACGCCTACAGCGAAGAGACCGACAACGCGGCCTATCAGGCATTCCTGCGCTGACCGATTCGCGCTACACGGGGCAACTGGAGGCCGACATGGCGGAGCACGAGCTGTACGAAGTGATGCAAACCACGCGCGCGGTGCGCCGGCTGCGGCCGGATCCGATCCCGGATGCCGTGTTGCAGCGCGTGCTGGCAGCGGCGACCTGGGGCCCGAGCGGAGGCAATCGCCAGCCCTGGCGCGCGATCGTGCTGCGCGAACCGACGGCGAAGCAGACGCTGCAGGAGCTGTACTTGACGCTGTGGACGAAGTACGCGGCCGGCAACCGCGAGAAGTTCAAGGGCCTCCCGCCCGCGCTGCTCGAGCGCGCCGAGAAGAACCTCACCGCCGGCGACTACTTGGCGGCGCACCTGGCGCAAGCCCCGGTGATCCTGGTGTTCTGCTTCGATCCGGGCTTACTCGCCATCACGGACGCGAAGCTCAATCGCCCGTCGGTGGTCGGAGGCGGGTCGATCTACCCCGCGGTGCAAAACGTGCTGCTCGCATGCTGCGCCGAAGGCCTCGGCTGCGTGTTGACCACGCTACTGTGCGCCGAAGAGCCCAAGATCCGCCCGCTGCTCGGCATCCCCGAACCCTGGTGCACGGCAGCCTTCGTGCCGATCGGTTACCCCGTCGGTCGCGGCCACGGTCCACTCACGCGCAGACCGGTCGAGGAGATGGTGTTCGGTGATCGCTGGGGTCGGCCGCTGGCGGCCGAGTAGTTCCGCGCTCACCGCAGCGAAGTCGATCGCTAGTACCTCGGCCGGCGGGTCGACGCACACCCGCGTTGGGGCATGACGTGTCGGCCATGGCTGATGCTTCCAGTCTCATGGTAGTTTGAACGCTGCGTGAGTGACGGGCCGTCGAAATTCGAGCAACCGAGCGAAGCAAGGCTTCGGCAGTTGGTCTCGCATTTGCCGTTCTACGCCGTGATGGTCGAGCGCGACTACACGATGGTGTGGACGAACCGCCTGGATCCGACGCTCGATATGAGCGCGGTCGTCGGCCACAGCATGTTCGAGTTCATGGATGAGAGCTGCTGGCCCGAGGTCAAGCGCGAGCTGAATCGCTGCTTCGAATGCGGCGAGCTCGGATACTACGAGGTCTGCGGCTACGACGGCGGTGCGATGGCGGCGTGGTACGGGACGCGCGTGGTGCCGTTGCCGGCCGACGAGTTCGGACGCGTACGCGCGCTGCTGTTGTCGACCGACATTACGCAGCGGCACCTGGCCGAGGAGGCATTGCGCGAGAGCGAAGGTCGCTTCCGCATGCTCACCGAGGTCAGTCCGGATTTCGTCACGATCGTCGATCGCGAGCATCGTGTGACCTATCAGAACCGCGACCCGCCAGCAGCTGCCGGCGTGACGAAGGAGACGCTGCTGGGTCGGCAGATCGAGGAGTTCATCAGTCCGGAGCACCGGGCGCTGGTCGCAGGCGCCATCGATGCCGCGTTCCGAAGTGGAACGACCGCCAGCGTCGAGTTCGTGGCACAGCACAGCAAGCGCATGTACACCAGCCGCTTGCTTCGCTTGCCCGACGCGACGCATGGTGAACGCACCGTGATGGTGAGCATGGACGTCACCACGCAGCGCCTCGCCGAAGCCGAGCGCCGTGGTCTCGAGGCGCAGCTATTTCAGGCCCAAAAGATGGAGAGCATCGGCCAGCTCGCGGGCGGCGTCGCGCACGACTTCAACAACATGATCACGGTGATGGCGCTCCATCTCGAGACAGCTTGCGAGTTCACCGACCGCGGAGAGCTCGAGGCTACGCGGGGCGAGCTGGTACACATCGCCGCCGCGACCAAACGCGCTGCCGAGCTCACGGGTCAGCTGTTGGCGTTCGCGCGCCGGCAACCCCACCAGCCGCGCGCCGTGCTGGCATCGGAGCTCGCGACGAACGCCGTGCGCCTGCTCAGCCGACTCATTCCGGCGTCGATCAAGCTCGAGTGCAGCATCGAAGCGCCGGACGTGTGGGTGATGGCGGATGCGGCGCTGATCGAACAGGTGATCACGAACCTGTGCGTGAACGCGCGCGACGCCATCGGTCGAGAGCGTGGGTCGATCGTCGTCGGCGTGAGTCGCCGCGACGTCGCTGAAAACGAGCTGTTGGGCTCGATCCAGCCGGATGCGCCGGGACGGGTGCTGTTGCCTGGCGGTCAGTACGTCGCAATCTCCGTGCGCGACACCGGCAGTGGCATTCGAGAGAGCGAGCTTCAGCGGATCTTCGAGCCCTTCTACACGACCAAGCCGGCCGGGCAGGGCACGGGGTTGGGGCTCGCGATGGCGCATGGCATCGTGACGCAACATCAGGGCTTCCTGACGGTCGACAGTAAGCTCGGCTTCGGGTCGACGTTCACCGTCTATCTTCCGCGCGCGGCGCAAAAGGAGCAGCCGGTAGCGGCGACCCCTTCAGCGACCCGTCGCCGGTCGCGCGCGACCATCCTGGTCGCCGAAGACGAGCCGATGGTGCGGCGACTGGTCGTGAACCTCCTCAGGCGTGAAGGGCACGAGGTCATCGAGGCCGACAACGGAGCGCGCGCAGTCGAGATGGTCTGCGAGCTCGAAGGCCCGCTCGACCTGTTGTTCCTCGACGCCGTGATGCCGGAGATGGACGGCAAGGAGACGTACGAGCGCATCGTCGCGCTGCGACCCGGCGTGAGAGCCATCTTCTCGAGTGGCTATGCGGGCGACATGCTTCCGTCCGCGTTCATCGAAGCGCACGGGCTGCGCCTCGTGCCGAAACCGTACGACACCAAGACCCTGCTCGCAGCGGTGGACGCGGCGCTCAACCGGTCTGGCTGACCTGGACGGGCTTCGCCCGCACGCCGCTCGTCTGCTCGTATGGCAGCTCGGCCTTCTTGGGGATGTACGTCATCGCGCGTTCGGCGAGCGCGCAGATCGTGAGCGAGGGATTCACCCCGATGTTCGCGGAGATCGCCGACCCGTCGATCACGTACAAGCCGTCGTAGCCGAACATGCGGTGCTGGTGATCGATCACGCCACTCTCTTCGGAGCCGCCCATGCAACACCCGCCGAGGATGTGCGCGGTGGTCGGCACGTTGAAGATCTGCTCGTAGAACGTCGAGCGCGCGATCCCGCCTACCTTCTGCGCGATCCGCAGCGCGAGCGCAGTGGCCTCCGGCATGGCCGCGCTCGGTCCTTCACCCTTCTCGAGCTGCGTATCCATGACGCCGAACGCGTTGCGCACGAAGCGCAGCGTGCCTTCGGTCGAGCGCATGTAGAGCAGGATCATGGTCGTCCGCGCCCAGTCCGCAACGAACATTGCGCGCAGCGTGAGCCACGGATGCAGCAGCGTCGCGAGCAGCATCCGGAAGATCATCAGGAATCCGGTGCGACCCGCGACGTGCGGCGCCGTGACCAGCGTGCGGAAGAAGCCGGACCCCGTCCCGTAGCGGACCATCTCGAGGTGCGAGTGCTCGTCTGTCTGCAGGAGCGAGTTGATCGCGATGCCCTTCGCGTGGTCGTCCCTCGAATCCGGCACGGTCACGCAGATCAGGCTCTCGGAGTTCGTTCGCACGCGCCGGCCGAGCTGCGGCGAGATGTTCGGCAGTGCGGTCGCGTCGTCGCGTAGCCGCAGCAACAGCGAGTTCGTTCCGAGCGCGCCGCCCGAGAAGATCACGTTGCGCGCGCGGTACTCGCGCTCCTCACGCCCAAACCAGGTCTTACCCACCTTCGCGCGAATGACGTAGCCGCCGCCGTCCATGGGCGCGACGTGCACGACCTCGGTATCCGCGTGCAAGGTCAGACCGTGCTTGCGCGCGAAGTACAGGTAGTTCTTGTCGAGCGTGTTCTTCGCGCCCACGCGACAACCGGTCATGCACGACCCGCAACGTACGCAGCCCGTTCGGGCCGGGCCGTTGCCGCCGAAGTACGGGTCGGGCACGGTTTCTCCGGGCTGGCCGGTGAACACCGCGACGTGCGGCTTCTCGAATGCTTCGGGCGTTCCGAGCTCTGCCGCGAGCTCCTTCAAGAGCGCATCCGCGGGCGTCAAGAAGTCGGTGGGAGCCGCGCCGAGCATGCGCCGCGCCGTGTGATAGTGCGGCGCGAGCTCCGTCTCCCAATCCGCGAGCTGCGCCCAGGCTGGGCTCGCATAGAAGCCGCGCTTCGGGATCGGAAGGGTGTTCGCGTACGTGAGCGAGCCACCGCCGACACCCGCGCCTGCCAGCACCTGGACGTGGCGAAACGGCCGCATCTGGAATAACCCGCGAAAGCCGAACAGCGGCGCCCACAGCCAGCGCTTCAGGTCCCAGTTCGTCTCGGGGAAGTCCTCGGCCTTGAGCTCGCTGCCCTTCTCGAGCATGGCCACGTCGTAGCCCTTCTCGACGAGACGCAATGCCGAGACGCTTCCGCCGAAGCCCGAGCCGATGATCAAATAGTCGTAAACGTGGGGATCTGTCACTTCGCGCCCGACTACAGGAGTAGCAGACCTGGAAGCGCCCGGTCGGCCAGGCAAAGGGACCTGACCCGTGCCTGGAAACTATTGAAAGCGCGAGTCTTCCACGATTTCGAGCCAGGTTCCCTTGGGTGCGCGCACGAAGAAGCTGCGGAACCCGTACTCGTCCTTCATGCTGATGTCTTCCGCGATCTCGATGCCCAGAGACATGATGCGCGTTTTGGCCGCTGCGAGGTCCGTGGTGCTGTACGCCAGGTGACCGATCGGCTTGTCCTTCGAGTCGACGACCATTTCGCTGGAGAGGATGTCCTCCATCAGTAGCGAGTTGATGTGGTTGACATCGTCGATCGCTCTGTTGGCCCCGACGTGCTTCCCGTCACTCACCTTGTTGAAGAAGTCGAGATCTTCACCGATCACGAAGTGCACATGACCGAAGCCACTCGTGGCCGGGCCCGGACCCAACGCCACTTCGACGCGCGCGCCATTCGGCACCTCGGTGTAGTAGTAGTACGGCGTTCCGAGCCCCGGCAGCGGGCAGGATGACTTGCCCATCGCGGCTTCTGGACACTGCGCACGTCCCTCCTCGTCGAACATGATGCCGAGGCCGCGCTGGCGCTGGTACTCCGGCTCGGGCATCGCCGTGATCCAGCCGATGTGTTCCATATAGGTGTTCATGCGATCGTCCGGCGGCGTCGCCACCTTGTTGTACAGGAACCACCCACGTTCGGTCCTCGTCGCGCGCATCGCCGGTTTGCCGCCAGCATCGCTGCAAAACGTCTCCGCCTTGGCGTTGAAGAACTTCTCGAAGAACGCCATGTCCGCTTCGGGGTCGGCAGTGTTGAAGTGGACGTGATGGAAATGCATCTCGGGCGTGCCCGAGACCTTGCGCGGCGCACACTTCACGGCAGCCGGGGCTGGCGCACCCGCGACGGCACCGGTCCCTGCGCCGCTCCCGGCTGCAGCGCTGCCCGCTACGGTGCCACCGGCACCCGCCCCGCTCGGAGCCGGCCCTCCTGCCTTGTCTCCGGCAGCTGCTCGCTCTCCGCCGCCGCCAGCTGCAGGACTGCCTCCACCAGCACTTGCACCGCTCGTACCTGCAGCGCTGACGCCACCCATACCTGCAGCGCTGACGCCCCCGGCGCCCGAGCTCGCAGGGCTGCCACTGGCGCCCGTGCCCGCTGGGGCCGTGTTTTGCACGTTGGACTTGCGGCCATCTCCACAAGCATGCAGGAGCAGTCCGACGACTAACCCCGACACGCATCGCATCTTGCGCATGTCACGTTGATAGTCGAGACCATCGACTGTCACAAGCCGAGCCAATTACCTCTAACGGTCAGGATTCGGCGACTTCGCCCTCGATGTCCACCTGCAGGCCGCCTGCCTCGGACGTGCTCAAGGTCAGTTGCATGGCGTGCGCGTCGACCACGCGTCGCGTGATGTCGAGGCCGAGGCCGCGACCTTCGGGGTTGCGCGTGCGCGCGCGCTCGTCGCGGAAGCCGCGCTGTGTGAGCTGTGCGAGCTGGGTTTCGGGGACGCCCGGACCGTCGTCGATCACCTGAATGCGGAAGCGCCGGTCGCGCAGCTCGTGCAGCAGGATGGCGACGTGCCCGCCTTTCCTGTTGTGGCGAACGGCGTTGTACACGACGTTGCTGACCGCCTGTTCGAGCAGCGTGACGTCGGCCAGGGTCGAGAGCGGTTGCTCCGGGATGCCGGCGTCGATCGACACGTCGTGCTGGCGAGCCAGCGGACGGTGGCGGCTGAGCACGCGCATCACCAGCGCGCCCAGCTCGACCGGTGCGCGTTGCAGCGCGAGCTCGTGCGCCTCGAGCTTGGCCGCGGCGCCCAGGTTGTGCAGCAGCGCGCCGATGTAGTGCGCCTCGTCGATCGCCGAGTCGAGCGCCTGACTCGCATGGACGTCCCGCAGGCTGCTCAGGTGGCCTTGCAGCACGGTCAGGGGGATCGCCAGGTCGTGGGTGGTGTCGGCCAGGAACTCGCGCAGCGCGCGATCGCGGCGATCCTTCTCCTCGAGCAGGTTGCGCACGTCCTGGCCCGCCCGATCGAACGCGCGCGTCAGCTCGCCGATCTCGTCCTCGGTCGCATCGTCGAGCGCCAGCGGCTGCTCGTAGTGCGTCGCCGCCGTCCGCTGCACCGCCCAGGTGAGCTTGCGCAGGCGCCGCACCACCGGCCCGATGCTGAGCAACACGGTCGCGAACACGATCAGCGCCGGCAGCGCCCAGATGCGCGTCGGCGGCAAGAGCGCGCCCAGCCAGGGCTCCGTGGTGCCGCGCGCCAGCACGAAGGCGCAGCGACCGTTCGGCCACGGGGTGCGTACCAGCACCTCCACGCGATCGGACTCGAACAGCGAGGAACGCGAGATGACCTCCCGCCGCTCGCTCGCCGCATCGGCCGGCAGCGTCGGCGCTCCGCTGGTGCGGGGCGCGAGCGCGGCGTCGTACACGAACAGCCGCGCCGGCAAGCGGTGTACGCCGCGCGGGAAACGCTGTAGGGGAGGGCCACCCGGCCCTTCGCCGGTGCGCGGGCCCGGATGCGGCGGACCGCGGCGCGCGGGTGGCGCGTTCCAGCTATCCGGATCGAGCTCGCAGCGTTCGCGCTCGCCGGGCAGGTCGATGCGATCGAGCACCAGCTCGGCTAATTCGTCCTCGGCCGCGATCTGCTGCGCGCGCACGTCGAGCCAGATCAGGCCGCCGACCATCGGTGCGGTCGCCGCCAGCGTGACGGCCGCGATGCGGAGCCGCAACTTCATCGCGTGCGATCCAGCAAGCGGTAACCGATGCCCCAGACGGTTTCTATCAGGCTCTCGTCACCGAGCTTCTTGCGCAGGCGCGAGACGTGCGCGTCGAGCGTGCGAGCTCCGCCGCCGCGCTCTGCGTCGAGGGCGTGCTCGACCAGGAAGGCACGCGTGACCGCGGCGCCGGGGCGGCGGGCGAGGGTGGCCAGGACCTCGAACTCGACCCGCGTGAGCTCGACCGCGCGGCCGCAGTGGCGAACCTGGTGCGAGTCGAGGTCGATCTCGAGCTCGCCCAGCTCGAGTTTTGCGCCGCGCACGAGCGTGGGACGGCGCAGGCGCGCCCGCACGCGTTCGACCAACTCGTCTGGCCAGAACGGCTTGGTGAGGTAATCGTCCGCGCCGAGCTGCAGCGCCCGCACCTTGTCGCTGGCGTCCGTGCGCGCGCTGAGCACCAGCACGGGCACGTCCGAGAACGTGCGCAGCGCCTTGAGCATGTCCAGGCCGTACGTGCCTGGCAGCATCAGATCCAGCACGACCAGCTCCACCTCGGGCCAGTCCTCACGCAGCGGTGTGCGGCCTTCGCGCCACCAGGTGGTCGCATAGCCCGCTGCGCCCAGCCTCTGTTCGACCTGGGCGCCGAGCTGCGGGTCGTCTTCGACCAGCAGGATGCTAGGTTGCATCCGCTCATTGTTCGGCATGTGTCCGCGCGAAGCGAGCACGAATTGCCACAATCCGTAACGTTTGCACGGCTTCAGGAAGTCGCAAGGTTTGCTCGTTACACAACCAAACTGCAGCTGATGGCGGCGTGCGCAGGGAAAGCATGGAAGCCGCCTCCGAGCACCTTGCATCGTCGCCCGCGGTGCGCTCATCTACCGGCGATGCTGCGCAGTGCCTCGTACCTGGGCGGGCTTTTGGTGCTCGCGCTAACCGCTCCCGCCCCCGCGCTCGCTTCGTGCGCCTCCCCGCAATCCTGTTTGTGCGAGCAGATGCGGGTCGACCATGTGCTGCGCGGTCGGATCGTGAGCCTCGACGACGAGCTCGCGACCGTCGAGGTGCAGGAAGTCCTGGCCCAGCGCGCACAGGCCACCGAGACGCCCGGCGCGACCGTCGAGGGCATCGTCAGCGACCCGAACCCGTGTCAGCTGCCCGAGACCAGCTTCGCGCCCGGTGACGAAGTGCTGGCGCTCACCACGCCCAGCGGGTTGACGCTGATCGCGTGGCAGGACGTGCTCGACCTCGGGGAGGGCCGGCAGTTGCCCGCGAATGAAGTCGCGCTGCTCACTGATCGCGACAGGTGTGTCTGGCGCTATCCCGCGCCGCCCCCCCAGCCCTGTGACGATGTCGTGTTCAGCCCAATCGACGACGGCTGCAACGCTGCAGGCCAGCACGTGGCCGCGAGCGCGACGTGGTGCGCGCTGCTGCTGCTCTGGGCAGTGCGCCGGCGCGTCCCGAGATAGTGATGAAGCGTTAACCAGTGTGCGGTGGCGCTCGCGCGCGTTGACGCCCCAGCGGCGAGCGCGTAAACAGCTCGATGGTGCGCGGTACGCCGCCGCCATCGAGTTGAGTCGTACTCGTGCTTCGGGGTTCGAGTTGCCGAGTGGGTTTTGATGGGTTCTTACGTCCTTCGTCGCGTGTTGGCGTTGCTGCCGACGCTGTTTTTCGCGAGCGTGATCGTGTTCGTCACAGTGCGGTTGATCCCGGGTGACGTGATCGACTTGATGCTGAGCGAGCGCGACATCAGCACGGGGCAGCTGACGCGCAATCAGTTGATGGCCGCGCTCGGCTTGGACAAGCCGCTGTGGCTGCAGTACGTGCACTGGGCGGGGAATATCGCCCAGGGAGACCTGGGCAAGTCGCTGTGGCACGGCACCCCGGTGTGGGATCAGCTGGCTGCGCGCCTGCCGGTGAGCTTCGAGCTCGGCCTGATGGCGATGGTCTTCGGGTTGATAATTGCCGTGCCGATCGGCGTGTACTCCGCCATTCGCCAGGACACCGCCGCGGACTACCTCACGCGCTCGATGTCGATCCTGATGCTGTCGGTGCCGGCGTTTTGGGTCGGCACGATCGTGATGGTGTTTCCGTCGATTTGGTGGGGCTGGTCGCCACCAGTCGAATACATCTACTTCAGCGACGACCCACTGCGTAATCTCAAGCAGATGCTCTTACCGGCGGCCGTGTTGGGGATGGGGTTGTCGGCCGTCACGATGCGCATGACGCGCACGATGATGCTCGAGGTGCTGCGCCAGGACTACATCCGCACCGCCTGGGCCAAGGGCCTGAACGAGCGGCTGGTGGTCACCCGGCACGCGCTGCGCAACGCGCTGATCCCGGTGGTCACGCTGGTCGGCCTGCAGGCGCCGCTGCTGATCGGCGGCGCCGTGATCATCGAGCAAATCTTCGTAATCCCCGGCATGGGCTTGTTGTTGCTGGACGCCGTGAGCCAACGCGACTATCCGCTGATCAGCGGCTTGTTCTTGATCGTGGGTGTCGGCGTGATGCTGATCAACTTGTTCGTGGATCTCAGCTACGGCGTGCTCGACCCACGCGTGAGGCAGCGATGAGCGCACAACCGCCCGTAGTCGCCAGTGGCATCTCGCCCTTGCAGCCGATAGCTGCGGTCGCCGGGACTCCGCCATTGCCGCGCTGGGGGCTGATAGGCCGCTTGTTCCGCGACAAGCCGCTCGGAGCCGCCGGCGGGATCGTGTGCGTGTTGTTCCTGTTCTGCGGCATCTTCGCCGACGTGCTCGCGCCCCACGGGTTCAACGAGATCGCGCCGATCCAGCGCCTCAAGCCGCCCTCCTGGGCGTACCCGCTCGGGACAGACAACCTGGGCCGCGACATGCTCTCGCGCGTACTGTACGGCGCGCGCTTGTCCGTGATCGTCTCCGCGTCGGCCGCGGCGCTGGCCACCTTCATCTCGGTCTTGATCGGCGTGGTCACCGGCTATCTGGCCGGGCGCGTCGACATGCTGACCCAGCGCTTCGTCGACGCCTGGATGAGCTTTCCGGATCTGGTGATCTTGATCGTGGTGGTCTCGGTGTTCGGCCCGGGCATGACCACGATCATCATCACGCTCGGCCTGTTGTTCGGCATCGGCGGCTCGCGCATCGTGCGCAGCGCGGTGGTCTCCGTGCGCGAGAACATGTACGTGCACGCGGCGCAATCGATCGGCGCCTCGACCGGCCGCATCTTGTGGCGTCATATCGTGCCGAATGTCTTGCCGCCGGTGATCGTGCTGTTCACCACGCGCCTGGGTGCGGTGATCCTCGCCGAGTCGAGCCTGTCGTTCCTGGGCCTCGGCGTGCCACCGCCGGCGCCGAGCTGGGGCGGCATGCTGTCCGGCTCCGGCCGCACGTACATGTTCCAGGGCCCGTGGCTCGCGCTCGGGCCCGGCCTGTCGCTCACGCTCGTCGTGTACGCGACCAACGTCTTCGGAGATGCGCTGCGGGATCTACTCGACCCGCGCATGCGTGGCTCGCGCTGACCACTTAGCACTTCTACCCAGGGGATACCGCATGCCGAGATCGAACAAACTGCGTCTGACCGTCTGTCTGCTGGGCATCGCGCTCGGCGCCTTTGCGCTGAACACGGTGTTCGCGCAAGCCAAGAAGCCGCAGTACGGCGGTACGCTCAACATCGGCAGCGTGGGCATCGCGTTGCCCGCGCTGTCCTGGGACTCGGTGGACTTCAACTGGAAGCACAACCTGGACACCGGCCTGGTGTACGAGCAGTTGTTCGCCGCGGATCTCACCAAGGCCAAGCGCAACGGCGGCAAATTCCCGTTCTACGCCGATGGCTGGCTGCCGGCCGACTCGATCCGCGGTGAGCTCGCGGAGAGCTGGGCGTTCAAGGAAGACCCGATGCGGGTCGAGGTCACGCTGCGCAAGGGCGTCATGTTCCCGGAGAAGCCCGGCGTGATGAAGTCGCGCGAGCTGACGGCGGACGACGTGGTCTTCAGCTTCAACCGCCTGGACAAGAGCCCGAAGAAGATCGCCGGCTACTTCGATCACATCGCCAAGGTCGAGGCCACGGGCAAGTACAACGTGGTCTTCACCTTCAAGGAGTACAACGCCGAGTGGGACTACCGCTTCGGCTGGGGTTACTACTCCGGCATCATTCCCAAAGAGGTCGCCGATGCCGGTGCGGGTAACTGGAAGAACATCAACGGCACCGGCCCGTTCCTGCTCAGCGACTACGTGCAGGGCAGCGCGTACACGTTCACCAAGAACCCGAACTACTGGGACACGGAGACGATCGCCGGCCAGAAGTACAAGATGCCGTTCGTCGACAAGATCGTCTACCGCACGATCCGCGACGAGGCGACCTGGTTGACCGCGCTGCGAACCGGCAAGCTCGACGTCCTCGAGGCCGTGCGCTGGAGCGCCGTCGACGAGCTGAAGAAGAGCGCGCCGCAGCTCAAGTGGTCCAAGTATCTGTCGATGGGCGCGAGCTTCCTGTCGATGCGCATGGACACGAAGCCGTTCGATGACATTCGCGTGCGACGCGCGCTCAACATGGCCGTCAACAAGGCGGAGATCCTCAAGTCGTACTTCGGCGGCCAGGGCACGATGCTCGGCTTCCCGATGCACCCCGACTACGCCGGCTACTACGAGCCGCTCGAGTCGATGCCGGCCTCGGTGAAGGAGCTCTTCACCTACAACCCCGAGAAGGCCAAGAAGCTGCTCGCCGAAGCCGGCTATCCGAAGGGCTTCACGTTCAAGGTCCAGATCGCCGCGCAGAGCCCCGAGACCGATCTGCTGGCATTGGTCTCTGCGTACCTCGAGCAGGTCGGCGTGAAGATGGAGATCCAGACGCTCGAGTACGGCGCGTTCCTGTCGGCGATGACCACGCGCACGGTCGCCCCCGGCTACTTCATGGGCAACTCGCCCACCAACCCGACCACGACCTTGCGCAAGCAGTTCGTGAAGGGTCAGCAGTGGAACGTCTCGCAGTACAGCGATCCGGAATTCGACAAGAAGATGGCCGGTGTATTCGCCGAGCGCGACGAGACCAAGCGCCAGACGGCACTGCGTGCGCTGACGCGCGAGGTGCTGGACAAGGCGCCGTACATCTGGCTGCCGGTCCAGTACATCTACACCGCGTGGTGGCCGTGGGTGCAGAACTACGGCGGCGAGCTGCGCGCGGGTGCGACGCGTCCCGGGCCGATCCATGCGCGCATCTGGATCGATCAGGAGATGAAGAAGAAGCTGGGCTTCTGAATGTCGCAGCCGATCCTCTCCGTACGCAATCTGACGACCCGCTTCCGAACCGACCTCGGCTCGGTGCTGGCGGTGGACTCGGTGTCGTTCGATCTCGCGGAGGGCGAGACGCTGGCGATCGTCGGTGAATCGGGCTCGGGCAAGAGCGTGACCGCGATGTCGATCATGCGCTTGATCCCGAGCCCGCCCGGCAGCATCGAATCGGGCGAGGTCCTGCTCGAGGGCCGCGATCTCTTGAAGCTGACCGAGCCCGAGATGCGCGCCGTGCGCGGAGATCGCATCGCGATGATCTTTCAAGAGCCGATGTCGTCGCTCAACCCGGCGCTGACCGTCGGCTTTCAGATCGCCGAGCCGATGAACGTCCACCGCCGCACGCCCTGGGGTGAGGCGCTGAACAAGGCGGTGGAATTGATAGGGCGTGTGCGCATGCCGGACGCCGAATCGCGGCGCGATGCGTACCCGCACCAGTTCTCGGGCGGCATGCGCCAGCGCGCGATGATCGCCATGGCGCTGGCCTGCAAGCCGCAGCTGATCATCGCCGACGAGCCCACCACCGCGCTCGACGTGACCGTGCAGGCGCAGATCCTCGACTTGCTCAAGGAGCTCGCGGCGGGCTCGCGCTCGGCGCTGATCTTGATCACGCACGATCTCGGCGTGGTCGCGCGCTACGCCGACCGCGTGGCGGTGATGTACGCGGGGCGCATCGTCGAGAGCGCACCCGCGCGCGTGCTGTACGCGCAGCCCAAGCATCCGTACACGCTGGGGCTGATCCAGTCCGCCCCGCGGCTGGACAGCGACGGCAGCAAGCGCTTGATCCCGATCGAGGGCCAACCGCCCGACCTGCGCGCGCTCCCGGCGGGCTGCGCGTTTGCGCCGCGTTGCCGCTTCGTGACCGAGCGCTGCCGCTCGGAGCGGCCCCAGCTGCGCGAGGTGGCACCCGGCCACCAGAAAGCGTGTTTCGTCGATGTCTGACGCAAGTGGTGCCAACGACGAGGTGCTGCGGGTCGAGAACCTGGCGGTGCATTTCCCGATCTCGCAGGGCTTCGGCTTCGGCAAGCAAAAGCGCAGCGTGAAGGCGGTGGATGGCGTGTCGTTCTCGCTCAACCGCGGCGAGACGCTGGGCCTCGTCGGCGAGTCGGGCTGCGGCAAGTCCACCACCGGCCTGGCCGCGCTGCGCCTGTTGCCGCTGACGCGTGGTCAGGTGATGTTCGAGGGCCGCGACATCACCGGCTGGGACAAGCGCCAGCTGCGTCCGCTGCGCCGCCGTATGCAGATGGTCTATCAAGACCCCTACGGCTCGCTGAATCCGCGCATGAAGGTCCGCGACATCGTGGGTGAGCCGCTCGCGGTGCATCGCATCCACAAGAGCGCCAAGGACTATCGGGAGCGCGTGGCCGCGCTGCTGCACATGGTGGGGCTGTTGCCGGACATGGCCGATCGTTACCCGCACGAGTTCTCGGGCGGTCAGCGCCAGCGCATCGGCATCGCGCGCGCGCTCGCCGTCGAGCCGAGCCTGATCGTGTGCGATGAGCCGGTCTCGGCGCTCGACGTCTCAATCCAGGCGCAAGTGATCAATGTGTTCGTCGATCTGCAAGCTCGCCTCGGGTTGTCATATTTGTTCGTGGCCCATGATCTGGCTGTCGTACGACACGTCAGTCACAGGATCGCGGTGATGTACCTGGGACGGGTCGTCGAGATAGCTAGCCGTGAGGACCTGTATCGCGAGCCTCTGCATCCGTACACCAAGGTACTGCTGGATGCCGTGCCGGTGGCGGACGCAAACGTCGAAGCTACGCGTAAGCGCAGTGTAGTCGCGGGAGAAGTGCCGAGTGCGCTGCGTCCGCCGGCAGGTTGTCGCTTCCACACGCGTTGCCCGATGGTGATGGACGTGTGCAAGAAAACCGATCCGCAGCTAGTCACCATCGGTAAGCGTCGCGTCGTCGCGTGTCACCTGCATAGCCCGAGTTGATTGTCACGACCTGCGGGCGTTTTGTCGTTTTCGAGATCGCGCGAGAAGTTTGACCTCTCGTGGTCAGAATTTTTTTGGCCGCGCAATCTACTGTTCGAAATATAACGCGTGCTAAGCACCGCCTGGCGCTGGTCAAGGCCCGTGCTGGGACGGCGCTCGCAATCTCGAGGATTTCATGTCGACCAAATGGCTAGCGTTGCCTGCGACGCTGTTGTTCATTTTGGCGTGCGAGGATGCAGACAGCATCGAAGCGCCCGCGAAGATCCAGAAGCCGGCCCAGCTGCCGCGCTACACGCAACCCGGCACGCGTGGCTTCGACGAGACCACCGAAGGCGACAAGACCGGTCGCGCGCGCTTCTGCGACGAAGCCGAGGCGACCGACCAGGTGGCGAGGATGGTGCAGGAGCCGATCATCCCGGACAAATCGGTCGGTGGCGTTCCGCTGTGGGGCAAGAACGGTGCTCCAGTCGTGGTCGACGACCTGCTCGGTAGCCCCGACGACGGCAAGTTCTGCGACCCGAGCGGGACGTACTCGAATGCGTTCGCGTACGGGCCGCTGAACGAGGTCATCATCTTCTTCGATCCCGAGACCCGGCTGGTCGAGGACATCCAGGTCAACTCCGCCTATCGCGGCACGCTCACCGGCAAGGTGAAGCACGGCGACGAGACCGAGGATGTGACCATCCGCACGCGCGACAAGGTGCGCGTCGGGTCGCGCGAGCTGACCGAGTATGCGTCGTCGGCGCAGCAGTCTCGCCGCGGCAACTCGTGGTTGAATTCCGGCAACATCACGCTGCTGTACGGCATGATCCGCCAGACGTTCTTCGACGCCGGGCCGCTCGAGCCGGGCTACGACTGCGTGTCGGAGCGGCGTTGCGACGTGATCTACAACTCGTCGGACGAGGAGACGCCGCAGCAGACCCTGGTGGTGTTCCAGGACTCCGGCGTGACGCTGGTGTTCTCGCCCGAAGGGCAGGTGCTGTACGTGATCGGCGAGCCGGTGCGCAAGGCCAGCTTCGAGCTCGGCGGCGTGGTGACGCTGGGGCAGGGGGCGACGACCGAGGAGCCTGCCGATGGTGCGGGCGCAGGTGCGGGTGATGAGGCCAAAGGCACCGTCGCGCCGATCTTCCAGAGCGCGGTCATGCAGGATTGCGTGATCGATCTGGCGAAGGGGCCCACCTGGAAAGACTTCCGCACGCGCTGCATCCCGGACGATGGTGGCCGCGAGCTGACGCGCGCGAACTACGACGTGCACGGTCAGCGCGACGGGGTGTCGGTCGAGTTCGACGGCGTGACGCTCGACTTCATGCGCAAGACCAGCGTGGAGACGCCGTTCGAAGACGGCGAGCCTCCGGCCGACGGCGACAAGCTCTACAGCTTCACCTACACGCGTTCGCTGCCGGCTGCCTCGGTGCAGTTCGTCGCCGCCGAGCTCGCGGCCGACTACGCGCTGCGCCTCTCGCAGCACCTGGCGGCGAGTCTGTCGCCGGACGCACCGGCGGATCACCCGTTTGCGGCGCTGGAGATCCCCGTGCCGGAAGACCTGTCGACGCGACCGCAGCGCATCGGCGAGATCGAAGCCATCGACGAGTCGGGCGAGCCCGCGAACTGGGTGCAGGGCATCGTGGCCGCCGTGCAGGACCTCTACGCCAGCCTGCCCGAGGAGCTGCGCGCGTACGTCGACCCCGACGCGATGAAGGACGAGGCGCTGATCGATCCGTTCGTGGGCGCGGTGATGTCTGCGTTCAGCTTCGGCAACAGCGATAGCGCGCGGTCGTTCACGGTGTATCAGACGACCGACAACGAGCGCTGGTCGATCGGCATCAGTCACTTCTTGCAGGATGGTGTGCCGTACCGGCTGGTCGTGCAGTACAGCCTGTTCTTCGGCGCCGTCACCGCGGTGACGATCGAACGTGGCACGAGCGAGGTCGACGACGTGTTCGGATTGGTCACAGCCGTGGCGAACAAGGCCGGCCTCAGCGCGTCGCCGTACTACGACATCCGGCTGGCTGGACCCAGGCAGACCTGGAATCCGTACCGGCTCGGCGGCAGCGGCATCGTGATCGGCAACGCGGATCGCAAGAACGGCACGCTCTGGGTGCAGTTGACCGAGATGGGGTCGGACAAGCCGCTCGAGGTGCAGGTCCCGGGCACGCGCATCGAAGATCGCGGCGGCTTCCTGCGCCCACTGCGCGGTGAGCGCAGCGAATTCATCCCGTCCACGCAGATCGCGCTGGCAGGCAAGGAGACCGTTCAGGTGTTCCACCTGATGCCCGATGGAACCATCGGTCGCGTGCAACAGAACCGCTTCAAGGGCGCGCTCGGATTGTGTCCCGGTCTGACGATCGCCTACGGCGAGAACGTCCGGTCGCAGATCGAGCAGTGGCACGACCTGGTCGGCGACAGCGTGTACCAGAACTGCGAGCTCGTGTTCCACCACAGCACCGACGGACACATCCTGACAGGTGTGTCGTCGCTGGCGAACCGTGTTCAGTTCTCGGTCGTGGCCGAGCGCGCAATCAACGTCTCGATGTGGCGCTGAGGAGCAGAGCAGATGAATCAGAAGCTTCAAGTGAAGTGGGCTGTCGCGCTCGTGCTGCTGGCCGCATGCGTCGAGCCTCGGACGGCGCGCGAAGGCCGCGTGAGCGAGGCCGTGTACCTGCACAAGTCGGACCTGACCACGCCGCCCAAAGGTCGCGACGAGCAGTGGCTGATGCAGACCACCGTGGTCCGCACCAGCTCACCGAACGTGCTGGGCGACTATGCGTTTCCGGGCTTCACGAGCGGCCTGCAACTCGTGAACTTCCAGTTCTCCGAGGACGCGCTGCAGGTGATCGCGGGCCAGACGCTGCAGGCCGACGATCCCGATAACCCCAACGACAACCACAGCAGCTTCGTCGACCGCGTGATGCTGGAGTTCCCCGGTGAGCACGTCGACGTGCGCTTCCTCGAGACGCTGAACGGCGAGCGCACCAACCGCATCGAGGAAAACAAGGAGAAGGCCTGGAGCGACCGCGCGGACTTTCGCGTGGACTTCGAGGACGTGACGCTCGATCCGATCACGACCGCCGCGTGGTTCTACGGCGAGTTCCTGGCCGAGTGCGCGAAGCCGGTCAGCACGAACCTGGTGCCGGGGTCGTACGAGTTCGACGAGGAGGATCAGCACCTCAGCTTCGAGATCGAGGTGAACTACGCGGTCACTGTCGATGGTGGCTGCTACGACCTGGTCACGCTGGCCACGGGCGCCGGCACCACAACCATCCACTACCGCATGTCGTTCCTGCGCCGCGACACCAAGCAGCGCGAGGCGTTCGACTCGACCGTGATCAAGGAGAAGGACGAGGTCAACAAGCGCTATGGCGCGTTCCAGCTGCTGTCGATCTACCGCGATCCGGAGAGCGGCCTGTTGGATGCGCGTTCGCTGTTGCAGCGCTGGAACCCCAAGCGTCCGAGCAACGATCCGGTGGTGTTCTACTTCCACCAGGGTTTCCCCGAGCGCTTCAAGCCGATGTACGAGGAGATCGCCGAGCAGACCAACCGGGTCATGCAGCAGGCCGGCGCGTCGCTGCGCTTCGCGTTCCGCGAGTGGAACGACGGCGGCATCGAGCGCCACCTGGGCGACATTCGCTACAGCTTCGTGGTCTGGCACCAGGACATCGACACCACGCGCGGGCTGCTCGGCTACGGGCCGTCGGCGGCCGATCCGCGCACCGGCGAGCTGCTGAACGCGCAGATCAACCTCTACAACGTCGGCATGGACTACTACCGCTTCCTGATCGAGGACTTCCTCGAGTTGCACGGGGCGGCGCGCGAGGAGTCGTGCAAGCCGGGCGAGAAGGCGGTGCCCACGGACGGCGACGGCATGTTGTCGCCCGTCAAGCGCTTCTCGAGCGGCCTGTTTCAAGAGATGCGCCGCACGATGGAGATCAGCGGCAAGACGGCGACCAAGGATCCCGCCGACATGTTCATCCCGGCGCCACTGCGCGGCACGGACTTCATCTCAGACTACGTGCGTACGCTCGGCGAGTACCGCTACGTGGATCCGGGCTCGAACCCCTACGTGTATCGCAACTCGCAGCTGCCGCTGCGCGACTTCAAGCAGCGCCTCAAGGTCGAGCGCGAGTACCAGGACGCGATGCACGCGATCCAGATGAACCAGAACCCGTTCGGCGGCGCCAAGCTGAGCGGGCGCGCGGGCATCGAAGCCATGAGCGAGTTCGCCGAGAACTTCCGCAAGTGGCGCAAGAACCACGACGAGCTCGAAGCCGACCGCGAGTCGCTCCTGGCGCGTCACAACATCCACGTCTTCAACGAGCTGGATGCGATCAGCGCGATCGCCAACGGCGCGCGCCGCTGCAAGGACGACGGTACCTGGGAGAGTGACGACGACTACCGCGAGCGCGTGATCGAGGACGTGGTGATGCACGTCGCCATCCACGAGTTCGGCCACAACCTCAGCCTGCGCCACAACTTCTACGGCAGCGTCGATGCGGCGCACATGGAGAAGGGCCAGCTGTCCGCCTCCGTGATGGACTACGTGACCTCACAGGAGGAGGTCGGCTCGCCGCGCACCTGGGGCGACTACGACAAGGCAGCGCTGCGCTGGATCTACGGCGACGAGGACATGCGCAAGGAAGTGATGGGGGGCGAGAAGTACCTGTACTGCACCGACGAGCACCGCAGCCGCTCGCCGCTGTGCACGGCGCACGACCTGGGCGTGACCCCCAGTCAGATCGTGCTGAACGCCATCGAGCGCTACGACTGGCTGTACGACTTCCGCAATCGCCGCGCCTATCGCACGTTCTGGGATACCAGCGTCTACGACAATCAGGTGTACAGCGCGACGTTCTCGCTGCTGCGCATGTGGTACCTGGGCATCTTCGACTGGGGTGGCGGCGGCGTGCAGGACACGCTCAAGCGGCTGGACCAGCTCGATCCGAAGCGCAAGGTCTTGTCCGATCCGGAGTACGACGAGATCTCGCGCGACTTCTACACCGACATCGCGGCCTCGATCGATCTGATCACGGCCTTCTACGACGCGGTGATCAACCAGACGGCGAGCACGCGCAACTATCAGACCGAGTTCGATCCGTTCTTCGGCGACGTGCTGCGCCTCGGCATCATCAACGACAAGCTGTACGCGACCGCGGCGTTCATGGACCTGCAAGAGGTCTACAACTACAACCCGAACGTCGAGACCTACGTCGCGATGTACGACACGCCGTTCGACGACTCGGGCCTGGCGCTGAACCGGCGCGTGCTCGACGACATGCTCGGCGCGAACTACGACACCTTCCCGTGGTTCCGCTACTTCGCGCTGAACCTGTTCAGCTCGGCGACCAACTCCAACCTGGTCAGCGACGTCAGCCTGCGCGATCGCGTGGCCATCCGCCGCTTCCAAAATGTCTCGGAGCTGGAGCAGGCCTTCGGCGTCGGCATTCGCGACCGCATCGTGCGACCCGACAACCCGCAGCAGGTGTTCGTGCACGAAGGCGAGCAGTACATCTACACGTACCTCGAGGATCGCGGCTGGCACCTGGTCACCAACCAGTCGCGCAGCCCGGTCAGCTTCCAGTTCATGCGCGAGTACAACGAGGATCTGAACTCGGGGCGCACGGGCGATCTGGACAACTACGGGTTGAAGACGCTGCTGGCCTACTACGAGCTGTACAACAACTTCGTCGGGTTCTGAGTGGCGGCTCGGGCTCCATATCGGCTGCTGTTGGCGTTCGGGCTCGCGCTCGTCGCGGCAGGCGCGCACGCGCAGACCACGCCGGCGGCCGCGGAGCCGAAACCCGAGCCCGCAACTCCTGCACCCGCGCCGGAGCCGGAACCCACCGAGGAGGCCGAGCGCCCGCCGTCCAAGCCTCAGCGCAACTGTGGCAGCCTGGACGTCCTGAGCGGCATCTGCACCGAAGAAGAGGCCGCCCAGGCTGCGGCGCAGAAGATCTGGCGGCTGATGGCGCGCATCGAGCTGGTGATGCCGGTCGTCTTCGACGACACGCCCGAGACCGAGATGCTGGCGTACTACTACGTCGGCGGCGAGCTCGAGCTGCCGTTCCTGCTCAGGGGCCTGTACGCGACGGCCTGGATCGGGTTGATCGAGCGCTTCTACCGCTACGACGGCCAATCGCCCGTGGACCTCGAAGATCCATTCGTCGCGCTGGGCTACCGGCACTCGCTCTCGATCGGCGAGGACCAGCAGCTGGGGTTCGTGCACCGCTTCGGGCTGAAGTTCCCGGCGTCGCGCCCGAGTCGATACAACATGAACTACACCGCGCTCGACTGGCTGTCCGCGGTGCGTTACCCGCTGGGCGACTTCACGCTCGGCGCGAACCTGATCGCGAACCTCGAGTTCCACCAGTACAGCACGCAATCGGGCGATCTGATCGATGCCGACTTCGACGCGGCCGGCGGACAGAACACTGTGGTACGGCTGGAAGGCGCGGCGTTGCTGCAGTACTCGATCTTCGATCTGCCGAGCGCCGGCAACCTCCTCGCAGACGCATCGATCGGGTACCGTCACCGCTTCCACTACGACGGCTCGTTCGAGCCGGACTGGTACTGGGCGCTCGGGGCGACGTACACGCCGATCAGCTACTTCTCCGTCGCGCTGTCGCTCGAGCACGGCTACAGCGATCTACTGCGCGGTGGCGTGCCGGAGCTGGTGTTCTTCGATCGCAACGAGACGACGTGGCACATCTACCTGCACGGTCGGTACTAGTGTCCTGAGTCGAAATCTGGTGTTGCATCACGGGCAAACACCGCGGGTGCTCTAGGCCGGAGGGCTCGCCGCGTAAGCGCTTTCACCGCTTTCGTTGCGGCTCGCGAACAGCCTGTAGCCGTGGTCTGACGGACGGACCGCAAGGGCAAGTTTAGGGGCAAGGGCTTCCACCTATTCGTGCCCCTGGACGAGGGCATGGGTCACGGAAACGGGCAGGGGCAAGGGCAGGTTTAAGGGTATGGGTTGAGGCCCGGAAATGGGCGCGTTGGCTTAGCGCTCACAGGTTCGGACGAGCTCGACGAGCGCGGGCACGACCATCTCTGTCTCATGCCGAGCGCGTTGGATCGGCGGTTCGACGCTTCAAGGTAGACGAGCTTTTGGTGATCCAGGCCATGCCGATCATCGAACGCGCCTCCGTTCCCATGCCTCCTGCCCGTACCCTTAAACCTGCCCTTGCCCCTGCCCGTTTCCGTGACCCGCGCCCACGTCCAAGGGCAAGAAAAGGTGGATACCCTTGCCCGTAAACTTGCCCTTCCGCTCCGCTCCGTCCGTCAGACGGCTTCAGGCTGTTCGCGAGCCGCGACGAAAGCGGTGAATAGGCTTATGCGGCGAGCCGAAGCTGTCGCTGAAGCGCACGGCCCGCTTCTGTCGCCGGATTTCCTAACTCAGGACGCTAGTTGCTCGGCACTTCGTCGGTCCACACGCGGAAGCTCTCCAGCGTCGTCGCGCCGAAGCTCGTACTGATTGCGACGTCTGCCGCATCGCGACCCCGCCCGATCAAGATGCGTCCGATGCGCGGCACGTGGTTGCGCGGGTCGAAGGTGTACCAAGTGTCGCCCACATAGGCTTCGAACCAACCGGAGAAGTCCATGGGGTCGGGATTTGCGGGCACGCCGATATCCCCCAGGTAGCCGGTGCAGTAACGCGCGGGAATGTTCAAACACCGGCAGAGCGTGATCGCCAGGTGCGCATAGTCGCGGCACACGCCGACGCGATCGCGCCAGGCTTGAAACGCAGTCTTCGTCGGGTTCGCATGTTGATAGCCAAACGTCAGATGCTGATGCACGAAGTCACAGATGGCTTGCACGCGTGGCCATCCGGCTGGAACGTTCGCGAACAACTTCCAGGCGGTGTCGGAGAGCAGGTCGGTCTCGCAGTACCGACTCCCGAGTAGAAAGATCAGCGTCTCCTCGGGCAGGTTCTGTACCGGGCGCTGCTGCGCGTGCGGGACGACCACATCGGGGGTGCCGACATCTCGAACGAGTGCATCCGTATGGATGCGTGACCGACCGGCGGGTAGCACGACGCGGCTGCACCAGTTACCGAAGCCGTCGCGATAGCCGCTGATGGGAACTGCAGGTTGGATGACGATGTGATCCGGAGCGACCAAGTCCGAGACACGGCTGTAGTGGACGTTCAAGGTCAAAATCATCGGTGTGGGCTGCGGGCAGCCGTACACCAACTCGCAGCCGACTCGGATGAGCATCTTGAGTGCCCGCAGCATACTCGCGGAGTCACGCGCTCTTCATGTCCAATCGGTATCAAATGTCGATCAGGTGCGTCCACGACCCCTAGGTCGCCCACACGCCGTGCGGATAGGTCGACAGGTACCAGGCCAGCACCATTCCGAAGAGCATCCAGCACAGCCCGCGTAGCAGCGGGCGATTTGCCAGCAGCGCGGGGATCGCCAGCGCGAAATACAGGTTGCCGGCCTGGTAGCGCGCGGACGAGAAGAGTTGATGCGACAACAGGGGCAGGATCCATTCGATCACGCCGAGCAGCAAGATGGCGCGCGGGATGTGGAGCTTGCGGCGCAGGAAGAAGAGGGGAGCCAGCACCGTGAGCGCCAGGAGCTCCTGCACGCGGTACATCGGGGCCACGTCGCGACGGGCGAGCGGCGGCCAGCCCATCCACTCGTCGGAGATCGTGCGCCAGGGCGTGGTCAGGAAGCGGTTCCAGCGCAGTTGAGTGGTCACCCAGGCGAACGCTTCGCCCAGCGCGTAGTGCTGGTAGATCGAGAACGCCACCAGGCCGAGCGGGGCGAGGAGCAGCGCGACCCAGCCTGCCGGGCGCATGCGCGCTTCGCGGCGCAGCTCGAACGCCAGGAGGCATGCACACGCCACCACCACGATGCCCGAGTTGCGAGTCGCCGTGATCAATACGCCGCAGAGCAGCGTCATCCACCAGACTCCGGTCGCGACGCTCCACAACAGGCCCACACTCAACGCGGCGAACAGCGACTCCGACTGGAATACGCAGAAGAACAGGGTCAGCGGCGATGCGAGCCAAAACAGCGTGGCCTCGCGCGCCACGGCGTCGCGGCCTCCCGGCTCGCCCACGCCAAGTCGCCGGCACAGGCGCGTGATGCCGAACGCGGCCGCGATCGAGCAGAGGTGGTTCAGCACGATGCCGCCCGCCATCGAGGAGCCGAACAGCCTGCCCGTGAGCCACGCCAGCACGGGAAAGCCCGGGAAGAAAGGGGCCGTGGTATCGAAGCTCTCGCCCAGGTAGTAGCCGCGCTGGATCACCAGCCAGTACTGCAGCGCGTCCCACTGGAACAAGCCATTGATCAAGAAGTTGTCCGGAAAGAAGGCGCGATTCAGGCAGCCGGCTCGACCGCAGTCGTAATGCTGTCCGGTCAGCCACACGAACGACGCCAGCGCGAAGCGCGTGGCGAAATACAGCGCCACGGCGCGCGCGAAGTCCGCCGCGCGCGTGTCGGATCGCCAGAATTCAGCTTGAAATAGCCTCGCAGCCAAGTGGCAACGACGCTACAGGCTTTGGCCGGGTGGCGCAACGGGTCCGGCCGCCGCAGCTGATGGCGGCGCCTTCTGCATGCGCGCCAACGTCTCTTCGCTCTCGAAGTAGAGCACGCGGTTGTCGGCATCGCGCGCCAGGATGGCCGAGCCCTTGTCGACCGTATGGCCGGTGACGGGATCACGGGCTTCGCGAGCGTCGGAGCGTTCGGCCAGGCGCGCTGCGCAGTTGGCGCAGCAGCCGTAGTAGGTCTTGCCCTCGACGGTGACCGGGACGTGCGGCCGGTCCCCCAGGTAGCGGTTGCTGAGCATGCACACACCACCGGAGTCGATGCGGGTGAGGCCGGCGCTCGCCGGCGCTGCCGCGTGCTCGTGCGGCTCCACGTGCTCGTGTGCTTCTTCTTCGCCGGTCAGGCTATCGCTCGCAGCACCAACCGGGCTCGGCGGTGCGTTACAGGCGAGGCCGTACCACACCCACACCAATGCTAGACGCAGCGTGCTGCTCGTGCGCATTTCGCCAGTATGCCTCAAAATCTGACAGGTGACACAACGAGCTCGGGATCGAGCGGCCGCAGGTTGAGGCTCAATCCGCCTCCGCCCTCGGAATAGTGCTTCCAGGCGCGCTCGGCGGGCGTGACCTGCCACAGCAGCACGGCCAGTTGGATCGCACCCACGCCGATGATTGCGCCGCCCATCGCGTAGCCGGCCGTTTCGCCGTCGCCTTCCAGCCGTGACGTCGCGGCCAGCCCGATCAAGCCCGCGCCGCCCGCCATCAGGCCGATCGAGCTGAACGCGCTCAGCCGGCGGCCGAAGCCCGCGTCTTCGGCTGCACTCTGGAGCTCGCCTTCGAAGCGCGCGAATTCGAAGACGTCCAGGCGCTTGTTCGTGCGCAGGCTCGTCCAGCGCTCGAGTCGCTCTTCGGCCGGGGTGCGGCTGAACCAGCGGAAGATGCCGGCGGCGATCAACCCGGCGCCTGCGCACCACGCGATGCCGCTGACAGCGGCGAGCCCGCCTCCACTCCAGTGTTCGTCGTCGAGCGCGATCACGATGCCGCCCGCGATCAAGCCACCGCCGAGCAGCAGCGCACCCAGGCCACCCCACTGCCGGATCAACCCGTCGGCGTGTGCCAGCTCGACCAGCGAGGCTTCCAGTCGCTCCACACGGCGCTCCTCGACCCAGCGCTCTGCGGGACCCAGGCTGCTGGGTCCGGCCTCCGGCGCCTGCTGTGCGTGAAGCGGCGGGCTCCAGGCCAGCTGTGCGGCGACCAGGAGGGCCGCTGATACCGCGAGGGGACGAGGTTGGAATGGATTGTCCATCTTCGGATGGGTATTCCGACGGCTGGCCGGGCTTTGCAAGGGCCTGCCCGGGGCGCTGCCTGGTTGCCCCAGACCAGCCGTGATAGTTTGCGGCGTTCGATGCGGGTGGCGGAGGGCGGGGAACCGGCTGCGACGGACGCGGGGGCGGACAGTCCGCGCAATGCAGCCGAGTTGCAGTCGCTGCTCGGGGCCGTGCCGGATCCGCTGTTCGTGCTGCGCGAGGATGGCTGCATCCTGCAGCTGAGCGCGGCGGCACAACAGGCACTGGGCCCTGCCGCGCGCGAAGGGGCAGCGTTCGCCGAGCTGTGGCGCGCAGAACAGCGTCCCCTGGTCGACTCGGCGCTGGCGCAGGCCGACGGCGAGCGAGTCCTGGTCGAGGCCAGCGCTCCGTCAGGCACGCGCTTCGAGCTGCGCGTCGGCCGCGGGTCGTTCGCCGGCGCGCCGGCATATGTGGTGGTCGCGCGGCCCCAATTCGGGGCAGGTCCGGACGACGCGCTGTATCGGCAAACCGGCGCGCAGCTGCGCGAGCTCGCGCCCGTGTATCGCGCGCTGTTCGATGCCAGCTTGTTCGGCGTGGCGCTGTTCGACATGCATGGGCGCTACCACGACCTGAACCCCGCGTTCGAGAAGCTGATCGGCTACTCCCGCGGCGAGGTGCTCGGCAGAAACAACGCCGAGCTCGGCGTGATCAGCAGCGCCAGCATGGAGGCTGCCAATGCGGAGCTGGCCGCGGGCAACACGCAGCTCGGCCTCCTGGAGTTCACGCGCCACGACGGCGAAACGCGCCTGGCCATGCACTGCACCTCACCGGTGCGGCTCCCGGCCGGCACCTTCCTGCTCGGGATCGGCTTCGACATCACCGACTACGTGCGCTTCCAGGAGGCACTGCGCGACCAGGATCAGAAGTTTCGCGCGCTGTTCGACAACGTGGCCGACGGCATCTTCTTCTGCCGCAGCGACGGCTCGTTCTTCGAGGTGAACCCGGCCGCCTGCCGGCAGCTCGGTTATTCGCGGGCCGAGCTGCTGCAGATGGGCGTCATTCAGGTCTCGGCGCGTGAAGGCTTCGACGTCGAGCGCGCCATGCGCGGCTTCGCCGAGACCGGGCACCTGACCTACGTGACCAGCCATCGGCGCAGGGATGGCACGACCTTCCCCGTGGAGCTGACCCTGCAGCGCATCGAGCACGCGGGCCAGCGCGCGGTGGCGGCGATCACGCGCGATCTGACCGAGCAGAAGCGCATCGAGGACGATCTGCGCGACGCGCGCGATCGCCTGCACGCCATCCTGCAGGCGCTGCCCGACCTGCTGTTCGAGTTCGACGCCGATGGCGTGATCTGCGACTTCTACTCGTCGCGCAAGGGCCTCTTGACCGACCCGCCGCAGACCTTCTTGAACAAGAACCTGAGCGATCTGACCACGCCCGAGGTCAGCGGTATCCTGCTCGGCGCGATCCGCGAGGCGGTCGAGAACGGCTTGTCGGTCGGCGCGCAGTACCGCGTGCGCGGTGATCGCTGGATGGAGCTGTCGGCCGCGCGGCGCGGCGACCTCGGCCCAGACCAGAAGCCGCGCGTGATCGCGCTCGCGCGCGAGATCACCGAGCGCAAGCTGCGCGAACAAGAGCTGGAGCGCCGCAACGACGAGCTGATGCGCTTCACCTACACGGTCTCGCACGATCTCAAGGGCCCGCTGGTCACGATCAAGAGCTTCCTCGGCTACCTGAGCCAGGACATGGCTGCCGGCGAGCTCGACAAGGCACAGAAAGACATCGAGTACATGCGCAAGGCCGCCGATCGCATGGACGAGCTGATGGAGGATCTCCTCGAGCTATCGCGGGTCGGCCGCAAGACGCATCCGCCCGTGCACCTGTCGCTGCGGGCGCTGGCGCAGGAGGCCTGCGAGCTGCTGGCGGGCAGGATCAGCAACTGCAACGCCGAGGTGATCCTGCCCGAGGACGACGTGCTCCTGTGGGGGGATCGTGTAAGGTTGCTCGAAGTGCTGCAGAACCTGCTCGACAACGCCCTGAAGTTCTCCGAAGGCCGGCCGGTCGACGGTCGGGTACGGGTCTGGGTGGAGGTCGCGCGGCGTGAGGACGAGTACGTCGTGTCGGTGCGCGATCGCGGCATCGGCATCGATCCGCGCTATCAGCACAAGCTGTTCGGATTATTCGAGAAGCTGCACAGCCACACCGAGGGCACCGGCATCGGCCTGGCCCTGGTCAAGCGCATCATCGAGGTTCACGGCGGCAAGGTCTGGGCCGAGTCGGCAGGCGAGGGCCGCGGCACCACCGTGTCGTTCACATTGCCGAATACACAGCCGGGAGGAGGCTCCGCATGATGCAGAATCCGCTCTCGATCTTGCTGGTGGAAGACGACCTGGCACACGCCGAGATCACGCGCCGCAACCTCGAGGAGTTCGACGTCGAGCTCTTCGAGTTGGTCCACGTGATCGACGGGCAGGCTGCGATCGACTACCTGGTCGACGCCGGCTCGGCGCGGCCGACAGCGGCGTTGCCGCAGCTGATCCTGCTCGACCTCCGGCTGCCTCGCGTGGACGGTCTCGAGGTGCTGAGCCACGTCAAGCGCGACGCCACGCTGCGTCACATTCCAGTGGTAGTATTGACGACCTCGGCTGCCGACGCCGACGTGCGCGACGCGTATCAGCTCGGGGCCAGCGGCTACCTCGTGAAGCCCGTGGTGTACGAGCAGTTTCAGGAGCTCACTCGAGCGTTCGGAGTCTTCTGGTTGAGGTTCAATCGCTATGCCGATGCCTGAACGTTCGGGGCTGCACCCGAGCAACGACGTGCGGCCATCGATCCTCGTCCTGGAGGACGACAGCTCCCACGTCGCGGCCATGGCGCGCGCGCTCGAGCCGTGCGCCGAGCGTTACCGTCTGCGCTACGCCAGCACGCTCGCCGAAGGTCGGCTGGCGGTGGCCGCCGAGCTGCCGATCCTGGTGTTGTGTGATCTGAACCTGGCCGACGGCAAGGCCTTCGATCTGCTGCCGGGCCCGCATCAACGCGCGGAGTTCCCGCTGCTGGTGCTGACCAGCCACGGCGACGAGCGTACGGCAGTGCAGTCGATCCGTTCGGGCGCCATCGATTACGTGGTCAAGTCGCGCGAGGCATTCGTCGAGCTGCCGCGCACGATCGAGCGCGCGCTGCGCGAGTGGCGGCTGATCGAGGAGCGCAGCCGCGCCGAGTATGCGCTGCGTGAGAGCGAGGAGCGCTTCCGCGTGCTGTTCGCGGCGGCGCCCGACGCCTTGTTGATCCACGACCTGACCGGCCGCGTGCTGGACGCCAACCGCGCGTCGGAGGAGCTGTTCGGTTCCAGCCGCTCGGAGCTGCAGCGGCTTTCGTGGCACGAGCTGGGCTTCCAGGGCGACGACCCACGCGCGCAGGCCGTGCGCCTCGAGCGCCAGCGCAACGGCCGCCCCACCGAGCCCGAGGCGCTGCACATGACGCGCGGCGACGGCACGCGCGTCGATCTGGAGCTGCGCACCGTTCCCATTCAGCTGCTGGGTCAGGTGGTGGTGCTGGCGACCGCGCAGGATGTGTCGCTGCGGCAGCGGGCCGAACAGGCGCGGCACAAGCTCGAAGAGCAGCTGCACCACGCGCTGAAGATGGAGGCCATCGGGCGTTTGGCGGGCGGCGTGGCGCACGACTTCAACAACATGCTGACGGCGATCTCCGGCTACGCCGACCTCCTGCTGCGCAACGAGGATCCGGGCTCGCCGCGTGCCACCGGCCTGTCCGAGATCCTCAACGCATCGCGGCGCGCTTCGGGGCTGACGAATCAACTCCTGGCGTTCAGTCGCAAGCAGATCATCGCGCCCGTCGTGCTGGACTTGAACGAGCTCCTGCACAAGGTCACCCGCATGATCGAGCGCTTGATCGGCGAGGACATCGAGCTGGCGTGGAAGCCGGGCTCCGACTTGACGTACGTGAAGGTCGACCCGAATCAGATCGAACAGGTGGTGATCAACCTGGCCATCAACGCGCGGGACGCCATGCCGCGCGGCGGACGCCTCTCGGTCCAGACCAGGAACCAGGTGCTCACCGAAGGTGGCCTGCTGCATATCGACGCGCACGCGGGCGAGTACGTGGTGCTCTCGGTCGAGGACGACGGCTGCGGCATGTCGTCCGAGACGCTCGGGCGCCTGTTCGAGCCGTTCTTCACCACCAAGGAGCGCGGTCGTGGCACCGGCCTGGGATTGTCGATCATCTACGGCGTGGTCAAGCAGAACGGCGGGTTCATCGTGGTCCACTCCGAGCTCGGCCGCGGCAGTCGCTTCGAGATCTTCCTGCCGCGCAGTGCGGGCCTACCTGCGAATCCGGACGACGCGCAGCGCCGCGAAGCGCCGGGTGGCACCGAGACCGTGCTACTGGTCGAGGACGACCCGGCGGTCTGCGACGTCGCGGCTCGCTTCCTGCGCAACTGCGGCTACGAGGTCATCGTCGCCATGCACGGAGCCGAGGCCATCGAGCTGGTGCGCGGCGGCCGACAGGTCGACCTGCTGGTGAGCGACGTCATCCTGCCGGCCATGAACGGCAGGCAGCTGTTCGAGCAGCTGCGCTCGTTGCAGCCGAGGCTGAGTGTCGTGTTCATGTCCGGCTACACCGACGACGTGATCGCGCCGCACGGCGTGCTCGAGCCGGGCACCTCCTTCGTGGAGAAACCCTTCAGCCAGGACACGCTGGCGCGCAAGGCCCGCGAGGCGCTGGATCGCGCTGCAATCTCTTGAGATCGCGGCCCCAGCGGAGTTCGGTTAGACTGCGCCGCATGCGGAGAATCGCGGGGGTCGCGCTGGTCGCTGTATGGACAGTCAGCGTGCCGGCCTTTGCGGAGCCCCCCGCGGAGCCACCGGCTGCAGAACCCGAGACGCCGCCGCCAGCTGCAGCTACAGCGGCCGAGCCGCCACCCGTCGCTGCGCCTGCGCCGGCAGCCGCGCCCGAGCGCAAGCCGTGGAAGGAATGGCTGGACCGCGAGGCGCCGCCGATCCCGGAACCGGAGACCAAGCGCGTGTGGTACGGCTGGCAGAACCTGCTGATCGACGGGATCGCGTTGAGCGCGGTCGTGCTGACGGGGAGCCAGGGAGATAACGACGCAGGCGCCGTCGCGGTGAGTCTCGGGCTACTGGCGATCGGCAGTCCGATCACACACTTTGCGCACCTCAACATCGCGGGCGGCCTGGGCAGCCTGGCGATCCGGGCGGCTTCCGGCGGCTTGTTCGCGCTCGGCGTCGAGATCTCGACGGACAATTCATTCGATAGCTCGGGAGACGAAGAGACCGAGGGAGTGGCGCTCGGCGTGCTCGGCTTGATCGGCGTGGCGACGGCGATCGTGCTCGATGCAGCGTATTTCGGCTTCGAAGAGAAGCCGGTGCCCGGTCAAAATCGCGCCTGGCTCACGCCCTGGGTGGATCCCGAACGTCACCGCGTCGGTGTCGGCTACGCAGCCACCTTCTAGAGCGCTGCCTGCGTCAGCTGCTGCAGGGCTTGCTTGTTGGCGAAGCCGAGCTTGCGGCTCAGCTCGCGGCCGTCGCGGAAGAGCACCAGGGTCGGCGCGCCACGTACCCCGAAGCGCGCGGCGACCGCGGGAGAGTCGTCGATGTCCAGCTTGCCGATGCGCAGGCGGCCCTGCTGTTCGTGCAGCAGACCTTCCAGCAACGGCTGCAGGGCCTTGCACGGACCGCACCACGTCGCGCTGAAGTCGAGCAGAAACGGCTGTTTGGAGCCGAGCACCTCGGCCTCGAAGTTCAGGTCATTGATCTCTTCCAGCACGCTGGTCATATAGCCTCCGTGCTCTGGTAGGTCTCGAGGCTGGCGTTTCTTACAGCCCGGCCCAAGAAAAAGTGTCGTGCAGTTCAGCCCCGCTCCAGACCCGTTTTCCCAGCTCGCCGACCTCGTGCATCGCGAGCGGCAGGCGCTCGTGGGGGTGGCCACGCGCGAGGGGCTCCTCGCCGAGGAGGCGCTCGAGTGCGTGCAGGACGCCTTGTGTACCTGGCTCGTGCAACGCACGCGCCAACCGCGGGAGTCGGACGCTGCGCTCGTCGCCACGCTGAAACACATGGTCCGCAACGCCGCGCGCAACTGGCGTCGCCGCCATCGGCGGCTGAAACCACACAGTCCGATCGATGCCGCGCGCGAGCCCGCCGCGGACACGGCCGATGCTGAACGCTTGCTCGACGCGGCCGAAGAGTCGCTGCGCCTGCAGGTGTGCGTGGCCGAGCTGCGCGAGGTCGAGCGCGCCGTGGTCAGCCTGCGCCTGCTCGAGGAACGCTCGGGCGAAGACGTTGCGGCGGCCCTCGGGTTGACGCGCGCCCACGTGGACGTGCTCGTGCATCGCGCCAAGGCGACCTTGCGCACGTGCATGGGCGCGCAGAACTGCAAAGGGTGAGTGATGGTAGGTGCAGCGGCGCGGCCTGGTGCCAGGATCTAGTGACAATGGGTCGTAAGTTGCTGCGCGTACCTCGCGGCATGACTCCGCGAAGCTGGGTGCTGCCCGCTGCAATCTAGCTCGATGGAGCGCCGTTGATAGCTTCGGCTGTTGACCAACGCAGGGGCGCTAGGGCAGCTTGGTCAAACGCGCAGCGTTCTTCAGTTCGAACGCGCGCGATCCGGGAGCAGTTCAGATGTACGAGGGAACGCGCGGTGCGGTTTCGCTAGCTCTCATCTCGCTGAGTGTCTGGGGCTGCACCCAGCACGGCGCGCCGGGGCACAAGGAGCCGGCGTACATCCAGGAGTATCTGGATGCTGCGGATGCCGCAGAGCCAGACGCGACCGATCCGGACGCTGGCGAGCCTGTGCCCAATTGCGCTAGTCACGATCAGACATGCGACGCAGTCGACGACGACTGCGATGGCAAGCTCGACGAGGATTTCCAGGCGCTCTGTGTCTTCGGGTCGGTGGCCATCACGTGCGTCGATGGCGCGACGGTGAGTGAGCGCTGCGACGACTCGAACGTATGCACGCAGGACAGCTGCGGTGCGACGGGTTGCCAGCACACGCAGATCAGCTGCGACGACGGCGATGTCTGCACCGCGGACAGCTGTGACCCGGAGCTCGGCTGCAGCAACCAGCCAGCGCCAGGCGCAGCCTGCGACGACGGCGACGGCTGCACCACGGCCGATAGTTGCGACGCAGCTGGTAGCTGCCAGCCGGGTTCACCGCTCGACGTCGACGATCACAACCCCTGCACGGCGGACGCATGCGATGCCACGCTGGGCGTGACCCACACGGCGCTGGCCGGCGTGGCCTGCGACGACGGCAATGTCTGCACCAGCGAGGACTCGTGCGATCCAGCCGGCAGCTGCCAAGGTGGTGCGACGATCGCAGTCGACGACGGCGATCCGTGCACTGCCGACGCCTGCGATCCAGCGCTCGGTGTGAGCCACGTGGTCGCACCGGGAGCGGCTTGCGACGACGGCAACGCCTGCAGTACGGCGGACGCCTGTGCCGCGGATGGCAGCTGCGTGGGTCTCCCGCTGCCCGGTCTGGATGACGCGAATTCGTGTACCACAGACAGCTGCGATCCAACGACGGGTGCGGTCACGCACACGCCGATCGCAGTCGGTGCGAGTTGTTCGGATGGCGACCCCTGCAACGGTGAAGAGCTGTGTCAGGGCGAGAGCCAGGTGACCGTCACGGTGGAAGCGCGCGCCACGTTCCTGCGCTACGACCACATCGACACTCCGAAGCCGCCGGTGCTCGTGCGCTTGTCTCAGTTCGGCTTCGGCCCTGGCAGGCGCGTGCGGATCAACACCGTCGGACATTTCACCGCCCCCAACGTCACGAGTGTCGACTGCCTGTTCAGCAGCGACGACCGCGTGCTCGGTCGCCTGGATTCGCCGCGCGTGCCGGGCGCGATTCAGAGTGAGGGCCCGGCGATCGTCACGCCCAAGGCTGCATTCGACAACGTCATCACGGATATTCCCGAGGACTTCGTCACGGACAACTCGGGCGTCGAGCTCACCATCCCGCAGGGTGCGCGCTATCTGCTCCTGGGGTACTTCGACAAGTCCTACCTGGACAACTCGGGAATGCTGCAGGTGGTCATGCGCGCGCTCGAGCCTGAATGTGTGGCGGGCGAGCCGCCGGCAGTATGTGAGTGAGCCGACCGATTCGGGAGGACGGAGCTAGGCTAGCCCCATGCTCCGTCCGAAGACCGATCCCCCTCGCGGTGTGTTGCGCAGCCGGCCGGACGCCTTACCCATCCACGCCTGTCGCTACGAGCCACCCTCGGACCTCGCGCCATTCGTCGAACATTTCTGGACCGTCCACTGGGATCTGCGCGACTTCGGTCCGCACACCCAGGAGGTGTTGCCTCATCCTTCCCAGCACTGGGTCACCGAGCCGCCGCGCAGCGAGATCCAGGGCATCGTGCGCGGTCGGTTCCGCCGCGTCTTGCGTGGTCGCGGTCGCGTGTGCGCGGTGAAGTTTCGCCCCGGAGGATTCGCGTCGTTCACGGAACGTCCGCTGCATCAGCTCCTGGACCGCCGCGTGCGCGCCACGGACGTGCTCGGACCGCGCGTTCGCGGCGTGGCAGCCCGCCTGCGCGACCTGTCCGATGCCGACGCACTGCGCGAGCTCGGCGAGGTGTTGCGCAGCTTCGAACCCCAGCCTGACCCGGCGGCGCAGCGCGCGGCCGAGATCGTCGCGGCCATCGCCAAAGACCGCGAGCTGATCAGCGTGGCCCAGGTCTGTGCGCAATGGGACATCAACCCACTCAGCCTGCAACGCCTGTTCCGCAGCAAGATCGGCGTCGGACCCAAGTGGGTCATCCAGCGTTACCGACTGCACGAGGTGGTCGAGCGCATCCATGCGCAGGCCGATGCCGGAATGCTCACGCCGCCGTGGGCTGCATGGGCCTCCGAGTTGGGTTTCACCGATCAAGCGCACTTCGCTCGCACGTTTCGCGCCTTCGTCGGCGCCAGTCCCGGCCAGTACGTGCGCAGGTTGCGGCAACCCGGCTCGGCCGGTGCGCGCGCTTCGTGAACTTTTTGCTGGGGCATCGCGCGAACTCGGCTAGATTGCGTGCTCGCGAGGGTCTCATGCAATCAGCCATCTTCGAGCACGTGGATCAGTTGTTGCGCAGCGTGGCTGCAGATCTGGTGCTGCCCAAGTTTCGAGCGCTGAGCGCCGTGGAGATCCTGGAGAAGGAGGCAGGCGAGGTCGTGAGCGTCGTCGACCACGCGGTCGAGGCGCGCGCCAGCAAGTTTCTGGCCGCGATCCTGCCTGGCTCGCGGGTCTACGGCGAAGAGAGCACGGGCGGAGCCAAGCTGGGCTTCGGCGAGCTCGGGAGCGGCGACGTCTGGCTGATCGACCCGCTCGACGGTACGCGCAATTTCGTCGCAGGGGTCTCGCCGTTCTCGATCATGATCGCCTTGCTGCGCGACGGCGAACCCGTGGCATCCTGGATGTTCGATCCGCTCGAATCCGTGATGGCCGTGGCCGAACACGGCGCGGGTGCGTTCCTCGGTGGAAGGCGCGTCGAGATTCCGCAGAGCTCACCCGGTATCACGGGGCTGCGCGGCGCGATCCTGACCGGCTTCATGCCACCCGAAGAGCGGCAGACGGTGCTCGAGCGCTCCGTCCACCTCGCCGAGGTGCTGCCCGGCCTGATGTGCGCTGGCGCGGAGTACCCGAAGCTCGTGATAGGCGCGATGCACTTCGCGCTCTACTGGCGCAGCCTGCCGTGGGATCACGCCCCGGGGGCGCTCTTCTTGCGCGAGGCCGGTGGTCACATCGCGCGTATCGATGGCAGCCCCTACAAGGTCTGGGACGGTCGCTCGGGCTTGCTGGCGGCGGGCAACGCCGCCATCTGGAACGACGCCCAGCGCGCGCTGTTCACGGACACCGCGGCCATCGAGATCGCGGCCAGCCGGCAGAGCTGGACCAACTTCCGGCTGTCACGGCCGTAAGGTTCAGTCGTCCTTCGCGCCCTGCTCGATCCAGGCTCGCAGGGTCTCGACGTCGTCCTGGCTCAAGCGTTCGTAGTGCAGCGGCATTTGCTGACCGCCGCTCGGCGCCGATTGCTCGAGCTTCTCGACCAGGAAGCTGTCGTCGGGCGCACCGGGCGCGACGCGCAGCTTCTTCGACAACAGGCTCTTGGCCCCCACCAGACCTTTGCTGGAGTCGAACACGGCCAGGATGTCGAGCCCGGTGGAGGAGCCCGGGTAGTGACAGAGCGTGCACTTGCCGCGCTTGCCTCCCAGCGTGATCTCGCTGCCCAGCACCGTCGCGACCTTGTCGGTGAAGAACGTGTCGTCCTTGGCTCCGTCGCGGATCCACTGCCGAATGTCTGCGAGCTCACTCTCGGTCACGCGCGGGACCTGCATCGGCATCGGATCGCCGTTGTTCGCGGGGTCGAACTTCTCCGGATCCGGATCGTGCTCGACCTTGTAGATCAGGAAGCTGGCATCCGGATCTCCGGGCTCGACCACCAGCTCGAACGGCGATTCATGGACGTCGGCCCAGCTGTTCTTGCGCCCGATCACACCGTGCTCGGGGTCGAACGGATCTGTCAGATCGAGATCGACGATGCCGCCGGCGTGATGACAGATCACGCAGCGCGCGAAGATGGGCTGGACGTCCCGCGCGTAGCTGACATGCGTGCTCGCGTCGGGCATGTCGCGCTCGCGCGCGCCGTCGCCTCCGCAGCCGGCTGCGAGGAGGCTGCAGGCCAGCACTGCGGGTAGGCGCGCGGTCATGCCTTTGGGCTTAGCATGGCGCTTGCGAGACAAGAAGGGCTCGCCTAGCTTGCCGACGTCGAGCATGGATTCGCGCGCCGCACGGCTGTGCTCCGCCTGGCTCGCGACCAGCTTCGCAGGCCTGCTCGCGACGGTTTGCCAGTCGGTGTTGTCGCGCGGGCTGTGGGAAGACGGCTACTTCGTCATCCGCTTCGCCTACAACCTGCGGCACCACGGCACGTTCGCCTGGAATCCGAGCGACGGCCCCGTGTACGGCATGACGTCGCAGACGCTGCAGCTGCTCGGTACGGTGATCTACGCGCTCGATCCGGCGCACGTCGTGACCTGGCTGCGCGTTCTGTCGTGTGGTGCGCTGTTCTGCGCGTGGCTCGCGATCGGCCGCGTGCTGCGCGCGCATGCGGCGTACCCGTGGGGCCTCGTGCCTGCCGCGGCCAGTCTCTCGCTGCCGCTGCTGCTCGAGCTGATTCCATCGGGGCTCGAGACCGCGCTGGCGATCCTCGCGCTGACGCTCTCGATCCACGCCGCGCTCGAGCTCGCGGCCGGGCGCGGTGGAGCGCTCGCCGTGGCGCTGACCCAGCTGCTCGTGTACTGGACGCGGCCAGATGCGATCCTGGTCCCGCTCACGTTGCTGGCGTTCGCCTTCGGGCCGGCGCGTCGCCGCGCGCTCGCAGCAGCAGCGCTGATCGCAGCAGGCCTCGCGCTGTCGTGGCTCGGCTTCCACGCGTACTACGGCACCGCGCTACCGTTGCCGTTCTACATCAAGACCCGCGGCATCAGCGTCCAGACGGCTGCACACCTGGCGATCTTCGCGCGCGAGAAGGCCAAGAATGCGCTGCAAGCGCTGTTCTTCGCGCTGCCGTTCGTCTACGTCGCGCTGCACGAGCGCACGCGCCGCAGCATCGCGCTGCTCGTCAGTGGCCTCTGCCTGTCCGGCTACCACTACCTCGCGACGGTCGAGACCATGGGGCACCTGTCGCGCTTCTACGTGCCGGCCCTGGTGCCGATCTGGATCGCCGCGGCGCTGTCGTACGAGACGTTTCTGCGCGAGCGCCGGGCGCGACTGACACTGGCCCTGCTGGCGAGCTACCTCGCGCTGTACGTGGCGCTCGCGCGGCTGGACACCGCGCTGCGCATCGACATCCTGCTGCGGCACGTGCACTTCTATCCGTACCTGGCCACGTGCTGTGTGATGTTGCTCGCGCCGTTTTCTCGGCCGCTGGTGGCTGCGGGTATGTTGGGCGCGACGCTCTGGCTGGGCGCCGGCTGGCTGTATCCAGTGCGGTCGCCGCGGATCGAGGACGACCGCTCCATCCTGCTGCGCCAGATCGCACCGCGCCGCACGTTCCGCGGCCTGTCGCGCCTGCGCGAGCGCATCGAGGTGCGCGCGTTGTTCCACACCGACATGGGCGCGCCGGGCGTGCTGTTCCCCGAGGCGCGCGTGGTGGATCTGGACGGCCTGCTGAACGAAGACATCACGCTGCACGGCGCACGCTTCGCGGCGTTGTGTGAACGCGATCGGCCCGAGGCCATCTTCGTGCCGAACGAGAGCTATCCCGAGTTGCGCCGCGAGGTGCTCGAGAGCGAGTGTCTGCGCGACTATCGCCCGGTCGATGCGGATCCGAGCTCGCCACTGCGCGTGCGCGCGGATCTACTCGCCCGCTACCTCGAGGAACGCAAGTAGCGCGCGGTTGAAGTCGGCTGCGGCTTCGACGTTGCACAGGTGCGCCGCCGATAGCTGCAGGCTCCGGCTCGGCTCGATCCGGCCGGACAAGAACTGCATGATCTCGGGCGTGGCCGTCGGGTCGCTGCTGCCGCCGATCAACAGCGTCGGCGCGCGGATGGCCTGCAGATCTCGACGCAAGTCTGCGTCGCGCAGCGCGGCGCAACAACCGGCATAGCCGCTGGGGGTCGTGGTCAAGAAGGCGCTGCGCACGCGCTCCACCGCCTCGGGTGCGCGCGCGCGGAACTCGGGGGTGAACCAGCGCTCCATGGTCGGGCCGACCAAACCCGAGAGCCCCGCGGTCTGCACGGTTTGGATCCGATCGTCCCACATCTCGCGCGAGCCGAAGCGTGGGGCGGTCGCGCACAGCACCAGGCGCCGAAAGCACGAGCCGGCGTGCGCACCGAGCCACTGGCCGAGCATGCCGCCGATCGACAGGCCGCAGAACGCCGCGTGCTGGATCTCCAGCGTGTCCAACAGCGCGAGCACGTCCGATGCCAGCTCGGCGATGGTGTACGCACCGCCGGGCGCCGAGGATTGACCATGTCCGCGGCTGTCGTAGCGGATCACGCGGTAGTGATCGATCAGCGCGGGTATCTGTTCGTCCCACATCGCGAGCGTGGCGCCGAGCGAGTTGCTGAAGACGATCGCCGGCGCGGACTCGGGTCCGTCCACGCGATAGTGGCAACGGAAGCCGTGTGTTTCCAGGAAAGGCATGCGTCCCCTCGAGCCACAACGTATCGCAAGCGACGGCGTGCTGTCAGCCCAGCACGAGGCGCACCAGCTCCTGCCATGGCGCGGGTCCCGACGCCGTGCCGCCGTGCGAGACCCAGGCGAATTCGCCGATCAACGCCAGGTACAGGATGCGCGCGCGCTGCGCGGCTTGCAGCTTCGACAAGCCGTGCTCGCACAGCAACCCGCGCACGTAGGCTTCGCGCCGCGCGTCCACCGCCGAGAGGACTGCGCGCGCCTTGGGATCGTGTGCACCCCAGGCGCGGATCGCCTGCTCGATGCGCGGGCCGCGCTTACCCTGGCTGCTGGTCTCGATCAGCGTGGCCAGGCGCGACGCGGGCGTGCCGCCCAGAGCATCCACGCGATCGATGATGGCTTGCGTGGCGATCGCCGACCAGTGCTCGAGGATGGCTGCCAGGAGCGCGTCGCGATCGCGGAAGTGCCAGTAGAAGCTGCCCTTGGTCACACCGAGCGTGCGTGCGATCGGCTCGACCTTCACCGCATCGACGCCTGACTGGCCGAGCAGCGTCATACCGGCCTCGACCCAATCTGCGGCGGACTTCGGTGCTATCTTGGATCGGGCCATACGCCGGCGTATCGCGCGAGCTTGCCAGCTTCAAGCCCAGCAACACCACGATCGACGCAACCCGCATCACCGCCGCCCCCCAAAGTCACTCACGCGAATACTCGCAGCCGCCGGCGGCGGCACCACCACTCGCCTGCGCACCGGGACGCGAGGCACCTCACGCTCGACCACGACCTTCTCCTCCTCGGAGGCGTCCGCGTGCGCGTCCTCGTCGCCGGCCAGGTCCACGTCCTCGCGCACGTTCACGTGCTCGTGCTCCTGCACGTGCACCGGCGTGTGCACGATCGCGCGCTTGCTCGCCTCGTGCCGCCCCGCACCCGCCATCCAGAACAACCCCACCAGCGGCGGAACGCAGGCAGCCAACACCAACTTCCAGCGCCGTCCCCTGCGCGGCGCCGGCGTCACCGGCCGCTCCGCCGGGGCGGCCTCCGGCAAGAGCCGCGACACTCTCTCTGCCGAAATGCGAGCCCTCGGCGGCGCGAACGGCGCCAGCGCTTGCGCAAACTCCGCGAGCGCCCCAAACCGCTCCTCGGTCCGCATCGCCACGCTCCGCTCCACGACGGCGGCCAAACCATCAGGCAACCGCACTTCGCCGAGCGCGCTCGCGATCTCCTCCGCGCTGACCGGCATCCGCCCCGTCAACGCTCGATACAACAGCATCCCCAACGCCCAGACATGCGTGGCCGCGGTGACCCGCTCCGGCTGCGCCAGCTGCTCCGGCGCCAGATACTCGGACGCCGGAGGTTCGCGCGAGAGCTCCGACGTCGCCAGGTCGAGCAACTTGAGGCAGCGCGATCCATCCTGCCGCGTCGTCAGGTACAGCTTCGACGGCTTCAGATCGCCATGGACGACGCCGGCGACCCAGCCCTCCGCCAGCCCCTCGCAGGCCTGCAGCACGTAGTCGACCGCTTCGCTGTACGGAAGTGCCCCGCGGTCCTCCAGCTCCCGGGCCAGGTCGCGGCCCTCGGCGTACTCCATCACCACGTACGGAACGCCGCAGTCGTCCGTGCATACGTCCAGCACGCGGCACACATGCTCGCCGGTGGCGGCGGCGGCCGCGCGCGCTTGCGAACGGAAACGCCCTGACACTTCCAGACGTTGCGCCAACTCCGGCCGCAGAAACTTGATCGCCACGCTCCGGCCCAGCTGCCTGTGCCGAGCCGCCACGACCACGCCGACGGCGCCCTGACCGATCACGCGCTCGACCACGTATTTGTCCGCGATCACGTCTTCAGGTTGCACCGGCAGCTTCGAATCCATCCGCTGTTCGCCCCGGGGGAGTGCGCTCGCCCGCTCTCCTCGATCAACGCAAAGCGGGCTCGATCCCGGACACGCCGCGCGCAGAATTTCGCCGCCGCGATTGACAGCCGCCGCTCGGCTAGAGCATCACCTCCGAGCGCATGCCGCATACCCGCTATATCCCCTGGGTTCCGTCACCGACCTCGATCAAACGTATCGGCAAGATTCACGAGAAGTTGTACGTGTGGACCCGGGGCTTGATCGGGTGCCGGCTGGACGGCCTCGACATCCTGCTGCTCACCACGACCGGGAGGAAGACGGGCGTCGCCCGCCGCGTCCCCATGCCGTACTTTCGAGAGGGGTCGCGCTATCTGCTGGTGGCGTCGTTCGGCGGCAACGCCTCGAACCCGGCCTGGTTCGGCAACCTGCTCGAGAATCCCGACGTGGAGCTGCAGTGCATGTGGCGCCGCTGGCGCACGCGGGCGCGCGTCGCCGAGGGAGCGGAGCGCGAGCGCTTGTGGGGCCTGATCACCTACGAGCATCCGCGCTACCACGCGTACCAGGCCAAAACCGCCCGTGAGATCCCGATCGTGGTCCTGGATGGGCCGCCTGCTTGAAAGCGTGCTAGGCAATTCGGCGGCCAGGAGGAATGCGGATGCGGACCTCGACGCTGATCGCCGTTCTGGTGTTCTCGTGCGCACTCGGTTGCGATGACGAACCCGATTCGCAGAAGCCGACAACTGCAGCTGACGGCGGCGCAGGACACGAGTCCACGTTCGTCGCGCTGACCTACAACGTCGCGGGCCTCCCCGAGGGGCTTTCGAGCTCGCACCCCGAGCGCAACACGCCGCTGATAGGGCCGCTGCTCAACGACTACGACCTGGTGTTCCTGCAGGAGAGCTGGCTGACGCCGGCGGTGAACCCGCTCGCGCCGCTGCGCGTCTACCACGAGATCCTGGTCGCGGCGTCCACGCTGCCTTACAAGACTCCGCCCGCCGATCAGCCGTTCGGCAACGATCCATCGCGCCCGACCGCGTTGCTCAGCGACGGGCTGAACGTGTTCTCTCGCTTCCCGCTGGAGGAGACGCAGCGGGTGGCCTGGAGCATGTGCGTGGACACGGCCAGCGATTGCATGGCGTTCAAGGGCTTCAGCATGACGCCCGCGCACTTCACCGACGGATCCCTGGTGCACGTCTACGACCTGCACATGGAGGCGGGCGAATCGGAGCCGGACGATCGGGCGCGCGATGCTGGCATCGATCAGCTGCTCGCGTTCATGCAGCACAACTCGAGCGGCACGGCGCTGATCGTGGGCGGCGACTTCAACCTCCACACCGATCGCGAGCCCGCGGCCGGGCAGTTCGCGCGCCTGCTTTCGGAGGGTGGGCTGTCCGACGCCTGCGCCGAGCTGGATTGCCCCGCGCCCGGCAACATCGACAAGCTGCTGTTTCGCAGCAGCGCCAGCCTCGAATTGCAGGCCGAGAGCTGGGAGCTCGAGAGCGCCAGGTTCGTGACGCCCGAGGGCGCGCCGCTCAGCGATCACGAGCCGGTCGCGGTGCAGTTCCGCTGGCAGGCCCGCTGACAACTTACCATACGCTGGCGTATTGACGCGGCTGCGCGTTGAGCTAGGCTCCATACGCAACCGTATGGAGGATGCCATGTCGACCGCGAGCACGTTGGCTGGTGCCAGCTTGATCAGCCTGGCCGTATTTCACAGCTACCTCGGCGAGCGTTTCCTGATCGGGCCGCTGCTGGCGAGCGCCGAATTTCCGCGCCTGCCGGTCGGCCAGGACTTCGCGCAGCGCACCTTGCGCATGGCATGGCACCTCACGAGTCTGGCCTGGCTGACGCTGGCCTACCTGACGGTCAGCGGCCAGTGCGCGCCACTGCCGGTGGCCGTGCTGCTGGCCGTCTCGGGCCTGGTGGCGTACGCAGCCACCAGCGGCAGGCACTTCGCCTGGGCCGTGTTCCTGGTCGGCGCGCTGGCCGCGGCGACGGAAGGCTGGCAGACGCAGCTCTGGACGCGTGGCGCGGCGCTGCTCGGCGCGCTGTTGTTCGCAGTCGTGGGCGCCTTGCACGTGGCATGGGCCGCGGGCGTGCGCACGGGCGTCGGTGCCGCCGTGCCCGAGCTGCGGGGCAAGCCGCTGTTCGAGCCGGGAAAGGTCCTGACGCTGCTGGTCGGCCTCTCGCTGCTGGTTGCGGCCTGGCTCGTGCTCGCGCTCGGCCACTGGCTGCCGGCGCCGCTGCCGGCTCCCGTGATGTGGGCCGCAGGCGCGCTGGCGGCCGCCGTCTTCGGCCTGCGAACGCTGGGGGACGGCCGCTTCGTGGGCCTCTTCAAGCGCGTCCACGGCACGCGTTTCGCGCTGCTCGACGACCGCGTGTTCACCCCGGTGAGTTTCGCGCTGTGCGCGGCCATCGTGTTGCAGTTGATCTAAACTACGCCCCATGTTGCTGCGCCAGCTCTTCGACCTGGACTCGTCGACCTACACCTACCTGCTCGCCGACGAGCAGAGTCGCAAGGCGTTGATCATCGATCCGGTGTTCGAGCAATTCGGTCGCGACCGCAAGCTGATCGAGGAGCTCGAGCTGCAGTTGTCGTACGTGCTCGAGACGCACGTGCACGCCGATCACGTTACGGCTGGTTCACTCCTTCGGCAGCAGTTCGGCGCGCAGACGGTGGTCTCGGAGCGCGCGGGCGTGATCTGCGCCGACCGCCAGGTGAAGCACGGGGACATGATCGAGTTCGGCAGCTGTCGGCTGCAGGTACGCGAGACGCCGGGGCACACCGCGGGTTGCCTGAGCTTCGTGTGCGAGCAGCCGCGGCTGGCCTTCACCGGCGACGCCTTGCTGATCCGCGGCTGCGGGCGCACCGACTTCCAGGGCGGCGACAGCGCGACGCTCTACGCGTCGGTGCACACGCAGCTGTTCTCGCTGCCCGACGAGACCTTGATCTACCCGGCGCACGACTACACCGGGCGCAGCGCCAGCAGCGTGCGCGAGGAGAAGCGCCACAATCCGCGCCTGGGGCAGGGGAAGTCGCGCGACGACTTCATCGCCATCATGCACGGGCTGGCGCTGCCGTATCCGCGCAAGATCGACGCGGCGCTGCCGGCCAACACTCGTTGTGGCGATTCGGTCGATCCGCTGGCGAGCGTGTCGGCCGATCCCGACACCAGCTGGGCGCCGCTGACGCGTTCGGCGGCCGGGATGCCGGAGGTCGCCGCCGACTGGTTGCGCGATCACGCGGCGTCGGTGTTCGTGATCGACGTGCGCGAGCCGGACGAGTACCGCGGCGCGCTCGGTCACCTCGCGGGGGCCGAGCTCGTGCCGCTCGGCAGCTTGATCGGCGCCGCTGCCAGCTTCCCTCGCGATCGACCGATCGTCGCGGTGTGCCGATCGGGTGGTCGCTCGAGCCGCGCGGCGCTCGAGCTCCTGCGGCTCGGCTTCGCCCGGGTCGCGTCGCTGCGCGGCGGCATGCTGGAGTGGAACGCCCGCGCCCTGCCGATCGAGCTGGGCCCCGCGCGACACGGCATCAGCAGCCGTCAGGGTTGATACTGGCGCAGAGTGAGAATGATCCTCGCGAGTCGTTGGCGAGCCTGATACGTCGCCATGCGAAAATCAGCGATGCAAATTTCATCGCTGGTTCTCAGTATTTACCCGACATGCCGCGGTCTGGCCCGGAGGGTCCGTGTGTCCCACATGAGCCAGTACTCGAGAAAGCGGTTTGTTCGACTTGCGGGACAGTGCGCGCGTTGGCTAGCTTCGCGGCTACCAATCCTCTGAGGTTTTTTTAGCTATGAAACGTACCCTCACTGCCGCGCTCGCCCTTGGTCTCATGGCGTGTGGCGGCGATGAATCCCAATCCGGCGCGCCCACCGTTACGCCCCAGTCGAACGGCGGCTTGGCGGGCTCGATCGCGCCGAGCGTGACTCCGCCGACGAACACCACGCCCGTTGCCAGCGGCGCCGCCGGCGCTCCATCCAGCACACCTCCCGAGCCGAGCGCCAAGCCCACCGAGCCAGCTCCCACCGCGGGCGGCACGCAGTACTGCAGCGTGCGCAAGGTGCTCGATTCGCGCTGCACTGCCTGCCACAACGAGCAGAAGGTCGGCGGCGCGCCGATGTCGCTCAAGACGTATGCGGATCTGCAGCTGCCCGCCATCTCGGACAGGACCAAGAAGGTCTTCCAGGTGGTCGGCGTGCGCGTGCACGACAAGGTCAAGCCGATGCCGCCGCAAGAGAAGCTGACTGCGGAGCAGCTGAGCTCGATCGACACCTGGGTCGCGGCCGGTGGCCCCGAAGGGTCCGATCCGACCTGCGGCGGGACGATCAGCGACAAGCCGACGGACAAGCCGACCACCACGCCCGGTGAAGGCACCACCGGCTTCAGCGAGAAGTGCGACGAGGTCTACACGATCAAGGCGCACGGTACGGGCGGCGCGACCAGCCCGTACATGGTCCCGGCGGGCCAGGAGATCCATCCGAAGATCTCGATTCCGGCGCCGTGGGGCAACGAAGAAGTCCAGATGGTCGCGATGCGCGCGCTGTCGGACAACAAGAAGGTCCTGCACCACTGGATCCTCTACGGAAGCCAGCGCGAGTTCCTGGTCGGCTGGGCGCCGGGCAAAGACATGAGCGCTCCGCTCCCGCCCGACGTCGGCATGCACATGCCCGGCGGCACGCTGACGCTCGACATGCACTACTACAACTTGATGGGCACGCAGGCCGAGCCTGACAACAGCGGCCTCGAGCTGTGCGTGTTGAAGAAGGCGAACTTCCGGCCGAAGACCGCGACAGTCAACCAGACCTTCAGCCAGTTCCTGATCAACATCCCCGCGCGCGCGACCAACTTCAACGTCACGGGCATGTGCACGTTCACGGGTCAAAGCCCCGCGACGCTCATCACGGCCAGCCCTCACGCGCACACCATGGCCAAGCACATGAAGTTCACGGTCACCAAGAAGTCCGGTGAGACGATCGTGATGCACGACGAAGACTTCGACTTCAACGAGCAGACCAGCTACCCGCTGACCCCGGCCGTGACGCTCGAGAATGGCGACGTCGTGACCACCACCTGCACGTACGACAACCCGACGGATCGCGCTGTGACCTTCGGCGAAAACACCGGCAACGAGATGTGCTTCAACTTCGCGGTCTACTACCCGATGGGCGGGATGGCCTGCGGGTCGGGTTCGTTCACCGGCCCCGGCAGATAGCGATTTCCGGCGGCTTTTGCCGTGAGGGCGGCTTGCCTCCTCGGTCCGGACGCTGCGCGCTCGGCGATTTCCGGCGGCTTTTGCCGTGAGGGCGGCTTGCCTCCTCGGTCCGGACGCTGCGCAATACAGGAGTATTGCTCGGTCCGGCCCTGCGGGGGCGCTCGCCCTCACGACAAAATCCTTGGAAATCTCGCTGCCGAGGTCTGCGTTGGGGGCTCGCCGCCGATGGGTTGGCGCGGCTTTCGGTGCGGCTCGCGATTGGGTCGCCGTGTGTTTAGTCGTCTAGGGCCTGATACGCGGCGGTCCAGAAGTCCCAGCTGATGGGGGGCGGTTTTGGGCTGGACCAGCTGGCTTGCGTCAAGAGGACGGTGATGAAGTCCGCCTTCGGGTCGTTGCGCCAGCTCGTGCCCAGGCCGCCGTCCCAGCCGTACTGGCCGAGGTTTTCGTGGATGTAGTCGCGGCGGGTGATGACCGACACGCCGAAGCCGTAGCCGTAGTTTTCGAAGTCGCCCGTCGTCGTGCGTGATCGATCCTTCTGCGCCTGCGTGAGGTGATCGCTGGTCATCAGCTCGACCGATGCGCGGGCGAGGATGCGTTCCTTGCCCAGCTTGCCGCCTTGCAGGAGCATGCGCGCGAAGGCGTGGTAGTCGTCGATCGTGGAGACCATGCCTCCCGCACCCGAGGGGAACGCGGGCGGGCGGCTCCACTGGCCGCCGTCAGCTGCATCGTACGGCTGGAGCTCGCCGCCCGGTTGGGTCAGGTAGGCGTCGGTGAAGCGCGCGAGCTTGTTCGCGGGGACGAAGAAGCCGGTGTCTTTCATGCCGAGCGGCTCGAAGATCCGTTCGCGCAGGAACACGTCGAAGCTCGTGCCGGACGCGCGCGCGATCAGGATGCCTAGCAGCTCCGAGCCTGTGTTGTACAGCCAGCGGTCGCCCGGCTGGTACATCAGCGGGATGCGCGCGAAGCGCTCGATCCAGGTGTCCGGTGCCGGCGGCTGCGCCGGCTGCGGTGGTCCGGCAGCGAAGCCCGCTTCGGCGAGCGCGCGCAGGATCGGCATGTTCTCGGGCGCGCCGAACAGCATGCCGGTACCGAGCCGGAAGGTCAGTAGATCGCGCAGGCTGATCGGCCGCTGCGCGGCTTCGGTGTCCTCGACCGGTCCGTCGATGCGCTTGAGCACGCGCGGATTCGCCAGCTCGGGCAACCAGAAATCGATCGGGTCGTCCAGGCGCAGCTTGCATTCCTCGACCAGGATCAGCGCGGCGACTGCGGTGATCGGCTTGCTCATGGATGAGATGCGAAAGATCGTGTCGCGGTCGACGCGGCTCTTTCCGTTCAGCGCCTTCACGCCCATGGCTTCGACGTGCGCCTCGCCGCCTCGGCTCACCAGACTGACCAGTCCAGGCGTGACGCCGCGTTCCACGTATGCGGCCATGACTTCGTGTGAGCGAGCTAACCGCGACCTGGAGATGCCTCGAATGCTCATGGTTCACCCGTACGTTGGTTTTTGCGGCCAACCGGCCGGAGAGTCTTCCCAATCTTCTTGGCGCCCGAACGGCGTCAGGTCCAGGAAATTGTAGGGCGTCGCGAGCTGATCGAGGCCTCGAGCGTAGGCCGAATACGCGTGGAATACGCGCTGACCGTCGCGCACGAACACGCTGTTGCCGGGAAAGTCCCCCTGCAACATCCGCTCCGGCATCCCGCTCTGCACGAGCTCGGCCTTGTCGCGGTAGTTGTATTCGATCGCGCCCTTGCTCTCGTCCAGCGTCACGTGGAAGTCGTAGTTGAACGAGTTGCCAGCGGACGAGTAGAACGGGAACGTCCAGCCCTTCTGTGCCTTGTAGCGCTGGATACTGGCGAAGGGAGCCCGCGCGATCGCTGCGAACGTGATGTCGTGCTTGTGCAGCTGTTCGCGATCGATCGGACCGAAGTTCAGATCCGCGGCGAGCGAGCAGCTCGGGCAACCGACGTCGCGTTCGTCGACCCACATGAAGTGGTGGACGTACAGCTGCTCGCGGCCCTCGAACATCTCGAGCAGACCGAGCTTGCCCTCGGGCCCCTCGAAGACGTACGGCGTGCTGATCTCGACCATCGGCAGCCGGCGGCGTTCGGCGTTGATCCGATCGCGCAGGCGCGTGGCTTCCTTCTCGTGCGCGAGCAGTCGTTTGCGCGCGTTCAACCACTCGTCCCGCGAGACGACCTGGGGCAATGCATGTCGTGTCATGATGAGCTCTCCTTGGCTTTCGGTGCTTGTTGTCTGAGTTCGCGCAGCTTCTTCACGACGAAGGCAGTCACGCCGCCCGCCGAGGCAGACCCGGCGACGACCCATGCCGCACTCGCGATGCACGCTGGACACATGGCATCCTCCTTTCACTCGTCGTACTTGTCGTGGTGACGTAGCCAGTTGCGCCCGTCCGCGCCGACGCTCGGCATGCCGCCCCAACCTTCGCCTCGACCGAACGCTGTCAGGTCGAGATAGTTGTACGTGGTCTGCATCAGCTCGAGGCCGCGGCCGTAGGTGGAATACGTGTGGTAGAGGGCCTCTGCATCTCGCAAAAACACGCTGACTCCGGGCTGTTCGCCCTTCACGTGGTAGACCTGACGCAGCTGCTCGAGCGTGGCCTTGTCGCGATAGTTGTATTCGACCGGTGCGACCGCTTCGTCGGTCGTGGCGTGGAAGTCGTAGTTGAAGTCGCTACCCTCGGACGAGTACCAGGGTGCGTTCCACCCCATGCGCGCCTTGAACGCCGCCAGCTCGGGGTAGGGCGCTCGCGAGACCAGCACCAGCGCCGTGTCGCGCGCGCGGATGTGCGCGAGGTGAGGCAGGTTGTCGACCGCGAACGAGCAGCCGACGCAGGCCTCGCCACGTTCGCGGTGAAACATGATGTGACACACGATCAGCTGGTGCTGGCCGTCGAACAACTCGAGCAGGCTTCGCCGGCCTTCCGCACCCTCGAAGACGTAGTCCTTGTCGAGGCGCACCATCGGCAAGGCGCGCCGCGCCGCGTTCAACACATCGCGCGCGTGGGTCGCCCCCTTCTCCAGCTCGAGCAGCGCTCGGCGCTGGGCGTTCCACTCGTGGCGAGACACGACCTCCGGCAATTTCATCCGCGACCTCCCTCTCGAAGGGGTAGACCGCGCGGCCGCGCGAAACTCATCGGCCGGCGCCGAAGTTTTTTCAGGGGCGCAGAGGCAGGCCGAACAGGGGGAAGAGCCGCGCCACGTCCAGGAAGGAGTTGTGGCGGACGATGCGACCTCGCTCGATCTCCAGGACATGGATGGCGAACGGTTCGAAGCTGCCGTCCGGTCCGCTGGGCCGCCACTGCGCGACGGCCGGGCAACCATTCGCTGCGATCACGCGCAGATGCGAGCCGGCGCAGCCCTTGCCCGGCCCGTTCCACCAGCGCCGGATCTCTTCCGCTCCCTGCAGCCAGAGCGCGTACGGCGGCATGGATTGCGTGGCGTCCTCGTGGAGCAGGCTGACCAGGCGATCGATATCCCAGCGCTCGAAGGCGTCGACGTAGCGCTCGAGCAGCTCGCCCTCGTGCGCGCGAGGCGTGTCCGGGATGGCCGCCTCCGGGCGACTCGCCAGCGTGGCGCGCGCGCGCTGCAGCGCGCTGTTGACCGAGGCCACGCTGGTGCTGAGCAGCTCGGCGACTTCGTCGGCCTGCCAGGCGAGCACCTCGCGCAGGATCAGCACGGCGCGTTGCTTCGGCGGCAGGAGCTGCAACGCGGCCAGAAACGCCAGCCGGACGGTCTCGCGTGCGAGGGCCTGTTGTGCTGGATCGCCGGAGCTCGGAAGCACCAGGCTGTCCGGCACCGGCTCGAGCCAGGTCGCTTGATCGAGCGCGGCGCCGATGGCTGCGTCTGCGGACCACGCGGGCCCGAGATCCATCGGCCGCGCGCGGCGCTGCCGGGCGCTCACCATGTTCAGGCACACGTTGGTGGCGATGCGGTACAGCCATGAGCGCAGCGAGGCGCGCCCCTCGAATTCGGAGTGACCGCGCCACGCGCGCAGCCATGTCTCTTGCACTGCGTCCTCGGCCTCGAACGCGGAGCCGAGCATGCGGTAGCAGTAGCCGGTCAATTCGGTGCGGTAGCGGGCGAGCGCCGCGGTGAGTTCACCAGCTTCGGATTCGCGCCCGGTGTTCTTGTTCAGCTGGGTATCCAACTTGCACCTGTCGATCGGGGACCCGCGATCATCTACGCCCTTTCGGCGCGCTGTCCAGCGGGGGAGGCTCGATCGCGGACCGAAGCCGTCCGCAGTCGTCCGCAGCCATCAGCGGCAGAGCTCGCCCTGGTCGATGTCGAACGAGCGCTCACCCGGCCGCACCACCAGCGTGTCGAGCACCAGCAGCTCGGACGCCGCCGAGTCGCCCAGCCAGCGCGCTTCGGTGTCGTTCGCAAACGTCGCTGCCTGGCGCACCGGTGTGGTGAATCCCTTGCCTTCCACCTTGAGCGGCGCGGGCCAGGCCCCGGCTTGACCGGAGATCGGATACAGCTTGCCATCGTTGCGATCGAGCAGCAGCAGCCGGCGATAGATGTAGTCGCGCTGGGTATAGTCGCCGGCGAGCAGCAGCCAGCGTCCGGAAGGTGAAGGCGCTTCGAGCAGATAGCCGCGCAGGCGTTGCTTGCCGCCGCCGCGGGGAGCGGCCGGCATGCGCACGTGCTCCTCGCCGAACGTGAACGGGAACGCGCTCGGATCGAGCTGCGGGCTCTGGACCGCCGGGAAGTCCCAGCACACGCCGTCGGCGCTCGGATCGCCCGACTCCACCCCCGGCGGCGCGGTGCAGTCGGGCTCGCCGACCACCAACCAGCGCGCCACTTGCTGTGTCCGCAGATCGACGCGCGCGCGCACGCGCACGTGCGCCATGCTCGAGCTGGCGTCCATCATACCGAGGCACGCCACGGGCTCCGCGCCTCGCACCACGAAGTCCGCGCCGTCGGTCACGTACAGCGCGTGCGGCAAAGCCAGCGCGGGGTCGGGCGGCTCGCCGCAACGGAACGCCGGCACTTGCGCGAGCTCGCGGCGCTGGCCATCCGGCAGCGCGATCAGATCCAGCGCTGCACCATCGCGCAGATCGGGTCCGACCAGCGGGCGCAGGGCCAGCACATGGTCGCGGTCGAGGCGACGCGGGTGCAGCGCGGCGCCTGCGCTGATCATTCGTTGGCCTGCGCCGTCGGCGCGCCACGCCTCGAGCCCGCGCACGCTGCCCGCGATCAATTCGCCACTTTCCAGCAGCGGGACCTGACGCGGGTCGAACGCCACGGGCTCGGGGACCGGTGGCGGAGGCGGCGGCACGGGCGCTGCCGGAGGCGGCGGGGGCGGAGGCGGGACGATAGGCTTCGGCGGCGGCGCGTGCTTGCACGCGGCGAGCGCGAAGACGCAGGCGATCAGCGCTCTCGGCAGGTTGCGCACTTCTCCGTCATACCAAGCATTGGGTGTGGGAGGCCAGCACCAGCCGCGGGGCGCGGTTTTCTGGTCCGTGTTCGCGTTTCTGTTCCTAGTTGCTAGGTCTCTCGGGCCTCGCTGCCCCATGCAGAGAACTAGCGACGAGGAACATCAACATGAACTCGAACTAGCAATCGCGCGTCTCGCGGTGCTAAGCCGCGCCAGCGCGCACGATGCGGCCTGGCGGTAGCTCGGCGAGGGCGGCGTATTGCGCTGCAAACCAGTCGGCGATCTTCGCCAGCTCGAAGCGCGCTTCGTCCAGCGCGCGATAGACGAGACACACCTGTCCCGGCAGTGGCAGCCGATTCGCCAGCGGCACGACCAATCGACCGCTGTTCACCCAGTGAGTCGCCAAGGGGAACACGCCGAACGCCACGCCGAGCCCCGACTCCGCTGCTAGCAGCGCCTCCTGGCAGGTCTCGAAGCTCCAGACCTTCGCAGCTGTTGGCGGCAGACCCGCGCCGGACATCAGCATCGCGAACGCTTGCTGAGCTGCGCCGTTCGGATCGAGCAGCGTGTAGCGGTGTAGATCCGCCGGCCGCCGAATCTCGGATGCCAGCGATGGTGCACACACCGCGGCGGCGACGGCGGTGCCGAGAGGCTTGACTTTCAGCTCGGGCCAGCCGTGGCCGATGCGCAGCGCGGCATCACAGTCGGTGTGGCGAAAGTCCACTTGCTCGTTCGAGGTCTCGATGCGCAGCTCGAGCGCCGGGAAACGCTCGCGGAATGCCGGCAAGCGCGGCAACAGGAACTCGTGCGCTGCGACTGACATCGTGTGCAAGCGCAGCACCGAGCTGCGAGTCCTGCGCCGCAGCCGCGCCGTCGAGGTGGAGAGCGCGCTCAGCGCGTCGCGCACCTCGCACAGGTACGTCTTGCCGTCCGACGTCAACACGGCGGCGCGGCCGTTGCGCTCGAACAGCGCCACGCCCAGCACGTTCTCGAGCGAACGGATCTGCTGACTGACCGCCGAAGGCGTGATGTGCAGCTCGGCGGCGGCCGCGGCGAAGCTGCCCAGGCGCCCTGCCGCTTCGAAGGCGGGCAAGAACCCCAACGGCACGTCGTGCAATTTGGGCGCGGCGTCGTGCATGTTCTCTCTGCACTACCAAAGAAGCCCCGGCTTGTCGTGCCGAGGGCGGGGTCCTGTCGCTTAATGTTACGCAATGTCAGGAATAGGCCGTGACACCGACTGCCCCACGTGAACCCGCGCTACGTCTGATCATCGCCTACAAGCTGGCGCGCGCGGCGCTCGCGTTCGGCGCTGCCGGCGTGCTCCTGGGCTTCGTCAGCAGCGGTAACAGTGCGTCGTTGCGGGACTGGGCGCAGCAGCTGCGCATGCACGTCGCCAGCCACTGGGCGACCGTGCTGGCAGAGAAGCTGGTGGCCGCAGTCACTCCCCACCACGTGTGGCTCGCGGCTACCGCGCTCGGCTTCGATGGCGCGCTCACGCTGCTCGAAGGCTGGGCGCTGCTTCGCGGCTACACGTGGGGCTCGTGGATCGTCGTGCTGTCCAGCGCGGCCCTGGTGCCGTTCGAAGCGGTCGGGCTCTGGCACCATCCGCACGCCGGCCGCCTGATCCTGTTGCTCGGCAACGTCGCGGTCGCGCTGTACCTGCTGTGGCGGCTGCAACGCGAGCGGAAATAGGCGCCGCTGTCGGCGGCGGGCCTTGTGTTTTGACGTGCGCGACACCACATACCGATCGTGAACGATGAGCAGGATTTGCCCACGGGGCGCTGGGCCCGGCTGTCGCGGGTGGCGCGGGTGGGCGCTCGTTCGGGACTGGCGCTGATCGGTCGTGGCGACGGCAGCGCTGCGGCCGAGCAGGCGCTGGAGCTCCTGGGCAACCTGCGCGGGCTCGCCGCAAAGGTCGGACAGATGGCGAGCTACATCGACGGCATGGTGCCGGAGGAGCAGCGCGAGGCGTACGAGCGCGCGCTGGCCGGCTTGCAGCGCACCACGCCGAGCTCGCCGTTCGCGAAGGTGCGCACCGTGATCGAGCGCGAGCTCGGCGCGAGCCTGGAACAGAAGTTTGCCGCGTTCGAGCCGGTGCCGATGGCCAGCGCGTCGATCGGGCAAGTCCACCGCGCGCGGCTGCACGATGGCACCGAGGTCGCGGTCAAGGTGCAGCACCCGGGTATCGAAGCCGCGATCGAGACCGACCTGTCGAGCGCCGGCAGCATCGTGGGCTTCGTCGCGCGAGTATTGCCCAGCGGCATGAACACGCGCGAGATCCACGAGGAGGTCGCGCGACACTTCCGCGAGGAACTCGACTACCGACTCGAGGCCGAGCGCCAGCATGCGTTCGCGAGCTTTCACGCCGGCGACCCGCAGATCCACGTGCCGCGAGTCTTCGAGAGCCACAGCGCACGTCGCGTGATGACCTCCGAGCTCGTGAGCGGCATGAGCTTCGACGCCGCCTGCAAGCTGTCCGAGGCGCAGCGCCGCAACTACGCCGAGGTGCTGTGGCGCTTCGTGTTCAAGGCCATGCTCGTTCACGGCCTGTTCAACGCCGACCCGCACCCAGGAAACTACCTGTTCCACGAGGACGGCCGCATCACGTTCCTCGACTTCGGCTGCGTGCAGCGCATCGATCCCGGCATGCTGGCGGCCGCGCGCATCATGCACGCTGCAGCCATCAGCGGCGAGGTCGAGCGCTTTCGCCGGGCCGCGGCCCAGGGCTGCAGGACGCGGCCCGGGCCGTACGAGAGCGACTTGTTGGACTACCTCTGGCACTGCTACGAGCCGCTGCGCAGCGCGCCCTGCCACGTGACGCGCGACTACGTGGTGGACATCGTGCGCGCCACGCAGCACATGAAGCGCCACATGATCTCGAAGAGCTCGAACGTCACGCCCTTGCCGAATGGCATCGTGTTGGCCAACCGCCTGCAGTTCGGGTTCTACTCGGTGCTCGCGCGCCTGGACGTGCCGGTGGACTACGCCGCGGTCGATCGCGAGATCCTGGCGTTGCTGCCCTGACTCAGAGCGAGTCTTTGGCGATCACGGTCCAGTCGTCGTGCGCGTGGCCGCGCTCGAGGTAGCGGTCCATCGTCTGCGCGATCGCGGGCAGGGCGCAGAGCTGGACACCGCCGCGAGCGGCCTCCTCCAGCATCAAGCGCGCGTCCTTGCGCGCCATCTGCAGCTCCCAGGAAGGATTGCCGAAGTCTGCGGACATCACGCGCGCGACGCGCGCCGGCAAGGTGACCGCAGGGTTGAAGAACTGGAACAAGCCGGCAGCGTCCTTCGCGGACACGCCGGTGGCCTTGGCCAGCGCGAAGAAGTCGGCGAAGCCGGCCGTCATGAACATCAAGAACGAGTTGCCGAGCAGCTTGAACGCGGCCGCGCGGTCCGGCTCTTCGCCCAGGTACACCAGCTTGCCGGTCATCCTGGACAGCTCGGGCTCGAGCCGATCGAAGCGCGCGCGCACGCCCGACGCTAGCATCACGCCGGTCGCCTCGAGCGCGTTCTGCGGCGCCATGAACACGGGCGCATGCTGGAACGCGACACCGCGCTCCGCCCAGCGCTGTGCGCGCGCACGTGTGCCGGTGGGCGAAGTCGTCGTATGATCGACGATGATCACGTCCTTGCCGAAGCCGGGCCGCGCGCGCTCGAGCACGCTGTCCACGGCGTCGTCGTCCGACAGCGTCAAGTGGATGCGGGTGGCACCACGCACGGCATCCGCAGGATCTTCGAACGCGACGGCGCCCACGTCCGAGAGCGCGCGAGCCTTGTTGGCGCTGCGATTCCAGACCTGCACCGCTTCGCCACGCTCGCGCAGCGCGCGCACGAAGTTGGCACCGAGCAACCCCATTCCGAGAAAGGCGATCATGACGAGCCTCCGAACACGGGTGGAAAGACACCCTGTGCGTAGCACGTCGGCGGTGGCAGCTGCCAGGCTCTCGCAGCTCTGATTAGATCGGCTCCAAGGGAAGCTCGCGCAGCAGCTCGGCTGCCGAATCGCCGAGGATGTCTCGCTGCAACCGCTTGCGATCGCCGAAGAACGCTGCAGCGACCGCGTGATCCAGGCGGCGTGTGCCGACGAGGTCGAACGCTTCGCGCTCGTCGCTCACGCCTTCTGCATACGCGACGCGCTCTTCGGAGTCCTCGGGCTCGCGCAGGCGTTGTCGGAAGTACTGCATCCCGAGGCTGCGCGCGCGAGCCTGATGATCGCCCGTGACGACGACCTGGAGCTCCTCGCGTTCGGTGCCGGACAGCGGAGCGAGCGCGCGTTCGACGCTGGCGTGAAGCGACTCGAGTTGCAGCCGCGTGGCTTCGTGCGTCAACCGCAGCAGCCCAGGGCCGACGGTCCGCGCGAACGCTTCCAGCGCATCGTCACGTGTGCCCGACCGCGGGCGATCGACAAAGTCGAGGCTCGCATCGAGAATTGCGCATACGTCGCGCTGCGTCTCGACTGTCAGGGCGAGATGCGTGGCTGCCTCTTGCAGGTTGGAGCGCCACGTCCGCGTGCGTTCCCGCAGCAGTTCGAGTCCTTTTGGACGCGCCGCATCGTCGAACGTCTCGGAGCGCTGCAGCAGTGCGTAGAGCGCCACGGGTACGTGCGCAACCGCCTTCAACCAGTGGAAAACTTCGGGCATGTAGCGATCCGCCCTCCGCTGCCCGCGGTGAAATACGACCAGTGAGTCCGACAGCAGTACGAACACGGGGCATTCCTGCTTGGAGCGATCCTTCGCGCCAGCGTAGGCCTCGTGAAATTGCTCGTTCAGCTGCTCCGAAAGATTGGGTTCGAAAGGCTGCACGACACATCGCGTTGCAAGTGCCGGGCCAGTCAGCTTTGCATCTGCGGTCGCGGATCGAGCTCTACTTCGCCGCCTTGCTCTCCGCTTGCTGCTTGAGCGCCGACAAGCCCCGCTCGAAGTCGGCGCCCAACATCTTGTCCATGTTCATCACCAGCGAGAACGCCTTGCCGATGAAGCCGTTTTCGCCCGTCATCGCCCAGCTGACGCGCGTGCCGTCCGCCTCGGGCTTGAACCTGAACTCGGCCATGTTCGTGGCTGTCATCGGCGCCGTGAACTGCAGCTGCACGTCGAGCTCGCTCGGCTCGCTCGCGCGCACGATCTGCATGCGTCCGCTGCCTACCTTGTCGTTGCCCGACCAGGTGTACTCCGCACCTTGGCCCTTCGGTGGGCCGCCGTACGTCGTCTTCATGTTCGGATCCAAGCTGGCCCAGGGCGACCACGCTTTCCAGGCGTGAAAGTCGTCCACCAAGCCGTAGACCACGCCGGACGGCGCCTGGATCTGTGCGCTGCGTTCGATGCGGAACGTGGCGGGTTGGAGCGCCACCACGATCCCCAGCACCACGAGCAGGCCCGCCAGTCCGATACCGATCTTCTTCAGCATGAAGCGCGCGATACCACGGCCCCGGCCTGCACGTACGGCGATGTCGGTGACACTGAAAATCCAGCAATCCAGGAAAGTCGGCCCGGTGTAGAGGCCTACGCACATTTCCACTGGCCGAGGCGGGCTAGTCCATGTATCCCTAAGCATGGACGTCGTGACGCTCGCGCCGTTTCGGCAGCCGGTTCTGGCCGAGGTCGTCCCGTCCGCAGCCGGTCCGGCACGCGTCGAGCTCAAGGTCGAGATCGTCGCCAGCCAGCCGCCGCCGCCGCCAGCTGCAGCGAGCGCGCCGGCCCTGCCCCCGCCCCGCGCCGAGCTGCCGCCATCCGATGCGTTGCAGCTGCCGGCTCAACGCGCTCGCGCGGTCGCGGCCTACGCGGCTCGCGACCCATTCCAGCCGCGCCCGGGCCTGATAGTGGATGTGCGCGCGTAAAGATTCGCGGGCTCAGGCGACTAGTGTTTCGCGTGGCTCGCGCTGCCGATCGACATAGCTAAGTCGTTGGCAGGAATTGCGGTGCCAGGCTGACGGCGCGATCATGGCTGCGCTGCCGCCACGGGTTGCGCCCACTGTGCCATGAGCTTGGGACGTACGGCTCCGGAACAGCCGCATGGGCGTGTGATTGTGATAATCAGATCGACGCGGGAGGAGCAGCATGGGCCGTGTGCTTCGAGTGCTGTGGATCGCGGAGTCGGCGGACGACGCGACCTCGATCACCGAGGCGCTTCAATCCGGCGGGTTCGCGGTCACGGCACGGAGGGTGCAGACTGCGACAGAATTGCAAGCGGCGCTGGCCGAACAGCGCTGGGACGTGCTGGCGTGTAGCTTGCGCGGCAGCCTGCCTCCGGCGGCGCTCGTGGCCCTCGACTCCGTGCCGAGCGGTGCGCGCCCGCCGTTGATCCTGATCGCGGATCGCTTCGAGAGCGCGGCGCTCGAGGCCTACCGCTGGTCCGCGCTGGTCTGTCTGCGCGACCGGCTGTTCCTGCAGCTCACGGCTGCGGTGGAGAACTTGCTGGGTGAGGCCGACGGGCGCGCGGGTGAGCGCGGCGAGCGCGAATTCGAACGCGGGCAGCGCGAGGTGCTGGAGCGCATCGCCGCCGGCGCGCCGCTGCGCGGGCTGCTGGAACAGATCGTGTGCCTGGTGGAGGCCCAGTCCGAGGGCATGCTGTGCTCGATCCTGCTGCTCGACGAGCGCAAGTTGCGCCATGGCGCGCACTCCAGCCTGCCGCGCGAGTTCATCCAGAAGATCGACGGCGCCGCGATCGGGCCCCAGGCGGGTTCGTGCGGCACCGCGGCCTACATCGGCCAGCGCGTGATCGTGGAGGACATCGAGACCGACCCGCTGTGGGCCGACTATCGCCAGATCGCGTCGCCGCACGGGCTGCGTGCCTGCTGGTCGAGTCCGATCTTCTCGCCGCAGCGCGACGTGCTCGGCACGTTCGCGATGTACTACCGGGTGGCGCGCCGGCCGCACCCACAAGAGGTGGCCTGGGTCGATCGCGCCACGCACCTGGCGTCGATCGCGATGTGCCGCGACCGCGCCGAGCAGGTGTTGCGGCGCAGCGAGGCGCGCTACCGCCAGATCGTCGACACCGCCCACGAGGGCGTGTGGCTGACTGATGCCAACGCGCACACGTTGTTCCTCAACCGTCGCTGTGCAGAGCTGCTCGGTCAGAGCCCCGAAGAGCTCTTCGGGCGCAGCTTGTTCGAGTTCGTCGATCCGAGCAGCCGTGCGGTCGCGCGCGAGCTCTGGCAAAACACCCAGAGCGCGAACCAGCAGGTCGAGGTGCAGTTCCGGCGCAAGGATGGCTCGCAGCTCTGGGCGATGGTCGCGGCCAGCGCGCTGCGCGACGAACAGGGCAACCCGGCCGGCATGCTGGCGATGCTGAGCGATACGACCGAGCTCCGCAAGGCGGAGTTCACGCTGCGCCAGCGCCAGCGCATGGAGAGTTTGGGCACGCTGGCCGGCGGCATCGCGCACGACTTCAACAACATCTTGACTGCGATCGCCCACAACTTGTCGCTCGCCGTGAGCGATCTGCCGGAGAAGCACGTCGTCCAGGACGCGCTGGCCGAGATCGACGTCGCGGTCAAGCGCGCCACCGATCTCGTGCGCCAGATCCTGACGTTCAGTCGCCATCAGGAGTCCAAGCGCGAGCAGCTACGGCTGGAGGTCGTGGTCGACGAGGCGCTGCAGATGCTCAAGGCCACGCTGCCTGGCTCGGTCCAGATCGAGACGAAGTACGCCCCCGATTTGCCGGAGATCCTCGCGGACCCCACACAGCTGCACCAGGTCGTGATGAACCTCGGCACGAATGCGGCGCACGCCATGGCGGCGAACGGCGGCAGGCTCGCGGTTCGCGCCGGGCTGGTGACCGAGCGCTCGCGCAAGACCGCTGGAGCCACCGAGCTGCGCGCGGGTAGCTACGTCAAGCTGGAGGTCAGCGATACCGGGACGGGCATGGACGTGTCCACGTTGGAGCGGATCTTCGATCCGTTCTTCACCACGCGCGAACCGGGCGCCGGCACGGGGCTCGGGCTGTCGGTCGTGCACGGCATCGTCAAGAGCCACGAGGGCGCGATCGAGGTGCGCAGCACACCGGCGAGCGGCAGCTGCTTCACGATCTACTTGCCGGCAGCTGCGCGCGCGCAGGTCGAGCCGCCGCGACCGAGTCGCATCGAGTTCGCTCGCGGCGAAGGCGAACGCATCCTGTGCATCGACGACGAGGCGGCGGTGGTGCGGGTCGCGACCCAGGTGCTGCGCCGGCTGGGCTATCAGCCGACCGGCCACACCGACGCCGTGCAGGCGCTCGAGGCGTTTCGCGCCGATCCGAACGCGTTCGATCTGTTGTTGACCGACTTCGCCATGCCGCACCTCACCGGTCACGCGCTGGTGGCAGCTTTTCAGCGCGTACGCCCGGGCCTACCGATCGTCGTCACGTCGGGCCGCATCGACAACCAGGACGTCGAGGCCCTGCGCGCAGTCGGCATTCGCGAAGTGCTGTTCAAGCCCAGCAGCGTGGCCGAGCTCGGCGCCTCGTTACGGCGAGCACTGCGCGACCGGCGTTGAAGATCACTTGACGAACGGCCGAGGCCGCCCCAAGCTCGTCAGATCTCCGGAAGGAGGCAGACTATGCGCAAGCCCATTGTTCCATACAGCGTGGCCACCGCCGTCGCCTCCAGCTCCATTGCGTGAGTAGTTCGTAGTCACCAGCGCAGAAGCCGGCGCGCGACGTGCGCGGCCCCACCGCCGCTCCGCACATCGCACGCCCGGCCGCATCGCGGCCGAGGCCTTCGCCGTTCGTTTGCTCTTCTGCGTCTGGAGACACCACATGAACCTCGAGAGTCTGGGCTTTGGCGAGCCGTTTCGCACGGCGTTCGCGACTGAGAGTGATCCGAGTTGTGTGCCCGCGCGCGTGTTCAGCGCACAGCGCGAGCAGTTCGAGTTGTGCAGCGAGGCTGGGTCGTTGACGGCCAGCCTCAGCGGCCGGCTGCGCCATGAAGCGACGCAAGGCGGCCTGCCAGTGGTCGGCGACTGGGTGGTTGCGCGCCCTGATTCGAGCGGCGAACGCGCGAGCATCCTGCGCGTTTTACCGCGCAAGACATCGCTGACACGCAAGCGCCCCGAGCGCTCGTCGGAGCTGCAGCTCATGGCTGCGAACGTGGACTACGTCTTCGTGGTCAGCGCGCTCAACCAGGACTTCAGTCCGCGGCGCATCGAACGCGCGCTGGCGTTGATCTGGGAAGGCGGTGCGCAACCCGTCGTGCTGCTCACCAAGCTGGACAGCTGCCCTGACCCCGAAGCGTACCTGGAAAGCGCACGCGAGGTGGCGCTCGGTGTGCCCGTGCACGCGCTCTCGGTCCACTCCGGCATGGGCCTCGAAGCGCTCGACGCGTATCTGACGCCTGCGCGCACCGTGGCGTTGATCGGCTCGTCGGGCGTCGGCAAGTCCACGCTGGTCAACCATTGCCTCGGCGAAACGCGCGCTGCCACGCAGGCGGCTCGCGACGGCGACGACAAGGGGCGCCACACCACCACCGCGCGTGAGCTCTTCCTGTTGCCCCAGGGCGCGCTGCTGATCGACACGCCGGGCATGCGTGAGCTCGGATTGGTGGAAGCCAGCGACGGCCTGGACGCGACCTTCGCCGACATCGAAGCGCTCTCGACCGGCTGTCGTTTCAGCGACTGCCAGCATCGAGCCGATCCGGGCTGCGCGATTCAGGCAGCGCTGCAACGAGGCGAGCTGGATCCAGCCCGCCTCGCCGCGTACGGCAAGCTCCAACGCGAGCTCGCGTACGAACACCGCCGGCACGACGCGCGCGCGCGCCAGGATCACCAGCGAGACCTGCGCAAGCTATTCAAAGAGCGCAACCGAGCGCAGCGAGCCCATCCCAAGCGTTGAGAGCGCCCGCGCGATCCAGCGATCGAGCGACCAGGCGCCGCCGCCGAGGGCGACCAGCGGCAGGCTCAAGCCCAGCGCCAGCAGGTGCAGCTCGAAGCCTTCGCCGCCCAGGTTGCCGCCCCAGTTCATGTAGAAGCCGTACTTCCAGTGAACCATTGCCACCGCCCCGAGCATCGTCGCCGTCACGCCGGCGGCGGCGATGCGCGTCGCGGCGCCCAGCAGCAGGCCCAGCGCTCCGAGCGTCTCGCCGAGGATCACCAGGAACCCCAGCACGGCGGGTACACCGAGCGATGTGAAGAACTGCATGGTGCCGTCGTAGCCAAAGCCGCCGAACCAGCCGAAGGCCTTCTGGACGCCGTGGGCGCCGATCACGGTCGCCAGCACCAGGCGCTGAAAGGCCAAGGTCCGGGATTCCGAAGTGTCGAACAGAGTACGCATGGCTGAACCTCGCAGGTGAATGAGTTGTCCTGCGTCTATGAATAATCCTCGGGCCGACGCCGAAAAAGACCGGTTTACGCGCACAGACTGTTCGGTATAGAGAACAATCATGGCCGCTACCGCCTCGGACGTGCTCTCCATGGTCCTGTTCGCGCGCCTGGTCGAGGCGCGCTCGTTCACCGCCGCCGCGGGCAAGCTCGGCGTCTCGAAGTCGGTCGTCAGCGCGCGGCTCTCGGCGCTCGAGGCGCGTCTCGGCACGCGGCTCCTGCACCGCACCACGCGCAAGCTCTCGCTGACACCCGAGGGGCTCGCGTTCTACGAACACTGCGCGCGCATCGCTGCCGAGGCCGACGCCGCCACGGCCACGGCGGGAGGCGCGGCCCGGGATCCGATCGGCGTCCTGCGCGTGAACGCGCCGGTCACCTTTGCGCAGATGTACCTGGCCGAGCCGGTCGGCGCCTACCTCGAGCAAAACCCGAAGACCCGCGTCGAGCTCGTGTTGTCCGATCGGTTGGTGGACCTGGTCGAGGAGGGCATCGACGTGGCGATCCGCGTCAGCGCTCGGCTGCGCGACTCGAGCCTGGTCGCGCGCAAGCTGGCCGGCGATCGCAGCCTGGTGTGCGCCGCTCCGAGCTACCTGGCGAAGCACGGCACGCCGCAGGTGCCCGCCGAGCTGCTGCACCACGCGTGCCTGCGCTACGCGCTGGTCAAGGCCAGCGACGAGTGGCGCTTCCGCGATGGCGGCGCATCGTTCTCCGTGCCGGTCCAGGGTCGCTTGACGGTCGCCGACGGCGCGACGTTGCGCGAGGCAGCGGTCACGGGGCTGGGCATCGCGGTGCTGCCGTCCTTCATGATCACCGAGGAGCTGCGCGCGGGACGCCTGGTCACGCTGCTCGACCGCTACAACTTCGTGCGCCTGCAGATCCACGCGCTGACTCCGTCGGGCTCGGGCAGCGCGAAGGTTCGTGCGTTCATCGATCTGCTGGCGGACTACCTGCGCTCGCCGCCGTGGGCTCCTGCGAGTTGAGCCGCCCGCGCTCCAAATTCTCGCTGAGGCTGGCCAGCACGCGCAGCGCGGTGGCCACCGCTCGCGGGTCGCTCTCTGCGAGCCAGTGCTCGACCGCGAGCTCGAGCGCCGAGGCTGCGTACAGGTCGCGGCCCTGGCGCGTCAGCCCGAGCGAGACGCGGCGGCGGTCGCGCGGATCGCGGCGGCGAGCGATCAAGTGCTTGCGCTCGAGCCGGCGCAGCGCCGCCGAGACCGTACCCGGGTCGAGGTGCAGTTGCGCAGCCAGCTGGCCGGGGGTCAGTCCGGGATACTTGCCGACGCAGCGGATGATCCAGTGCTGCTGCGCGGAGACCGCCAGCTCGCCTTCCATCTTGCTCGAGAGCCGCTCGAGCGCGTGGTTGAGCTGCCACAGCCCGCGCATGAAGTCGAGCGCGTTGCCGAGCGCGAGCGGACTGGGCCGAAAGGCTCGCGCTTCATGGGCGCGACCCTTCCGATGATAATCGGTCGCCGGCGCTGCGCGGCGGCTCCCCGCGCTCATGATCGCCCGTTTCTGCGTAGCGCACGCAGCTTGGACAGGAGCACGTCGATCTCGCGCTGGTCGCGCAGGTAGTACGCTGCCGCCGAGTCGCGCGCCTGGCCGATGCGGATGCCGAGCAGCTGCCCGGGTTGATCGAGCTCGAATACGTCTTCGTCGGTGCTGTCGTCGCCGACGTAGAGCGCCGTGTCTGCCCCTTCGCGCGCGCGCAGCGCGTCCAGCGCATCGCCCTTGTGCGGCGCACCTTCGGGCACCACGTTCACCAGCAGCTTGCCGGCGATCATCCGCATCGGCTGGTCCAGCCGGCGCACCGCGGCCTCGATCGCCGCGCGCGCGCGCTGTTTGCCGCGCGCTCCGCGGTAGTGCACGGACAGCGAGTAGCGCTTGTCTTCGATCTCCACGCCGCGCACGTCAGTGAGCTGGCGTTCGAGCTGCGGCGTGACAGCCTTGATCGCGCGCTCGAAGCTCGCGATGTTCTTGCCAGGTTCCAGGCCGTGGTTGCCGATCACGTACTTGACCCGCGCAGAGGTGATGCGCGCGCCCACGTCCTTGCGGCTGCGCCCGGAGATCACCGCGCAAGGGTACAGCTCGCAGACGTCTGCCAGCAGCTTGCGCGTGCGAGCGCGCATGTCGGCGTGGTCGCGCGCGGCGACGATCGGCGCCAGCGTGCCGTCGTAGTCGAACGCCAACAACACGCGCGAGCAGGCGAGCTGCGCGAGCAAATCCACGTTGGCGTGAGACAGGATGTGCTTCATACGGACTTGAACCGGCGGAGCACGCTGGTCTTTGCCAGACGTCCGCTCATGCGCTCGCGGCGCCGCAGCTCGGCGGCGTCGACCAACATGCGACCCGCCCAGCGGTACACGTTGAATTCGGAGACCGATCCGCGCATCGAACGCATGCGTTCGCGCTGCTCGGTCGCCGGCATGCGCAACGCGGCTGCCAGGGCGTCGCTGGCCTCCCGCAGGTCGTACGGGTTGACCAGCAACGCCTCGGTCAAGTCGCGCGACGCTCCGGTGAACTGACTCAGCACAAGCACACCCAGCTCGTCCTCGCGCGAGGCGACGAATTCCTTCGCCACCAGGTTCATGCCGTCGTGAAGGCTGCTCACATAACACAGGTCCGCGGCGCGGTAGTAGCGGAACACGGTCGGTGGTTCGTAGTGCGATCGGAGCAACACCACCGGCCGATAGTTGCCCTGCGCCCACTTCTCGTTGACCCGAGCCGCGAGCGCGTCCACACGTTCGGCGAGCTCGCGGTAGTGATTGATCTTGGTACGGCTCGGCGCCGCGAGCTGAGCGAAGGTGAAGCGCCCTCTGAATTCCGGATGGCGCGTCAGCAGCTCGTCGACCGCGGACAGTCGTTCTTCGATGCCCTTGGTGTAGTCCAGGCGATCGATGCCCACGCCGAGCAACGCGTCGGGCGGCAGGCCGAGCTCCTGGCGCACGGACGCCTTGCAATCCGCGGGCGACGGCAAGCTCTCCAGCCAGTGCACGGGCCATTCGATCGAGATCGGGTAGGGCCGCACCAGCGTGCGCCGCGGGGCCTGGATCACCGCGTTGGTCTCGCGATCGATCCGGCTCTCCATGAAGGCATCGACCGACTCCATGAAGTGGTTGCAATGCTGCTGCGTGTGAAAGCCGACGATGCTCGAGCCCAACAGGCCGTTGATGATTTCCTCGCGCCACGGGCAGATGCCGATGCGCTCTGGATTCGGCCACGGGATGTGCCAGAAGGTCAGGATCGTGGCGCGCGGCAAGCGCTTGCGGATCATCTTGGGTGCGAGCGCGAAGTGATAGTCCTGGACCAGTACGATCGGATCGTTGGAGTCGACCTCTTCACACACCGCGTCGGCGAACTTCTGGTTCACGTGGACGTAGTGTTCCCAGTCTTCCGAGCGGAAGATCGGTCGCGTGTGTGCGACGTGACACAACGGCCATAACCCCTCGTTGGCCAGGCCGTAGTAGTAGCCGTTCTCTTCCTCTTCGGTCAGCCACACGCGGCGCAACCAGTACGACTCTTCACCGGGCGGCACGCGCACGCGACCCTGAGCATCGACGACCTCGCGATCTGCACTGCCGCTGCCGTGTGCCACCCACACGCCCGAGCATGCGCGCATCACCGGCTCCAGCGCGGTGACCAGGCCGCTGGCGGGGTGCAGCACACGCACGCCGTCGGGGCTCTTCTCGTGCAAGTAAGGCTCGCGGTTGGCGAGGATGATCACGCGCTCGCCGTGCAGGTGTTTGGTCAGCGTCGAGCGCAGGCGCTGTGGATCCCAGCGACGCGACGCACTGTGTTCTCGGTCGCGCACGCCGACACTGTCGAGGAGCGAACGCAAGTCTCGTAGCAGGGGTTGGAACTCCGTTGCGCTATCGCCGGACAGCGCACGTTCCAACTCATCGGTCCAGCCCCGCCACGCCAGACGGGCAACGATCAGTGTCGTAACTGCCGCGCCAGCGCTGAGTGCGAACAACGTCAGCAGACGTAACGGGCTCGAGTCGGTGTGCTCGACCATGAACAGGCCCAACGTCGAAAGCAGCACGAGCCCGCCGATGAGCACACCGAAGAAGAAAGCCAGGCGTCGCATCCCGGCCACTTTGTCATACAGCGCTTGGATGTCCAAGCATCGCGTGCCGCGCGATGAGGTGCACTACCAGCACATGTGGCGCTTTGGTCGCGGCTCTTGGCTGCTACGATCGACCCGCCATCGCCGTCGTCGTGGCCCACGCCAACGCTTCTTGATAGAAGCGCGGGAGTGTGCCGATGGAATTCTGCAGCGAAAGGCGCGTCGACAGCGCATCCACGTTCCGCCAATCGGCGCGTTCATAGGCGGTGACGAGTGCAAGCACGTCGCTCATGCGATTCGTCTTTCCCGTCGGCAGCAGCGCTTCCTGCAAGTCTGCAGGCAACGCCACGTCGCTCAGCAACTCGCTCAGCGGCCGGCCGATCACCGCGTCCATCAAGCTGAACAGGCCGAGCACGAACAGATCCAGCTCGCGCGCCTTCAAGTCCAGCTCGGGCGCGAGCTGTTCGCAGAACCGCGCGCGCACCAGGCACGTGGAGAGCAACTCGGCCGGGCGATCCGAGGACAGCGCAGCCATGACCAGCACCGAAGCCCAGCGCCGAAACGGCCGCTCGCCGAGCATGGCGAGCGCCTGCTTGATCGACGTGATCTCCGTCCGCCAACCGAAGGCCGCGGCCTTCAGGTAACGCAACAGCTTCACCGACAGGGCGACATCCTGCTTGATGACTTGCTCGATGCGCTTGAAGTCCAGCTCGCGCCGGTTGAGCTCGCTCAAGAACTGCAGGTAGACCAGCTTCGACACCGGAATGTCGGTGCGGCTGAGCATCTCCGGGCGGCAGAAGAAGAAGCCCTGGAAGTAGTTGAAGCCGAGGTCGCGCGCGCTCACGAAGTCTTCTTCGGTCTCGATCTTCTCGGCCAGCAGCTTCTGGTTCGTGCCCGCGTAGCGGCTCGCGATCGCGCGTCGGCGCTCTGCGTCTGCCGAACGAAAGTCGACCTTGATCACGTCACACAGCGGCAGGAAGTCGGCGAGCTCGGGCTGGTCGACGTAGTCGTCGAGCGCGATCTGATAGCCCGCCGCCTTGGCGGCACGACACGCCGCGAGCGTCTCGGGATCCGGCCGCAGCGTCTCGAGCAACTCGAGCACCAGGCGTTCTGCCGGCAGCGCCGCGTAGGTGGCGTCGACCAACACCTTCCGCGTCACGTTCACGTACGCGAGCTTCGTCCCGACCAGCGCCTCGAGACCGAACACGCTCAGCGTCTGGCCGATGATCTCCTTCGACGCCTTGTCGGGGTCGACCCCGACCGGGAAGATGTTCTGCGAGCCGGTGCGAAACAGCAGCTCGTAGCCCGCCAGGGTTCGATCGGATTGGAAGATGGGCTGCCGCGCGACGAACAACTCGACGGGCGCCGATGGCTGATCTGCTCTGGAAGCTGCGGACATGGTGCGAAAGGCGCCGGGGGCTACTCCGGTGATTTCGGACTATGTCGCGCCAAACTTGAGGACGGATCTGTTCCTACCCTCTGCGCGGTGACGCACACCCACCGCGAGCTCAGAAGTCTTGCGACCGCGGCCGTCCGGCGCGGAACTTCGTATCGCTCGGCGGTTCGGCTGCAGCCTTCGGCGGCGGCGCCACAGGTGGCTGCGCGGTTGGTGGCTTCGGCGCTGCGTACTGCGTCGGCCTGGCGCCAGCCGGCGCGACAGGCTGCTGCTTCTGCGCAGCTGCGGCTGCCGCAGCGGCCGCCGCAGCTTTGCGCTTGGCTTCCGCCTTTTCCGCAGCTTCCTTCGCCTTGGCCGCGGCGTCATCGCCCGACTTCCCCGTCACCGCAGCGTGCTGCTTGTGCTCCGCGGGCGCAGGCTCGGCGTTCGCGGGCTCGGCGGGCTTCTGCTCGTCTGCGGCCAGGCCCGACGGGTCCGGTGCGAGCGGCTGTACGGTGCTGGCGGGAGGTTCGGGCTTTTCACTGCCCGACCCGAACAGCGTCAGCGCCCCGAGCGCGCTGGCGACCACACCGGCGCCGATCAACCACGGCAGCGCGTCGCGTCGCCGCGGCACGGTCACCGGCACGTTGGCTTCCATCGGCGTCGCGATCGGCGCGGACTCGCGGCCTTCGACGACCAGCGGCGGCGGTGGCGTCGGCGGCTCGCCGGCGCGCGGGATGGTCGGCAGTGCGTGCTCGTCGTCGGTCATCTGCGCGCGGAACGAGCTGGCCGTCGCGAACGGAGTCAGATCGCGGATCAGCTCGTCGAGCGATCCGATGCGCTGCTCGCGCTCCTTGGCCATCGCGCGCTGCACCAAGCGATCGAGCGAGCGCGGGATGTCGGGCCGCAGCTGCTTGGGCGGCGAAGGCTGCGTGTTGGTGATCTTGACGATCAGCTCCGGGAAGCTCTCGGCCTGGTACGGCGGTTGGCCGGTCAGCGCCTCGTACAGGATCACGCCGAACGCGTAGACGTCGGTGCGCGCGTCGATGTCTTTGACGCCGCAGATCTGTTCGAACGACATGTACATCGGCGTGCCCATGGTCGCGCCGGTGCGAGTCAGCGACATGGCATCGGTGCCCGTGACCTTGGAGATGCCGAAGTCGAGCACCTTCGGCACGCGCGCGTGGCGATCGCCCTCGGCGGCCAGGAAGATGTTGTCGGGCTTGATGTCGCGGTGAATGACGCCCGTCTTGTGCGCCGCCGAGACGCCGCGCATGGCGTCGAGCAACAGGCCGATAAGCTCGTGCGCCGGCATGCCGCCGCGCTCGAGCACGTGGGTCAGCGGCTCGCCGTCGAGCAGCTCCATCACCAGGAAACACGTGTCGCCCTCGTGCACCACGTCGTAGACGTCGACCACGTTCGGGTGCCGCACGCGCGCCGATGCGCGCGCCTCGCGCAGAAAGCGCTCGGTGGCTTCGGGCCGCGCCGCCACCTGCGGGTGCATCCACTTGATCGCGACGCGCTTGCCGCTGATCAGGTTCTCGGCCTCGACGACCACACCCATGCCGCCTTCGCCGATCTGGCGAACGACGCGGTACTTGCCGCCGAGCGTCGCACCCACATCGGGGGTGACGGGAGGCGCAGTATTTGGCGGATTGGGCATGAGGCGCCGCCGCGTAGTATAGCCAAAACGGCGGTCACGTTCCGCCCCAACTGTCGGCCCGGCGAATCTCCCTGGAGATACGCCGCCTTGCTAGCGGCACACCTGTGTAAGCGTCCCAGACACCACGTTGCAGGTGTTCGTGTCGCACGCCTGGAAGTCTTTGGTCTCGCCGCAGTTCGGGATCGCGGTCGTCGCCCAACCGTCCTGCGAGCTCACGCAGCACGTGCCCGAGGCGAAATTCGGATACCCGTACTCCTCGAAGTCGTCGCAGTTGAAGTCGAAGCCCCTGGCGGCGCAGTTCGTTGCCGTCTCGAACCCGGTCGTCTGCCCGGGAAACGCCCGGTTGTCCGAGTCGCAGCAGTCGTCGGACGAAGCCACCCAACCGCTCGGCGGGCTGCCGCACGCCATGCGTTTCATGCTCGAGTTGCCGTGCATATCGCCGTCCGCATCGCGATAGAACGTCCCGAGCGTGCCGCTGCACGTGCACTTCCCCGCCACGCAGGTCTCGCCGTAGTTGCAGT
>DATEOF010000069.1:0-27335 GCA_035274465.1 Polyangiales bacterium
CGCGGTGGTGCACCTGCGGCTGGCAGCGGCGGTGCAGCTGGACGCGGCGGTGCGCCCGCAGCTGGACGCGGCGGTATGCCCGCAGCTGGACGCGGCGGCATGCCTGCAGCCGGGCGCGGCAACATGCCGATGGGCGGGCGCGGCGGTGGACAGGACTCCGGCTTGAACCTCGTCGAGCTGGAGAGCTTGTTGAGCCGCTTCGGCGTCGGTCTGGACCAATTCGCCAGCGCGCTCGGGCTCACGCGGGCGCAGCTCGACAACGCGGAGGTGTCGCTGACCGATCTCGAGCGCCTGGGGATCACCGTCCAACAGCTCCAGCAGGTGGGCATTACGCTGGACGATCTGCGGCGCATCGGCATCGACGTGGACTGACTCCCGGTTTGGGGCCAGCGGTCTCGGCGGCCAGATTGCTGGCGTAAAAGGCACTGGCGCGCCAACTCGGGCTTGCGCATGCTGCCGCGTACTGGAGACGTACGGCATGGTGTGGACAGCCCGACTGCGACTGACGAGCGCGATCTCACTGGCGTTTCTGCTCTGCGCTTGCGCGGAGCGGCACGCGAGCGTGGGTGTCGATGGGCAGGCGGGCCAGGCGGCGAGCGGTGCCGCCGGCCGAGCCTCGAGCACGACACCGGCCAAGCTCGGCGCTCGAGCCAGCGCCACGTTGGACGGGCTGGATCCCGTGGCTCCGGACGGCGAGTTGCCGCTGCACGGCACGGCGGAGTTTCGCGTCAGCGACACGGGCGTCGACATGACGCTGAGGATCCTGGGCTGCAAGGACGGCTCGAAGTACAGGGCCTACATCCTGGAGGGTGGTGATTGCTCGAGCGCGACGCTGCGCGGCGAGCACTGGGACAGCCCGCGCGGCGAGGGCATCGGCGAAATGAGTTGCGGCACGAGCGGCACCGTACGCGCGGTGCTCTCTCGCTCGAACAAGGACGCAAAGCCGTGGACGATCGAGGGCCCCGCGGCTTCGAACCTGCTCGGTCACGCCATCGCGGTGTACGACGGCGACCACGCGTCCTCCTGCGGTGTGATCGGACGCGATCCGGACGCACCGGCTGAGGCTGGCGGAAAGAAGCCCGACGCGGTGCCGGTCGAGATCAGCGCACAGATCGCCGGCCTGTGCACGGCCCGCACCATCGTGCGCGACAACGCGCAGGACTGCCCGAACGCAAAGGAGCTCGACGCCTGCTCACGGGCACATTGCGACCTCGATCCATGCGTCCGTGCGTGCTCCGACTCCGGTTACATCGCGTGCCTGGAGAAGCACGCCGACCCCTGCGACGGCGATATCTCGTGCGACATCGACGAGAAGTGCGCCGACTGCCGAACGCAGCTCTTGAGCTGCACCCTCAACTTCTGTGGCGACCAGATCGCTTGTGCCGCACCCGTGAGTCCCGACGGGCCATGCAGCCAGCTGCTGGCGTGCTGCGCGATGCAGGGCGATATGACAGCGATGTGTCTGGACATCGTTCACACCATCGCCAAGTGGAGCGGCGATCCGAGCTGCTATGGCATCCAGCACGACCGGGAATTCTTCGCGCACCTGCCAGTGGCGTGCAAGTTCGAGTGACGAGCGGGAGGCCTGGAGAGATGCGCTGCGGGTGGTTCGTGACAATGGTTCTGCTGTGTGCCGCTTGTTCCAAGAGCGAGTCGCACGAAGCTCGGGATGCTGCTGCTGACGGCGGCGAGATGCCGGCGCTGCCCAACGACGTCGCCGGTAAGGGCTGCAAGCGTGACTCGGACTGCAAGACCGGCCGCTGCGAGCGCAGCCTGCAGATCGCGGCGGGTGCAGACACGCTGGACGCGCCTGGTGGCTACTGCACGACGGACTGCACGACGGACACGCAGTGCGGGCGGGGAGGCCAGTGCAGCGTGCCCGCCGGCGCGGACGTGGGCCAGTGCCGGGGCGAGTGCAAGACCGACGACCAGTGCCGCGAAGGCTACAAATGCATCGGCGCCAGCGACAGCTTCGCCCTCATGTTCACCGGTACCTGCCAGCCGAAGCCGGAGATCCGCGCGCTGGCGAGTGGCGTCGTCGGGCGAACCTGCGTGTCGGAGGCGGACTGTGCCGGCGGACGCTGCGCCGCGACCAGCCCACTCGGCCCTGCGTTTCCCGGCAACTACTGCACCGCGCGCTGCTTCGAGGACGCGCAGTGCGGGGTCGGCGGCGCGTGCCTGGTATTCGAAGGCTCGGCCGACCCCGGCCACTGCTTCGAGCGCTGCAGCTCGGACAGCGACTGCACGCGCGAGCACTACCGCTGCGTGGAGATCCATCCCGGCCTCGACGCTTGCTATCCGGCTCCGCGCACGTTTCCGGACCACACCACCGGCAAGGCCTGCGACTCGGATGCAGCCTGCGGCGGCGTCGCCAAGAGCTGCGTCGACGAGCTACCGTTCGGCACCTTCAGCGCGTACGAGCCGGTGGCGGCACCGGGCGGCTACTGCACGCAAGAATGCGCGCTCGACACGCAGTGCGGCGCCGGAGCCCAGTGCATCACCCGCGGCGTGATGGGCGGCCTGTGCCTTGCAAGCTGCACGCAAACCTCGGATTGCCGCGAAGGCTACCAGTGCCTGCCGCACACGCGATCGAACAACCTGACCGAGCGCGTGTGCGTCGTGCCGCTACTGTGAGAGCCGATCAGTCGTCGTCCACCTTCACGCCGGGCAAGATGCGCGGCGGGCCGGTGGTGGCTTCGAGCTGCTCCTTGTCCGAGCGCAAGAGCACGAAGGTCTGCCGAACGCTCTGATCCGCCTCGCGCTCGCGCATCAGCACCTGCGGAACCGCGCCCATGTCGCGCTCGCCTTCGGTCGGCAGCCGAACCGTGTGCGAATCCTCGGTCCAGCTTTGCCAGCCGTCGTTCGAGCACAGGAGCTGGCGCGTCATCACCCAGGCCTTGAGCTTGGTGTTGAAGTCGTTGGCGTCGCTCACGACGCTGAGCGGTGTGACCACGCAGCGGTACTTGCTGATCTCCGGCATCACCACTTCGACCGTCTCGCGCGGTGGGAGCAGCTGCCAGCGCGGGGTCTTGATCTGAAGCGGTTGGTTCTGCGTGACGAATGCTCGCCACACCTCGGCGTCGACGTCGGGCGGAGGGACGGGAGGCACGTTCGGCTTGCGCGATTGCCAGGCCGTGGGTGCCACGAACGGAACTTCGGGCGGACGCAGCGCAGGCGGCGGGGCAGGAGCCGCGCTGGCCAGCGCTTGCTGCTGCTGAGTTGCAGCTGTCGGCGGCGGCGGGTCTGCCGGCTTTTGGCAGCCGAGCGCGAGCAGAGCGCAGGCGGCCAGGGGCGAGAGGAGCTGGCGGGGAAGGGCCATGACGGGGGTTTTTAGTTCGCGGGCCCGGACAGCGCCAGCTGGACCTGATTCTCCGTCGGTCGAGTAGTCACGGCAGAGCCGCGCTTTCGTCACCCGCTGGCCACATGTCACTTGAACCCCTGCCGTCCCCCCTTATCCTGATCAGCTCCCCAAAAATCAGGCCGACCGTTGGATCACGTCCTCTTCAACACGCTCAACATCACGGGAATCGCGCTGCTCCTGCTCCTCGAGAGCCGCTCTCAGACCTTCCGGCGCACATTCTCGGATGCTCGGCGCCTGCGCCGAAACTTTGCCTACCTCGTCACCAGCGCCAGCGTCGCCTGGTGCCTGCACTACACCCTCGGCGCCCTGGGTCCGGTCCTGCCCAAACTCAGCTGGCAACTTCCCCTCTGGGTCCAGATCCCCGCAGTCTTCGCGCTCGCCGAGCTCTTCAACTGGGCGCTGCACTGGGCCAAGCACCAGAACGACTTCCTCTGGCGCCTGCACTGCCAGCACCACCGCGACGACCAGTACACCGTCTGGCTCACGGCCCACACCTATGCCCCCGAGGTCTTCATCTCGGGAACGATCATGGGAGCGTTCCTGATCGCCTGCGGCTTCCAGGGCATGGCGATGGACGTCTACCTGCTCTTCTACTCGTGGGTGAACCTGTATCAACACTCGGCCCACCCGTACTCGCTGGGCTTCCTGGACCGCTTCATCGTGAACCCCGCGTATCATCGCCACCACCACGGCGGCGCGCAGGTCAACTACGGCAGCACGCTCAGCTTGTGGGACTGGGTGTTCGGAACGGTCGTCTGGCCCCGCGACCGCCACGTGAGCATCAACCCGCCGCCGATCGCCCAGGGCAAGGAGCCCTTCGGCTTCACAGCCGAGATGGCCTACCCCTTCCGCCCCAGCCGTTGGGTCGATACGTCCGCGTACAAGATCAGGCGCTAACCGCTCTCGACCGCGCCGGATAGCTCTTCGAACCCCCCAAACTCCGGCGCATACCCCGCAAGCCGCTCGCCCATCACGCGCACGGCCTCCGGATTGTCGTCGATCAACACGAAGCCGCGTCCGTGCCGCGCGGCAGCTTCGCCGCTGGTCCCACTTCCAGCAAAGAAGTCGAGCACCACGTCCCCCGGACACGTGTGCACCTTGATCACCCGCTCCAGAATCCCGAGCGGCTTCTGCGTCGGATACCCCGTCTTCTCCCGACTGTTGGTCGGCACGATCGTGTGCCACCAGACGTCGGTCGGCGTCTTCCCGCGCTCGGCCTTCTCCTTCGACACCAAGCCCGGCGCCATGTACGGGATGCGATCCATTTCGTCGTAGTTGAACACGTAGGCGTCCGGGTCGAGCGTGTACCACAGCAGCGTGTCGTGCTTGGCCGGCCAGCGGTTGCGCGGGCGGCCGCCGTAGTCGTACGACCAGATGATCTCGTTCATGAAGCGTTCGCGCCCGAGCAGCTGATCGAGCGCGACCTTCACGTAGTGCACCTCGCGGTAATCGAGGTGCACGAACAACGAGCCGTCCGGGGTCAGGCAGCGCAGGGCGGCGGCGATGCGCGGCATCAAGAACGCCTCGAAGTCGTCGAACTGGTCGACGTACGACCCGCTGGCCACGCGCTCCACGTCGTAGCGTTTGCCGCCGAAGCCTCCGCGCTCGCCCGCACCCTGGCTCTGACTCACGACCATGCGATCGCGCTTCTGTGCCCGGCCGGTGTTGAAGGGCGGGTCGATGTAGATCAAGCGTGCGAACGCGGGCTCAAGGAGGGGCAAGAGGTCGGCGTTGTCGCCGAGCAGGATCTGCCGCAGGGCCGGCTGGGTGGGGGTCATTCAGCGCAGCGTCTCATAACCCCGAGCACGGATGATAGGCAGCACCGCAGTTCGTCTCGATGCAGCTGTTGCAGCCGGTGCTCATGAAGTCCGCCGCGCAGTCACCGATGCAGTGCGCCATGGCGCACGTCAGCCGGGTGCCGTTGCAGGCTGCACACGCCGGGGACAGCGTCGAGCGCATCGTCAGGCACTGCGCGGCGCAGCTGTCCGCGCCAGCGAGACACTGCACCCCGCACGTCTTCAAGATCTGCTCGAAGTTCGGGCCTTCCAGGACTGTACGGTCGGAGGTTCCGGTGCAGCCGCCTGCGGTGGTGGGGGCTGCCGCGCCGCTCGCACCTGCTCCTCCGCTCGGCGGGACAGCTGCGCTTCCGCCGCTGCCAGCGACAGGAGTCGCAGCCTCGGTCTTGCTCACCGCAAACTTGCCCTCGATGCAGGTGATCTCGATGTCTCCCAGGATGAGCGTCGCGAACACGCACATCTCGGTGGGAAAGGTGATCGCAGCATCGGTCGGGTTGTCGAAGTTGCAGCGTGTGCGGACGGTACTGCCGGCGCGAATGACCCGCGGCTGGTCGATCGTGAAGTAGTCGTAGTTCGGCGCCAGCGCCCAGTGCTCCGACCACGCGTCGTCGCGTTTGAGCATCTGCGTGTTGCCGGTGGGATCGACAACTTCGGTGAAGACGTTCACGCCGTACGCGTGCATGTGGTTCGTCATGCGCAAGATGGACAGGTCGCGCTCCGTGTTGCAGTTCACCTCGACGCTGGTCCGCGCGTGCGGCGGCAGCGAGAGGGCGATGCTGGTGCTGGCGAAGTGGCCGGCGAGGATGTGCGCGGGGTCGGGTGGCGAGAGCTGGAGATCGACGTACGTCTCGCCCATCGCATCCTTGTCGGTCGCGTTCAGATAGTGCGTCTGGATGACGAAGTACGTGCCCTTCTCAACGCGAATGGCCACGCCCTCTGGTAGTGGAATCGCGCCTTCTGCTCCGATGCCGCCGACCGAGCTCGAGGTCAGCTGGTCGCGCTCGTTCCAGAGGCGTGTGAAGCCCGCGGGGTGAGCCTCACTGGTGGTCAGCATGATCGCATGATGTCCGGTGAACGACTGAGCGCCCTTGATCATCGACACATCATAGTCCTGCTCGGTCGGACCTCCGACCCACTGCATCCAGTCATCCGAGGTGCCGGCAGGCACCGGGACCGGCGTCGCGACGAAGCGCTGATAGCCCGGCTCGAGCGGAGGGAGCACGAAGTTCGCGCGCGGGTTCGGCGCCGTCGCCGCTGGCTGAGAAACAGGCTCCTCCACGCTCGCTTGTCCGCCGACCGGAGGCGGCGCCGCGGCGGGGAGTTGGGGTGCCGTCGATTCGGAGCAACCAAGCATGCAGAGCACGATGGAGGCAGAGGCGAGAGAGCGAATGTTCATGCAGTCACCACACGACGGGCAGCGGAGTGTTGGCGTTTCCGGTGGGAGACGCGGCCGACTTGATGGGAGAAAAGGTGTCGTGCTTCAGCAATGGAAGGCTGAGCAGCGAGCCAGTCTCTCCACCGAGATGAATCTGGTACACGCCTCTGCGCAGCGTGGTCAGCATCGGTGTGGTCGGATAGCAACCGACCGGGGGCACGATCACCCCCAGGCAATCGTCGTTCGACGGGTGCGACGAGACGTGCACCACGATGCTGTGCATGGGTTCGATCGACCAGACCGTGGGCCCCAACGGGACATCGAGTTGTGTCCTCTCGTCCGGTGTCATGGGCTGATCCGCATCGAGTGTCAGAAACGGCCTCGCGGGTAGGCTGCTCTCATCCAGCCAAGACTTTTCCGGATCGGTCCGACGCAGCGCGCCGAGGATGCTGCCGAAGCCGATCTTGGCCAGCCTGCCGTTCGGCGAGCGATCGAAGACCTCGACGAACAACTGCACGTTCGTATTGGAAGACGTCACTTGCAGCCGCGCGGCCATCGGTCCCGCGAGCATCCCGCCCTCGGCGAAGGGCTGGCTTACGTACTCGAGCGGAGTGGCCGGTGAATCCTGCGGGACCCAGGTGATCTTGTTCGCGGCAGACGCGTTGCCCGCGGTCTGCGTGAGCTTTCCGCCATCGGAGAGGAAGAACGGCGTGTAGCGCTGCACGAGCGGATAGCAGCGCGCGTTGATCCAGCGCTTCGTGCCGCCCAGCTCGGCGAGGTGGAGCGGTGTCTTGGTGTCCGTGGCCAAGCCCGTGTCCATGCCCTTGATCCACGTGTCGTAGAACTGCAGCTGGATCCCGAGGTCGAGCCCTCCGCCGTGTCCCCAGTCGCCGATGATGACCTGGTACTTCCCACTGACCTTGTCGCCCGCCTTGATCGGCGCGTTCGCGGAGCGACCGGTCGCGACGTTCTGCAGCACGCTGTACAGATCGAGCGAGCCGAGCGCGCCCGGCTCATGCCAACCGGACCACAGCAACATCGGGATGTCCGTGCGAGCGATCGCAGGAGCCCGCGCGACGCGATCGCGTGTCTTCCAGTACTCGCGATAGTACGCAGTGTCAGCTCCGTTGGCGGAGTCAGGCACGAGCGCGGCGGCTGTGATGCTCGGGATCCCGTTGTCGAACGCGGTGTCCCGGTAGAAGTCGCCCGAGGGACAGGCCGGGATCATCGCCTTCACGGGTGAGCCAGGCGCGAGCTGACTCGCCGTCTCGAGTTGGTTGATCCCGAGCTGCGAGCAACCCTGCAGGCCGACTCTTCCATCCGAGCCCTCGAGCTTCGCCGCCCAAGTCACGAGCTCTGCGCCGTCCATGGCGTCGCGCGGAGAGAACAAGTCCTGTGGCCCGCCGCCCGACCGCGAGGTGCCGCGTACGTCGATCGAAGCAAAGATATAGCCGTGCGTGACGAAGAGCTCGCCGTAGCCCGCGCCGAATGATCCAGAGCCGTACGGATTCAACGTGAGCAGCACCGGGAACGTGCCGGATGCGCGCTTCTGGGTCGCACGATCGGTCGGATAGGACACGTCGCCGACCAACACCGCGCCATCGCTCATCTCGAGCTTGAGGTCGCGCTCGATGACCGTGCCGTAGCTCGCCTCGGGCACGGTCCAGCGTCCACCCGGGTACGATGTCTTCAGATCACCGCTCGCCGCTTGATCCCCTGGCGCGAAGCAGTCCGCGAGTGCCGGATCCTCGACCCCGCCAACGCCCGCGCTTGCACCGGCAACACCGGCGCCTCCCGACGCCGCTGAGCCGCCGCCCGCAGCCGACATGCCGCTGCCAGCCGCACTGCCCGAGCTTCCAGCCACAGCCGAGTTGGCGCTTGCGCCCGCCTTGCTCGCCGCTGTGCCTGCGCCACCAGGCGTGCGCGGTTTGTCGTCCACCGAGCCGCTCGTCACCGTGGTCGCAGGCGCCGCCTCCATACCAGCACCGGCGGCCGCGGCCGGCCCTGCCGACGCGCCCTGGTCACTCTTCTCGGAGCTCGAGCACGCAGTCAGCGCCACGCAGAGTGCGAGCTTGCGAACGCGGTTCATCGCGTCCGAGGTACGGCTATCTCGAAGCGCGGTCTATGTCGGTGAACACCACGCGCTATGTCACGATCCGACACCAGCGCGCCGCCGTGAGCTGCAGGCATCGTGCGCTCCCTGTGCACGGACGTGCCTACCTGGCTGGATTTGCGCGATAATGCTAGACCGTTCCCAAGCGCATGGTCCCCTCCGCGTCCGCTTCGTCGAGGCTGTCCTCGAAGCCGTGTGAAAATCGCAGGGTCCCGCTCTTCATGCTCAGCGGTTTTTGGGACGAGCTGGAACGACGCGGTGTCTCGTCGTCGGAGCTGACGCGTTTGAGCGGTGTCACGCGTCCGCGCTCCGGGGATTTCTCGACGATGATATCCGGCGCGGACATGTACCGCCTGTTCGACGTGAGTCAGGCACTCTCGCGCGACCCGCACATCGGCCTCCACGTGGGTCGCGCGCTCGGCGCCTCGGGCTTCCATCTGATCGGCCACCTGGTACTCGCGAGCGGCACGCTCCGGCAGGCAGTGAGCGCCATCTTGCGTGTACAGCCGCAAATCAAGGGTCTCTCGCTACGCTTCGACGAGCTCGAGGACGGTACGCTGCGCGTGGGTTTCGGCGTGCACACGCCGCCGGAGCACGGTGCGCGCGTAGAGGCGGAGTTGACTGCGGTGTGTCTGCACGACGTGATGCTCCACTTCCTCGCCGACCGCGCGAGCGATCGACCCGAGGTCGAGTTGCCCTTCGCAGCGCCGGCCGACGTGGCGCCGTATCGACGCGTGTTCGCCGGGGCAGTGCGTTTCGGAAGCGATGGCACCTTCGTGTCCTGCCGTCGCTCCGCGCTCGCGCGCCGCCGAAGTGGAGCCGATCCCGGCTTGCTACAACACCTCCTGGACCTGGCCCTCACGCAATACGCCGTCGCCAACACCGCCCGCGACTGGACGAGCCGCGTGCGTTCGGCGCTGAGCGCCGAGCCGATGCCCCGCTTGATCGACACCCCCCGGCTCGCCGAACGGCTGGGCGTGTCCGTGCGCGGCTTGTCGCGCCGCCTCGCGCGCGAAGGCTCGAACCTCAGCGAGCTGCTCGACGAGACGCTGTACGAACGCGCTCGAGCGATGCTGAGACGTCGCGGCACCACCGCCGCGCAGGTGGCAGAGGCGCTCGGCTACGCAGAGCTCAGCTCGTTCTTCCGCGCCTTCCGGCGCTGGTCGGGTGGGCTGACACCCAGCGCGTACCGTCGTCTGCACAGTTCAGCCGACCGAACGATGTGAGCGATTCCGCCGTTCACTTGGTGTCGGACTCAGGCCGCGGCCGAACCAGGTGCGGTCGACAGAACAGACGAACCCCGCCAGGCATCGGCCGTCGTGCGTGCAAGGTCGCCCTTCCAGAGTGAGGCGAGCATCTACGCAGTAGTGCGTCGTCAGCTTCCGCGGTTTGACGCCCCCGCCAAGCTGCCGAGAAGCGTCTCCAACCTTCGCACGTCGACCGGCTTGACCAGGTGTTCCTCGAAGCCGGCCGCAAGTGCGCGTCTGCGGTCCGATTCCTGGCCATAGCCCGTGACCGCGATCAGCCGCGTGTTGTTCAGAGCGGGGAGCTCGCGAAGACGTGATGCGAGCTCATAGCCATCGATCACCGGCAGACCGATGTCGAGAAGCGCAAGATCGAAACGGCTCCGTTCGACGACATCCAGCGCCTCGAGACCGTCGTGCGCGACTTCGACCGAGCAGCCGCGCACTGTAAACCAGGATGCCAGCATGTCGGCTGCATCTTCGTTGTCATCCACGACCAGAATACGAGCTGGTACCATCTCATTGCGCCCGACATCGGGCCGTGCCTGGGAGCGCTCGGCGATGCCTGTTTCCTGCCGCACAGCAGGCAAGCGCACCACAAACTCGCTGCCTCGTTGCGGGCCCGCGCTGTAAGCTGTGACGGTTCCGCCGTGACGTTCGACGAGGCTGCGCACGATCGTGAGCCCGAGCCCGAGCCCGCCATGCGCTCTATCGATGGACTGCCGCCCTTGCACGAACATGTCGAACGCGTGCGCGAGCACTTCTTGCGTCATCCCCACGCCATTGTCGACGATGCGCAGCACCACGTCGCCGTCCTGCGCCGCTGCCGCAACGCGGATTCGTCCGGCTTCCATCGTGTATTTTGCCGCGTTCGTGAGTAGATTACTCAAGACCTGGACGAGTCGAGCGGCATCGCCGTACACGACCAGCCCGGGGCCCTGGAGGTCGAGTTCGAGCTCGTGGCGGCGCGTTTCGAGCAGCGGGCTCGCAACCTCGACCGCGCGCGTGACGATGTCTGCGATCTCCACGAACTCGCGCTTCAACTCGATCTTGCCACGCGCAATGCGGGACACGTCGAGGAGATCATCGACCAGACGAGTGAGATGATCGACCTGCCGCTCGATCACCATGCGCTCGCGGACGAGAGTCGCGCCGTTCTTGTGTCCCATGAGTTGCAACGCTGTCACTATCGGCGCGAGCGGGTTTCGCAGCTCATGCCCGAGCATCGCTAGGAACTCATCCTTCGCTCTGTTCGCAGCTTCTGCGGCCTGCAACAGGCCTTCACGCTCGCGCACCACGCGCGCGCGTTCGATCGATTCCCAACAACGGCTCGCGACCTGCTGTACGAGCTCGACTTCGGCGCTCGACCAGATTCGCGGCGCCTTCATGTGAACGGCCATGGCCGCGACGAAGCGGCCAGATTTCCTGATAGGTACGCAGATGACGCTGCGAATGGCCGTAAGCTCATACGCCTTGCGATCCTCGGCATCGATGCGTGAATCGTTAGCGCTATCTTCGACTACGTACGGTTCTCCTGCACGCATGAGCCGCAGGCAGTCGGCCCCAAACTGCCGGAACCGATAGCGGCCGACGATGCTGTGCACTCCGTTGGTATAGTTGCCCGTCAAGATGAACGTATCTTCGTCTTCCTCGACGAAGGCGTAGGCGCACCGGTCGACGCGCAGGTACTGTCCGAGCACCCGTGCAGCCGTGTACGTGATGTCTTCGGGCTCCACGAGCGGCCGTACTGCATCGTCTACACGCAACAACAGACGCTCGCGCGAGATGTCCTGCACGACTCCCAGCAGGCCCACGGTCTCGCCGCTTCGATCCATGCGCGGCCGCCCTCGCGCATAGACCCAGCGCTCGATGCCCCCCATCATGACACGATACTCGAGCGCGTAGTCGCTGCGCTGCCCCATCGCGCGCTCGACGGCGAGCCGCGCCGGTTCGCGATCGTCGGGATGCAGCAACTCCCGAATAGCGGCCCAGGTCAGGCACGACGCCGGCGACACGCCAAAAATCTCTGCGGCGCGCGGGGAGAACGTCACGAGATCGCTGTGCGCATCCCAGCTCCAATCACCCTGGCCCGATGCTGCGAGGGCCAGGTTGAGGCGCTCCCCGTCGCCGTCTGCAACATTCGCGGCGCTCGTCTGCCGCACGAGTACGAGCCCTCCGAGGAGCTCGTCGTTCGCAGCGACGAGCGGCGTGAAGGTCGCGGCGGCGGTGAACTGCCCACCACCGGAACGTCGCGCGCGCAGCTCCGCGGAGGTCGCGGCGCGCTCGACTCGGCTGACGTCGATGTAGGTCTGGGCGTCGGGAAGAGCGAACAGAATCGAACGCCCGAGTGCCTGGCCCGCGGAGATGCCGAACATGTGCTCGGCCGCCACATTCCAGACAAAAATGTCACCTGCGGGGTCGTGCGCGATGATCGCTTCATGCGAACCCGCCAACAGCGCCGCGAGCAGGAGCGGCTCAGGAGCGCGATCCGTCATGGAACACCGGGTTCCGCGGCGGTGCCGGCTGCGTGCGCAGTCTCTAGGGGGAACGAACTAAAGTGTCCCATCGACAGGAGCTGGCGGAAGTTCGAGAATGACAATTGGTACGCGCGGGGAAGCGGCCCGCAAGAGCACCACGCTCACAAGCCTCGAAATCTGCGCGATTTCGAGGCTTTGGATGTGTCGAATGTGAGGTGGTGTGAGCGCACGCTCGAGCTGCTATTCTTGCCGCCGCCGTGTGCGCCGTGCCGCGTGGAGACTGACTTCGAGTGAGTTCTGGATCGACCGAACAGCGAGCTCAGCCCGACTCACCTCGAGCGGATTATCCGTCGCTCGGATCGCGTCACCTCGAGCGGTTCTACGATGATGACGACGTGCTCGCCGTCGCGATCGCGAAGTTCCTCGCCGACGGTGTCACGGCCGGTGACTCGCTCCTGGCATTCGCGACGGCGCGGCATTGCGCCGCGCTGCGGCGGCAGCTCGAGTCGAGGGGGTTCGACGTCGAACGCTTGTGTCTATCAGGACAACTCACGCTCGCGGACGCGGAGGAGACGCTAGCCAAGTTCATGCGCGGCGGCGAACCCGACCGAGAGCTCTTCGAGCGCGAGATTGGAAGCGTGATCGCGGCCCTCACGAGCGCGCCTTCGACGGCCCAGCATGTGCGTGTCTACGGCGAGATGGTGGACTTGCTTTGGAACGGTGGCCAGCGCGAGGCTGCGATTCGTCTCGAAGAGCTCTGGAAGGACCTTCAGTGTCGATATCCATCGACGCTGGTGCGAGAGCGCACGCTGCGAGATCTGCTGATAGAGCTCGCGCGCAGTCAAGATTCCCTACGTTCGAGCGAAGAGCAACTCCGAGATTTTCTCGAGAACGCGAACCTCGGCACGCACCGCGTCGGCCCGGACGGGACTATCCTTTGGGCGAACGAGTTCATCACCGACGCGTTGCCGGTGTTGGTTTCGTACATCGACTCCGATGAGCGATATCGTTTCGTGAGTGCTGGCTACGAGCGTTGGTTCGGTCACGCCAAATCAAAATTCCTAGGCAAGTCCGTCGCGGAAGTGCTGGGTGCCGAAGCCTATGCAGCCGTCAGATCACACATCCGCAGGGCACTCTCGGGAGAGTCCGTGAGCTTCGAAGCCGAGCTGCCTTATCGCGACGGCGGCACGCGCTACGTCGAAGCCAGCTACATTCCGCGTGCGCTGCCCGACGGCAGCATCGCCGGCTTCATCGGACTGATCTCGGATATCGGCGATCGCAAAGCCTTCGAGCGGTTCCGAGCCGCGGCTGCCGATCGGGCGGAACGGCTTCTCAAAGTGACCAGCGCGATCGCGAACGCCGTTACGGCCGATGAGGTGTTCAGCGCCGTGGTCGATCAAGTAGCAGAGGCGGTGGACGCCTCGAGCGCCGGTCTGTGGTTGATAGACAGCGCGACTGCAAATGCGCGCCTGGTCCGCAGCCGCGGCTACTCGGAGTCGGCGACACGAAACCTGGCCGATCTCCCGCTGGACCTCACGCCCAGCATCCCGGCGCTCGACGCGATTCAGACCAGGCAGCCCGTATGGATCACGTCTCAAGCACAGCTGTTCGAGCGCTACCCGCATCTTCGCTCCGTGGCGACAGCGGGGCGCCGATATCGAGTCTCGTGCTTGCCTCTGATCACGCAAGAACGGGTGCTGGGACTCCTTGCGCTGACGATCGAAGAAGACCTTTCTGCCGCAGACGGCGAGCGGGACTTCCTACTTCTGATCTCCCGGTATGCGAGTCAGGCTATCGAGCGTCTCAGCTTGTTCGAAGCAGAACGTCGCAGCCGCGCAGACGCAGATGCGGCAGCGCGGCGATTGCGCGCGCTCGGCCAGGCCTCGCGCGCATTCGCCGAGTCTGACCTGGACCTCCAATCGCGACTGCGCGCCGTTGCATCGGAGCTCGCGAGCGCCCTCGGAGGCTGCATCAATATCGCGCTCCTCGAATCAGATGGACTGCTCCACTTGGGCGCTGTGCACCACCCGTTTGCTGACGCGCAAGACATCCTGCAGCGGCTCGCCCGTCGCGCGCCGCTAGCCTTGGGCGAGGGCATGACGGGTTCTCTGGCTGCGACGGGCGAAAGCATGCTCTTGCCGTCGATCGATCGCGAGCAACTCGCCGCGCGCGCGGCGCCAGAATACCGCGAGTTTCTCGGGCGGTTTCCTGTGTTCGCGCTCATTGGCGTTCCTTTGCGTGCGCAAGGGCGCGTCATCGGCGCCGTGACCTCGGCGCGCTGCCGCGAGGGTGAAACGTACACGCCCGAGGACCTGGCCATGCTCGAAGAGCTCGCCGCGCGCGCCGCGGTCGCGATCGAGAACAGCCGGCTATACCAGGAGACGCGCGACGCCCGGTCGCGGGCCGAGCAGCTGTATCGCTTTGCCCAGGCCGCTGTGACAGCGGACAACATCGACACAGTGTACGACGCAGCACTCACGGCCATCGAAGCTGCCGTCGGCGCGCACCGCTCCGCGGTGCTGACCTTCGACACCCATCGCGTCATGCAATTCAGAGCGTGGCGAAACCTGTCAGATGTTTACCGGGAGGCGGTGGCGGGCCATTCTCCCTGGTCGCCGGACGCAATCTCGCCCGAGCCGGTTCTCGTGCCGGATCCGCAAGCAGATCCAGCCATGGCGTCCTACATGCCGCTATTTCGCCAGGAGGGAATCGGGGCGCTCGCGTTCATTCCGCTCGTCACCGGTGGGCGACTGCTAGGCAAGTTCATGATCTACTTCGATCAACGCCACGACTTCACGCTCCACGAAGTCGATGGCGCGAGGGCGATCGCGAACCATCTCGCCTCGGTCATCACCCGCTTTGCAGCCGTCGCGAAGCTGGAGGACACGATCCGCTCCAATGAACTGTTCGCAGGCGTGCTGGCGCACGACCTGCGCAACCCACTGGCCGCCATGATGACGGGCGCACAGATGCTGCTCGTGCAGCGCGAAGGTGAGAGCGCGACTCGCGATGCAGAAAAGAAGCCGCTCGGCCGCATCCTCGCCAGCGGGCAACGCATGCAGACGATGATCCACCAGCTGCTCGACTTCACGCGCGCCCGCGCGGGCGGTGGGATCGCTGTCGAGCCGCACGAAACGAACCTCGCCGATCTCTGCGCGCAAGCGGTAGCCGAGTTCGAACTCAGCCATCCAGCGTGGCACATCCGCCGTGAGGTCGTGGGGGATCAGCGCGGTTCGTGGGACTCGGATCGCTTGCTACAAGTACTGTCCAACCTGGTCGCCAATGCCGGACAGCATGGCACCCCCGGCGCGGAGATCTCGGTGACACTCGATGGGAGCCAGCGAGAGCGAGTCCGGATCGAGATCCACAATCAAGGGATGATCCCGACGCTGCTCCAGCCGCATCTCTTCGATCCATTTCGAAGTACGCGCCATCGCCATGATCATTCGCGTGGACTGGGTCTGGGATTGTTCATCGTCCGTGAGATCGTGCGAGCGCACGGCGGCACGATCGATGTCTCATCATCGGAGACCGCCGGGACTCGTTTTATGGTTGCACTACCACGGCAGTCGGCTGGAGGGCGCGGCTCGCCGTCGATGTGACGCGTGTCCTCGGTCAACCAGGGACGTCATTCGGTCCATGAACCTGCTGCCGTGTTTCGATGTGGCTCACATAGTAGTCCAACTCCGCTCGGGAAAACGGTTTGTAGAGTACGCATGTAGGCTTTCTTTGCGCGAACTCCTGGATTTCGGCGTGGTCCCGCGACCCTGTCATGAGGACGAACATGGATCTTTGTTTCGGATGCAGCTGCTGGTAAAGCTCGAGCCCTGTCATCTCCGGCATTCTGAAATCGCACAAGATGAGATCATAGTCTCGAGTGTTGACCAGCTGGAGTGCTTCTCTCGGCGAGAGGGAAACATCGACTGCGTGGCGCGACAATACCGACCGCACGACACGGCCGATCAGTGGCTCGTCATCGATCACCAGGATGCGGCACACCGGACCACTCGATTCAGCAACGTTGGAGCCGCCGGGTTCCCGCGTTTGCATGCCGGTGGGAGCGGCGGGCAACGTAACGATGAACGTTGCCCCCTGTCCGAGCTCGCTCCGCACCGTCAGGGTGCCACCCATCGCACGAACTATATCGCGAGAGATGCTAAGCCCGAGCCCGGTGCCCATTCCTGCGGGCTTGGTCGTGAAGAACGCTTCGAAGATCTTGTCGAGGAGCGCAGGATGGATCCCGGGACCGGTGTCACTTACCTCGATCGCGACTGTGCCGTCCGCAAAGCGCGTAGCAACGCGAACCAATCCGTGGGAGCTAGCGCTCGATGCAACCGCTTGCGCGGCGTTCATGACGAGGTTCAGTACGACCTGCGCGAGGCGACCTTCGTTGCCGCGTACACGGGGCGTGGGTTCCAACTCTTCCCGTAGGTGCGCGTTGGCTGCAATATGGTGCCGCACAAGACGCGTTGCCGCCTGGACGGCTCGTACAACATCGACATCGTCTGAAGAAGTGGTGTCCGCGCGCGAGAACGTGGACAGAAGTTTGACCACGCTAGCAATGCGCGCCGCACCATCCTTCGCAAAGTCGAGGTTCTGGGGGAGCGTCGACGTGAGTGGATTTCCGGAGACCAGTGTCGCGAGCTCTCGAGCTTGGTTCGACGCGAGCTCGAGACAGCCGATGATGTAGGTCAACGGGTTGTTGATCTCGTGGGCCACGCTTGCCACGAGCGTACCCAATGCGTGGATGCGCTCGAGTTCCAGCGATTTCGCCAACAGACGGCGACGTTCGCTCGCGAGCAGCACTCGACCAATGGCTGCTTCTAGCTCGTCGAGATCGACGGGCTTCGCTAGATACGCGTCTGCATCGATGGCTCTCGCGTACGGCGACGCGTCTGCCGAGAGCGCGATCACGGGGACGTCGCGCAGCTTCGTGCGAGACTTTTGCTCGATGCGGAAGCTCCACCCCGTCATGCCCGGCATCCTCAGATCGAAAAGGATGAGGTCGATGCTCCCGATATATTCCAGCTCGTGGAGGGCCTGATCAGCGCGGTCGTACGCGACGACTTCATAGCCTGCGCCGCGTAGCCGCCGTTCGAAGACGTCGCGAATATCATCGTCGTCGTCGATGACTGCGATGCGGGCCAATGGAAGCTCGTCTCGCGGTAATGACGACGGGCGCGCCTCGGAAGCGCTTCCGGAAACAAGCGTGTCTGAGAGTCGATGATCTGTCGGAGGCATCGCTTGTCTAGGCGAATAGCCTGCAGGCGCGCGGCGCTGCGACCGCAGGCGCCCAACAAATGTTCTTCCTTTGACTGAATTGTGTCCCTGACGATGTCACAGTGCAACGATCCTTTCGGCATTCCGACCCGTCGTCGGTACCTGCGGCAATATGGCCGCGTCGGCCGAAGAAGTGTGGCGTTCTCGCTGGTGATCGCGACCGTCCAACGGCCGTCCCTCGTGCCATTGACATGTCGCATTCGGAGGCGACTTAGGCTTTGCCTGGCCTTTCCCACGCAGCAACTACACACACACGCTCGAGCGAAGCATGCCGTCGCACGACCCCCCAGACGAACCTGCGATCATTCCGCCGGGGCAACCTCTGATCGATCCGCCCTCTCCCGGTGCTCCGCCGATCGAACCTTCGGATCCGAGCAAGCCTTGGATCGAACCACCAGATCCCGATGGCTCGCCAGTTCCTGCGGAGCCGCCAGCTCCGTTCGTCGAGACAGCCTCGCGCGTTCGGTGATCTGCCGCGACAAACTCGGCCCTGCTTGTGCGAGCGCGCGTCGGGTCGGCTGACAATCGAAGCGGAGTGCATATGTGGACCGCGATGCCCACTCGTCGTCGCTTCCCCGCGTCCAAAAAGAAGACACAACCTGCGGCGCGCGCTCGCGTCAAGCCTTCGAAGACATCCAGGCCGACCACGCCGGTCAGAGAACGTAAGTCCAGTCGTGCCGCTGTGGCAAAAACGTCTGCGCGCTCCACGCAGAGCGCACCGACGAGCGATCTGGACTTGAGTACGGTCACCGACCTCGCGACTGCGAAGCTCGCCGGTGCTGCGAAGCTATCGGCAGCATTCCCGTTCAACACCGCGAAGCCGGCCGAGCACACGGATACGCCGGCCGTCGGCCAAGCTGTCGAGCCCGCGTTACCACTCGTCACTGCGAGCACGTTGACGGAAGCAAATGCCTCACCCAAGGTCGGAAGTGGCAATCCGCCACTCAGCTTCAACCCCACCACGGGGCCACTCGATCGAGTGCGGGTGGATTCGGCGGCCCGGGCGCTCACGACGAACCAAGGCGTCCCGACCGCAGACAACCAGAACTCGCTCAAGGCCGGGTTCCGCGGCCCCGCGCTCCTCGAAGATTTCATTCTGCGTGAGAAGATCACTCACTTCGATCATGAACGGATCCCCGAGCGCATCGTGCACGCGCGCGGCTCGGGCGCCCATGGGTACTTCGAGAACTACGAGCCACTGACGCACTTGACGCGCGCATCGATCTTTGCCGAAGCCGGCAAGCGGACGCCCGTATTCGTGCGCTTCTCGACGGTCGCGGGTGAGCGCGGCTCGATGGACACGGCGCGCGACGTACGAGGCTTCGCGGTGAAGTTCTATACGGACGAAGGCAACTGGGACTTGGTCGGCAATAACATTCCGGTGTTCTTCATCCAGGATGCGATGAAGTTCCCGGATCTGGTTCACGCGGTGAAGCCGGAGCCGCATCACGCGATGCCCCAAGCGCAGTCCGCCCATGACACATTTTGGGATTTCGTCTCCTTGATGCCGGAATCCACGCACATGTTGGTTTGGATCATGTCGGACCGCGCGATCCCGCGCAGCTACCGAATGATGCAGGGCTTTGGGGTTCACACGTTTCGGTTCATCAACGCTTCAGGTGAGTCGAAGTTCGTCAAGTTTCACTGGTCGCCGCGCGCGGGAACACACTCTCTCATCTGGGATGAAGCGACGAAGATCTCCGGCGCAGACCCAGACTTTCACCGGCGCGACTTGTGGGAAGCGATCGAAGCCGGCGCCTATCCCGAATGGGAGCTGAGTGTCCAGGTGTTTACGGAGAGCGATGCCGAGCGCTTCAGCTTCGACGTGCTCGACGCGACGAAGCTGATTCCGGAGGAGCTCGTGCCGCTGCAACCGGTCGGAAGGCTCGTGCTCAATCGCAATCCGGACAATTTTTTCGCCGAGACGGAGCAGGTGGCGTTTTGTACGGCGCACATCGTGCCGGGTCTGGATTTCAGCAACGATCCGCTCCTCGCCGGTCGTATCCACTCGTACGTGGATACGCAGATCTCGCGACTCGGCGGCCCGAACTTTCACGAGATCCCGATCAACGCACCGGTGGCACAGGCCCACAACAACCAGCGGGACGGCTTTCATCGGCAAGCGATCCACCGTGGCCGCGTCGCCTACGAGCCGAACTCGCTGGCAGGTGGGTGTCCTTTCCAGGCGGGATCGATGGGGTTCATGTCATTCCCCGAGCAAGTCGAAGAGCACAAGGTCCGGGGCAAGCCGGAGCGGTTCGCCGAGCACTACAACCAAGCCGCGTTGTTCTACGATAGTCAGAGCGACGTGGAGAAGCAGCACGTCATCCGTGCGTTCCGCTTCGAGCTGACGAAGGTTCAAACGTTGGCCATCCGGCAGCGAGTCGTGGCGCAACTTCGCAATGTGTCCGACGAGCTCGCGAACGGCGTTGCAGAGGGGCTTGGAATGACTGAGCTGCCCGATCCCCTGCCGAGGGCGCTGAAGCGCACGCCGAGGTCCGAAGTGAGGCACTCGAAGGCGCTATCCCTGTTCGCGCGTCCCGGTGAGGACGGAATCAAGACGCGTCGCGTCGCCATGCTGATCGCGGATGGCGTGGATGATCAAGCCGCGCTTGCGATGCATCAAGTGCTTACCGCGCAAGGTGCCGTGCCGCGATTCGTCGGCGTCGCGCTCGGTGAGGTGAAGGGAATCTCGGGTGCGTTGGCGGTGGAGATCTCGATGGAAGCCGCGCCCTCGGTCGTGTGGGACGCCGTGATTGTGCCGGATGGTGAAGAGAGCGTCGAAACACTCCTGCAGAGCGGCCACGCAAAAGAGTTCCTCAAGGATCAGTACCGTCATTGCAAGACCATGCTGCTCGTGGGTGCGGCGCGCTCGCTGGTCGCAGCGGCAGGTATCCCCGCGGAGCTCGCCGATGGTGAGGCGGACGAGGGCCTGCTTCAGGTCGACCCAGGTGACGCGGAGAGCGCCATCCGGGCCTTTGTTGCGGCGCTGACGAAACATCGACACTTCGAGCGCGAGACCGATCCGCCGCGCGTGTAGCCATGGAGGAGCATCGACGATGATCAATCCACAACTGAAAGAGCTCCTCCTGCAGTCGCTCACGCACGAGCGTGGCGGTGTGCTCGTGTACAAGACCGCGCTCGAGTGCGTAGCCAACGCTGACCTACGCGACGAGTGGAAGAAATATCTGGCTCAAACGACCAGGCACGTCGAGCTGCTCACGACGGCCTGCCAGCACCTGGGAATCGACCCGGGCGAGGTGACCCCGACGTGTCAGATAGTCCATAACCTCGGCAAGTCGCTCGTCGTTGCGATGAAGACCGCGGCGACCGCCAACAACCCGATCGCTGCTGAGCTGGTCGCGTGCGACTGCGTGCTCCTGGCCGAGACGAAGGACCACGCCGACTGGGAGCTGATTGGTCGTTGCGTCAAAGAGATGGGCGGCGAGGTCGCGGACGCCTTGAAAGCGGCTTACGAAGAGATCGAGGAGCAGGAGGACGAGCACCTCTATCACTCGCAGGGATACGGGCGAGAGCTGTGGCTCAAGTCGCTGGGCCTCCGGGCCGAGCTGCCGCCGCCGGAGGAGAAGAAGGACGTCAAGTCGGCGTCCGAAGCGGAGCGGGCGCGTCACGAGAGCGAAAAGGTCTGACAATCGCGATGCTCGCAGCCACCCTCTCGGTTCTTTCGCTCACTCGTCGAGGAGCAAGCTCGAACCCTGGGCGAGCAAAGTGATCGCTAGATCCGGCACTGCCAGTGGGGCGTGTTCCGGCTGCGCACCAGCATGGTCCGTGAGCGGCTGACCACCTACTCAAAGTGGGTTCTGCATGAGCCAGGCGTGCAGTGCGCGCGTCGCGGCGCCGCGGTGCGAGCGGGCGTTCTTTTGATCGTCCGGGAGCTCGGCGCTGGTCTTGCCCACGTCCGGCAGGAACAGGTGCGGGTCGTAGCCAAAGCCGTTCTCGCCGCGCGCTTGGTCCGTGATCACGCCGGGGAACGTGCCGCGCGCCTCGAACAATACGCGCCCCTCGGCGTCGACCAGACACAGCGCGCATACGAAGCGCGCGGAGCGGTCGACGTTACCCAGACGCTCGAGCGCGGAGATCAGCTTCTCGTTGTTCGCGTGGTCTCGTTCCTCGCGCGTGTGACCGACCCCCGCGTAGCGCGCCGAGTGCACGCCTGGCGCGCCGCCCAGCGCGTCGACTTCGAGGCCGCTGTCGTCGGCTAGCACGGACATCTTCAGCGCGCGCGCGTACGCCACAGCCTTGAGCCGGGCGTTGCCCTCGAAGGTGTCAGCGTCTTCCACGGGCTCGGGCACGCCGGGCTGCAGCTCTGCGAGGCTGCACACCTGGATGCCGAGTGGCACCAGCATCTGAGCGATTTCGCGCGCTTTATGGGGATTGGTGGTGGCGAAAAGGAGCTTCATGCGTGCTAAGGGTAATCGATCGAGTAGCTCGATGATCACGCCACGTAACAGTCGCCAGCGGCCCGAGATCCTCGCGCCCGCCGGCACGGAAGAGGCCTTCGCCGCGGCGCTCGCCAGCGCAGCCGATGCCGTGTACCTGGGCTTGTCCGAGGGCTTCAATGCCCGCGGGCGCTCCACTGCGTTCAACCTCGACGCGCTCCCCGAGCTCGTGCGCCGTGCTCACGCAGCCAACGTGAAGCTCTATCTGACGGTGAACACCCTGGTGTTCGAGGACGAGCTCGCGAGCCTCGAGCGGCTGCTCCGCGGCGTGGTCGCGAGCGGGGTCGATGCGCTGATCATTCAAGACCCGGCGACGGCCTTCATCGCGCGCGCGCTGTCGCCCGAGGTCCGCCTGCACGCGAGCACGCAGATGACGATCTCGAGCCCGGAGGGCGCCGCGTTCGCGGCCACGCTGGGCATGCAGCGCGTGGTGCTGCCGCGTGAGCTTAGTACCCGGGAGATCGCTCGCTTCACGCGCGAGAGTCCGATGGAGTGCGAGGTGTTCGTGCACGGCGCGCTGTGCATGGCCTGGAGTGGGCAGTGCTTGACCAGCGAGGCGTTCTCGGAGCGCTCGGCCAACCGCGGCCAGTGCTCGCAAGCCTGCCGCATGCCCTACGAAGCGATCGTGGATGGACAGCGGCGCCAGCTCGGCGACAAGCGGTACCTGCTCAGCCCGCAAGACCTCGCCGCCCACGAGGCGCTGCCCGAGCTGCTGGAAGCGGGCGTGCACAGCCTCAAGATCGAAGGTCGCTACAAAGGCGCCGCCTACGTGAGCACGACGGTCGACTCGTGGCGAAACTGGCGCGATGCGCTGCTGCGCGGCGCTGCGGACGATGATCGCGAGCGCATGCGCCGTGACGTCGAGCGTACGCAGCTCACGTTCTCGCGGGGCGGCTCGCTCGGCTTCCTGCACGGCGACAATCATCAGACGCTGGTCGTGGCCGTAACGCCCAAGCACCGCGGCCTCGCGCTGGGCGAAATCACCGACGTGCGCGCGCGCAGCGTGCGAGTCGCGCTCACGGGCGAGCGCGACTTTCGCGAGCTCCTGCACCCGGGCATGGGCGTGATGTTCGAGCTGGTGGGGCGCGCCGAGCACGATCCCGAGAACGCTCCCGGCGGACCGCTGTTCGGAGTTCAGTTCCTCGAAGACCGCAGCTTGGAGCTGCGCTTCGGGCAGCCTGGACCGGACCTGTCGCGGGTGCGAGTCGGCGATGCTGTGCGCCTGACGGGCGACCCGGAGATCGCGCGCGAGGCCGCCCGGCGCGTGGGCCAGCCCGCGCTCGGCCGCATACCTGTCGCGCTGCGCGTGCGCGGCCGCGCGGGCGAGCGGCTTTCGGTGGAGGCGCGCGCGTGCTTCGGGGCGCGCCCGCTCCGTGCCATCCGCGAAGCCGAAAGCGCGCTCGCACCAGCCCGCTCCGGAACACTCGCTCGCGCGACTGTTCCGGCTGGTTTTTCGTCGCCGGCGCTTCGCGGCGGCTCCGGAGGGCTCGACCGCGCGCTGCTCGCGGAGAAGCTCGGCGCGTTCGGCGGCACCCCGTTTCACCTGGAGGAGCTCGACCTGACAGAGCTCGAGCCCGGTCTGCACGCGCCGGTCTCGGAGCTCAAGCGGTTGCGTCGCGAGCTTTCGGCGGAGCTCGAAACAGAGCTTCTCCGCAATCCGTACCAGGAACCGTCCTCGCAGGTCTGCGTTCCCGAGCTGCGGCGAGAATTGTCGAGGAACAACGGCGACGACGTGGGTCCTCCCGAGCTCGTCCCGCTCTGTCGCACCGACGAGCAGCTCGAGGCGGTGATCGCGAGTGGGCTCGCCGAGGTGGAGCTCGACTGGATGGAGATGGTGGGGCTCGGGCGCGCGGTGGAGCGCGCGCGGCAGGCCGGTTTGCGTGTGACGCTGGCGACCGTGCGCGTGCAGAAGCCGGGCGAAGAGACCTACGATCGTCGCATTGCGAATTTGAAGCCCGACGGCGTCCTGGTGCGCCACTGGGGCGCGCTCATGCATTTTGCCAAACACGAGTCCCCGCCCAGCGTGCATGGCGACTTTTCGCTGAACGTCACCAACTCGCTCACCGCCCATCACTTGCTCGGCCTCGGCCTGGCCACGGTCACGGCTTCGCACGACCTCAATCAGACGCAGCTGCTCGACCTGCTCGCACACGTGCCTCGCGGCCGCGTCGCGCTCACGCTGCACCATCACATCCCCACCTTCCACAACTCGCACTGCGTGTACGCGCATCTGCTGAGCAGCGGCATCGACTACCGCACGTGCGGCCGCCCTTGCGAAGCGCACCGCATCGCGCTTCGCGACTACGCCGGCCACGAGCACCCGGTGGTGGTCGACGTGGGCTGCCGCAACACGGTGTTCAACGCGTTCGCCCAGAGCGCCGCGCCGCTCGTCCCCAAGCTGCTCGAGCTCGGGGTGAGGCGCTTCCGCGTGGAGCTGGTCTGGGAGCGCGCCGGCGAGGTGACACGCACGCTCGCTGCCTATCGTGGGCTGCTCGCAGGTGAGCTGAGCGCGAAGGAAGCGCTCCACGCCGCCGCCGTCCACGAGCGCTATGGCGTCACCACGCCCCTGCGCGTGCCGTCAGGGGCAGTCGACAGGCGGCCCTGACGAGCTGCCGCAGCGATTGTTCGCGTAGGCGTTGTCGCCCGCGTTCTCCAGATCGAGGTCGCCGCTAGCTCGCACCAGGTTGTCGCTCACGACGTTCTGCGCGCCTTCGACGTGCATGCCGACTCCCTCCGAATCGATCACGCGGTTACCGATCACGCGCGTGCCGTCCGCGCCGGCCCACACGCCGAAGCTGCCGCTGCGCAGCACCTGGTTGTGCAGCACCAAGTTCTCCGCGCCGAGCCCGATCTGGATGCCGAGCCCGACGCTGTCGACGATCCAGTTGCGCGCGACCGTGTTGTTCGTCGCGCCCGCGCCGTAGATGTCGATGCCGAGGTGATCGTCCTCCAGCCAGTTGCCGCTGATGGTGTTGCCGCTGGCCGTCGCCATCGCGCCGTACACGCCGATGCCATCGTCGGTGGTGCCGCGCACGCGGTTGGCCCGCACGCGGGCATCGCTGGTCGACTCGAGCGCGATGCCGAGATCGCAGTCCTCGATCACGTTGCCGACGAGATCGATCGGCGCCCCCGCAGACAACAACAAGATGCCGCTCGAGCCGAACGTGCCCGGCGAGTACAAGTTTTGTTCGATGCGGTTCAGGTGCACCTGGCCGAACGCGCCGAAGCCGAGCTGGATGCCGTTCTGCGCGATGAAGTCGATCGGTCCCTGGCCGATCACGCGATTGGCCGCGACATCGGCCTCGACGTCGCCGTTCACGAGGATGCCGGTCTTCTGATAGTTCGCGACGCGGTTGGCCCAGATCTTCACCTGCGTGGTCGCGGGATGCGTGCCGTCGTAGGGCGCGTTGCGCACGTCGATCGCGTTGCCCTCCTGGCAGGCGCTGGCACCCTGGCCGATGTCGAGCACGTGATTGCCGACGATGCTGCCCGAGGCGCCCTCGAACAAGATACCGCGCAAACGCTGATCCGGTGGCGTGTCGGAGTCGCAGACGTCGGTCAAGTCGCGGGTGTCCACGATCAGGTTGCGCACGTGCGCGACCGTGCCCGCGTTGCGTACGATCGCGCCGAGGAAGTGGCCATCGGGCGGATCGATCGCCGTGATGCGATGTCCGCGCCCGTCCAGCGTGACGCCTTGCGGAATGCTCAGCGTGTGGTCGGTCTGGCAGTCGGCCGACAGCCACCACGTGGCGTGATGCTCGATGAACCTGCAGCTGTCAGCTGCGGCCGCCGGCAACGTGCTGCTCCAAATTCCGAACAGGCTCGCAATGCCCAGCCAAGCGAAGCGTCGTGTCATGGCAGCCCCCTCCCGCGGATGCGGATGAGCTGCTGACATAGGGGATAGTCGTCAGGAGTTACAACGCGACAGGGCCTCACACCCTGCGCCGGTAGGCGCGGCGGCGGAGGCGCGTGACGTTCGTCGCCGCAGCGGCCAACCCTGCATTAATAGCCATGTTCCCGTCGCGCCGTGGGCTCGCTGGATGAGTCAACCGGCAGCGTTGCGGGTCCGAAAACGCCCCAAGCGATGGACGCGTTGAAATTCGTGGCGGCGTGTGTGACTCATTTCTGGCCTGTCAGCGCACTTTGTGGCCACTACGCATCGGTCACCCGCGCGGACCCAGGTTTTCCTACGCCCTGCGCGCGCTCGCTGCCCGCACCCCCGAGGCCACGCGTTTCATGAGTAAGCCAAATGTCCTGACAGTTCTGCGGCCGTTGCTGGCTGCGTGCGCTCTACTCGCTGGCTGCGAGGAAGCTCCCCAGGTCATAGAGCCCACGATTGGGCTGAACACGGAGGCGGTGGTCGGCGGCCAGCCGGTCGAGACCTGTCAGTATCCGAGCACGGTCGCGATCAACGGCTGTACGGGCACGCTGATCCATCCGCGCGTGGTGACTACGGCCGCGCACTGCCTGAGCGGGGCCAGCGCGACGATCACGTTCGGTGGCTACAAGGCCGGCGGAACCACGTTCAACCTGAAGGGAACCTGCAAGGCAGGTGCCCGCGGCTCCGCCGGTGGCGGGAGCAAGAACGACTGGGGCTACTGCGTGATCCCCGAGGACGATCGGGTGAAGCAGATCCCGTTCACGCCGCCGATCATCGGCTGCGAGGCCGAGCGCTTCTTGAAGGCGGGCGGTAACGCGTGGGTGGTCGGCTACGGCACGACCGGTCCGGACGGGCAGGGCGCGGGCGTCAAGCGCGCGGTGCAGGTCAAGATCAACAAGGTCGCCAACGGCATCGTCGACATCGGCGACAAGAACGTGGGCGCCTGTCACGGCGACTCGGGCGGTCCGCTCTACGTGCAGCTCACGGACGGCACGCACGACTACGGACTGCGCGTGGCGGGCTCGACCTCGAGCGCCGGCTCCGCGCGCTGCGACTGCACCTGCAACACCATCTACGTCGACATCTTGAACCACGTGAAGGCCATCGAGATGAACGAGAACATCGACGTCACGCCCTGCACGGACGCGGACGGCAAGTGGGCGCCAGGTCCAGATTGCAACGCGATCCAGACCACGCCGATGAGCGGCGCCGGCACGTTCCCGGCCTGCACGGTTCCGCGCACGACCGAGCCGATCGACTCGTGCAGCGGCGGCCCAGTCGTCGTCGCTGGTAGCGGCGGTGCCGGCGGCGCGAGCGGCAATGCGGGTCGCGGCGGCGCCGGAGGAGCA
>DATEOF010000070.1:0-3747 GCA_035274465.1 Polyangiales bacterium
ACGCGGTTCAGCTGTTGGTGGGATCGGTGGGATGAATCGAACGTAGCTTGCGAAACAGCGTACGCAGCGGCACGCGCAACAGCTTCGCTGCCGTCTCCCGATTGCCGCCGGCGCGACGCAGCGCGGCCTCGATCAGCGCGCGCTCGCAATGCGCGAGCTGGCGCCTGAGCCCGAGCTCATCATCGAGCTGCAGACACGTGATGCTGGCGGGTGGAACCGGGTTGCTACCGGTGACGTGCTCCGGCAGATCCTCGCGCATGATCAGCGGGCCAGGTGCGAGCAGAGCCGCACGTTCCATCGCGTAGCGGAGCTGGCGGACGTTGCCAGGCCAGCTGCAGCGCTGAAGCGCCTCCACCGCCTCGGGCGAGAGGTCCCGCTGTTCCAACTGCCATTCGCGGCATGCCCGTTCCAGGAACACCCGCGCCAGCGGCTCGATCTCGTCTCTGCGCTCGCGCAACGGTGGTACGTCGAGGCGGATGCCGTTCAGCCGGAACAACAGATCGCCACGGAACCTGCCTTGCTCGACCAGGGTTTCGAGGTCGCAGTTCGTCGCGGCGATCACGTGGACGTCGATCACGATCTCCGATGTAGCGCCCAGTCGCGTGATCTTCTGGTCTTCGATCGCACGCAGCAGCGCGACCTGCGCGCTCGTGTCCAGGTCGCCGACCTCGTCCAGGAAGAGAGTCCCTCCATGCGCGCGTTCGAGGATGCCCGGGCTGCGTTGAGTGGCGCCGGTGAACGCGCCGCGCTCGTGGCCGAAGAGCGTGCTTTCGAGCAGCGAGGCTGCGAACGTCGCGCAGTTGACGGCCACGAGCGGCTTGTCTCGACGTGGCGATGCACGATGGATCGCTCGTGCTACGAGCTCCTTGCCGACACCCGTTTCACCGAGAACCAGCACCGGCAAGCGACCGCGAGCCGCGCGCGCTGCATCCGCATGGAGCCTTTGCATTCGCGCGTTGCGGAGCACGACTTCGTCAGCAGCGCGAGGTTCATGCACGTGTGCACACTCGACCGTGGCCGCGCCGGCAACTGAACGTAGGTCAATCGGCATAAAGCTAGGTGAGCGCAACGCAGTGCAACGCTCATGCCGCTGCTCGCGGCGCGTGGCAGCTGCTAGATCGCCTCTGGGTCCAGACATGCGCGTGAGCTGCAACGACACCGGCCAGCCGTGTAGCGCCACACTGTTGCAGCTCTACTTCCGCCGTCTGCGCTGGCGTGCACGCTTCGCGCGGTTTTTCTGCGTAGATGCAGTGACCCGCGGCTCTCGCCGGCGGTTCCTCTCATTCATCCAGGCCACGAACCCCGCCGTCAGGCCGATCCCGAACATGACCAAGACTCCCCACAGCGTCTCGCCGGACAGTCGCGCCCGCTCCGGCGCACCTGGTGGGTAACAGATCGTCGCTGTTGCGCCGATGGGATCGTGGTCGCCGGGGCCGGTATGAACGAACTCGTAGCGCGCGGATTCGCCGCTCTCCGTCGTGAACCCGTACACATCGACCGCGTGCGGCACCCAGCGCTTGTTCTTGTCCTGAAACTGCCGGGTTTCATGTGCAAGGATCCGTCCCGGCACGCGTACGCAATCGCGTTCGAAGCGATACACCTGGAGCGCACCGAACAAGCCCAGCCCGCCGAAGGCTGCCGCCAGCACCGACATCAGAATCGTGGTGCTTCGATCCGCACGGAGGTACACGTTCGCTTCGGCTAACACCACATCGCGGCGCCTTCAACCGGCGAGTTCGGCGGGTAGACCGATCCGACGCTAACGTGGCAAGCGCTCGACCTTGGGCTTGGGCGCGCACGCTGACGTGCCGCGCTCAGCTTCGACGAGGACGTAGCTGAACACGAATCGCCTGGGTTCGCGAGCAGCGAACGTCGCGGCGCGTAGAATGTCTACGACGCACTCCTCCAAGTATGGCTCGCCCATGCTCGTGCGCAGGAGTGTCACGTCTTCGACCCGACCGCCTGCACCGACCGAAAGCCGCACGAAGAGCTGTCCGGCGTTTGACCCCTCTCGCGCAGCCCACTGATCGGCCTGACGATGGCGCTCGATGCACTGCTGCATGAGGCGCGTGGGTTCCTTGAGCGAATGACGATCGTATGTATCCACGGCGTCGAGAGGCTCGTGCGAGGTCACGAGCAGCCGGCTCGCGCCGACGTACGGGCAACATATCGATCGGCTCCAGCACTCGTAACGCATGAACTTTCCGCAGCTCGAGACGCTCCATTCCAATCGATCTTCTCGCGTGACTTGCAGCGCGTCGGGCTCACAACGCATCGCCTGCGCACTCTGGCGCGTGATCTGCTCTCGCATCTCTGTCAGTCGTTCCTCGGAGATGTCGACGTAGCGCGCGTCCGCCGTGGTTTCCGGAGCTTTGGTTTTCGGCTCGGCTTCGGGAGCCGGCGCGGACGGCTGAAGCCGAGCGTAGCGGTCCGACATGGACCGCGGCGCAAGTGCTGGATCCGATGCACAAGCGAGCCAATGACAAGCGAGGAGGGGGATCGCGAGGCGTAGCGACAGCACCGACCGGAGCCTAACATGCGTAACGTTACCGGGGCTGACCTCGACGGCCTGCCATCCCCACGGAGGTCTGAATGACTCAGGAGCGAAAGCCTGGTCACGTTACGATCGGCTCGATCATCATCCGCTGCTACGAGTACGAGCGAATGGCGGCGTTCTGGCAGGAGGCGCTGCACTACGTCGTGAGTCACGCCGATCCCAAGGGAGGATTCGTGATCTTGAGTGACCTGCGGGGCAGGGGGCACGAACGTGTCGATCGACCAAGCATGGAAAGGATCGAGTTGGTTGGCACAGACTGGCTCACACGGGCCGAAAAGCTGCGAGTTCTCGCGCCGCTACCCCCGCGGCATACTTCCTGCTGCTGCTTCCGGCCATGAGGCTGCTGCTGGCTGCGGCGATCGTCTGGGGGTTCACTGCCGAGCCTGCTCACGCTTGCTCCGGGGGGCCCTGTCTCTCTCCCCGGGTCGTCCCCGGGATGGGCTCGGTTCCGCTGGATCAGTTCAAGCTGAAGTTCTGGCCCGGACGCGATGCCGCGAAGTCGACGACGGCGGGTTCTGCCCGGCTCTACGCGGTCGCGAACGGAGCTCGCACGGAGGTCGCGCTGCGCAGCGAGACGATGACGAGTGACGGCAGCGTGGTGCTCACGCCTGCTTCTGCGCTCGCGGCGGGCGCGCAGCTGGTGTTGGAGGCCGACGCGGCCGATTGCAGTGGGGGCAAGGATCTCAGCGCGAGCTTCATTGTCACGAGCGCCGCTCCGATCCCTCCCGTGTTCGGCAAGCTCGAGAGCACTGTGCATCACTCGATGCTCGAGGTCGCCACCATCGCCGGCTCGTGCAGTGTGGACATCGACGCTGCGTGGGTCGACCTGGTGCTGACGCTCGACGATGCCGCGAAGCCGCTCGCGGACGTGATCGTGTATCGCCTCGTGCTCGACGGTAAACAGCAGACGAGCTTTACGAACAGTCTGGTCGACGCCGAACCGCTGCCGCGCGGTCATGAACGCGTGTACGCCGCGTGTAAAGCGGACGACAAGCTCGTCGGAAGCGTCGCGCTCGGCAAGCACAGCGCGCGCTTGCGCGGCGAGCTGCCGAGCGGGGCGGTGATCGAGAGCGATGAGATCGTGTTCGAGCTGAACTGCGGGGGTTCGCCGCCGTCAGCCGCAGGTGCGGGTGGGGACTCGGCGCCGGCTCGGCCTTCAGGCGGCGTGGCCGGTAGCCAGGCGGGCACGA
>DATEOF010000071.1:0-29332 GCA_035274465.1 Polyangiales bacterium
CCTCGGGCAACTCGGTCCTCGAGCGCAACAATCATCCGTCTCGCAGCGGCTTGTTCGTGCACGCATCGCTGACCAAGGCGATGGCGTCCAAGATGGCGCTCGATACCAACTTCAAGGCGACATTCAACGGCGCCATGTGGGCTTCGCCGCTGTACATCGAGAACGGCCCCGGCGGCAAAGGCGCGTTCTTCAGCGTGACCACCGGCAACGACGTGTTCGCGCTCGACGAGACGACCGGCGCGCAGCTGTGGATGCATCACCTGGGCGACTCGCCGACCGCGAACGGCGTGTCGTGCGGCAACATCCACCCGCTCGGCATCCTCAGCACGCCGGTGATCGACGCCGGCTCGCGCACGATCTACGTCGCCGGCGCCATCGGCACCAACTCGATCGCGCGCCACGAGGTGCACGCGCTGTCGATCGAAGACGGCATGTCGCGCTCGGGTTGGCCGTTCGACGTGACCAAGGTCAAGTCCGGCAGCCAGGCATTCATGCCACCGCCGCACAATCAGCGCAGCGCGCTGTCGCTCGTCAACGGCACGCTGTACGTGGCGTACGGCGGACACGTGGGCGACTGCGGCGACTACCGGGGTTGGGTGGTCGGCATCGACACCAAAGATCCGACGAAGTTCGGTGGCTGGGCGTCGCGCGGTCGCGGCGAAGGCATCTGGGCCGCGGGCGGTATGGCCTCGGACGGCAACGGCGTCTTCGCCATCACGGGTAACAGCACCAACGGTGCGTCGAGCCGCGATAGCAGCGACAGCGAGCAAGTGGTGCGCGTCACCGGCCTGGGCGTGCTCGAACGCAACAACAAGAACCTCTACTTCCCCACCAGTTGGCGCAACATGGACAGCGTCGATGCAGACTTCGGCGCCAGCAGCCCGATCTACATCAGCGTGTCGGGCGCGACGCCCGAGAACTACGTGGTCGCGATCTCCAAGGACGGCCACTTCTACCTGCTCGACGCAGCGAACCTCGGTGGCGAAGCCGGCCACAAGGTGGACTTCTCGATCGCCACGGGCTCGATGGCCATCCGCACCGTACCCGCGGCTTATCCAGGCTCCTCGGGCGTCAACGTGGTGTTCTCCACCTCGAGCGGTGCGAAGTGCCCGATGGGCATGCCGAGCGGCAAGGTCGTGATGGCAGTGCAAGTGCCACCCGGCTCGCCACCCGCGCCGAAGGTGCTCTGGTGCGCCGCGCAATCCGGCGAGAACACGTCTCCGATCGTCACCACCACAGACGGCCACAGCGAACCCATCGTGTGGTTCGTCAACAACGGCAAGCTGACCGCAGTGGATGGCGACACGGGCGCCGTGCTGTGGAACGGCGGCAGCGACAATTGCTCGAACGTCCGCAGGTGGACCTCGCCGATCGCCGTGAAGGGTCGCATCGTAGCGGGCGGTGACGGACACTTGTGCTCGTGGTCGGTGCACTGACCACGGGAGCCGCCGCGCAGCGCCGGCGACCGATAACCCTCCGGTTGCGGTTAAGCCCAGTTCCGGGTACTCGGACCGGTCCCCCGGACCGCGATGAGTCGACTCGTTCCCACGCTGCTCGCGTTGAGCCTGGCGTGCACGCCTGTGCGCGCCGAAGCTCCGCCTACGCCTCCTGCACCCGCGCCCACGATCCAGCCGACCAGCGACGGCTACGAGTGGGTGCAGATGGACAACGGCGAGTGGCTGAGGGGTTGGATCACGAGCATGAGCGAAGGCACGCTGGTATTCGAGAGCGAGACCTTCAGCGAGCTCTACCCCGACTGGTCGAGTGTCGTGTCGCTCTACACCGCAATGCCGCACACCTACGTGCTGCGCGATCGCACGGTGATCGTCGGGGTGGCGGTGCTCGAGAAGGGCAAGTTGCGCCTGGCGGACCGCACGATCGATCCGAAGCAGGTGCTGCTCATCTCCGCGGGTGGCAAGAACGAGCTCGAGCACTGGAGCTTCAACTTCAAGTCCGGCGCGACCCTGTACCTCGCAGCGAGCTCGCAGTTCACCTGGAGCAACTCGATCTTCGTCGAGCGCGCGGACGGCATCACGCGCGCAGGGCTCCGCTACGACGGAGCGATTGGTGCCGTGGACGGTGCGCTGACGGTCAGCAGTCACACCGCATCGCTGAAGGTCGACATCCTGGTAACCAGTCGGCTCTACATCCTGCCGTTCTACGGGATCCTGCGGCGTGACAAGGAGCAGAACATCGCCCTGCGCACCACCATCGGCACGGGCGGCGGCGTTCGCTTGATCGACATCGACGCCGGCTCCTGGGACCTGGAGCTCGGCCCGGCATACATCTCGACGCTGCCGTTCTCGACCGAAACCGGCACGGAGATCCGCACCCAGGACTTCGGCATCGTCCTGGGCACGCGCGCGAAGTTCGATCTGACGAAGGACGTGAAGTTCAGCGCTAGCTGGTCCAGCGCCTTCACCGTCACCGGCCCGAGTCGCTCGTACCACAACGGATCCGCGGGGCTGGAGATCGACATCACCAACATCTTCAATATCGACTTCTCGCTGATCTACAACCGCATCGAGGACTCCACCCCGACCGAGACTGGCGAAGTACCGCCGCAGAACGAGCTTCAATTGATCGTCAGCCTTGGCATCAAACTTTGACGGGGGCGTCAGACGGTCGCGCGCACGCAGGCCTGTGCATTCGCATGCGCCTGGGTCGCGCGCACTTACGGCTTTCCATCCCGGGAGATCCATCCTGTCACCTATTGATCGGCTCTCCGGGGGACCTTGCCTCCGGAAAACGCCGGGCGTGCAGATCGCGCGGGTGGATGTCGCTTTCTCAACCGCGCGGCACGCCCGGCTCCGCTCGGCGTGCCAATTCGGGTTTCGCCGCTCGGAATTGGCACGCCGAGAGGTTTCCTACGTGCAAGGTCCCCCGGAGAGCCTCGCGTTGTAAGGTCGTCCCACCTCTCTTTTGACATGTGCACATCGCTCGGGCACGTCCAGGAGGACCTGCCACTCGACGCTGTGCGGCGCGGCTTCGCGCGCCCATAGTGCATACAGCTCGTCCGCCTGCGTAAACGTCGATTCACTCGTCACAAGCACCGCATCCATCACACGCATCGCAGCCATCGCACGCATCGCAGCCATCGCACGCATCGCACGCGAAGCACACGGCGCAAACATCACACGCACGGCATGCGTCACACGCACGGCATGCACCGCGCCTAACCCGCGCTCTCTGCTTCCATCGTCTTGGTCCGTGGCGGCGTACACGCACGGCTGGGCTGCGCGGCCGCACGGCTTGGCGATCACTCCTTGCTGTTTGGCGTTGTTCGTTGCTCTGCTGATGCGTGGACGGCCGAACACACCGCAGACTCTGCGGAGCGAGCCGCAGCAACATGCGGGAGTATCCAAACGTCTAAGCGCGATGCGAGCAACCAGCCAAACGAACTGCCCACAGCAAGTCGACCTGTTGCATGCACCATCGGCGTGCGAAGTCGCGCCGCACAGCGCGAGTGGCAGGTCCTCCTGGACGTGCCCGAGCGATGTGCACATGACAAAAGAAAGGGGGGACAACGTTACAACGCGAGGCTCTTCGGGGGACCTTGCACGTAGGAAACCTCTTGGCGTGCCAACTCCGAGCGGCGAAACCCGAGTTGGCACGCCAAGCGGAGCCGGGCGTGCCGCGCGGTGAGAAAGCGACATCCACCCGCGCGATCTGCACGCCCGGCGTTTTCCGGAGGCAAGGTCCCCCGGAGAGCCGATCAGTACGCTTCAGGATGGATCTCCTGGGATGGGAAGACGTGAGTGCGCGCGAGGCAGGCGCATGCGGATGCACAGGCCTGAGTGCGCGCGACGTCTACGATCTAGTTGGGTGCGAGTACGTTGTCGTCGGATTGCCGATCGATCAGCTTGTTGAGCGGATCGATGCCGACCTTCGCAGGCTTCTCAGCGACGTGGAACTGCAGCGAGGAGCTGCCGTTGCCGATCTTGCGACGCTCGAGCGTAAGCGCGTTCCCATCCGCATCGAGCGCGCCGATGTCGATGTAGTCAGCAAACGTCAGCTCGCTCTGAGAGCCGTCCTGCGAGGCACGGAACTTCCGCGCGACCACCCGCAACGCGACGTCGTAGCCGCCGCCGGCGGAAGGCGTGAGCGTGGCGCTCTCGACGCGGTTGTCGTACAGCGTGATCGTCTCGAACAGGTCGTCGATCAGGTAGCGAAACTCCGCCGGCGTCTCCTCGCGCAGGTACCCCACCAGATCGCCGGCCGTGGGGTACGGCGGCCCGCGGAACTTCCAGGCCTCCAGAAAACGCCGCAGCGCGCGGTTCACGCGCTCCTCACCGATGTAGTCGGCCAGCGCGTACATCGCCAGGCTGCCCTTTTGGTAGTGGATGTACGGCTGATTCTCGTTGTGCGCGAGCGGCAACTCTTGCAGTTGTTCGGTCGCGCGGCCCGTGAGGTAGCCGTCCAGCTCGAACTTCAAGAAGCGGCGCATGCTACGGGCCTGATAGGCGCGCTGCATGACCATCAACGCGGTGTATTGCGCCAGCGTCTCGGTGGTCATGGTCGCACCGCGCACGTTCGCGCCGATCACCTGGTGCGCCCACCACTGGTGCGCGATCTCGTGCGCCGTGACGTAGTACGGATAGTTGATGTCGCTCGGCTCGTCGTCCCGCACACGCGCGATGAAGCCGAGCGCCTCGGAGTACGGGATGGTGTTCGGAAACGCCTGGGCGAAGATCGCGTAGCGCGGGAACTCCAGGATGCGTGCCTGCCGGTGCTGGTACGGGCCGAAGCTCGCGCTGCAATACTCGAGCGCGTCCTTCATGCCGCGCAGCATGCGCTGTAGGTTCTGGTCGTGTCCGGGATGGTGGTAGATCTCGAGCGGCACGTCGCGCCAGCGGTCGCGGGTGACCTGATAGCGCGCCGACAGCACCGAGAAGAAGTTCAAGATCGGCTGGTCCATCGTGAACCGGCTGATGCGTCGCCCGCCTTCGAGCCAGCTGCTCTGCAGGTAGCCCGGCGCGAGCGCGATCTGGTCCGCGGGCGTGCTGACCTCGGCGCTGAAGTCGATGAAGTCAGAGTCGATGCGCACGTAGTTGTTCTGGGCGGCGACGCGGTCGTCGCGCGAGGCCATCTTCTGCTTGATCGGCAGGCCGTAGTCCTCCCGATCCTGCTTGCGAGCCAGCTCGAACGCCGGCTGGTAGCCGATCAACGGCAGCTGATCGTTGCTGAAGAACGTCCCGTTCTCCGCCACGTCCTGGCGCGGATTCGAGTGCCGAAAGCCGTGCGGCTCGAAGACCAGCTCGAAGTCGAGCGCGGCACGCGCGCCGGGCGAGAGCGGAGACGGCAGATCGAACCTGCGAACGCCGAGCTCCAGGTCGGTCTGGGCAGCTTTCTCCGTACCCGCCACGCGCAAGCTCCGCACCTCGGCGTCGTCCGGCAGCCAGACCAGGACCTGCTCGATCGGCTGCGTGGACTTGTTCTGGATGCCATAGCGGCCGCGCACCTCCATTCGCCGGCGCTCGGGGTAGATGTCGAAACGCACGTGTACGTCGACTGCCCGCGGCTGCGGGCGCCGCTGCCAGCTGCTGTAGTCTCGTTCGTAGCGCGCGCGCTGATCCTGACGGATCTTGTCCGTCAGGTACGGGTTCAGCACGTGTGTGTTGTAGAAGATGAAGGCGCCGCTACCCGCGAAGATCAGCGCCGCAAATACACTGGCGACACGCCACGACCGGCCGAAGCGCGCCCGACCGTCGCGCAGGCGCAGCGCGAGCGCTCGCTCGCGGCCGCGCGGCGTGAGCACGTACGCGAGTGCGAGAAGCAGCAGCGCGCCGGCACACCAGTACACGCGGTACCAGAACCACGGCTCGAGCAGGCCGCCGAAGCCGTTCATGTCCGAGTACCGCGCGCCGGTGGCCGCTCCGTAGCGCAGCAGACGATCCTCCACGCCGAGCATGCCCAGCACCGACTCGCTCACGAAGTAGACGACCATCGCCGCATGCGCCAGATACTTGTGCTGGATCACCGACTGCAGACAGAAGGCCAGCGCGCCGATCAGCGCCAGTTGCGACCACTCGATCCCGAGCAACTCGACTGGGTACAGCCAGTAGTCGTGGGCCACGAAGCCTCGCGACAGCTGGGCGACCAGCGCCGCCACGCCCATCACCACCACCAGCGACAGCGCGACCGCCCACAGCGCGAGCAGCTTGCCCCAGAACACCACCCAGCTGGGCACGCGCGTGGCATCGCTCAGGTCCTGCACCCCGGCGTCGTGCTCGCGGCACGCCAGCTCACCGGCGTAGAACGTCAGCGTGATCAACGCGAACAGCTGGAAGGAATTGCGAGCCAGCTCCAGCACCTGATACGTCACCGGCAGCGTGGCCGTGCCGTAGAGCTGCTTGGTCGTGCCGAACACGATCAGCATGAAGGCCAGACCCGAGAGCACGAACGCCCAGTAGATGGCGGAGCGCGCGATCTCGTTGCAGTAGAGCCGCGCCCCGGCGAACATCGCCCCGATCCAGCCTGCCGCCGTCGGCGGCGTGATGCGGCCCTGCACCAGGGCCCTGGACTCCTGCTCGCGCTCCGGCGCCGCGCCCTTGCGCTGTTCCTCGACCAGCGGGCGGAAGCGCCGCAGCGTGAACAACAGGAAGGCGCAGCCGAGGCCGCTCCAGAGCACGCGGTTCAGGCCGAACAGCCCGAACGGCGACACCAGGTCGCGGTTGCGCTCCGCCGGAGTCCAGTAGCGCACCGCCTGCTCGAAGGCGTTGAAGCCGAACGGATCGAGCAGCGCCGCCAGCGTGCGGCTCTCGATGTCCTGCATCAGCACCCCGGCTGCCAGGTAACCCAGCACGAGCACGACCACCGCCACGTAGACTGCAGCCATGCGCCGGGTCAGCGCAGCGAGCGAGAAGAACAACGCGCCCGCGAAGAACAGCATCGGCCAGACCTGCGTCAGGTAGGGCCACAGGTACGCCATCGGCTGCAGCGGCCCAAGCCGCTCGGGCTTGACGAAGTACACCACGCCCGCCGCTGCCAGCTGCCCGAAGCCGACCGCCAGCATGAGCAGCGAGCTGAACCAGAACGCACCCGCGAAGCGCCCCAGAAGGTACTGCTGCTTGCTCACGTTCTTGGTGAAGATCAGCGTCCAGGTGTCGTGGCCGAAGTCCCGGTAGACCGCCTGGCCGAACACTGCCGCGACCATGAACAGGCCGAGCAGGCACACGATGGCCGTGGTGTTGAAGAGTGCGTACGGGCTGTTGGCGTGTACGCGCTCGTTGCCCACCGACACCGCCATGCTGCGAAACACGCCGCCCTGACCGAGCATCAGGAACGCGCCCGCTGCGAACAGCGACAGCGCGTAGACGTAGGTCGACAGGAGCCGTCGCCGGAGCCTCCACTCGAACCCGATCAGCGCGCCGATCATGCGCGCGTGCTCGCGAGGGCGTGAAAGTAGACGTCCTCGAGATCGGGCTGGGCGGGCTCGAAGCCTGCCTCCGGGCGCTCACGCGCGAAGACGCGCAGCAAGCGCTTGCCCGCCACGCGCCGCACCGCGACCACGTCCACGGTCGGTCGCAACTGCTCGAGCTCCTCCCCCGACACGAAGCGCTTCCAGATCGAACCGTCGAGCTCTTCGATCAACGCCTGCGGCTGGCCGCTGCGCACGACCCGCCCGCCGGCCATGATCGCCATGTTCTGACACAGCTCCGCCACGTCCGAGACGATGTGCGTGGACAACAGCACCACCACGTCCGCACTGATCTCGGCCAGCAGCTCGTGAAAGCGCATGCGCTCCGCCGGATCCAGGCCGGCTGTCGGCTCGTCGACGATGATCAGGCGCGGATCGCCGAGCAGCGCCTGCGCGATGCCGAAGCGCTGCTTCATGCCGCCCGAGAAGCCGCCCAGACGCTTCGAGCGGTGTTGCCAGAGGTTCACCTTGTGCAGCAGCGCGCTCACGGCATCCCGCCGCTCCGAACGGCGCAGGATACCCTTCAGCTGTGCCAGGTGCTCGAGCATGTCCCAGGCGCTGACCTTCGGGTACACGCCGAAGTCCTGGGGCAGATAGCCCAACACTTCGCGCAAGCGTTCGCGCTGGCTGCGGATGTCGATGTCGCCGAAGTGCAAGCTGCCCGCGTCCACCTCCTGCAGCGTGGCGATGCTGCGCATCAACGTGGACTTGCCCGCACCGTTGGGGCCGAGCAGGCCGAACATGCCGCGCGGGATGTGCAGACTCACGGCGTCGAGTGCACGCGTGCCGTTGGCGTAGGTCTTCGAGACCGCTTCGAGCTTCAGTTCCACGACCGAGCCTCACTGCTGGGACACCGCGAGCATGCAGGAGCTGCGCCGAGCTGACGAGCACCAAACACGGCGGTCTTGCGAATCGGCTGCAGAGCCAGGCACAGTCGCGAGATGCGCTGCGCGATCTTGACCGCGGTCAGCTGCGTGATCGCAGCCGGCGTGGCGCGCGCGGAGCCGCTGCCGGGCCGGTTCGAAGCCGACGCAGGCGCCCACGTGATGGCGCTGATCTCCAACTCCTGCGAGCAGAGCAGCGACGTGGTGTCCTGTCAGGGGCCGCTGCTCTTCGCCGGCTTCCAGCTCGGCGGGCGCGTACAGCTGGGACCCTGGTTCGCGCTCGGCCTGCACTTCGCGGGCTCGTCCGAGCTCGGGAGCCAGGGAGTCGGCTCGAGTGAAACCGGCGCAGGGATCGTCATCCTCGAGCGCAGCTTGTGGCTCTGGCAGCTCGCCCTGCAGGCGCGCTTCGATCCACCGATCTGGCCGCGCGGGCTGTGGCTCGGCGCCGAGGTCGGCGCGGCGTTCGCGGTCGATGGTGTCGACGGGACGGACTTCGCGGGTCAGACCCAGGCCTCTCTGTCGTTCACCCGGACCGCGCTCCTCTTGGGCGTCGTGCTCGGCTACGACATCGATATCGACGGCGGCTTCCTGGTCGGAGTCGAAGCGCGCGGCCAGTACCTGAGCCTCGGCACCCTGCCCGGCCCGAGCTTCGAGTTCGGCGATCGCAACCTCGCCCACCTCCCCTACGTCTCGCTCGGCATCCACGCGGGGCTACGCTGGTAGCTCATGGCCGCGCACGCGAGCCAGCTCGATGGCTTCGATCAGCTCCTCGGTGCTGAACGGTTTGCGCAAGCTGCCCTGGATGCTGTCCGGCTCGAGGCCGCGCTCCTCGGCGTAGTCCAGGTTGCCCGAGCACAACACGATCGGCAGGCGCGAGCCGCGCGCCCGCAACCGCTTGACCACCTCCACGCCATCGAGATCCGGCATGGTCAAGTCGAGCAGCATCACGTCGGGCCGATAGCTCTCGAGCGTGGCCAGACCGCTGCGCGCGTCGTGCGCCACCTCGACCCCGTAGCCGCACAAGTCGAGCAAGCGCCGCAGGTGCGTGCGCACGAGCGGCTCGTCGTCGACGACCAACACTCGACACGGACGCAGCGTGGTCGCCGGCCGCTCGGGGCGGCGAGCCTCGGCGCGCTCCGCTGCAGGTAGCAGCACGTAGAAGGTGCTACCGCGACCGCGCTCACTCTCGACCAGGATCGCGCCGCGGTGCGAGGTGACGATACCCAGGCACGACGCCAGGCCCAGGCCATGTCCGAGCGGCTTGGTCGAGAAGAAGGGCTCGAAGATGCGGCGCTGCGTGGCTTCGTCCATGCCCGCACCCGTGTCGCGCACCTGCAGCTGCACCCACGTGCCGGGCTGGATCGGTCCACCCAGCGCATTCTGCCAGCGCGAATCCGGATCGCGCACACGCTGCGTCGAGACCTGGATGGTGCCAGTCCGATCCTCGAGCGCATCCGAGGCGTTGGTCAGCAGGTTCATCAGGACTTGCATCAACGTGGCGCGATCACCGAGCACCACGCAGCCGGGTTCGAGCGCGAGCTCCACGCGCGCCTTCTTGGACAGCGTGGCGTCCAGCAGATCGCGCAGCTCGTGGCAGAGCGCGCCGATGTCCACCGGCTCGCGCACGTTCAGATCGCGGCGGCCCGCGTACGTGAGCATCTGCTTCGTCAAACCCGAGGCGCGCTCACCAGCCATGCGGATGGTCTCCGCGACCGCGCGATCGGCCGGCGCTTGCAGGCGTCGCAGCAAAAGCTCCGCGCCGCCGAGCACACCGACCAGCAGGTTGTTGAAGTCATGCGCGATGCCGCCGGCCAGCACGCCCAGGCTGTCCAGCCGCTGCGCGCGTTCCACCTGCTGCTCCAGGCGGCGGCGCTCCGCCTCGAGGCGCCTGGGCTCGCGCAGATCGCGCAGGGCGGCGACGCGCACCGGCTCGCCGTTCAGCGTCGACTTCACACCCAGCACCGAGACCGGGATGGTCTCGCCGCGCACGTCGGTGACGAAGGTCTCGTAGGGTCCGACGCGCTGCTCGGACATGATCTTGGCGACCTGCTCGCGCGCCTCGGGCGCCACGTACTCGACGATCGCGTGACCCACGACGTCCTGGGCGCGCTGGCCGAAGTACTTCTCGATCTGGCCACCGGCGTCGACGATGATCCCGTTCTTGCTGGTGACCACGATGTCGAACGCGGCCTCCAGGATGTGCCGCAGCCGAGTCTCGCTCTCGCGCAAGAGTGCGCTGGTGCGCTCGCGTTCGGTCACGTCGCGCACCGCCGAGACGCGGATCGGCCGATCGCCGAGCTTGCCCTGCTTGGACAGGATCTCCGCGCGGAACCGCGAGCCATCCTTGCGCACGCCCGTGATCACGTACTCGCCCTCGGCGCGATCGGCCATGCGCTGCGCGACCAGTGGCAAGTCCTCGGCCGCAACGCAGCGGTACATGGTTTGATCGCCCAGGAACTCGCTGTGCGTGTAGCCAAGCATCTCGCACACGCGCTGGTTGGCGTCGATCACCACGCCATTCACGTGGATCATGATGCCTTCGAACGAGGCCTCCGACAGCATCTCCATGCGCTCGCGCGCGCGCCGCGCGGCCTCGTGCTCGGTGGCGCGCTGCACGCCCAGCCGCAACAGGTTCCCGATGCAGGCGCGGGTGATGTCGTCGGGCTGCCCGTCCTCCGCCGCCACGAGCTTCACGCGCCTGCCCGAGTGCTCCAGGTCGAGCCAGGGCTCGCCGCTCTCAGCGTCAGCGCTCGCCAGCCCATGCTCGCGCAACGTGGCGAGTGCCAGGTCCAGTGCGCGCTCCGGATCAGAGTCCGCGAGCGCCTCAGCCAAACGTGCGATGAGCGGAGTACGATCCACGCTGATCCGAGGGATTGAGCTGCGACAGACTACCCGAGGCAAACGCGACTAGATATGTGGCTCAATTGCGCTGCCCCGGCCTGGTTGGCTTGCAATCACACGCCCCCCTTGACATACCCGAGCCCAGCCCTACGACAGCGGACCCCCTATGCTTGCACTCAAAGTTGCCGGTGAAGACGTGAGCTTCGAGGTGCGGGTCACGCCGCGCTCCTCGCGCTCCGAGATCCGCGGGGTCACGGGCAGCGCGCTCAAGGTCAACCTGAGCGCACCGCCGGTGGACGGCGCCGCCAACGCGGCGTTGGTGGAGCTGCTGGCCGAGGTCCTGGGCGTACCGCGTCGCGCGGTCGAGATCAGTCATGGCTTGCAAGCCAAGCGCAAGACCGTGCGGGTCACGGGCCTGTCACTCGAGACCTTGCGCAGCAGGCTCGAGGCTGCGGCGAGCTGATCGGCGACTGCTGATCAGTGCGCCGCCATCAGCTGCGGTCGGTGAGCATGATCGGGCCCTGGCGCAGCACTCGCAGCTCGGGCCCACTGGCATCCACGATCGTCGAGGCATCGCCGCCCGGGGCGGCACCTGCCACGATGGCTGCGAGCTCGTCACCGAAGATCGCGCGCGCTTGCTGGTCGTCGCAGGCGGCGGGCTCGCCGGTGCGGTTCGCGCTGGTCGCTGTGAGTGGTCCTGCGAAGGCCCTTACGAGGTCCAGCGCGGGGCTCGGACCCGGCACGCGCACGGCCAGCTTGCCATCGCGCAGCAACGCCGCGGGCAGGCCGGGCCGGGCGCGCAGGACAACAGTCAAGGGGCCGGGCCAGTGGCGAGAGGCGAGCTCGCGGGCCCGCTCGGGGACCTCCAGCACCAGGCTGTCCAGCGCGGCCAGGTCGGGGATCAGCACGCCGATCGGCTGCTCGGGTGCGCGGCCCTTGAGGCGGCACACCTCGGCGACCGCGGCCTCGCTGCGCGCGTCCGCCAGCAAACCGACCAGAGTCTCGGTCGGACACGCGATCACACCGCCGCCGCGCAGCAGCGCGACCAGCCGCGCAAGGTCCTGCATCAGCTGGACCTGCGCGCGTGGTGGCCGATGTCATCGCGGAACTGCATGCCCTCGAGCTCGATGCAGCCGACGGCCTCGTAGACGCGCGTCGCCACCTGGTCGAGATCCTCGCCGGCCCCGGTGACGCACAGCACGCGCCCGCCGCTGCTGCGGACGCCGTCCGGGGCGAGCTTGGTGCCCGCGTGCAGGACCTCGACGCCCTGCACGGCGGCCGCGCGCGCCAGGCCGCCGATCGGCAGGTCCTTCTCGACGCTGCCCGGATAGCCCGGCGCCGCGATCACCACGCTCATCGCGCTCGGCGTGTCCCAGCGCGGCTTTTGGTCCGCGAGATCGCCGCGCGCCGTGGCGAGGAGCAACGGCAGCACGTCACCGCCGAAGCGCGCCATCAGCACCTCGCACTCGGGATCGCCGAACCGCACGTTGTACTCGAGCACGTCGGCGCGGCCGTCGTCGACCATCAGCCCGATGAACAGCACGCCGCGAAACTCGATGCCGTCGGCGATCAGGCCACGCACGCTCGGCTCGACCACGCGCTGGATGATCTGCTGCTCGAGCGCGGGAGTCACGATCGGCGGCGGCGAGTAAGCCCCCATGCCGCCGGTGTTGGGCCCGCGATCGCCGGCTTGCAAGCGCTTGTGGTCCTGCGCCGCTGCCAGCGGCAGGAAGCGCCGGCCGTCGATCAGCACGTGGTAGCTGACCTCCTGGCCGCGCAGGCGCTGCTCGAGCACCACCTCGGCGCCGGCCGCACCGAACTCGCGCTTCTGCATGATGCGGTCGATCGCGTCGAGCGTCTCGGCCACGTCGCCGGCCACGATCACGCCCTTGCCCGCCGCCAGTCCGTCGGCCTTCACCACCCAGGCCTGGCCGCTCTTCTGCACGAAGGCACGGGCCGCGTCGGCGTCCCCGAAGATCTCGAAGGCTGCGGTCGGGATGCCGTGGCGATGCATGAAGCGCTTGCTCCAGACCTTCGAACCCTCGAGGCGCGCACCGACGGCGCGCGGGCCGAAGGTCAGCACCCCGGCGGCTTCGAGCGCGTCGACCAGGCCGGCCACCAGCGGCGCCTCGGGTCCGACCACCACGAAGTCGATGGCCAGCTCGCGCGCCAGCTTCACCACGGCGGCCACGTCCTCGACGTCGACCGGTACGTTGCGCGCGATGCTCGCCGTGCCGCCGTTGCCCGGCGCGCAGAAGACAGCCTCCGTCAGCGGCGAGCGCGCGATGCGTGCAGCCAGCGCGTGCTCGCGTCCGCCCGAACCGACCACCATCACGCGCATAGGACCTCTCCTCAGTGACGAAAGTGCCGGAAGTTGGTGAACAGCATGGCGATGCCGGCGGCGTCGGCCGCGGCGATCACCTCGGCGTCACGCACCGAGCCCCCGGGCTGCACGATGGCGCTGACGCCAGCAGCTGCGGCCGCTTCGACCCCGTCCGGGAACGGGAAGAACGCATCCGAAGCCAGCACGCTGCCCTTGGCAGCGGCGCCAGCCTTCTTGACCGCGATCTCGACGCTCACCACGCGCGACATCTGGCCTGCCCCCACACCGACGGTCACGGCGTCCCGGGCGAGCACGATGGCGTTGCTCTTCACGTGCTTGCAGACGCGCCAGGCAAAGTCGAGCGACGCGCGCTCTGCGTCGGTCGGAGCACGCTGGGTTACCAGCTTGGCCTGCGCGACTTCCTGGCCGGCGCTGGCGTCGCGGTCCTGCACCAGGAGCCCGCCGCTGACGAATTTCGAGTAGCGTGCAGGTTTGTCCCCTGCCAGCCAGGCGCCGGTCGCGAGCAGCCGCAGGTTCTTCCGCTGCTGCAGACGGGCCAGCGCCGCCGGCGCGTAGCTCGGCGCGATGATGCACTCCACGAAGGTCTCGGCCAGCACCTCGGCGGTGGCCGCGTCGACCTCGCGGTTGAGCGCGACGATGCCGCCGTACGCGGACAAGGCGTCGGCCTCGCGCGCGGTGCGGTACGCGCTGGCCAGGTCGGCCGCGCTCGCCACGCCGCACGGGTTGGTGTGTTTGACGACCACGGCGCTCGGCGGCTCGAACTCACGCACCGCCTCGAGCGCCGCGTCGCAGTCGACCAGGTTGTTGAACGACAGCTCGCGACTGCCGAGCGAGACCACCTCGCTGCGCGCCAGGCTGCCTGCAGGCGCATCCGGATCGCGGTAGAAGGCCGCGCGTTGGTGCGGGTTCTCACCGTAGCGCAGGCCGTAGGCCAGGTCGTAGACGCAGCCGAGAGCGGCGGGGAACGTCGCGCGGCTACCGTCAGGCTGCACGCTCGTCAGATACTCCGCGATCGCAGTGTCGTAGCGCGCCGTGTGCGTGAAGGCCTTGGCCGCGAGCCGGGCCCGTAGCTCGGGTGATGTCCCCGTCTCCACCTGGGCCAGCACCTCGGAATAATCACTCGGATCGACGACCACCGTGACCCGAGCGTGGTTCTTGGCAGCACTACGCAACATCGAGGGCCCGCCGATGTCGATGTTCTCGATCACCTCCGCGTGCGGGGCTCCGCGCGCGACGGTGGCCGTGAACGGGTAGAGATTCACGACGACCAGGTCGATGGTCGCGCCGCCCAGCTGCGCGAGCTCCCGGCGATCGTCGTCGCGATCGCGCGCCAGGATGCCCCCGTGGACGCGCGGGTGCAGCGTCTTGACGCGCCCTTCCATGACCTCCGGGGAGTCCGTGTACTCCGACACGTCGCGCACCGGAACACCCGCGTCTCGCAGCGCCTTGGCGGTGCCGCCCGTCGACAGCAGGGCCACTCCGCGCGCATGCAGGGCCTTGCCCAAGTCCACGATGCCCGTCTTGTCGGACACCGACAGCAACGCCCGCTCGATCCTCGCCATAAACCGTCCTCCAGGACGTGCGGGGGATACCCCGACCGCCCCCCAGCGTCAACGCGGACCTACGCGAACGCCACGTACACGCGCGTGCACAGGCATCCATGCGCAATCCCCGAGCAGCCAGCGTTAAGCTGGCGTGTTTCGCACGAGCGCGGTATGCATGCACAACTGTTTATTTTCGGGCTGCTTGGCTTGAGATGACATCGGAAACAAGCAAACGACAATTCGCTCTGCAGCTGTGGAAGTCGCAGGGTGGCCCGCTGACCTTGCTCTGGCGAACGATCGCCGAACTGGCGCAGCGCCCCTTTTATCCCGTGTACGAACGCGCGTTGACCGCCGCAGCCGAAGGCTGGCGCAAGCCGCAACACATCGGGATTATCATGGACGGCAATCGCCGCTTCGCGCGGCAGCTCGGCGCGTCGAGCGTCGCGATCGGCCATGCAGTCGGTGCCGACAAGCTGCGCGAGATGCTCGACTGGTGCTTCGAGCAGAACATCCCGGTGGTCACGGTCTGGGGCTTCTCGCTCGAGAACTTCAACCGCGACTCGGAAGAGGTCGTCCAGCTGCTCGAGCTGTTCGAGCGCAAGACGCGCGAGATGGTCACGAGCCCCGACCTGCACGATAACCAAGTGCGCGTGCGCTTCATCGGCCGGCGCGATCTGCTGCCCGACACGTTGCAAGATGCCATCCGCGAGGTCGAGTGCGCGACGGGGCACTACCAGCGCTTCGTGCTCAACATCGCGCTCGCCTACGGCGGCCGCGAAGAGATCGCCGACGCCTTCCTCGAGTACCTCAACCACGCGCGCAGCACCGGCAAGAGCCTGGAGCAGGTGATCGAGGAGTTCGCGCCCAAGGTCGTGGATCGCTACCTGTACACCTCGGGTCTGCCCGAGCCCGATCTGATCATCCGCACCAGCGGCGAAGTGCGCTTGTCGGGCTTCATGCTCTGGCAGAGCGCCAACTCCGAGTACTACTTCTGCGACACCAACTGGCCGGCCTTCCGCAAGATCGACTTCCTGCGCGCGCTGCGCAGCTACGATCTTCGCCAACGTCGCTTCGGCCGCTAGGCGATTTCCTTCGGCTTTCGCGCCCAGAGCGGCTTTCGTCCTCGGCCCGGACACTGCGCAATACAGGAGTATTGCTCGGTCCGGTCCTGCGGGCGCGCTCGCTCTGGACGCGAAATCCTCGGAAATCTCATTGAACGCAGGGTCAGAGATTTGCGTTCGCGAAGTCCCAGTTCACGAGCTGGTCGAAGAACGTCTCGAGGTACTTCGGACGCGCGTTGCGATAGTCGATGTAATACGCGTGCTCCCAGACGTCGCAGGTGATCAGCGGCTTGGCGGCGGTGGTGAGCGGCGTCTCGGCGTTCGGCGTCTTGACGATCTTGAGCTTGCCGCCGTCCTTCACCAACCACGCCCAGCCCGAGCCGAACTGCGAGATGGCTGCGTCGGTGAACTCTTTGCGGAAGGTCGCGTACTCGCCGAAGCTCTCCTTGATCGCGGCTGCGATCGCGCCGGTGGGCTGACCGCCACCCTTCGGCTTGAGCGAGTTCCAGTAGAAGGTGTGGTTCCAAACCTGCGCGGCGTTGTTGAACACCGGGCCCTGGCTGGACTTGACGATCTCTTCGAGGCTCTTGCCCGCGTTCGCGGTATTCGCGATCAACTCATTCAGCTTGGTCACGTACGTCTGGTGGTGCTTGCCGTAGTGAAAGTCGATGGTTTCCTTGCTGATGTGGGGTGCCAATGCATCCGGTGCCCACGGCAGCGGGGGTAGCTCGATAGCCATACACGTCTCCTTGTGCGCGGCGCGCCCTCGGTCGCCGCTTCGGGCCTAAGAATAAACACCAAACCGGTGGCAGGGGCAAACGCCAAGCCAACTAACGGTCGCGGATGACGTGCAGAGCAGGCCGAGGCGCGTCCGGCGTGATGGGCATCGTGGGCGCCGGGGGTGGCTCGGGCGGCTGCTCGTTCGCGCGGTAGCGCCGGTATGCCCAGTACAGGAGCGAGCCGATGGTCACCGTCGGGACGATCATCAACATCAAGCTGCCGTACAGGAAGGCGCTGCTGTTCTTGTCGCTGCCGTTGAAGCACATGGGGCAGGCGTGGACTACCCCGGGCAAGGAGAACAGCGCGAGCGACAACATCCCGGCCAGGCGCGACATCACAGATACACCCGCAGGTACAATACCGGCCAGACCCCGACCACGAAGTACCAGAACACCTGGGTGGCCAGGAACGTCGAGTGCGCGAGCGTGCCGCGCGTCAGCTTCCAGAACACGATGCCGAGCGCGATGATCGCCGCCACCGCGTGCGCGGCGTGCGTGCCGATGATCAGGTAGAAGAAGGCGCCGTGGCTGCTGGAGGTGAGCGTCAGGCCTTCGGCCAACAGGCGCGCCCACTCGACCCCCTGGAACACCACGAAGAACACGCCGAGCGCCAGCGCGATCAACAGCGGCTTCTTCGCGCTCGCTGGCTCGCGCACGAAGGCGCGGTTGGCGAAGAACAGCACCACCCCGCTGGCGAGCAGCGCGAGCGTGTTGATCGAGGTCTCGGCCAGCGGCAGGCGCGGCTGACCGATCGGCGGCCAGGTATTGTACGCCGCGCGGGTGATCGAGAACGCGCTGATGAACCCGGCGAACAGCATCAGCTCGGTGACCACGAAGATCAGCGTGCCGATGACCCCACTGGGCCCTATCGCCTGGCGGCGCAGGGCGGCGCGTCGTGGAAACGGTAGGACGTTCTGGTTCATCTTTTTGCCCTCGTCCTCCATTCAAGCGCCCAACGGGCGCCAGCGAAGCTGGCGACCGAGTATGTTACCACCGAGCGCGAGGCAAAGCTCAGTGAGCGGGGGCCTCGGCCTCGTGCTCCTCGCCGTGGTGCTCGGGGTGCAGGGCGTGCTCGCGCAGGGCGCGCTCGGTCTCGTGCTTGGCAGCCACGTTCTCCCAGTTACGGCCGTGGTGCTCCATCACGTCCGGCGAGACGCCGGCGTAGAACAGGAACATGAACACGACCGTGGTCGTGAGCAGGTAGCCGATGTAGCGCTTCTCGATGTTGAGATGCATGAAGTGCGCGCACACGAGGTAGGCCTTGACGACCGCGATCCCGAACGCGGTGATCAGCACCAACGCCTTGCTGCCCACCGCGGCGCCGACGAACGGGCCGATGAAGCTGATGGTGAACAGCACCACCAGGTACCAGTAGATCTTGGTGTAGTGCTTGACGTGATCGACCGCGTGCGGGTCGCCGTGCTTGCCTTCGGTTTTACCGTCTGCGCTCATGGTTGCCTATTTCGCGATGTAGAGGAGCGGGAACAGGAAGATCCAGACCACGTCCACGAAGTGCCAGTAAATGCCGATCAGCTCGACCCGCTGCAGCTCTTTGTTCTTCTTCGCGTCGGCCGCGATGATCAACATGATGATCGCGCCGCCGATCACGTGGCAGGCGTGCAAGCCGGCCGCCACGTAGTAGAAGCTCCAGAACGCGTTCTTGGTGATCGTGAAGCCCTCGTGGATCTCGTGCGTCCACTCGTAGGACTTGATGCACAAGAACATCACGGCCCCTGCACACGTGAGGTACAGCCAGTTGGCCGCTGCCTTGCCGCGCCCGTGCTCGGCCTCGTTGTGCGCCCGCACCGCGAAGTAGCTCGAGGTCAACAGCACCATCGTGTTGGCACCGCCGATCCAGGTGTTGGTATACGCCGCGTAGTCACCGAACTCCGGGTGACCGAGGCGGTGCATGATGTAGCTGGCGAGCAGCCCGCCGAAGATAACGACTTCGGAAGCCAGCACCCACCAGACCGCGAGCCGGCCGGTCGGGATGGTGGTGACGCTGCGCGTCGTAGCTATAGGTTTTGCCATGGTCTTGCTTCCCAATTCTCAAGGCTCAGGCTGGCTCGTTCTGGGGCCAGTAGTCGGATTCGCGGTTCGGCACGCTGTACTCGTACGGGCCGCGGTAGACAGTGGGCATCTCGGCGAAGTTGCCGTGTGGCGGCGGCGAGGGAGCCTGCCACTCCAGCGTGTTCGCGTGCCACGGGTTGTTGCCGGCGGGCTTCCCCTTGAGCCAGCTGAGGATCAGGTTGACGAAGAACACTGCCTGGAAGGCGAGCAGCACCAACAGTGAGATGGTGGCGATCTCGCGCCACATCTCCATCATCGGCGTCGAGAGCTCGGGGAAGTTCTTGTAGTTGTGGATGCGGCGGTGGTCGCCGGCCATGCCGGTCACGAACAGCGGGATGAAGATGCCGTTGAACGGGATGATCGTGCCCCAGAAGTGAATCTTGCCCAGGGTGTCGTTCATCATCTTGCCGAACATCTTCGGGAACCAGTAGGTGAACCCGGCGAAGACGGCGATCACGGCGATCGGCACGAACGTGTAGTGGAAGTGCGCGAGCACGAAGTACGTGTCGTGGAAGTAGATGTCCGAGCCGCTCGAACCGAGGAAGATGCCGGTCACGCCGCCGATGATGAACTCGGCGATGAAGGCCAGCGCCCAGAGCATCGGCGTGGTCAGCGTGATCGAGCCGCCGTATAGCGTCGCCACGTAGACGAACATCATCTCGGCGATCGGGATCGAGATCAGCACCGTGGTGGCCGTGAACACGTTGGCCATGCGCGGGTCGATGCCGGCGATGAACTGGTGGTGCGCCCAGACGAAGAAGGACAGCACGCCGGTGCCGAACGCGGTGTAGAGCACGGTCTTGTAGGCGAACAGCTTCTTGCGCGAGAACACCGTGATGATCTCGGCCACGATGCCGACGGCCGGAAGCAGCACGACGTACACCTCGGGGTGACCGAAGAACCAGAACAGGTGCTGCCAGAGGATCGGGTCGCCACCACGGACTGGATCGAAGAAGCCCGTGCCGACCTGTTGGTCGAAGGCGAGCATCACGGCGCCGGCGATCAGCGGGCCGACCGAGCCCATGAACAGCATGCTGGCGAGCACGATCATCCAGACCACGATCGGGATGTCGAACATGCGCATGCCGGGCGCGCGCGAGTTCATGGCGGTGGTCACGAAGTTGATGCCACCGAGCAGGAACGCGACGAACTCAAGCGCGACCGCGATCACCCACAGCGTGGAGCCCCACGAGGTGAGGTTGTACTGCGACTTGGCAGACAGCGGCGGGTACGCGGTCCAGGCGCCACCGAAGCCGCCGCCCTGCACGAACCACGAGGCGATCAGCACGATCGCGCTCAACAAGAACACCTGGTAGCTCAGGCGGTTGATGCGCGGGAACACCATGTCGTCACAGCCGAGCATCAGCGGGATCAGGAAGTTGCCGAACGCGGCCACGAGCACCGGCATCGCCAACCAGAAGATCATGATCGTGCCGTGGTTGGTGATCAGCATGTTGTACTCGTTGGGAGTGACAACGCCGAAGCCCGGGATGCTGTGTCCCGGGAATGCCATCTGCATCCGGAACACGTAGGAGAAGAAGCCGCCGATGATGCCCATCGCCATACCCGTGAACAGGTACTGCATGGCGATCATCTTGTGGTCGACCGAGAAGACGTACTTGCTCCAGAAGCTCTGTTCGTGGTGGCCGTGCGCGTCGTGGCCGCCGTGCGCGTGCGCGTCGTGCTCGTGAGCGTGTTCGGATGCTGGCTGAGCCATGGATTCCTCGGGGTTCCCAAACTACCGCGCGGAAGCGGTCGCAGTGTGACTGGACATCCAATTCGCGTAGTCGGACTCGCTCTGGATGTAGATACGGCCGGGCATCAAGGCGTGGCCGATGCCGCAGATTTCAGTGCACTGGATGTCGTGCACGCCGGTCTTCGTGGCCTTGAACCAGCCGGTGATCACGCGGCCCGGGATGGCGTCCTGCTTGAGGCGGAACACCGGTACCGAGAACGAGTGCAGCACGTCGCGTGCTTCGAGCTTGAAGTGGTAGGTCGTACCAACCTTCACGTGCAGCTCGTCGACGGTCTTGATGTCGTCGGCCGTGTCGAGCTTGCCGTCAGGACCCGGGTGCACGAAGCTCCACGCCCACTGCTGGGCGACGACGCGCACGGTCTGTTCCGCGGGTGGCAGGTTCTGCTTGACGTCGACCCAGACGCGCACGGCGGCGATGATGATCACCACGTCGCACAGCAGCACGAGCTCGTGCGGTACCGCGATCCAGCGCTTCTCGTGCTTCTCTTCACCGCTGATGTACTGGGCGCGCACGCCCGGACGCTTGCGGTAAGCGACGATCAACCCGAAGAAGATGACTTCCACGAGCACGAACCAGAAGCCGACCAGGAGGCCGATCAACAGCACGAGGCCGTCGATGTCCGCCGCGTAGGTGGAGGCTTGCTCGATGTAACGCTCGATCATTGGCCCTGCCCCGTTTGCCCCTGGAACGTGATCGATTTCGGAGCGTCCACGTGCTGGGCCGCTTCACGATGGTTGCCACCGATCACGAAGGTGAACACCACCGCGATGTAGAGCAGCGCGCCCACCACGGTGAGGAAGAAGGTCTTCTGCGCCAGAATGTCCGGACTGTTTTCTTTGTTGGCCATGATGTCAGGACCTTATTTCTGGAGGGTGACGATGTACGCCACCACGTCGGAGATTGCCTGATCGTCCGGAAGCGTCAGAGACATCGGCCGCATGGTCGCACCACTCACGTCGAGCGGGTTGGTGCCGCGGATGCCGGCCTTGAACTTCTTGATCGAGTTGAACATGTACCAGTCGTTGGCGTGAACCAGGGGCGGCGCCTTGAGCGCTTCGTTACCCCCTGCATCGGCCTGGTGGCACGCGGTACACGTGGCGAAGTACGTCTTGCCCTTGGTCGCGTCGCCGCCCGAGAGCACCGGTGTAGGTTTTTTCACGGGTAGCTGCGAGACGTAGGCCGCGATGTCGGTGATCTCCTGGTCGGTCGCCAGGCTCAGCGCCATCGGCCGCATCTGCATGCCGGTGATGTCGTCGAAATGCGTGCCTCGCCCGCCCGCCTTGAACTTCTTCACCTGCGCTTCGATGTACCACTTGGGCAAACCAGCGATCGACGGCGCGTTCACGGCCCGGTTCCCCAGGGCGTCTTCGCCGTGACACTGAATGCACAAGTGAAACGTCTCCGCGACCGGCGGCACCGGGGCATTGCCCGCGACGCTACACGCCGACGCCGCCAGCAGCAGCGCCGAACCCAGCCATGCATCCCGAAATCGCCTATTCATCGTCATCACCAAGTCTGAAAAATCACTTCGGTGCAGCCGCCGGCTGCGCCGGCGCTTCGCCCGCGGGCGCCGCTGCGCCGTCGCCGGGCTTCTGCAGGGCCTTGAGCTCGGCCGAGGTCCAGGGCTTGCCGCGGCTGGTCGCCTCGGCGCGCAGCGCAGTGACCTGCTCCTTCTTCACCTCGGAAGCCTTGTTGCCGAAATTCGCGCGGACGTGCGTGATCACCTGCGCGATCTTCTCGTCGTCGAGCCCGGGGGGCGGCGGCATCATCTGGTTGAAGGCCGTGCCCTTGACCTCGATGGGCCCGCTCAGACCGGCCAACACGATCCGGATCATCGTCTCGGGATCGCCGTTGACCCACTCCGAACCCGCGAGTGGAGGGAACGCACCGGGCAGACCCTGTGCGTTGGCCTGGTGGCAGGCCGCGCACACCGTTTGATACGTCGCCTCGCCGGGGGTCGCTGGCGCGCTCGCCGTCGCGGCCATTGCCGGGTACGGCGACGGCGTCTCGCGCAGGATGCTCGGCAGGTCCTTGGTCGTCGGGATCACCGGCAGCCCGAACCACAGGAGCAGGCTGAAGAACGTGATGACGCCGAATACCGCACCGGTGACGACGGGGAAGAGCTTGCCGCTGTCGACTTCGCTAACCATGGGTTGTCTCTACCTTTTCATGCGAAGCAGGGAGGCCGCGCTCACTTGGCACCGGCCGGGGGGCGCACGACGCCGGCGCGGATTTTGAGCTCCGGCTTGGCCGGCGCGGGAGCCACCGGCTCCGCCGCCGCGGGTTCAGCCACCGGTTCCGCGGCAGGCTTCGGCGCGGCAGGCACGCGCACCGGGAACGCAGTCGCAGGTTTGAAACCACGCTGGTGGATCCAGCCCGACACCGCCGACAAATCCTCGGACGGCGCGGGGGTGACCGAGGCGACGCGACCCTTGGTCACGGCGGCCATGGCCTGACTGAGCGGAACTTTCCCGGCCTGAAGGGCTTTTTGCTCTTCCTCGCGCGCGGCGAGCAGGGCTTCGGTGGGACCGGCCTCGTGCAAGCGTGCGTGATACTGCATGTCAAGGAAGGTGCCGTACCACGTGTGGAGGACGAACAGCCCTATGGTCGTGGACAGTGCCACTCCGATGATGATTAACAGGTCGGACCGAGCTGAGGACATCGTTCTTTTAACCAGCCTTGGTAATGGGTCCAGGGCCGACCGCGTCGCAAGCTGCGCCCAGCTGCTTCCGACGTAGTGCTCATGCCCAGCAGGCGCGCCGCAGCCTGCTGAATTCGCCCTGCCCGAGCACGAGATCCGCTCGAGCACCCGCGCGCCGCAGATTGGAAGACCACAGCGGTGCGGTCGGCGGGGGCGAGTGATGGCACAAGTGCCGAGCGCAAATCAAGCGTTCAGCGCGCCCGCAAACTTGGTCAGGCGCGGTCCAAGCCCTCTACACTGGGCCTTCGATGCGGCGAACGCGCCAAGGGCTGGTCGGGCCGTGCGTTTGCGCCGTGTTCGCGCTGATCCTCGCGGGTTTGCACCCGGTCGACAACCCGGACAGCTTCGGGCACCTGGCCGCCGGACGGCAGATCGTCGAGCTGGGCCACGTGCCGGCGCTCGACACGTTCTCCTATTTCAGGGCCACCCCCCAGCCCTGGGTGAACTACGAGTGGCTGAGCGATCTGCTGCTCTACGCGGGCCTGTCGATGGGTGGCTTCGGCGCGCTGAACCTGTGGAAGCTGGCGATCCTCGCGACCACCGGCGGGCTACTGGTCTGGATCGCCTACGCGCGCGCGCGGCAGCTCGGTGCGCGCCTGTGCGCCCTGGTGCTGGTCATGGCCGTGCCGGCCGCGCGCTTTCGCCTGAGCGTCCGGCCGCACATGTTCGGCTTGCTGCTGAGCGCGCTGTACTGGATCGGCCTGCTCAGGATCCTGGAATCGGCGGAGTCGTCGGATCCGGCGCGCCGCGCGGAGCTGAAGCGCTGGCTGATCGCGCTGGGCGCGCTGCACGTCGTGTGGGTCAACCTGCACGGCTCGCACCTGCTCGGGCTCCTGCTCACGCTGATCGCCTGTTCGGTCAGCGCGCGCAGGCCGGCCGCGCGCACGCCGCTGCTGGGTTTGCTCGGACTCGAGCTGATCGCCAGCTGCATCTCGCCCTACGGTCCCGAGATCGTGATCGGCGCGATCGAGCACGTGTTCGATCCGCGCTACCGGCGGATCGTCTCCGAGTGGCAGCCGTGGAGCCCCGCCCAACCGCAGTGGTTCTTGCTGGGGGTGCTGCTGCAGGCGCTGCTGCTCGCGCTGGCCTGGCGCGGCTTGCCGCGCACGCCCGCGGGACGCTTCATGCGCCTCTGCGGTCTGCTGCTGTTCGTGATGGCAGCTCGCTCGATGCGCTTCATCTCGGACTTCTTGCTGCTCGGCTCGCCGCTGGTGGCCGAAGGCCTGGCGCGCGGCTTGCGCTGGCTTCGCGCCACGCGCCGGCTCCCGCAGCTACCAGCGGCAGCGAGCCTCGGCGCCTGGCTGGTCGCGCTCGCAGCTGTCAGCGGCAGCGCCTTCCAGCTCTCGCTGTCGCTTCCGCCGTACGCTGAGTTCGGCCTCGGGGTCGACACGCGCACGCTGCCGGCCGGCTCGGGCGCATGGCTCGCCCGGCACAGGCCCGAGGCGCGCGTGTTCGCCGCGATGGAAGATAGCTGGTACCTGATGTTCGCGACGCCTCGCGCCAAGGTGCTCATGGACGGCCGCGTGCCGTTCTACGGGCCCGAGCACATGTTCGCGATGTTCCGCGCCTGGCTGGACGGCGCCAGCCTGCAGCGCACGATCGCGCAGACGCACACCGACGTGGTGATCGTGCAGCCCGCGCTGGCGGAGCATCAGACGGCGCTGCGCAGCATGCTGGCGGCCCGGGACTTCCAGCTGGTCCTGCTCGAGAACAAGCACGCGCTGTTCGTGAAGGACACTACCCTGCCCGGCATTCGCGCGCTCGTGCCCGGCTACGACGCCCAGTGGCTGCTCGCCGCGTCGGCCGACGTGCCGGCCATCCGCGGCGAGCTCGCACGCCTGCGCGTGGAGCCCAACGCCGGGCTGTACGTGGCATGGATCGACGCGCTGCTCGCGCTGCGACCGCTGGCGCGCGCCGAGGGCCGCGCCGGCTTTGCGCCGCCGTCCTCCCGGAGTGAACTAGCCATGGCGCGGCGCGCGCTCGAGCTGCTGCGCCCGCTCCGAGCGGTGCTGGAAGACGTACCGAGCCTGTCGGCGTATCGCGCGCTGGCGGCCGTGCTTGCCTGCGAGCTCGGCGAAGCGGAGCGCGTGCTGGACGACGTGCGCGACGAGGACGCGTCGCGCGAGACCGTGTTCGCACGGCAGGAGCTGCACTTGCGCCGTGGCCAGCTGGCGGAGGTGCGCGCGTTCATCGACAAGGCGCGCGCGGTGCCCGAGGCCGCGGGCGATGCCTGGCTGGCCTCGCTGACGGCCGCCCTGGTCAGCCCGCCGCGCTGTGATTGACGATCTCAAGCAGGCGTGTCGACCTCGTCTCCCTCGATGAAGGCGGCTTCGGTCTCGCGGGCGAATGCGGCGTAGCGGCCCTCGGCGATCGCCTGGCGGGCCGCGCGCATCAAGCTTTGATAGAAGTGCAGGTTGTGCTGCGTGATCAACCGCGGGCCGAGCATCTCCTTGGCCAGGAATAGGTGGCGCAGGTAGGCGCGGCTGTACGTGGTGCACACGGGGCAATCGCAGCGCGCGTCGAGCGGCACGTCCGCGAGCTGGTGGCGGCTCTGGCGCATGTTCACGCGCCCGCCCCAGGTGAGCGCCTGTCCGTTGCGCGCGTTGCGCGTGGGCAACACGCAGTCGAACATGTCGATGCCCGCCGCGATGGCTCGCAGCAAGTCGGTCGGCTTGCCCACGCCCATCAAGTAGTGCGGCTTGTGCGCGGGCAGGTGCGGCGCGAGCTCGCCCAGCAGGCCGTACATGATCTCGATCGGCTCGCCGACCGAGAAGCCGCCGAGCGCGAGGCCCTCGCTCGGCAGCGCGGCGATCTCGGCCAGGTGGCGCAGGCGCAAGTCCAAAAAGCTGCCGCCCTGCACGATCGCGAAGCGAGCCTGGTGCTCCGGCCGCGGGCAGGCCAGCGAGCGCAGCGCCCAGCGCGTGGTGCGCTCGACCGCGCGCTCGACCGTGGTCCGATCGCCATCTCCGGGAGGGCACTCGTCGAGCACCATCGCGATGTCCGAGCCGAGCTGCGCCTGGATCTGCATCGAGTGCTCGGGTGAGAGCACGTGCTTGGCGCCGTCGATGTGCGAGCGGAAGGTGACCGCGTCGTCGTCGATCTTGCGCAACTGCGCGAGCGAGAACACCTGATAACCGCCGCTGTCGGTCAGCAGCGCGTGCGGCCAGGCCATGAAGCGCTGCACGCCGCCGAGCTCCTCGATGCGCGCCGCGCCGGGGCGCAGCATGAGGTGATAGGTGTTGGCGAGGATCAACCGCGCGCCGGTCGCCGCGACCTCGTGCGGGGTCTGCGACTTGACCGTCGCCTGCGTGCCCACGGGCATGAACGCCGGCGTGTCCACGACCGCGCGCGACAACGAGAGGCGCCCCAAGCGCGCGTGCCCATCGGTTTGCAGGACTTCGAACTTCATGGCTTGCCCGAGATCAACATCGCATCGCCGTAGCTGAAGAAGCGATAGCGCTCGGCGATCGCTGCGGCGTAGGCCTCGCGCACCGAGGCGATACCGGCGAACGCCATGACCAGGGCGAGCAGCGTCGAGCGAGGCAGGTGAAAGTTGGTGAGCAGCGCGTCGACCGCGCGGAATTGGTAAGGCGGGTAGATGAAGATGCCGGTCGAGCCTGCACCGGGCTCGAGCCGGCCTTCCGCGGTCGCGCGCGACTCGAGCACGCGCACGACCGTGGTGCCGATCGCCAGAACCTGGCGGCCGTCGCGGCGCGCGCGCTCGAAGGCGGTCGAGGTCGCCTCCGGGACGACGAAGCGCTCCTCGTGCATGCGGTGCTCTGTCAGGGTTTCGCCGCGCAACGGCGCGAACGTGCCGGGGCCGACGTGCAGCGTGACGTAGGCGAGCTCGTGGCCGCGTGCGCGCAGCGCAGCCAACAGCGGCTGCGAGAGGTGCAGGCCGGCGGTTGGGGCAGCCACGGCGCCGGGCTGGCTCGCGAACACGGTCTGGTAGCGCTCGCGATCGGCGAGCTCGGCTTGCCTGCGGATGTAGGGGGGAAGCGGGATCAGCCCGTGGCGCTCGAGCGCGGCCGACACGCCGCCGGAGGCTGCGAGGGAGAGTGTGAGCTCGCCGCCGCCGGTCAGCTCGAGCACCTCGAGGTCGAAGTCGGGGGCCACCTGCAGGGTCATGCCTGTGCGCAGGCCGCGGCTGGTCTTGCCCAGGGCCGACCAGCGCTCGCGCTCGCCTGCGGGAGAGAGCCGCTCCAGCAGCAAGAACTCCACGCGGCCGCCCGAGGGCTTGGTCGCGAACAGACGGGCGGGGATCACCTGGGTGTCGTTGAGCACGATCAGCGAGGGCGAGAGCAGCTCGGGCAGCTCGCGTACCGAACGGTGCGAGAGCCCAGCCTGGTCGCGGCGCAGCCACAGCAAGCGCGACGCATCCCGCTCGGCGAGGGGAGCCTGAGCGATCAGCTCCTCGGGCAAGGGATAGTCGAGCTCGCGTGCTTGCATGGCAGGCTGCGCGTTGTAGCGCGCCTCGCGGCCAAGACAATGCTCCAAGTACACGGCGCTGCCGGGCGGGGATCATCGCCTTTCGGCTCGCCACAGCCTCGTTTTCGGTGCCTTGTTCCCCCTGTTCCTTGTTCCTTGTTTTTTGTTCCTTGTTTCAGTTCGTCTTTCTCACATCCGGCTCTATCGTCCTGGCACGCCTCTCCAGTTTGCCGGCAATGAACAGCAGAACCTCGAACGGAAACAAGGAACAAAAAACAAGGGACAAGGAACAGCAGCGAACGCGCCTTCCAAGCTTTATGGCGACGCAGGAAGCACGAACGAGGCCTCCACCTTCGGCACCGTCACAATCTCATTCTTCTCCGACCGAAACTGCTGCTCGCCCTGCACGACACCGAGCACCTTGATCCACGCATCCACCGCGACCTCGGTCGCGTGCGGATCGCTGACCCACAGCGGACAGCGCCTCGAGCTCGGACAAGGCCGCACGAACATCTGGATCACGCTCTCCGCCCCGCGCGCATCCACCGCGTACACCCGCCCCTCCACGCTGATCTTCTGACCGCGGTAGATCACAGGATTGGGAGACAGCTTGGCGTACGTCAGATCCGCGACCGGAGTGAACTGCGCAGCTGCCTGGTTGAGGTCTTTGACTCGCGTGATCGACAAAGTCACGCCGAGGGGAGCCTTGCCGGGAGCGCTCGCGACCAGCCGCGGCTTGTAGTCGCCAGGCTTGGGCAACTCGAAGCGATACAAAAACCGCCCATCCTTGACCGGGATCTCGGTCTTGTCGACGCGCACCTGCGTGTCCTTCGGCACTGCGCCAGCGATCTCGATCGAGTCGCGATCCGTGATCACCTCACGCCCGGGCCGATCGATCTGCATCATCGCCACCGGGATGCGCGTGCGTAGCTCGTCCACGACCGTCTCGCCGCTCGGCGGCTGCACGCGGTAGCGCACGACGTGCTCGATCACGCCGCTCTTGGCTTCGGCCACGACGTCGATCGGATAGCTGCGCACGCCGCGGCCCGCGTCGTCGAGCTTGAGCTCGTCGCCGTCCAGCGTGACGTGGGTGCCGGGGAGCGCGGTGACCACGACGTCGAGCGCCGGGCGCTCGCGGCGCAGCGCGGCTGTGTCGACCCAGATGCGGTAGTAGACCGCAAGCGTGATGCGGACGGGCGCCGGCTCCGCGCTCGGCCGCACGACTTCCGCCAGGACCAGGTTGTCGCCGACGCGCAGCGAATCGGCCGCGAGCGCGAAGCTCGCGCGGCCGGCGTTGAGCGGCTTTTCCTGGCCGCCAAAGCGGATCTTCGAGCCGTCGGGCGCGCTCGGCACCTCGAACAGCAGCGCCTCGCCGGTCTCCGAGCTGACGATCTTGGCGCTGACGTCGACGTGCGCCGCCTGCGGCGAGCGCAGCAGCAAGACGAGCGTGGCGATCACGACCACCAGCGTCGCGCCGATCAGCGGCCAGAGCGCACGGTTCTC
>DATEOF010000072.1:0-14647 GCA_035274465.1 Polyangiales bacterium
AGGTGCGCGCGTATCGCGCGGCGCTCTCGGCGCTGCCGACGCCCGCCAGCGACGCGCAGCGCGGCCTGGCGGCGGGTGACGCGCGCTTCCGGCGCTTGACCGGCATCGCCAAACGTTTGACCGCCGAGACGAGTCCGCGCCGGCTCTACGATCTGATCCTGGATTCGGCGATCGATCTGACGCACGCCGAGAACGGCTTCTTGCTGCTGCTCGACGCGCAAGGCGAGTTGCGCGTGCGTGCCGGTCGCAGCCTGGGCGAGCGCGATCAGGCAGCGGCCAGCATCTCGCAGTCGATCGTGGCGCGTGTGTTGAGCAGCGGCCAGCCGCTGTCGACGGTGGACGCCTTGCGCGACGCGCGCCTGCTCGCCGCCAGCAGCGTGCACGCGCTGGCGTTGCGCTCGGTGTTGGTGGTGCCGCTGCGCAGCGCGGGCGAGATGCTCGGGGTGATCTACCTCGACGATCGCCTGCGCCCGTTCGCGTTCGGCGAGGACGAGGTGGCGCTGCTCAGCGATCTGGCCGACCTGGCCGCGATCGCGCTGGAGGCCGTCGAGCGCCTGCGGCGCGAGCGGCGTGCGGTGCGCCGGCTGCGCGCGACGCAGAGCCAGCTGTCGCGGCAGGTCGAGGCGCAGGCGATCGAGCTCTCGTCGTTGAAGGGCAGCGAGCAGCTGCGCGAGCACTCGGGCATCGTCGCGCACAGCCCGGCCATGCGCGAGAGCCTGGAGCTCGCGTTGCGCGTGGCACGCTCGGACGTGCCGGTGCTGATCCGCGGCGAGAGCGGGACGGGCAAGGAGCTGATCGCCAGGGCCATCCACGCGGCCAGCGCGCGTGCGGCCGCCCCGTTCGTCAGCGAGAACTGCGGCGCGATTCCGGAGACGCTGCTCGAGAGCACGCTGTTCGGGCACGTGAAGGGTGCGTTCACCGGCGCGGATCGGCGCCACATGGGCCTGTTCGAGGCCGCGCACGGCGGCACCCTGTTCCTGGACGAGATCGGTGAGATGCCGCCCGCGATGCAGGTGCGCCTGCTCCGCGTGCTGCAGGACGGCGAGGTGCGGCCGATCGGCGGCGAGCGCGCGACGCGGGTCGACGTGCGCGTGTTGTGCGCCACGCACCGCGACATCGATGGGATGCTCGAGAGCGGAGCGTTCCGCGAAGACCTGTTCTACCGGCTGGCGGTGGTGAGCCTGCGTCTGCCGCCGCTGCGAGAGCGCAGCGAGGACATCCTGCCGCTGGTGCAGCACTTCCTGGCCAAGTACGCGCCGGGTCGCGTGACCAAGCTGGACAAGCGTCTGTTGGAACGGCTGGCTACTCAGGCCTGGCCGGGCAACGTGCGCCAGCTGGAGAACGAGCTGCGGCGCGCGCTGGCGCTCGGTGCGGGTGAGACGCTGCGCGAAGAACACTTCAGCACACTCGCGCAGCGCGCGGCCACAAGTGAGGCTTCCGATCTCGATCTTCGCGCGCACGTCGACGAGCTCGAGCGCAAGTTGATCCGCCGCGCGCTCGACGCCGCGCGAGGTAACCAGACGCGCGCCGCGGAGCTCCTGGGTCTGTCGCGCTTCGGTCTGCAGAAGAAGCTGAAGCGCTTGTTCCCACCCGCTTCGCGTTGAGCATACAGGGACACTTGCTCATACAACGCCTACTCGCGCGTAGGCATGCATGTGCGAGCGAGTACTGACAGTCAATCCAATCGCGCTACGCGCGATGTGTCTTTACTCGCTACGAGTTTTGTCATCAGATCGATACGCGCGCTGATGTCAGGCTGCGCCTACCTGCATTACGCCGAATTGTTGCGCTGCGCCGCGCGACTATTGCGCTGAGAGAGGAACGATACACGCATGTTCACGATCGCCGCTTGCGCGCGATGTCTTCGAATGAGCGGCTCAGGATCTGGAAAGGCGAACGAGGACGGACGCGCCTGGACGCGTCTGCTCAGCTGGTTCGCCTTGTTCGCCGCGTTGACTACGTTCGGCTGGAGTACAGGCGCGAGCGCGCAGGCGCAGGTTCAGGTCAAGCCGTGGTTCCTGATCATCGTCGACACCTCGGGGTCGATGCAGGACAACTGCACCAACGGTGCGGGCAACTGGCCGACATGCAATGACTGCTCGGGCTGCACGAACAGCTACAACAGCTGCGGCACCCGGCACACGCGCATCAACGACGCGAAGTGCGCGCTCAAGAACATCTTGAACTCGACCGGCGACGCCGAGTTCGCGCTGATGCAGTTCCGGCACCCCTGCCGCGCCGCTTGCGACGACCGCAACGGCGGCGACATGGCATCCACCTGCGACGCGGACATGTTGGTCGGCATCTCGACCTCCAACTATTCGCTGTTGCCCTGGGTGGACGGACAGTGTGGCAGCAACTGTACCTCGCCCAATTACACGAGCGAGATCTACGCGTACGGCTACACGCCCATCGGCCAGTCGTTGGTGAGGGCCAAGCAGTACTTCACCAACAACATCAGTGGCTGGACCTCACCCACCAGCACCGACGCCTACGCGGGTTGCCGGCCCGTCGCAGTCATCATGTTGACGGACGGCCAGGAGAACTGCGGCGGCAACGGCGTCACGGCTGCCACCTCGCTGCGTACGTCGGTCGTGCCCATCCCGGGCATGAACATGACCGCCTCGATCGACATCAAGACCTACGCCGTGGGCTTCGGCTTGACCCCGGGCGATACCAACATCGAGAACCTGGCGAACGCCGGCGGCACCGACGCTCCGGGTCAGTACAAGGGCTTCTACGCACAAGACGAAGAAGCGCTCTCCGCCGCGCTCAACCAGATCATCACCAACAGCCAGCTGACCGAGCGTTGCGACGGCTACGACAACGACTGCGACAAGCGCATCGACGAGGACGTCCCCAAGTTCTGCGATCTCCGCGGCTTCCGCACCAGCAATCCGATGGTGCTGAACATGTCGAACGTGCTCGTCCCTCAGTCGACCGTGGACAGCCGCGTGCCGGCTTGCTCCGGCGGTGTCTGCCCGGTCGTCAACGGCGAGACGGGGAAGACCGCCTGCGCCGCGCCCGAGTGGTCGCTGAGCTCCACCTGCTCACCCGCCAACATCCTGTGCACGAGCCCGGGTGAGCGCTGCAACACGTTGGATGACGACTGCGACGGCAAGGTGGACGAGGACGCGCCGGCGATCGCCCAGAACAACGAGATCTGTGGCGACAACATCGACAACGACTGCGACAAGAACATCGACGAGAACTGCAACGGCTGCATCTCGCAGCCCGAGATCTGTAACAACGCGAACGACGACTGCGACGCCAACATCGACGAGAACCTGAGCCGCTCGTGCGGCACGATGGTCGGCCGCTGCACCACGGGCACACAGACCTGCACCGCGGGCGTGTGGGGCACGTGCTCGGGCGTGAACCCGACCACGGAGACCTGCAACAACATCGACGACGACTGCGACGGCGTGGTCGACGGCATGACGCAGCAGTGCGGCAGCTCGAACGTCGGGTTGTGTCGATACGGCGTCCAGACCTGCACCGCGGGTGCGTACGGCTCCTGCGTGGGCAACGTCGAGCCGGCGACCGAGATCTGCGACAACCAGGACAACGACTGCAACCCCTCGACCGCGGACGGTGCGGCGGACTCGCGCGTGGGCAAGACCTGCGGCAACAACCGCGGTGTGTGTACGCCCGGCACCACGATCTGCATGGCGGGTGAGATCAAGTGCACCGGTGGCACGACCGGCAGCGCCGAGCAGTGCGACGGCCTGGACAACGATTGCGACGGCAACATCGACGAAGGTGTGGCCGCGACCGACTCACGCATCAACAAGACCTGCGTGATCCTGTCGAACGGCATGGTCTCGACCGGCCCGGTGTCGGTGCAGGGCCAGTGCCGTACCGGCACCAGCGTGTGCTCGAACGGCATGGTCGCGTGCCCGGGCTACGTCGGGCCGACCGCGGAGCTGTGCGACAACGTCGACCAGGACTGCGACGGCAACAACAACAACGGCGTCAGCATGACCGACCCGCGCGTCGGTCAGAGCTGCGGCACGTCGCTCGGCGAATGCGATCCGGGCCAGCTGATCTGCAACAACGGCAACCTGGTCTGCAACGCGCTGCCTCCCGGCACCGAGACCTGCAACTCCAAGGACGATGACTGCGACGGCTTGACCGACGAGAACCTGCCCGCATCGCCGACTTCCTGCGGCAACGCGGCGGTGGGCCTGTGCAAGCCGGGCCTCGAGGCCTGCATCGGCGGCCAGATCGTGTGCGCGGGTGAGATCACGCCCACGCCCGAGATCTGCGACGGCAAGGACAACAACTGCAACAACAGCACCGACGAGGGCAACCCGGGCGGTGGCAAGAGCTGTGGCACGGACACCGGCGAGTGTCAGGCCGGCACGACGATGTGCAGCGGCGGCGTGCTCGGCTGCGTGGGTGAAGTCGGGCCCGTGGCGGAGATCTGCGACGGCAAGGACAACGACTGCGACGGCGTCACGGACGAAGGCAACCCGCAAGGTGGCGCGCGCTGCGACTCCGACAACCAAGGCCACAGTGTGGTCGGCCCCTGCCGTACGCGGCTCGATCCGACCAATGCCTCACAGGGGCTCACGGAAGCCTGCGGCGAGTGCCGCTTCGGCACCGAGGTCTGCCAGCAGGGCGCGATCGTCTGCGTGGGCGCGAAGGGCCCCAAAGACGAGGTGTGCGACGGCCTGGACAACGACTGCGACTCGCCGTGCGTGCTCGACAACAGCGACCCCGCGCACCCGGTGCTCAAGTGCCCGGATGATCCGTGCAACCTCCCCCAGAACGATCCCAACTACCTGGACTGCGACGGCAAGATCGACGAGGGCGTTGCGACGACCGATCCCAACGTGGGCGTGATCTGCAGCGGTGGTAGCGGTGAGTGCCGCCAGGGCACATCGCAGTGCATCGACGGCGTGGTGAGCTGCGTCGGCGGCCAGATCCCGGTGGACGAGATCTGCAACGGCAAGGACGACGACTGCGACACGGTCATCGACGAAGGCTTCATGATCGGCACGCAGTGCGGCTCGAACGTCGGCGAGTGCGAGCAAGGCAAGTTCGTCTGCGACCCGAGCGGCATGTCGGTGTGCGAAGGCGAGAAGAAGCCTTCGGTCGAAACCTGCGACGGCCTCGACAACGACTGCGACGGCGTGATCGACAACGGTAACCCCGGTGGCGGCATGACCTGCGGCTCCTCGGAGGGCGAGTGCAAGCAGGGCATGCTGCAGTGCATCGGCGGTCAGCTGGTGTGCGCCGGCGAGAAGGCGCGCACCGCCGAGGTGTGCGACTGCCTGGACAACGACTGCGACGGCAAGGTCGACGAGGATCCGGGCGCCGACACGGCGATCTGCCCGGGCCAGTCTGCGTGCGTGATGTGTCAGTGCGCGCAACAGTGCCGCGACGCGGGTGAGTTCGCGCAGAGCTGTCCGGCCGGCAAGGTGCCGTTGAACAGCGGCGGCGAGTGCCGCTGCGTCGGCGAGCGCTGCAAGCCGGCGACCTGCGCGGCGCAGACGCTCAAGCTGAACGACGAGGTGGTGTGCGCGCCCGACCAGAAGACGGTCGGCCAGTGCGTGTGCAAGGACAACGAGTGCGCCTCGCTGTGTAGCGGCGTGGTGTGCGGCGGCGACCTGGTGTGCGACGCCAAGGACGGATTGTGCAAGGAGAAGAGCTGCCTCTTGCCGCAGTTTGCCTGCGCGCCGGGACAGTTCTGCAACGTCGTGACCAAGGGTTGCGACGCCGATGCGTGCGTCGACACGCAGTGCGCCGCGGATCAAGGTTGCCGCGACGGCCAGTGCATCCCGAGCTGCGCCACCGTGACCTGCGGGGGCGACGAGAGCTGCAAGAACGGCCAGTGCGTCAAGGACAAGTGCAAGGGCGTGAACTGCGCCGGCTTCCAGGTGTGCGATCCCGAGAAGGGTGAGTGCGTCGCGGCCGGCACGTGCCTGACCTTCGCCTGCGCGCCGGGCTTCCTGTGCGACGGCGTGAGCGGCGACTGCGATCCCGATCCGTGCATCCGCACGACCTGCCCCAAGAGCCAGGTGTGCAAGGAGGGCGAGTGCCAGCTGCGCTGTGCGCCACCGATGCTGGACTGCGACGGCGTCTGCGTGAACCCGCAGTCGAGCCGCAAGTACTGCGGCGCGACCGCCGATTGCGCGGGCGACCACGCCGGTAAGACCTGCGGTAACAAGCAGGTCTGCTCCGACGGCGCGTGCAGCGACCGCTGCCAGACCGGGTTCATCGCCTGCGAGGGCGGTTGCATCGATCCGCTGTCGGATGAGCAGCACTGCGGTGCGAGCGGCGACTGCACGGCGTCGCGCGCCGGCGTGTCGTGCGGCGACGGCTACAAGTGCCAGGCGGGCGAGTGCTTGCAGGACAGCCAGCCGGACGCGGGTACGAGCACGCCCGAGCGGCCCAAGCGCCGGGTGAGCGTGAACGGTGGCGGCGGCTGCGCGTGTGACCTGACGTCGCCGCGTCCGCAACCGACGCCTGACATGCGTGCGCTGCTGTGCTTCAGCGTGCTGCTGTTGGTCGGCTTCCGCCGCCGGCTGCGCCGTGCGGGCAGCACGCTCGTCCGCAGCCGCCAGCTGCAAGGTGCGCTGCTGAAGGCACTGATCGTGGCCTGCCTGGCTCTGCTGGGCGCCGGCTGCAACGTGCGCACCTTCTGCCTGGACTGCGACGAGGGCGCCGGTTCGGGCGGCCGCGGCGGCCGCGGCGGCTTCGCGGGCATCGACAACCCGGACGGCAGCATGAGCGGCAAGGGCGGCGCGGGCGGCGAAGGTGGCGAGGGTGGTGAAGGCGGCGAGGGCAGCGAGCTCGACGCCAGCCTGCCGGTCGATGGCGGCGACGCCGGGCCGGTCGAGTGCCTGGCGCTCGAGAGCTGCAACGGTCGCGACGACGACTGCGATGGCAACATCGACGAGGGCACCGATCCGGCGTCCGAGAACATCGACATCGAGAACGACCTCAACAACTGCGGCGCGTGCGGCAAGCGCTGCCAGCTGAGCAACGCGTTCAGCAAGTGCAGCGCAGGCAAGTGCGCGATCGACGCCTGCGACCCGGAGTACTTGAACTTCGACAAGCAGGACAGCAATGGCTGCGAGTATCGCTGCCGTCAGACGGCCAGCGACGACACGCTGTGCAACCAGCGCGACGACGACTGCGATCACCTGATCGACGAAGACATCGACTTCAAGAACGATCTGAACAACTGCGGCAGCTGTGGCAACGCCTGCAAGCCGATCAACGCGACCGGCGGCGGCGTGTGCGAGGACGGCACCTGCAAGCTCGATGCGAGCAAGTGCAACGCGGGCTTCATCGACGCCGACGGCGTGTACGCCAACGGCTGCGAGTATCAGTGCACCAAGTCCGCCGACGGCGTCGAGCTGTGCAACGGCCGCGACGACGACTGCGACAAGAAGATCGACGAGCAGGTCGCCGGCATGGACTCGCGGCTGGGCGTCAGCTGCGGCGACGACACCGGCGAATGCACGGCCGGCACGACCACCTGCACCGGCGCCGGCACGATCAGCTGCATGGGCAGCCAGGGGCCCGTGACCGAGGTGTGCAACGGCAAGGACGACGACTGCGATGGCAACACCGACGAGAGCTTCCCGCAGCTCGGCTTGCCCTGTGGCGCCGATCTCGGCGAGTGCGTGCGCGGCAATCAGCAGTGCATGAACGGCACGCTGATCTGCGTGGGTGCAGTCGGTGCCACGCCCGAGCAGTGCAACGGCAAGGATGACGACTGCGATGGCAAGACAGACGAGACCGGCGCGGACAACGTCCCGCCGCTCAACGTCGGCAAGACCTGCGTCTCGGCACCGGGTGGCGGCTTGACGCTCGATCCGCCGGCGGCCGTCGGCGAGTGCCGGGTGGGCATCGCGACCTGTATCTCCGGCGCGCTCAGCTGCGTCGGCGAGGTCGGTCCGCGCGCCGAGTTGTGCGACGACAAGGACCAGGACTGCGACGGCAACAACGTCAACGGCGTGGCCATGACCGATCCGTTGATCGGCGCTTCATGCGGCATCGACCTCGGCGAGTGCAGCTTCGGCTCGTACATCTGCAACGGCAACCAGCAGCGCGAATGCCTCAACGGCAAGCTGCCTGTGGCCGAGATCTGCAACGGCAAGGACGATGACTGCGACGGCAGCTACGACGAGACCGATTCGACCACGCATACGCCGCCCGTCGGGGCCGGCGAGCCTTGCTTGATCACCGCGCAAGGGGCCGTGGATCACTCGTCGGGCGTGAGCGTGCAAGGCGAATGCAAGCTCGGCACGACCGTGTGCTCCGGTGGCTCGATCGGTTGTCCGGACTACGTCGGTCCTGTGCCCGAGATCTGCGACGACAAGGACCAGGACTGCGACGGCGTGCAGAACAATGGCGTCGCCACGACCGACCCCGCCGTCGGCCAGGCTTGCGCGGGCAACAGCGACGTCGGCTCGTGCGACTCGGGCGTGACGTATTGCAATACCAACACCAACGCGATCGCATGCATGGGCCAGATCGGCCCCGCGGCCGAGCTCTGTGACGGCCTGGACAACGACTGCGACAACAGCACGGCCGACGACGGCGTCGACGAGCCGAATCGCGGCATGCCCTGCGGCACCGATACGGGTGCCTGCGTGGCCGGCACGATGCAATGCGTCGGCGGCACGATGGTCTGCTTCGGCTCGACGTCTGCCGTCAGCGAGACCTGCGACACCCAGGACAATGACTGCGACGGCATGGTCGACGAGGACTTCCAGCTGCAGACCAACGTCAACCGCTGCGGCACGTGCGGTAACGTCTGCTCGTTCGCGCATGCCACGCCGAAGTGCGTGAGCGGCAGCTGTCAGATCGCCAGTTGCAATACCAACTATCACGACGATCCCAACAACCCCGGCCCCGACTGCAACATCGGCCCGTGCGTGGTCTCGGGCGCCGAGATCTGCAACGGGCAGGATGACAACTGCAACGGCCAGACCGACGAGGGCCTCACCGCTCCGACCGGTGTCTGCAACGTGGTCGGCGCGTGCGCCGGCGCGGTGGCGACCTGTCAGGGCGCGAGCGGCTGGGTGTGCAGCAAGCTGCCGGTCACCGAGAAGTGCAACGCCGTGGACGACAACTGCAACGGCCAGAACAACGAAGGCTTTGCGGTCGGCGCGTCGTGCACCGCGACGGGCACGGGCGCCTGCGCGACCCGCGGCACGTTGATCTGCAACGCCGGCGGGACGGGAACGTTCTGCGCGGACAGCATGGGCGCGGCGGTCGTACCCGGTACACCCGGCGCCAAGCAGGAAGTCTGCAACGGCGAGGACGACGACTGCGATGGCAAGACCGACGAGTCCTGCCCGAGCGGAGACGGCAATTGTGTCACCGATGCCTGGGTCTCGCTCGGCGGCAACGTCGACATCTACAAGTACGAGGCGTCGCGCCCGGATGCGACGGACACCAGCAGTGGCGCGACCTCGTCGCGCTCCTGCTCGACTGTCAACAAGCAGCCGTGGATCAACGTCACGTACGCGCAGGCGCAGGCGGCTTGCCATGCCGCCGATCCGAAGGCGCGCCTGTGCACCGAGGGCGAGTGGGAGCAAGCGTGCATGGACGACGCCTCCGGCAGCTGCAACTGGGCGTTCCCGGACTACCCCGCGTGCAATACGTTCTCCTCCACGCAGTGCAACGGCCTCGACTACGTGTCCTCGCCGAGCGCCATCCAGGCCTCGGGCCATAGCGGCGCATCGAGCGCGTGCTACCGCGGTCCCTCCGCCACGCCCGCCAAGCAGATCTTCGAGCTCAGCGGCAACGTGAAGGAGTACGCCATCCAGCGCAACAGCGGCGCCATCCCGGTGCGCGGTGGCGCGACCAACAACACCCAGGACGGCCTGCGCTGCGACTTCGACTTCTCGGTCTGGCCGAACAACAGCGCGTTCACGAACGTCGGCTTCCGTTGCTGCCGTAGCGCGACGGCGCTGCCGTCGTCGTGCGGCACGTTCGCCCTCAGCAACCTGAGCAATACGAGCACCACGCTGGCAGTCAGCAGCATGGACATCACGCTCAACGGTCCGATCACCGACGTGAACGTGGTCGGCTTCAAGGGCAACCACACGCGCATGAGTCAGGTCGACTACATGGAGCTGGTCGGACCGGACGGCACCACCGTGCGGCTGATCAACAGCAACGCGCACTGCGACGACAGCGACGACAACTGGAGCTGGTCATTCGACTCGGCTTCGGCGACCGCCGTGCCGGCCTTCACCGGCTCCACCCAGAGCCCGTGCGGCGCCAACAACACCTACAAGCCCTACGCGACGCTCGACGCCTACAACACCAAGAGCGCGGTCGGCACCTGGAGCATTCGAGTGCACGACTCGGCGTCCACGGGCACCGGCGCCAACGCCGACCGCAGCCCGATCATCACCGCCTGGGGCCTGCAGATCTGCGTCAACCCGAACTGATCAGAGCTTGTACTCGGGACCGGTGACGGTCTTGCCCCTCACGAAGTCGTAGAACTGCGCCACCTCGTGCTCGAAGTCGAGCACGAGGCAGCACGGCTCGCGCGTCTCTTTGATCGCGCCGGCGTTGATGAAGGTTACGTCCTCGATCGCTCGCACCATGCGCCGGTGGGTGTGCCCACCCAGGACATAACGGTAGCGGCCGGCCTTGAGCAGCTGCTGTAGGGCTGCGTTGTGACTCAACTCCGGACCGCGGTCGTACGGGTAGAGCGTGGCCATGTCGTCGGTGCCCAGGCCGTGACCGAGCAACAACAGGCCACGCGGCGTCTCGATCTCGCGCGACAGCGGCAGGCCACGTAAATAGTCGCGGGTGGTCGCGTCGATGTCGTCCAGGAAGGTCGCGTTCGGGAAGTCGCGCATGATGCTGTCCAGCATCCAGCGATCGTGGTTGCCCAGCACGGCGTACGCGCCGGCATCGCGGAGCATCTGGCAGGCGCGCATCACGCCCTCGCCGTGGTACGGGCCATCCGCGATGTCGCCGGTCGCGAGCACATGCTCGACGCCTTGCACGGCGAACAGCGCGAGCGCCCAGCCCAGCGCGTCGACTTCCGTGTGAATGTCACCTATGACACCCACGCGAGTCCGGACGCGGAGGGGTTCCTGGACGCTGATAACTTTGTCCATAAGGGTCGGCGCTTGGTCAGTCGCCGCTGTGCTGGGCGAAATAAGCCGCCAAGGCCGCGTTGTACACACGTCGGATGGGAATTTTGTGCTGTTCCGCGGCGCGTCGACAGCTTTCGTACTCCGGGGCAACGTTGGCAGGCAGTCCGTCGCCGTCCGCGACCTTGAGCTCGATCGACCCGAACGGGGTCTCCACCGCCAGCTTGCGTCGGTTTCGTTCCACGCGATCCACCGCGTGGTAGCGAACGCCGAGCGTGGTCGTCTCGGAGAGCAGCACGCGCACCACGTCGTCCACGTGCTCGTTCGCGGTGAGCGCGGACAAGGTGACTCCAGGCCTGCTTTTCTTCATGCCGATGGGCGTGGTCCAGACATCGAGCGCACCCGCGTCGAACGCGCGCTGTACCGCGAACGCGGCCACCTCGGCCGTCATGTCATCGATGTTGGCTTCCAGGATTGTATGGCTGCCTACGCGACGCGTGGGCGCGAGGGTCGCAGCCACGTCGGGTGTCCCGAGGATTGCGCGCAGCACATTCGGCCGATCGGGGAACTCTTTGGTGCCCGCCCCCATGCCCACGTGCTGGGGACGAAACCCCGGCCAAGAGACCCAGTCCTGGACGGCGCTGGCGACCAGACATGCGCCCGTCGGGGTAACCAGTTCTTGGGCGAGCTGCGCGTCGTAGGTCGGGACACCCGCCAGGCACAACAGCGTGGCGGGCGCGGGCAACGGGATGCTGCCGTGCGCCGAGCGCGTGCTGCCGCGACCCATCGGCAGCGGCGAGCAAGCGACGCGCGCGCCGAGGTAGTCCAGGGCGATCGCGGCGCCGCAGATGTCGACGATCGAGTCGACCGCACCGACTTCGTGGAAGTGCACGCGCGCCAGCGTGGTGCCGTGGATCTGCGCTTCGGCGAGGCCGAGCTTCTCGAAGGCCCGAAGCGCCAGCGCCCGTGCGCCGTCGCTGAGCGTGCCGCACGCCTGCAGCAACTCGACGATGGCTTGGTAGTCGCGGCTGGGCTGTTTCTCATCCACGTCGACCACGAAGCGCCGTGCGCGCAGCGACGAGCGGAACACGTACTCGAAGCGCGCCCGGTAGCCGGACAGCGCGAGCCCAGCCAGGCCCGATTGGATCACGGCTTCGGGCACGCCCAGGTCGACCAGCGCGGCCACGATCATGTCGCCCGCCAGGCCACTGCCGGCGTCGAAGAACAGCAGCCCGCCGCTGCCGGCTGCAGGCGCCAGCGGCTCTCGCTCCGCGGGAGCCGCCGCGCAGCGCCGGCGACTGATGGCCATCGGAAGGGTCGCGCCCATCAGGCGGGAGCCTTCCGGAGCGACGCGCGTGTACTTCACGGTCATCTCGCGAGGCCCACCTGATTGATCAGCGTCGCGCAGTACGCCGCCCCGAAACCGTTGTCGATGTTCACCACGCTGACGCCCGACGCGCAGCTGTTCAGCATCGACAGCAGCGCGGTCACGCCGCCCAGGCTGGCCCCGTAACCGATCGAAGTCGGCACGGCGATCACCGGCTTGTCGATCAGGCCGCCGACCACGCTCGCCAGCGCGCCTTCCATACCGGCGATCACGATCACGACCGATGCCGCGTACAGCTGCTCGCGGCGCGCCAACAGGCGATGCAGCCCGGCCACGCCGACGTCGTGCAGCTCGCTGACCTCGTTGCCGAACGCGCGCAGGGTGACCAGCGCTTCGGCCGCCACCGGCAGATCGCTGGTGCCGGCGCTCACCACGCACACCACGCCGCGCCCGCGCTTCTCGATCTCGCCGTGACGCAGGAGCAGCGTGCGGGCCACCGGGTCGTGCTCGATGGTGGGGAGCTCGGCGCGCACGTGCGCTGCCTTGTCCGGCTCCACCCGCGTGACCAGGGCGGCGTTTCCCTTGCGGTGGATCTCGCGCACGATGGCGACGATTTGTTCGGCCGTCTTGCCCAGGCCGAACACCACCTCCGGCAGCCCCACGCGCAGCGCGCGATGGTGGTCGACGTTGGCGAAGCCCAGGTCGGCGAACGGCAAATCCCGCAGCTGGTCGAGCGCGCGCTCGACTTCGAGCTCTCCCCGGCTCACGGCATCGAGCAAGCTTCGCAGCGCTGCCTTGTGCATTGGTAGGTGAGCCTAGCTCATACCCCGAAGTGCCGGTAGCCGCGCTCCTTCACTCCCAAAACCCGGCCATGTTCGTCGCGCAGCGTGATACCGGAGCCCGGTTCAGTGACACGTCCGATACGGGTGCCCGTGCCGCTCGCTGCACCGGCCGGCAGCGTGAAGATGAGCTCGTAGTCCTCTCCACCGGTCAGGGCGAGCTCGACCGGGTCTTTGCCGAGCTTTTGGGCGAGCTCGGGAAAGCCTGGGGACAAAGGAAGCGCGGAGGCGTCGAGCTGAGCGCTGACTCCGGACGCGGCGCACAGGTGGCCCAGGTCTTGAAGCGCGCCATCCGACACGTCGATGGCCGCGCTGGCGACGCCGGCCAGGGCGCGGCCTTCGGCGATGCGAGCTTGGGGCCGGCGCCAGTGTTCGACGAACTGCGGGCCGAGCTCTGGCGTGCCGGCCAGCAGCAGCGAGAGACCGAGCGCGGCGGCACCGAGCACGCCGGTCACGTAGATCTCGTGCCCGGGACGCGCGCCGCTGCGGGTCAGTCCCGCGCCTGACACTTCCCCGATCACCGTCGTTGTGAGTGACAGCTCCGAGCCCCGGGACAGGTTGCCGCCGATGACCGGGCAGCCGTAGCGCTCGGCTTCGGCGCCGTAGCCACGGATCAGCTCGACGAACTCCGAGTCTCCGAGGTCGGCTGGCGCGATCAGCGACAGCAACGCCGCTCTCGGCTGCGCCCCCATCGCGGCCAGGTCGCTCAGGGCAGCGCTCAGCGCGCGCGCCGAAAGCTGGCCGATCGGGGCGAACCCCGCCCGAAAGTGGACGCCATGTACGGCCGTGTCTACGCTGACTGCGAGGTTGTCGGTCGGACGCTCGAGTACCGCCGCATCGTCGCCGATGCCGAGCAAAAGCGCGGGTTGCTCGGCACGTGGGGCGAAGATGCTGCGGAGCCGGGCGATGCGATCGAACTCGTCCATGGGCGGGAACGTCGCGCGTGCGTCGGGGCTGGTCAAGCCAGGGGATTTGGCGTGGCAAGTTGCAGCGGACGGCGGCGGGCTGTGATCTTCGTGTCAGCGTGTGGAGTCGTCGGTGTGTATGCGTATTGAAAGCGCATCGATCGTGTTGCAGTCAGCTGCAGCTTTGATCATTTTTGGTGGGAAGCGTGGCAGACTCTGCGTGCTGCAAGCGGGGATCACATGGAACCACGATGTGGCACTCCAGCTCACTGCTGCCTGACTCGAATGTGGAGGGTTGCTTAGATGATGAACCGAACTTTGTTCCTCGGATCGCTCGTCGCGTTGACGCTGCTGATCGCATGCGGTGATGACGAATCACCTTCTGACTCGGACGCAGGCCCCGATGGCGGCGGTGAAAGCGGCTCGGGTGGGACCGCGGGCAAGGGTGGTAAGGGCGGCGGCGGCGGCTCGGGCAAGGGCGGTCAAGGCGGCGGC
>DATEOF010000073.1:0-40356 GCA_035274465.1 Polyangiales bacterium
TTGCGCCAGACGATCTTGACCTTGTTGCCGTACGTCTCCTCGACCTGCTTGAGGGTCGGCTCGACGCGCGTGCAGAACGGGCACTCGAAGTCGCTGAACTGCTCGATCACGACCTTCGCGCTGGCGTTGCCCTTGACCGGAGCCTTGGCCGCCTGCGCGATCTTGTAGATCTTGTTGGCGTCGGGCTCGGCCGCGGCCGCGGGGGCCGCCGGTGCGTTCGGCGCGTCGACGAACTTGGGCGCGGTCGCGCCGTTCTCGATCACCTTCGCGTACAGCTGGGTCCTCGAGGTGCCGGACGCCACCAACGCCTTGGCCTTCGCCAGCTCCTCGTCGATCACGGTCTTGAACGCATCGAACGGCTGGGCGCCGCGCAGGCTGCGGCCGTTGATGAAGAACGACGGCGTGCCCGAGGCACCCAGATCACGCGCCAACTTCTGGTCGGCGTCGATCTCGGCCTTGTGCTTGTTGGTCTCGAGCGCGGTCTTGAACTTGGTCAAGTTCAAGTTCAGGTCCTTGGCGTAGCCCTCGAGCTTGTCCTTCTCGAGCGCCTGCTGGTTGGCGAACAGCTTCTCGTGCATCTCCCAGAACTTGCCCTGGTCACGCGCTTCGAGCGAAGCCTCGGCCGCGGGGCCGGCGTTGTTGTGGAAGGGCAGCGGGTTCTGCTTGAACACGACCCGCACGTCTTTGCCGTAGGTCTCGTGGATCTGCTTGACCGTGCCTTCGACGCGGCTGCAGAACGGGCACTGGAAGTCGCTGAACTCGACGATCGTCACGAGTGCATCGGACGGTCCCAACACGGGCGAGCTGCCGACCGGCACGTTGTACACGGCCTTGGGATCCGGCAGACGGCGCGGCTGCTGCGGAGCATCCGGCGCTGCGGCGGCGCTCTTCTGCGCCAGCGCGTTCTTGGTGAGCGCGGCGTAGAGCTGATTCTTGGCGACGCCGCTCTTCACGAGCTTGTCGGCGCGCTTGAGCTCGTCGTCGATGATCTCCTTGAACTTGTCGATCGGCTGCGCACCCGACAGGAAGCGGCCGTTGATGAAGAAGGCCGGCGTACCGCGCGCGTCGAACTTCGCGGCCATCGCCTGGTCGGCCTCGATCTTCGCCTTGTGCGTGTGGTTGTCGAGCGCGTTCTTGTACTTGGTCATGTCCAAGCCGAGCTCTTTGGCGTAGCCGTCCAGGTTGTCGCGCGCGAGCGCTTGCTGGTTGGAGAACAGCTTGTCGTGGGCCTTCCAGAACTTGTCGCTGCCACCCTGCTCCATGGCTTCCATGGCGAGCTCGGCGGCGGGCATCGCGTTCTGGTGGAACGGCAACGGGTTATTGCGCCAGACCACGCGAACCTTGCCTTTGTAGTCCTGCAAGACCTGCGTGATCGTCGGCTCGACGCGGCTGCAGAACGGGCACTGGAAGTCGCTCACCGCCACGATCGTGACGGCGGCGTCGGCCGGGCCCCTGACCGGCTGGGCTGCGGTCACCGGCACCTTGAAGCGCTCGACGCCGTCGTCCTTGGCTTCGCCTGCGCCGGTGTCGCTGTCGCCTTCCTTGGCTGCTGTGGCTTCGTCGCTGCCGCTCGAGCTGCCCGAAGCCGTGATGTTACCGATTACGATTCCGCAAAAAAACGCGAACAATATGGATACGAGTGCTGATCCTCGACTCATGACACAATCTCCGAGGGCACGTCCCGCTGGGATCGAGCCCCTAGTTGGGTGAAAAACTCTGCGCGCGCTGATGAGCGCACGCGTACTTCGCGCGGTCCCTGCCGAACCCGGCCGGGAATGATTCACGACTGCTCTCGCGACGCGCTCTTACTCAGCGCGGTGGCCGCTCCAGGCGGCCGAGCACGCCATCGCGCGCGGCGCCGGAGTATTGCCAGCCGCAGCTGTGAGCTGCGAGAGATTCGGGCGCTGGCGGCGCGACCGTGGCCGCGGCCGCACAGCCGAGCTTCACCTGACCGAGCGAGACGCCGCTCTGGCCCTGCTCGAGCGGAGAGCAGCGCGGATCATCCGGACTCAGGCACCAGAGCGTGCCTTCATCCGCGTCTTGTCCGCCGCCGACAGCTTCACCGGGCAGAGTCAGCTCGATCACGCGCGCAGGCTCGCCGCAGACGGAGATCGCAGGCGCAGGCCGATTGCTGCCGTCGGCGGCCGAGACTGCGTCGGCACGCAACAGCGCTATCAGGCACACCACTCCTGCGATCGTCACCCGCATGAAACGTCCGGAAGTCTACCTGCCGTGCATGCTCGGGCAAGTAGCTGGAGAAACCACGCACTGTGCCGGTTTGTTCCCGAACAATTGTGTGGCCGGATGTAGGCAGGCCGGTATCAACCGGCCGAAGGTGGGGGCGGTGCGCACTCGGGGAAGCCGGGCATCTGCCGCTGCAGCAGCTCGTGGAGCGGCCGCCACTCGGGCAGGCGGTCGAGGGCCCGCGCGACGTGGCGCAGGCTGGGCGTGAAGAACTGCAGGAAGTCGGCGTTGTTGCGAACGCGATCGATGAACACGAAGCGACCCGCGTCCTTGAGCTTGCGCTGCAGGGTGATCAGGTCGAAGCCGTGCAGCAGCTGGCTGCGCTGCGCCGCATCGAAGTGCCGGCGCGCGGCGTAGCGCTCGAGCAGGCTGCGCTGCCTGGGGTAGTCGAGCGTCACGTACGAGTCGCAGAGCAGCGCGACGAGGTCGTAGGGCGCCGGGCCGATGAAGGCGTCCTGAAAGTCGATGACCACCAGACGTTGCGGGGCGGTCCACATCAGGTTGCGCGACTGGTAGTCCCGGTGGACGAAGCCGTCCGGCAGCGCGACGATGGCCGCGGTCAGGGCATCGAAGTGCGCGTCGAGCTCGGCGCGTACCTCGGGCGGCAGCACACCGCGCGGCGCCTCGAGCCCCCACTCGCGAAAGTGATCGAGCTCCGAGCGCAGTAGGGCCGCGTCGTAGCGCCGGCGAAACGCGATGCATGCCGCCGCTGGCTGCGGCGGCTCGGCGCGCGCGTGCAGATCCGCCAGCTGATCCACCGCGTGCGCGTACGCAGCCGGCAGGCTCTCCGGGCCGTCGCGGCGCAGGCGCGCCTCGAAGGTCAGATCGCCGAGATCCTCCAGCAGTAGCTGCCCGCGCTCGAACGAGCTGCCGTGGTACTCGGGCACCGGGATGCCGATCGTCTGCAAGTAGCTGCGCACGTCGAGGAAGGCGCGCGCCTGCGCCTCGACCACGCTTCCAGCCGCGAACGGCTCGGGCAGCTGCATGACCACGAGCGAGGCCGGCACACCCGAGCGCGGGGCGAGCTCGACGCGGTAGTACGCCCGCGTCGACACCTCGCCCTTGAGCTTCGAGACGCGCGCGGTTTGGACGGGGCCGAAGACTTCGCTGAGCGTCGCGGAGAAGTCGATCATGCGACTGGATTATCGCCTCAGCTCGTCTTGGATGTACAACGTGTCGGTGACTCAAGGCTTCCAGAAGAAGCGCGATCGCGCGCACCTCGAGCGCGCCGCCGCCGCCTTCGGCCGCACGCTCTCCCCTTCCGAGCTCGACGTGCTCGGCGGCTACCTGGAGCTCGTGACGACCTGGAATGCCAAGCTCGACCTGACCGCGGCGCGCGAGACCGAGGCCCTGGTCGAGGTGATGATCTGCGACGCATTCGTGCTGGCGGGCCCCGACGTGATCGCCAAGGACAGCCGCTGCGTCGACGTCGGCTCGGGCGCGGGGGCGCCGGCTGTCCCACTCGCGCTCCTGCGCAGCGACCTGAAGCTCACGTTGGTGGAGCCGCTGCGCAAGCGTGTGGCGTTCTTGCGGACGGTCCTCGGCGCCCTCGGCCTGGTCGGCAGGGTGAACGTGCTCGAGCGCAAGCTGGACCCTAAAGCCCCAGCCCTGCCCGACGCGCCGTACGGCCAGTACCACGTGGCGCTGTCGCGCGCGACGTTCGCACCGGAGCAGTGGTTGACGGCGGGGCTTTCGCTCGCGCCGCGCAACCTGGTGCTGCTCGCAGGCCAGCAGCCACCAGCTGCGGCGGGTGCACAGCTCGAGCGCGTCGTGGAGTATGCGCTACCGATCAGCTCGGCCCAGCGCAAGCTGGCAATCTTCAGCTCGGAGGACGCCGCGGCTGGCGATCCGCACGGGCCTGCCGCGCCGGGATGATGCGGACCCTGCGCTCGGCCCCTTGGCCATCGCTGCGGGTGCTGACGCCCGGGAACTTCGCGAGCGACAGGTGGATGACGCGCCGATCTCGCGGCGACATCGGCTCGAGCGTGATGATGCGGCTCTGCTGCACCGCGCGCTTGGCTTCCCGCCGCGCCATGCTGACGAGGCCGTTTTCTCGGCGCTGGCGGTAGTCGCCCGAGTCGAGCACGATGTGGCGCCGACCTTCGGGGAAGCGGTTGACGATCTTGTTGATCAGAAACTGCAGGGCATCCAGGGTCTGGCCCTTCTTGCCGATGACGCGGCCTGCATCTTCGCCCGCCACGTCGAGCACGACTTCCTCGGCATCCTCACGCACGCTGACTTGCACGGCCAGGCCCATGCGCTTGAGGATTTCGACCAGCATCTCGTTGGCCAAATCGGCCTTGCCGTCCTCGCTTGGGTCTACGTCGGGGTCGCTGCTGATGCTGGTGCTGCGCGGACGCGCTTCGATCTCGTCGTCGAGATCGCCGTCCATGTCACCATCGAGGATGAGAGCTCCGTCGAGCTCGGGGGGCTTTCTACTTTCTGCCACGGCGCAACCTCCGTTGGGCGGTTTTGTCTTTGGACCCCGCCTGCGTGGCGTCGGCGTGCAAAACGTCGTTTTCGGCGACCGGTCGAGACGAGGAAGAGGCTGAGATAGCGGTCGCTTGCACTGTCTGCTTGAGGCGGGATTCGATGAAGCGCTGCTGCACGATGCTCAGCGCCGAGTTGGTGAACATGTATAGACACAAACCCGCTGGCAAGAAAAGCATGAAGCTGGTGATCATCACCGGCATCACGTACAGCATCATCTTGGCCTGCAGCGGGTCAGCACCCGCAGGTGGTGTCATCTTTTGCTGCACGAACATCAAGACGCCGAGCGCCAAGGGTAGGACGAAGTAGGGATCAGGCGACGAGAGATCCCTCCACCACAACGCGAAGGGCGCATGTAGGAGTCGGATGTTCGAGCTCAGCGAAGCGTAGAGCGAGAACCAGATCGGCAGTTGCAGCAAGACCGGGAAGCAACCCGCCATCGGGTTCACTCCCTTCTTGCGGTACAGCTCCATGATCGCGGCGCCCTTCTTCTCGCGATCATCGGCGTACTGCTCGTTGATGCGATCCATCTCGGGCTTCAGTTCCTTCATCCGTGCCATCGACTGCATCTGCTTGTGTGTCAGCGGATACAGGACGAGCTTGACCAGGAACGTGAGCAGGATGATCGCGATGCCCCAGTTGCCGACCCCGCTGTGAATCAACGAGAGCAGCGTTGTCAGGCCGTGTGCGAGCGAGCTGAAGAACCCGCTCTCGATCGAGTCGATCAGCGAGTAACCGGCCTTGGCCAGCTCATCCGGCGTCTTCGGGCCGAAGTACGCGAGCACACGTTGTTGGTCCTGCGCGCCGGGCGCGAGCGTGGTCTCGGGCTGAAACAACTCGGCCTGGATCAGCGAGCCGATCGGATCGCCCGACGCCGTGCGGCCGCGATCCGAGCTCACGAGGCGGCATTGATCGCCCGCTTTGCTCGCGGCGACGATCGCCTTCAGGAAGTAGACGTTGTCGACACCGACGAACTTGATCGACCCCTTGAAGTCGTGCGCCTCGAGCAGCTTGCTGCGATCGAAGTGTTCCAGCGAGTTGTTGTGGTGACACAAACCGCGGCTGATCGCGCTCGAGCGCGCGGGCAGTAGTGGCACGCCGCCGCTCTCCGCGTGACGCTCGACGTAGTGATCCGTGGTCTCGATCACCCTGAGCTTGCGCGGCTTGTCGCTGTTGTTGACCAGCTTGGTGGTGACCCACAGCTGATAGGGCCCGCTGCCCGCCTCCAGCTTGCGCACCAGGGTCACGCCTTCCTTGGTCGCGCTCGCGCGCACGGCCTGCGGGGACAGCTGCTCGAGCTTCCACGCCACGTCGTCGAAGCTCAGGCCTTCGACGCGCGGGACCATCGGGTAGTACTTGGGCTTGTCGGTGGTCACCACGTCGATCGGCCGACCGTCGTGACGAAACTGCGGGTCCTTCAGCGTGAAGCTCTTGATGCCGCCGTTCAGCTTCGAGATCAGCGCGCGGTACTCGGGGGTCTCGATCGACGCCAACTCTTCGTTCAGCGGTGCGAGCGTGGCCGCAGCTGCCGGCGGCGGTGGCTCTGCCTGCGCGACTGACGGCTGCGTGGCCTTGTGCTTGCCGTCCGGCGCGGTCATCAAGGCCGGGACCGCGAGCGCGACCCCGGCCAAGGCGAAGTAGTACAGATACGTGTTTTTCTTCATGGACGTGGTTCGGAGGTCCGCGCCTCGCCGTGCGTGGCGAGACCGGGAGAATTAGCCGCCGCATGCATGGCCGCTCCCCGCTCGGGCGGCAAGTCCACGCCGCCCGGATGGAAGGGGTGGCAGCGCGACAGGCGTCGCAGGCCGAGCCAGACCCCGCGCCCCGGGCCGTGTCGCTCGATACAGGTCGCCATGTAGTGCGAACAACTGGGAGAGAAGCGACAGACCGGACCGATCAGCGGCGACAGCAGCCGCTGGTAGAGGCGAATCAGGAACAGGAGCGAGGCGGAGATCATGAGTCCGGCTGCGGCTTGCCACCGCGGGTGGCTTTGTGCGGGCGAAAGAGCGCGTTCTGAGCGCGTTCCACCTCGCCCTTGACCGCCGCGTAATCTAGACGCTCCGCCCCCGGTCGAGCCACGAGAACGATGTCACAATCGGGGGGAAACAGCCGGCGGTTGAGCCGAAAGACCTCCCGGACCAGCCGCTTGATGCGATTGCGCTGCGCGGCCCCACCGACGCGCCGCCCCACGGTCACCCCGAGCCGCTGCCCCTCGTTCGCGGCCAGCAGGATCACGAAGTGCGGCGTGTGGACCCGAAGCCCGCGGGCCTGCACCCGGACGAAGTCGGCACGGCGGAGCAGGCGCGAGCTGGGCGGAAAGCCTTGGCTGGAAGCGCCGCTTGGTTTGGGCAGCGAAGCAGACAACTCACACCTCGTTGCACCACTGCGCGCTCGGCGGGCTTACTTCTTGTACACAGTCACGGTCAGACGGCGGCGGCCCTTGCGGCGGCGATTCTGCAGTACTTTGCGGCCGTTAGCCGTCTTCATGCGGGCTCGGAAGCCGTGCGTGCGGAGGCGGCGCTTGCGATGAGGCTGATAGGTGCGCTTCATTGGAGGGCTCCTCCCGGGGAGGAAAACAGAGGCGGCACCAAAGCATGGTGGTGTGCCCCTGTCAAGGAACGGTGTGGGGATCTGGTGCGCCTTCCAGCAGCCCAGAATCGAGGAAACTGAAGTAGCCCTCGGAGCCCAGGACCACGTGGTCCAGGACCTGAACCCCGAGCAGCTCGCCGGCGCGGATCAACCTCCGGGTAAACAGCGCGTCCTCGTCGCTCGGCATGGTCTCGCCGCTGGGGTGGTTGTGGGCGAACAGGACGCCGACGGCCGGCAGCCGCAGCACCTCGCGAAAAATGTCGGCGGGCGACACCGCGCAGGCGCTCAGGCCGCCGACGGCCACTTCGATCACCGCCAGCGGCCGGTTGCGCGCGTCGACCGGGACCGCGAAGAAGTGTTCCCGACTGTCGCCGCGCAGCCTCGGGCGCAGGGCAGCGTCGAGGTCCTTGCTGCTCGCGATCGGGCTCGCCCTCGCCAGCGGTCTGGTCGCGAGCCGCACGCCCAGCTCGAACGCCGCCATCAGCCGCGTGGCCTTCGTGGTCCCCACGCCGACCTGGCACTCGATCTCGCTCAGGCTTCGCCGCGCCAGGCCCTGCAGGCCGCCCGCGTGCTCGAGCAGCTGAGCGGCGACGACCGAGACCGGAGCGCTGCTGGCGCCGGTGCCCAGCAGGACAGCCACCAGCTCTGCATCGGACAACGTCGACGAACCGTAGAGGGCGAGCAGCTCGCGCGGGCCGACGCGCGCCGGCGAGCTCGTGGTCGTGGCTTCCATGCCGCGCAGCAGTGCACGCCGCGTGCCGCAGCTGGCAGCCGCGAAAACGCGCAGTTTTCTCGGACAGCCACACGGCGGGCGCCGGCGCCCGCGCCGCGTGGCGCCGCGCCGAGAACTACTTCTTCTTGGGCGAAGGCTTCTCGCTGTTGCCGAGCAGCTTGCCGAGCAGACCCGCGGGGCTCTTGGCCACCGTCTTGTCTTTGTTCTCTTCGCGCATGTTGGCCACGCGCACTTCGCGCGCTGCATCGAGGTTGTTCGGATTGATCGACACCACGCGCTTGAAGTGCCGCAGCGCTTCCTGGTTGCGGCCCAGGCGCTTGAGCAGCTGCGCCTTGTACAGCTGTGCCTTCTCGTGATCGGCGTGCAGCTCGATCGCGCGATCGAGCGCCTCGGTGATCTTCGCGATCGGCGCGTCGGGGCCCGGATACTTCTGCATCAGCAGCGAGCCGAGCATGGCGTGGTAGTCGGGCTCGTCCTTCGTGATGTTCAGGATCTTCTGCAGCAGCTCGAGCGCCTCGTCGACCTGATGCCGGCGTGCGAACACCAGCACGCGCTCGTAGGCGATCGCGCTGTCCAGGATCTGCTGCATCAAGCGCTCGGCCGCGGGCGTACCGCCGCCCTCGCGCACCGTGCGCTGGTACGCGATGAGCTCCTCCGCGTCGCCCAGGACTTTGTGCGCCTCGTTGAGGTAGCCGAAGATGATCTCGACGGCGGGGCGCAGCGGCGCGAGCTCGGGCTGCAAGCGGTCCGGGTGCCACTCCTTCGCGCTCTTGAAGAACTCGGACTTGGCGTCAGCGGCCGTGGCCTTCTTGTCCAGGCCGAGCATCTCGAAGTAGTTCTGGTTCTCGATCAACCGCGCGCGCGTGGTGATCTTCTGCCAGCGCTCGGTCAGCTCGGGGCTCAAGCCCGGGGGCGGTGACGGCAGGTCCGCCAGGCGATCGAGCCGCGCCGCGGGCGACTTGGAGGGTCCGCTGGCCCCCGGCGGTACGCTCGCGGCCGGGGCGGCGGGCGGCAGGCTCGGGATCGGCCCCTCGGGCGGCACGGACGAGGGCAACGCGGTCGGTCCGACCGATGGGCGCGCAGCAGCGGGCATCGACGGCTCGTAGGGTGCGACGGCCTTGGAGATCAGCAGCAGGTACAGCACGCGCCGCACGCGCGCTCGCGGCATGCCGGACTCGCTGGTGAGGCTGTCGATCGTCGCCGGCTCGGCCATCAACAGCTCGACCAGCGTGCGCTCTTCTTGCGTGAACTCGAAGCGCGGCAGCTCGATCTTCGGCTGCATGCGCAGCTTGAGCGCACCCACGCGCCCGAGCACGTCGTCGACCACTGCATCGCGCGCGGTCATGCGCAGCGATTCGGTGATCAGCGACAGCGGATCCACGCGCCCATTCAGGCGATCTTCACCGCTGCCGAGCAGGTTGCCGTCGTAGAACGCATACGGCGCCTCGCTGCGATAGAACATCTTCAGCAGACCTTCGCGCAGCGTCTTCGCGGGCTCGATCAAGCGCCCAGCCACCGGCCGGCCCTTGAGCAGCAGGATGCGATCCTGCCGGTTCTCACCCTCCGGGATTACGTCAGGCCACACCGCCAGCGTCCCGGACAGCAGTTTTTGGTCGAGATAAATCAGTAAGTGCGGCAGCGGGGTCTTCGCCAGCGTGCCTGTCGCGACGGGTTCATCGGCCATGATGCGGGCTCAGTGACGTACGCCCAATGTACCTAGAATATCCGCGCACTAGCGCTTCTTGGAAGACCGAGGCGGACGTGTTCAGGACCACTACATCGTGGGCGAATGCTTCAACTGTGATCGAGCAGGCCGAGCAACTCGGCCCGGATCCGCTCCGCTCGCGCTGGATCGATCACCCTTGCCGCACCGAGGTAGGCGTAGAAGCTGGCGAGCGCGCCGACGAATGGGACCTTTTTGCCGGCGAGCAACCAGTGGCAGTCTTCCATCAGTTTCATCACGTCCAGCAGCGCGAAGTCCGCGCACCCACCCTGACACTCGAAGATGTGGTCGGCGGCGATCCAGATGTAGCCGAGGCCGAGCTCGGCGCTGGTCGCCGTCCCGGGCAGCTGCAAGCGGTAGGCGTCGACCAGCTCTTCGGTGCGTGCGAGCCAGGGCGCGGGGTCGGCGGGCGGGCGCGGAGTCGACGGGGGCGTCGGAGACGGGGGGACGGGCATGGTACGGGGCTCCTTTACAGCGTCTTCGGCCCCTACCCGCGCCAGTTGCCGGGAATGGCGCGTGGGGGGCAGCTTTGCTAAGCCTCGCCTCTCACATGCTGACCCGTCTGGACCAAGACACGCCTGCGTACGACACCACGCTGCGCGAGCTCACGCGGCGCGGCGACGCCGACCTCGAACGGGTCGAACCTGTCGTCCGTGACATCATCCAAAACGTGCGCCAGCGGGGCGACCAAGCCCTGCGCGAATACACCAAGCGCTTCGACCACCGCGAGCCGGAGCATTTTGCGCTGCACGATTGGCGAGATCAGGCGCGCACGGCCGTGTCCGCAGACTCGCGAGCAGCCTTGCAGAAAGCCGCCGATCGCGTGCGGCGCTACCACGAGCACCAGCGCGACGCCGGCTTTCGTTACACCGAAGACGGCATCGAGCTCGGTCAGCGGGTGCGGCCGATGCGTTCGGTGGCCGTGTACGCTCCCGGTGGCAAGGCGCGCTATCCCTCGACCGTGTTGATGAGCGCGATCCCGGCCGCGGTGGCCGGTGTGCCGCGCATCGTGCTGGTCACGCCCAAGCCCGAAGGTGCGGTGCTGGCTGCGGCCGAGCTCGCCGGTGTGACCGAGGTCGTGGATGCCGGCGGCGCGCAGGCCATCGCCGCTGCGGCGTACGGCACCGAGACCGTCGCGCGCGTCGACAAGATCGTCGGGCCCGGCAACCTCTACGTGACCTGTGCCAAGCGCCTGGTCTACGGCGTGGTAGACATCGACAGCATCGCCGGCCCGAGCGAGATCCTGGTGGTCGCCGACGATCGCGCAAACGCGCGCGTGGTGGCGGCCGATCTGCTGTCGCAGGCCGAGCACGACGAGGCGGCCTATCCGCTGCTGATCACGCTCAGCCGCGCGCAGGCCGATGCGGTCACGCGCGAGGTCGAGCGCCAGCTGAACGAGCTGCCGCGGCGCGAGATCGCGGCCGCGTCGCTGCGCGATCACGGCTTTTGCTTCGTGGTGCGCGATCTGGCCGAGGCGGCACGCGTCGCCGACCTGCTCGCGGCCGAGCACTTGTCGCTGCAGGTGCGCGATCCCGACGCGCTGTTCGGGCAGATCGGCGCGGCCGGCGCGGTGTTCCTGGGCGACCACACACCGGAAGCCGCAGGCGACTACGCGGCCGGGCCGAGCCACGTCCTGCCCACGGGCGGTGCGGCGCGCTTCAGCTCACCGCTCGGCGTCTACGACTTCGTGGTGCGCAGCTCGCTGATCCGCTACGAGCGCGAGGCGATCCTCGGACAGAAGGCCCTGCTCGCCGAGCTGGCGCGCATGGAGGGCCTGGAAGCTCACGCGCGCGCGTCGCTCGTGCGAGAGTGATGCGCGCATGGACGAGCTCGAACGTCTGACCCGCGATCTCGGCCGCGACCTCGGTCGCTGCGTGAGCGACTACGCCCTGTTGCAAGAGGGCGACCGCGTGATGGTGTGCCTGAGCGGCGGCAAAGACAGCTACACGCTGCTCAGCCTGCTCGAGCGCTTGCGCCGACGTAGCAAGGTCAAGTTCTCGCTCCTGGCAGTGCACCTGGATCAAGGCCAACCCGGCTACGACGGCAAGCCGCTCGCGGACTTCTTGGACGCGCACGGCTACGAGCACCGCATCATCCGCGAGGACACGTACAGCGTGGTGAAGGAGCACGTGCCGGAGGGCAAGACGTACTGCTCACTGTGCTCGCGGCTGCGGCGCGGCGTGCTGTACAACGTCGCGCAGGAGCTCGGCTGCAGCAAGATCGCGCTCGGCCACCATCGCGACGACGCGATCGAGACCCTGTTCTTGAACTTGATGTTCACTGGTTCACTTCGTGCGATGCCGCCCAAGCTGGTCTCGGACGACGGGCGCAACGTGGTGATCCGGCCGTTGATGTACGTCGCCGAGAAGGACATCGCGCGCTACGCCGCGGCGATGGCGTTTCCGATCTTGCCCTGCAACCTGTGCGGCTCGCAGGAGCAGCTCATGCGCAAGCAGGTGAAGCGCATGCTGGCCGAGATCGAGGCGAGCGCGCCGCGTGCGCGCGAGAGCATGCTGGCGGCGATGGGCAACGTGCGCCCGTCGCAGCTGCTCGATCGCAAGCTGTGGCGCGCGCTGAACTTGCCCGTGGAGGCCACCGGCGCGGACGAGTCGAGCGACTTCAGCGAGGACGCGCGCGGGCTGCGGTTGCCGCTGCTCACGTGAGTTGACAGGCCCGGCTTCGAGATCCACGGTCAGCGCCTCTCACACACTCTGGAGGTGACGACATGTCCACGAGCCAAGCGTCAGCACGTTGGGAAGGCAGCTTGAAAGACGGCCGCGGTGTGATGAAGCCTGCAAATGCGGCCGAGGTCCCGTTCACGTTGGGGACGCGCTTCGCCGGGGAAAAGGGCAGTAACCCCGAAGAGGTGATCGGCGCAGCCCTGGCCGGATGTTTCTCGATGGCGCTGAGCGCATCGCTCGGCAAGGCAGGCGTCACGCCGCGCACGATCCAGACCGCAGCAGCAGTGCAGCTCGACAAGGATGGCGACGGCTTCAAGATCTCGTCGATCGCGCTGACCACCACCGCGGATGTGCCCGGCATCGACAAGGCGAAGTTCGATCAGATCGCCGAGGAGACCAAGAAGGGTTGTCCCGTTTCGAAGGCGCTGGCGGCAACGACGATCACGCTGAAGGCCACGCTGGCCGGGTAGCATTTTCGGCCGTCGGCCTCCCATCCGGCTGCGGTCGGGTGTGAATGGGGGAGGCGTAGCTCGCGTCGAGAACCGGCCTGAGCTACGACTCACCCACGGAGGGACGGTGATGACGCGGCGCAGCAGCCTCATTTTGGCGTGCTTGGGTGTGTTGCTGCTGCCAGCGGCGGCTTGTCCGGACTCGGTGGACGAACCGCTCCCCGAGGGGCGCCCGGACCCGCTGAGCACGCTGGCCGGCACCAACACGGTGAGGAACGTCCAGGGCAGCGACGCGCGAGGCGCAGCGAGCAGGCTTTCGTCGGAGCGTGCGCCCACGCCGATCCGGTGCTCGCGCGGCGGACTCTGCCGTCAGCTCTCCGCGCCTATCTCGAGCGGGGTCGACCTGCTGTTCGTGGTCGATAACTCGGGATCGATGGCCCAGGAGCAAGCTTCGCTGCGCGAGCAGTTCCCGCGCATGATTCGGATGCTGACGGATGGTAAGCGCGCCGATGGCTCGACGTTTCCACCTGCACACGACGTCCATCTCGGCGTGGTGTCGACCGACATGGGCTTGCTCGGCCAGGTCACCAACTTCCCGATGTGCAACACGCAGAGGTCGATCAACGGCGGTGACGATGGCCTGCTGCAACATACCGGAGGTGCGGAGCCGACGTGCGACGCGACGTATCCAGCGTTTCTCGAGTACGCGCAGGGACGCGACGATCCCGAGAAACTCGCGCGTGATTTTGGCTGCATCGCGAGCCTCGGAACGAGCGGCTGCGGGTTCGAGCAGCCACTCGAGTCAGCTCTCAAGGCGTTGTGGCCGAAGAGCTACGTGGACTCGAACGGCACGGTACTGCCACCAGAGGCGAATCCCGTGTTGTTCCTGTCGACGACGGGAGAAGGCCAATTTGGCCACGGCGACACACCTCCGGACATGGGGGGCAACGCTGGGTTTGCTCGCAATGATCCCACGACGGGTTTGTCGCTGCTCGCGATCGTGGTCGTGACTGACGAGGACGATTGCTCTTCAGGAAACACCGGACACTTCGCCTCGACGAACGATCCTGCCAATCCGCTCAGCAAACAGGGCCTCAATCTCCGCTGTTTCTACAACCCGCAGAACCTGTATGCGCTCGAGCGCTACACGATCGGCTATCCGAACGTGCGCCCGAATCACCAAGACACGGTGAGATTCGCAGCGATCGTCGGCGTGCCCCCCGACTTGGTCGACGCGCAAGCCCGCGCCGGCGTCGACTTCGAGAAGCCAGCTTCCGTCAACCGCTACTACGACCGCATCCTGCGCGATGCGCGCATGAAGGAGGTGCCGCAGAACGAGAACGTGCCGTCCATTGCGACCGTCGCGCCCTCGTGCACGCGCACGGATCGGTTTCAACAGCCAGCCACTGCGTACCCGCCACGCCGCATCGTACAGGTCGCGAAGAGCTTTGGTCGAAACGGCATGGTCCAGTCGATTTGCCAGGACGACTTCGGTCCTGCGATCGACGGGCTCGTCGACATGATGGCGAAGGATGTCCGCGCACAGTGTCTTCCGCGTCCGCTGAAGCGCCGCAACGACAAAGTGGCGTGCGACGTGATCGTCGAGGACGGAAGCGGGCAGCACAAGCTCGCGCAGGTGCCGGTGCACGACGGGGTCGTCGGCTCGGGCGAAGGCTTCTACTACGACGACTTCAGCGACGAGAAACGGATCCGAGAAAGAAAGCAGCCGATATGCGGTGAGCGACCGGGTGTCCTCATCACGTTTACCGACGAGGCTCGGCCGCCGGCGGACGCGCGCGTATACCTCGACTGCGACGAGAGTGCCCAGGACTAAGGCCGGTAGCGGAAGCCCGGCGTTGGGGTTTCTCGCGTCGGAGCGACCCAGTTCACGAACCGGCACAGGTGCGCTCGGGTGTCGCGGGGGTCGATGATCTCCTCGACTCCGAACGCCTCGGCCGTGCGGATGGGTGATTGCACGGCCTGCAGCGACGCCTCGATCTCCTTGCGCTTTGCCTCCGGATCGGGCGCTGCCTCGATCACCGCACGATACGCCGCGTCCACGCCGCCCGCGATCGGCAGCGAGCCCCAGCGCGCCGACGGCCAGGCGAAGCGCATGAAGGTCTTGGAACCGTTGCGCTGCGTGAGCGCCGCCATGCCGAAGGCCTTGCGCACGATCACGCTGCAGAACGGCACGCTGCACTGGCGCATCGCGGCCAGCGCCTGGGTACCGAAGCGCATGACGCCGCTGACTTCAGCATCCTTGCCGATGAGGAAGCCGGGGATGTCGACGAAGTGAACGATCGGCAGCGCGAAGGTCTGGGCCAGGTCGATCAAGCGGATCGCCTTGCGGCACGCGTCCGAGGTCCAGGCGCCGGCGTAGTAGTACGGATCGCTGGCCAATACCGCGACCGGCCAGCCATCCAGGCGGCCGAGGCCGGTGATCACCGACTTGCCCCAGCCCTTGCCGATCTCGAACCAACTGCCCTGGTCCAGCACCTGCTCGAGGATCGGCCGCATCTTGTAGACCTTCCGGTCGTCGCGCGGGATCACGCTGAGCAAGGCCTCGCTACGGCGCTCGGCCGGGTCCTCACATGCCGCTCGCAGCGGCAGCTCGTGGACCGAGCTCGGCAGGTACGACAGGAAGCGGCGCGCGCGCACGAAGGCCTCGGCTTCGCTCTCGACCTCGTCGTCGATCGTGCCGTTCTTGGCGTGGATGGCGCTGCCGCCCAGCTCTTCTTTGGTCAGCGTCTGCCCTACCCGCGCGACCACCGGCGGACCTGCCGCGAACAGCTGCGAGGTCCCGCGCACCATCATCGAGTAGTGGCTGGCGCACACGCGCGCCGCGCCCATGCCCGCGACCGAGCCCAGGCCGAGTGCCACGACCGGCACTTCGGACAGCGCCGCGAGCACCTCGGTGAAGCTCGGGACGTCCGGCAGGTAGGTGCGCCGTAGCGTCTCGAGCTGCTTCACCGAGCCACCCCCGCCCGTACCGTCGACCAGGCGCACGAAGGGCATGCGGTAGCGGCGCGCCATGGTCTCGGCGAACGTGAACTTGTCTCCGCTCCCGCCGTCGTTCGCCCCGCCGCGCACGGTGAAGTCGTCGCCGGTCACGAACACCGCGCGGCCCTCGATGCGCGCCATGCCGCACACGATGTTGGTCGGCGTGAAGTGCACGAGCTGTCCGGCGGCGTCGTACTGCGGAAACCCGGAGAGCGACCCGAACTCCTGGAAGCTGCCCGTGTCCACCAAACCGGCGATGCGCTCGCGGATGGTCAGCTTCCCGGCGGCCCGGTGCTTCGCGACCTTCTCCGGCCCGCCCAACTCCTGCGCGGCGCGGTGGCGCAGCGCGATTTCGTCCAGCTCTGGTTGCCAACTCATGCGGCTCGCTTACCGCACGAAGGCCCCACAAGGCTAGCTAGAGCTGCACCTTGGCGTGCGTGTTCACGTCTTCCCGCTCGTCGTCGGTCATGCTCTGGCCCGTGACGTAGGCCTTGGCGAAGCGGAGCGCAAACTTGACGCCCTGCGCGCCCGAGGTGTCCCAGTACTCCGCCTCGGCGGGGTTGAGCCGGATCAGCACGAGGTTCGGGTCGTCCTTGCCTTTGAACCAGACGCGGAAGGATTCCTTCCACAGCTCGTGGATCTTGTTGCGGTCGCGGCTCAGCTCCGCGCGCCCGCTCACCGACAGCGACTTGAGCGAGCTCTGCATCACGGCCAGAGCGGTCGCGTCCTGCTCGATCTCGAGCACCTTGGACGTGTCGCTTCCGGTGATGAACCACACGCTGCCGTCCTCGTCCGTGTCGGCGATCGCCATCGGCCGTCCGTGCAGGCCGGTGGTGGAGCCGCGCGTGATCAACATGGCGTCTTTGAACTCCTTCAGGATGTCGTGGAAGTTCTGCTGCGCCTTCTGCTCGGGAGTGGTCGTCTTTGCGTTTGCCATACCTCGAGCACTGCAACGCACATGCCGGCGCGAGCACCCGGTGGACCCACTTCCGACAGCCGGTCGCGCGTCAAGCTCGCCACGGGCGACTACACCGCCTCACCCTCATCGCTTCACAAATTCGCCACCCCACGTCTCAAGCTTCGATTTCGACCGACCGAATGAAGTCATGAAAGGAGGTTCCGTTCTCGCAGGAAGCGAATCGGTTCCGACTGAGACACTTCCTGGAGAGAATACATGGCTGTAATCAACACGAACACTGCTTCACTTAATGCTCAGCGTAACCTCGTGGGGTCGAACAAGACGCTCGAAACCTCACTGCGACGCTTGTCCTCAGGTCTGCGAATCAACAGCGCGAAAGACGACGCGGCGGGTCTCGCCATCGCGTCGCGCATGACCGCTCAGGTCCGCGGCTTGAACCAAGCTGTTCGTAACGCGAACGATGCCATCTCGCTGTCGCAGACGGCTGAAGGCGCGTTGGGCGAGTCGAGCAACATCCTCCGCCGTATCCGTGACCTCGCCGTGCAGTCGGCGAACGACACGAACAGTGGTACCGACCGTGCCGCCCTGCAGCAAGAAGTTTCGCAGATGCAGCAGGAGTTGAACCGGATCGCCAACGAGACCGAGTTCAACGGCAAGAAGTTGCTCGACGGTAGCTTCGTCGCGCAGCAGTTCCAGGTGGGCGCCAACGCCCATCAGGCGATCGGCATCACGATGGGCAGCGCCAAGGCGACCGACATCGGTAACCAGGCGTTCACGACCGACGGTACGGCCTACGTGCCGGCGGCGGCTGCCAACGACCTCGCTGCTGTCGCTACCGCGGGTGGCAACGGCATCGTGGCGCAGAACCTGACGGTGACGGGCAGCGTCGGCAGCTCGACGGTGGCTGTCTCCGACGGCCAGAGCGCGAAGTCGATCGCGGACGCGGTGAACGGCGTGTCGGCCTCGACCGGCGTGACCGCGCACGCGCGCACCAAGGCTGAGTTGACCACCGCGAGCACGGGTACCTTCTCGTTCTCGCTCGTGGGCAACACCAGCGGCGGTACGGCGCAGATCTCGGCGCAGGTGAACGACCCGTCGGACCTGAGCGGTCTGGCGGACGCGATCAACGCCAAGTCCGGTCAAACGGGCGTGTCGGCGACCGCGCGCGGTAACCGCATCGAGCTCGTCAGCGAGCAGGGCTACGACATCGCCATCGGCGACTTCAGCAACGGCGCCGGCAACGGCGGCGTGTTGAACGTCGACGGTTACGATGCGACGGGCGCGCTGCTCGGCGCTCCCGAAGCCCTCACCGAAGGCGCCGCGGACTCGACGACCGTGGGTGGTCGCGTGAGCTTCTCGAGCTCGGAAGCCTACACGGTGGCGACGGATGGTGGCACCGACATGCTGTCGGCGGCCTCGATGTCCAGCACGCTGAACACGGTCGCGACGATCAACGTCGGCTCGCAGCTCGGTGCGAACGATGCGATCGACGTCGTGGACGGTGCGCTCGGCTTCATCAACGGTCTGCGTGCGAAGCTCGGTGCGGTGCAGAACCGCGTCGAGTCGACGGTCTCGAACCTCTCGGCCACTGCCGAGAACCTGACGGCCGCCAAGTCGCGGATCGAAGACGCGGACTTCGCCAAGGAGACCGCGGAGCTGGCGCGCTCGCAGGTATTGCAACAGGCCGGCATGGCGATGCTCGCTCAGGCGAACGCGCTGCCGAACAACGTGCTCAGCCTGCTCCGCTGATTCGTGATTAGAACGCCCGGCCGACATGCTACGCGCATGTTCGGCCGGGATCCCGCTTCGCTTGAGCTTGGGCCGGTCGATCCGGCCCGGGCTCGGGCTCTTGCGCGCGTGCACGCCGGGACTGCGTGCGCGAGCGCAAGGGGGGTCTAACCAGACCACGTCGAAGACATAGACTGACACAGACCTTCCGCAGGTGATGACATGGCCATCAACCCCATCGAAGCCCCGATAGCACTCGACCTCACGATGCGTGAGCCGCCGGGCGGTGCGGTGCGCGGCAAGCGCAACACGGTGCCCGCACCAGGTGCCGCGCCGCCGCCCGAGCCCGAAGAGGTACCCGCGCCGCGTGAAGAGGCGCAACCTCCGCAGCCACCAGCTGCGTCCATGAACCTGAAATTCTCGACCGACGAGGAAACCGGCAAAACCATCGTCGCCCTGATCGATCCGACCAGCGGCAAGGTGTTGCGTCAGGTGCCCTCGGACGAGGCGCTCAAGGTCGCCGAACAGATCGGACGGTTCCAAGGAATGTTCGTCGATCTCAAGGTTTGAGCCCCAGCGCACGAAAGATCAGGTAGGTAATCATGGCTGGCATCACCGCCACAGGACTGGGTTCCAACCTCGACGTGACTGGCTTGGTCTCCAAGCTGATGGACGTCGAGCGCCAGCCGCTGACCAAGCTGGACCAGAAAGAGGCGGCGGCCCAGGTCAAGATCTCGGCCTATGCGGGGTTCCGCGGCGCGCTCTCGGCGTTCCAGGGGACGCTCAAGTCCCTGGCCGATCCCAGCAACTACCAGATCTCGAAGGGCACGATCGACGACAGCTCGGTCGCCAGCGTCTCTGCCTCGGCGAGCGCCGCCGTCGGCTCGTTTTCGCTCGAGGTGCAGAACCTCGCGAAGGCCCAGAAGCTGGCCTCGTCCACGGCATTCACCGCGCTGACCGACACGGTCGGCACCGGCACGATCCAGATTCAGTACGGCACGTACGATTCGACTGGTAACACCTTCACGCTGAACGGCTCCAAGGCGACGCAGACCCTCAACATCGACGCCGCTCACAGCTCGCTGCAGGGCGTGCGTGACGCGATCAACGCGGCCAAGATCGGCGTCACGGCCAACATCGTGAACGACGGCACCGGCAACAAGCTGGTGCTCTCGTCGAAGGACACCGGCGCCAACAGCAGCCTGAAGATCAGCGTGACCGACGACGACCTCGGCAACACCGACGCCGTCGGCCTGTCACGGCTGGCCTACGATCCGACGGCGGCCGCCGGCAGCGGCAAGAACATGTCGCAGATCATGGCCGCCGAGGACGCGAAGCTGTACGTCGACGGCTTGCTCGTGACCAAGAGCAGCAACACGATCACGGACGTGATCGCCGGCACGACGATCAACCTGCTGAAGACCAACACGGGTTCACAAACCAAGGTCAACGTGACCTCGGACTCGAACGCGGCGCTCGCCAGCATCGACAGCTTCGTCAAGGCCTACAACGACCTGAACAAGACGATCAACGATCTGACGCGCTACAACCCCGACACCAAGCAGGCCGGTGCACTCCAAGGCGACTCGGCGCTGCGCGAGGTCGCGACGGACATCCGCAACGGCTTGACCTCGCTGGTCTCGGGTGCGGTCGGCGGCTACAAGGCGTTGCCGCAGATCGGCTTGACCTTCGATCGCAACGGCGTGCTCACCGCGGATGCGGCGAAGGTGCAAGCTGCGATGAAGGCCGATCCGACGGCCGTGCAGAGCTTGTTCGCGAGCGCAGGCGTGGTCGATGACTCGCTGATCAGCTACGCCGGCAGCACCACGGCTTCGCGCGCGGGCACCTACGCGCTGAACGTCAGCCAGGTCGCGACGCACGGCACGGTCACCGGTTCGACGGCCGCCGGCCTGATGATCGATGCGACCAACGACACGCTGAGCCTCAGCGTGAACGGCGCGTCCACGACAGTGAAGCTCGCGCAGGCGACGTACGCGACTCCCGCGGCGCTGATCGCCGAGATCCAGTCGAAGGTGAACGGCAGCTCGGCGCTGATCACGGCCGGTGCCAGCGTCAACGTCACAGAGACCGGCGGCGTGCTCAGCCTGACCTCGGCGAAATATGGCTCGAAGTCCACGGTCTCGATCACCGGCGGCAACGGCTCGGCCAACCTGTTCGGCGCGACGCCGACTGCAGTCGCCGGCCTCGACGTCGCGGGCACCTTCGGCGGCTTCGCGGCCACCGGCTCGGGCCAACGCCTGACGGGCAACGGACAGGCCGACGGCTTGAAGCTCGATGTCGCGGGCGGCGCCACGGGCTCGCGCGGCACGCTGAAGTACGGCGTGGGCATCGCCGGCCAGCTCGACCAGATGATCACCAAGCTGCTCGGCAACAAGGGCTTGATCGCATCGCGCACCGAGAGCCTGCAGGGCCAGGTGAAGGCCATCGAGGGGGATCGCGAGCGCTTGAACACGCGTCTCGAAGCCGTCGAGAAGCGCTACACCGCGCAGTTCAATTCGCTGGATCAGCAGTTGTCGGCCATGCAGTCGACCAGCTCGTACCTCGCGCAGCAGCTCGCGTCGATCAAGTTGGGCGGCGAGTAAGTCACGGAGTCACGGATGAGCAAGTACGCAACACAAGCCTATAAGACCGTTGGAGTAAACACGCAGGTCGAAGGCGCGACGCCGCACAAGCTCATCTTGATGCTCTACGATGGCTTGCTGCGTCAGCTGCGCCTCAGCCGCGCGCACATGCAGAAGGGCGACCTGGGCGCCAAGGCGACGTGCGTGTCCAAGGCCATCAGCATCATCGACCAGGGCCTGCGCGCCGCGTTGAACGACGAGCAGGGCGGCGAGATCGCCGTGCGCCTGCGCGCGCTCTACGACTACGCCGAGCGCCAGCTGGTGCACGCGAACGCGCGCAACGACGTGGCGGTGATCGACGAGGTAATCGCGCTGTTCGAGCCGCTGCGAGCAGCGTGGCACGGCATCGGCACCGAGGTCGGCCAGCCCGCCGCGCAAGCCGCGCCGCGCGGAGCAGTCCGGTGAGCTCGCCTGCGCGTCTGAGCCGGCCGCCGTTCGGGCACGCCGCTCAGAGCTACCGCAAGACGGCGGTACAGACCGCCGGCCCTGCGCAGTTGATAGTCGAGGTTCACGACGCGGCGCTGACCAGCGTGTTGCAGCGCGCGAGCGAAGCGGCCTCGGATCGAGCCTTGATGCGCGCGCACGCGCTGGTTTCGGAGCTCCAGTCTGCGTTGCGCACCGATGCAGGCGGCACGCTCGCACTCGAGCTGGACGCCTTCTACGACGTGGTTCTGCACCGGCTGGTGGACGCGTACGTGCAGGGCAATACGAGCGGGTTGCCGCAGATCGCGGCCGCGTTGCGTGAGCTGCGCGGCGCCTGGTTCGCACTGAGTAGCCCGACCTGAGTGAGCGTACGGTGCTGTGGACTACCGACCACTTGCTGCTGTTGGCAGCGTCGGAAGATTGACGTCAACTCTGCGTCCGGCTGCTGGCTTCCGTTGGCTGCGGCAAATTATTCTGCCGCCGTCAGCGGCGAACCAAAGGTGCGTCCCCACGCGCACTTGCGACGTTTCTGCAGCTGTCGGCGGCACCGCGCGGCTAGTCGCGTAGCGGGCTGGTATAGCAGTTGCAAAAGGGAGGGGGTCACCCCGAGACAAGCAGGAGACCTGGTGAGTCGACACCCTAGCTCCGGCCCAGCAAAGGACCCCCTTAGGATGTTGACCAAGCAAGTGATCGAAGCGCTGACCGAGGCTGCAGGCGCCGACAACCGCGGCGATTCGAACCGCGCGATGGCCTGTGCCCGCAACCTGCTGGGAAGCCGCGCCGCCGACATCGAGCCACTGCTGGCCGAGCTGGCGCGCCGCTACGACGAGCTCGATCGCTTGCGCGCGCTCGCCGGCCGCGACCCGCTGACGCAGGCCGGGAACCGCCGCACCTTCGAGGAAGAGCTGAGCCGCGAGCTCGCACGGCATCGCCGCACCGGCGAACCGTTCGCCCTGATCTTGCTGGACGTGGACGACCTCAAGCAGCGCAACGATCGCAGCGGCCACGCCGCAGGCGATGAGGCGCTGATCGCGTTTACGCACGCGTGCCAGCGCTCGCTGCGCGACACCGATCTGCTCGCGCGCGTGGGCGGAGACGAGTTCGCGGTGCTGCTACCCGGTTCGACGCACGCCGGCGCCATCTGCCTCTCGCAGCGCCTGCGCGAGGCGGTGGAGAGCATCGTGGTCGATGGCACACCGCTGCGCGTCAGCCTGGGCTGTGCTTCGGCCGAACAGGCCAAGTCGGCCGAGCTGATCAGGGACGTGGCCGATCAAGAGCTGTACCGCGACAAGACGCGCCGCAAGCACGCACGCGAGCGCGCGGCCTGATCTGCAGGGGGGAGACATGCGCTACTTGCTCGGCATGCTGTTGTTACTGCAGCTATTGGCTGCAAGTGTGCCCGCGCAAGCCCAGCACCTGACCTCCAGTACGCAGTGGGCGCCACCCGACGAGAGCGCTCGCCCCACGTTCGAGGCCGGCCGCCGCGCCTACGAGGCCGGCCGCTTCGCCGAAGCGCTGGACTCGTTCCAGCGCGTGTACGTGCTGACCGGCCACCCGGCGATGCTGATCAACATCGCCAACGCGCACGCGCGCCTGGGTGAGCCGCGACGCGCGGCCGCCTCGCTGCAAGAGTACCTGGCGCAAGTGCCGGACGCCGCCGATCGCGCGCTGCTCGAGTCGCGCATCGCCGAGCTCGAGAAGCAGCGCGACAGCCTGGAGCTGCCCCCGGCACCTTCACCGCCACCGATGCCCATGCCGCCGCCGCCGCCACCAGTCGCAGCACCTTCCAGCGCTCCGAGCGGCAGCTCCGGCCTGTTCCTGGGCCGCACCTTCACCTGGGTCGCACTCGGCAGCTCGCTGGTGTTCGCCGGCGTGGCGACCTGGGTCTGGATCGACGCGAACCAGGAGTTCGAGCGCCTGGCGCTGACGTGTGGCGCGACGGGCAGCTGTACCGACGAGCAACTCGCGCCCGTGCGGGGCGGAGTGACCGCCACGAACATCTGCGTGGTGGGCTCGCTCTTGTCGCTGGCGACTGCAGGGTTGTTGTTCTACCTGGAGGGCAAGGGCAACGAGCGCGAGACCACGCGCGTCACGGCCGGCTTCGACGGACACACGGCGTCGATCGGCGTACGCGGGAGCCTGTAACATGCGTCCGTACCTCGCGGCGCTGTGCCTGCTCGGCGCGTGCTCGATCGACCTGTCGGCCTTGCAGCAGCCGCCGACGGAGGCTGACCCCGCGACCGATCCGGGCGCAGCTGGGAGCGGCGAAGACGAGGCCGGCTCGGGGACACCGAGCGCCACGCACTCGGGCGCGGGTGCAGAGCAGCCCGCGGCCGGCGCGAAGGCACCGGTTCCCCGCAGGACCTGCGGCATCACCGGCCTGCCGTGCTGCATGCCTGGCAACACCTGCGATCTCGGCGCGTGTTTGCGCGGCAAGTGCACGGCCTACGGCGGCTTCTTCGCCAAGAAGGACGGCTGCACGCAGAACCCTTGCAGCTCGCGCAATGCGTACACCGCGGGCTGCGCCTGTCCGAACGGATTCGACGACACGTTGCTCTGGAAGCGCGGCGAGAGCTGCGACACGGGCGACGCGACGACCGAGGTGCGCAGCTGCACGGCGGCGCGCACGCCAGAGACGACATTCGGCGGCGTGTGGGTGCAGGGTCCAGACGGCAGCTGCAAGACCAGCTGCCGCACCCCCAATCCGCTGAACGATGCCTGCGCCTGTCCGGAGGGAACGAGCGCGCTTGCGCTCTCGGTGGATTCCGTGGACGCCGCGTGTCCCAACTCGCCACTGACGCTCAACGTGTGCATGAACGCAACAGGCATGCCGTCGAACTTTGGCGGCGCATACGCACTCTCGCAACGCGCGTCTCTCGGCTGCAGCGCACCCAACCCGCTGACAGGCGCATGCAGCTGCCCCCCAGACGCTCCCGCGCCGCAGAGCTTACATGTTGGAAGTTGGTCCGTGTTCGTGTGTAACTTGTGATCTGGGATGCAGGGCACGGCAGAAGCGCTGGTGGTCGCGGTCGGCGGCGGCAAGGGCGGCGTCGGCAAGAGCGTCGTCGCAGCCAACCTCGCGGTAGCCCTCGCCAGGCACGGCGCCCGCGTGATCGCGATGGACGCGGACCTGGGCAGCGCGAACTTGCATACGCTGTTCGGCATCGATCACCCCCGCGCCAGCTTGCAGGCGTTGATCGATGGCCGCTCCGAGCGGCTGGACGAGCTCGCGATCGAGAGCGGAGTGTCGGGCCTGCGCCTGATCGCGGGGAGCGTGGCGTTGCCGGGTGCGGCCAATTTGCAGCACGCACGCAAGCAGAAGCTGTTGCGCCACATGGCCAGGCTGAACGCGGACGTGGTGGTGATCGACTGCGGCGCCGGCGTGCACTACAACGTGGTCGACTTCTTCGCCGCGGCCGACGTGCAGCTGCTCGTCTCGAGCGCGCAGCTGATCTCGCTGCAGAACGCCTACGGTTTCTTGAAGGCCAGCCTCTACCGCACGTTGCGCCAGCGCGCGAATGAAGCCGGCCGCGCCGAGCTGCTCGAGCCGACCGGCGAGCGCTCCGAGGTCGAGACCATGCAGAAGCTGCTCGAGCGCGTGTCGTCGGTCGACGCCGCGCTCGCCGAGGCGCTTCGCGGCTTGCTGCAGCAGGCTCGGGTCTCGCTGCTCGGCAACCAGCTGACCGATCCGCGCGAGCTCAACGCGCTGCACTCTTTGTCGCGCATGATCGGCGACTTCTTGAACGTGCGCGTCCCGGTGCTGGGCGGGTTGTGCCGGCGCGACAAGATCCACACCGCCGTCAGCCGCCGCCGGCCGTTCCTGGTCGAGGGCGGCAGCGACCCGGAGAGCCAGTTGCTGCTGACGCTGGCGGCCTCGCTGCTCGAGCAGCGTAGCTTCAGCCCCCTGACCAGCGAGCCCCTGCAGCCTACAGCGGCGGCGAGCAGCAAGTATCAGCGCCAACGCGCCTACGCCCGCTCCAGCCCGAGCTGGCCTGCAGTCCACCCGGACGAGCCGGACAGCGAGGTAAGTCCGGGTGTGAGGCGCGGCGATCTGGACGCATGACCTGATCGCGATCACCTTCAGAAACCCATCTCTTCGTCCGAGACATGAAAAGTCATGTCTACCATCCTCGGGCTCGTCATCGTGATCGGCTCGGTGCTCGGCGGCTTCGCGATGGCGTCGGGTCCGTTCGCAGTGCTGGTCCAGCCCAACGAGTTGGTCGTGATCGGCGGCGCCGCGCTGGGCGCGCTCGTGATCTCGGCGCCCGGCAAGGTGATGTCGCGGGTCAAGCACTCGCTCGGCATCGGCTTCAAGATCGACGTGCCGGCCAAGACCGACTTCATGGATCTGCTCAAGCTGCTCTACCAGATCTTCTCGGTGATGCGGCGCGACGGCGTGCTGGCGCTCGAAGGCCACGTCAACCAGCCGGATCAGAGCGCGATCTTCAAGAACTACCCGAGCGTCACGCGCCGCCACCACGCCATGGTGTTCCTGCTCGACGCGCTGAAGCAGCTGGTCGACGGCTGCACGCCCGAAGAGCTGGCGATGCTGCTGGATGCAGACATCGAGACCATGCACGAGGAAGAGCACCAGCCGATCGGCTTGATCCGCACCACAAGTGACGCGCTGCCGGGCCTCGGCATCGTGGCCGCGGTGCTCGGCATCATCATCACCATGGGCCACCTGGATGCAGGCCCGGAGGTTATCGGCCACCACGTCGGCGCGGCGCTGGTCGGCACGTTCATGGGCATCCTGCTGTGCTACGGCATCTTGAGCCCGATCGCGACCAGCGTGGAGATGCAGGTCGGCGCCAACGGCAAGTACATCCAGTGCATCAAGGACGGCGTGCTCGCCGCTGCGCGCGGCGCAGCCCCGGCGATCGCGGTCGAGTTCTCGCGACGTAGCATCTTCAACGATGAGCGACCCACGTTCCAGGAGCTCGACCAGGCGATCCAGTCGCTCAAGTCGAGCGGGGGCGGCTGATGAGTGGCCAGGGCGGCACCAAGGTCATCATCATCAAGAAGAAAGCCAAGCACGCCGGGCACCACGGAGGTGCCTGGAAGGTGGCCTACGCCGACTTCGTGACCGCGATGATGGCGCTGTTCATCGTGCTCTGGCTGCTGACTCAGACCGACGAATCCGCCAAGGCCGCGATCGCGCAGTACTTCCGCACCGGCACGCTGCCCGGCGGTACCTTGATGCTGGGCACACCGGCCGGCTCGAACCCGCCCGTGCCGATCAACATCTTCGAAGCCGGCAGCCAGGGTGGACCTTCGCCCGATCCCGGCCTGGACGTCTTCAGCCGCAACATCAAGAAGTTGCTGGCCGATGCCAACAAGGTGCCGGAGCTCGCAGGTCTGATGGAGCACATCTCGCTCAAGGAGACCGCCGAGGGCACGCTGATCGAGCTGATCGACGGCAGCGACAACTTCCTGTTCCCGGTGGGCTCGGGGGAGCTCAAGCCGGGCGCGGTGCAGTTCCTGTCCAAGCTCGGGCCGCTGCTCGGCAAGCTCAAGAACAAGATGGAGATCCACGGTCACACCGACTCGCGCCAGTTCGACAAGGGCGCCAAGCGGAACAACTGGGATCTGTCGTTCTCGCGCGCCAATGAGGCGAGGCGCGTGCTCGAGCAGCACGGCGTGCCGCTGGGCAAGATCAGCTCGGTGCAGGCGCATGCGGACTCGCAGCTGTTCAACAAGGCCGACCCGTATTCGCCCGAGAATCGCCGCCTGGCCATCTTGATCCTGCGCCGGCGCCGAGCCGCACCTGCGCAGCCGCAGGATCCCAACGCCCAGGCGCAACCGGCGGCAGAGGCTGCCGCTGGCAGCGGCGCGCCCGAACCCGCGCCCGAACCCGCGCCTGCGCCTGCGCCCACGCCGGAGCACGAGCACGAGCACGAACGTCAGGATCCGTCCCACTAGACTCACATGGCCACTGACGAGCACACCACTGCCATGCAGATCAGCTCAAGCTTCGCCATGCATGGGCCGATAGAGAAGCTGAGCAGCCTCGTGTCTTCGTCGATCAGCGCCAACTTCTTCACGCTTTCCCGTCGCGCAGCACCGGCGACGCGGCATCTTCGCATTCGCCAGGAGGCCCCATGGCTCAGCTGAGTGGCCCGGCGCCGGCGTTCCCGACCGGAATCTCCGCGGCGGTCAGCGCCCGCGTGCTGGTCGTCGATGACGAGCCCGACATGCGGCACCTGATGACGCGCATGCTGCTCGGGGCGGGTTACGACGTGCGCTGCGCCTCGGACGGCGAAGAGGCGCTTCGGCTGCTCGACATCGAGAGCGTGGATCTGGTGGTGACCGACCTGGCGATGCCGCGCGCGGACGGCTTGACCGTGCTGCGCCGCATCCGCGAGCGCAACGAAGAGTTGCCGGTGCTGCTGGTGGCGGGCGAACCGACGACCGACTCGGCGATCCGCGCCGTGCGTTATCGCGCGACCGAGTATCTGCCGAAGCCGTTCGACCCGGACACGCTGGTCGAGGCGGTACGCCGCGCGCTGCAGATGACGCGCCTGGCGGAGCTGCGCCGCACGGCGCGCGAGCTGGGGAACACGCGTTCGATGACCGGGCCGAACCCGGTGATCCGCTCGCTCGAAGAGCGCTTCGGCCGCGCGGTCGACGCGCTGTACATGGTGTATCAGCCGATCGTCTGCTGGTCGAAGCGCAACGTGTTCGGCTACGAGGCGCTGGTTCGCTCGTCGGAGCAGAGCCTGCCGCATCCGGGCGCGATCTTCGAGGCCGCGGAGACGTTGAAGCGCACCGAACAACTCGGCCAGCGCATCCGCGCCAAGGCCGGCGATCCGATGCTGAACGCCGGCGAGAGCTGCATGTTGTTCGTCAACCTGCACTCGCGCGATCTGCTGGACGAGACGCTCTTCGACCCGAGCTCGCCGCTGACCGCCTGGGCGCCGCGCACCGTGCTCGAGATCACCGAGCGTGCGGCCATCGACGGCATCGACGACATCGCCGAGCGCATCGCCAAGCTGCGCAGCCTGGGCTATCGCATCGCCATCGACGACATCGGCGCGGGCTACTCCGGCCTGTCGAGCTTTGCGACCGTGCAGCCGGACTTCGTCAAGCTGGACATCACCCTGGTGCGCGGCCTGGACACGGATCCGGTACGCACGCGGCTCGTGCAGCTGTTGGCGGAGTTGTGCTCGGACCTCGGCATCTTCGTGGTGGCCGAAGGCGTCGAGACCAAGAACGAACGCGACGCGCTGGTCAAGCTCAACATCGACCTGCTCCAGGGCTACCTGTTCGCGCGGCCGTCGGCGCCGTTCCCTCAACCGAACTTCTAGTGCCGTGACGGTGAAGGCGCTTCCACCCACCGTCCCAGCGCCGCCGCAGGCCCGGCCGCACCGGCTCGAGCCTCGCTATCCGGTCGACTGCTGGCTCGGCGTGCAGGTCGGCGACGCGGCACCGCAGCAGTACCCGACGCGAGACGTGAGCCGCGGTGGGCTGTTCCTGATCTGCGCCGAGCCACTCGAGTTGTTCAGCGAGGTCTCGGTGCTGTTGCCCGCGCCCGAGGCACCGCTGCAAGTCGCGGCGGACGAGCTCTTGCCACGCGTGCAGCCGGCCAACCAGCAGCTGACGGCGGCGGCTCCCGCGCGCGTCGTGCATCGAGTCTCGCGCGAGCGTGCGCGCGCCACGGGCGTGATGGGCGGCATGGGCTTGCAGTTCGAGCCGAGCAAGCCGGAACACCACGCGCTGATCGAGGCGTTCGTCGAGCACGCACGCAAGCACGACCCGCGTCCGCGTTTCCCGCGCCCGCTCGCGCGCCGCCGCGAGGTGACCGATCCGATGCTGGGCTACCTGCTGGCTGCGATCGACGGCCGGCGCGGGCCCGAAGAGCTGGCAGACGCGCTCGGCCTGCCTCTTCCCAGCACCGAGGACATGCTGCGCGAGCTGGCGCAGCTGGGCGCGATCGAGCTCGTGCCGCTGCACGCGGCAGCGAAGCGCGAGGAGCGGCCGGATACCCGACCCAGTCTGCGCCCCAAGCGCCGCCGTCAGCTGCAGGGGCTATCCACCGAGCTGCAGGCCGAGCTGGGTGCGCTCTGGCTGCAACTCGGCGAGCTCGACCACTACCAGGTCCTGGGCGTCAGCCGAGCCGCCAGTCGCGACGAGATCCGCCACAACTTCTTCGAGATGTCCAAGCGCTTCCACCCCGACGCGCACTACGGCGTGTGTCAGGCCGAGGATCTGCCCAAGCTCGAGCGCGTGTTCGCGCGGCTGAGCGAGGCCTACGGCGTGCTCACCCGCCCCGCCTCTCGCGCGGAGTACGACCGCTACCTGGATCAAAAGCGCACGCTGCACCGCCTGGTGACCGGCTGGCAGCCCGAAGCCGTGAGCGGCGAGATCCCACGCACGCCTGGGCTGGCCTTCCGCTCGCAGCCGACAGCGGCGAATGCTCCTGCGGCGGAACAGCTGTGGAGCGAGCTGAAGGAGCGCAACGAAGAGCGCGAGGTCATCGAGCGCCTGCGAACCCAGGCCGCCTACGAAGAAAAGCACCAGCGCTGGGCCGAAGCCGCCGAGAGTTGGCAGCGCGTCTGTGCAACCGACCCGCGCGATGCCCACGCCCACCGCAAGGCCGCGCTGGCGGCGCACCACGCCGGCGCCGAAGCCTCCGCCGCCCTCGCCCTAGCCCGCCGCGCCGTCGAGCTCCAGCCCGAAGACGCCTATTGCCGCCGCACCCTCGGCCAGCTCTACCTCGCGGCCGGCCAGAAACAAAAAGCCCGCGAACAGTTCGACGCAGCCCTCGAGCTGCAGGATCAAACCCCGACGCTACCGCCCGAAGGCGAGTTGTTGATCACGGGCACGCGCGGATAGCCTTCAAGTCCCTGCGTCCTCCGCGCCACTGGGGATCAGCGTTTCAAGGACCTGCAGCGCCCGATCGAGGCTTTGCTGGAGCTGGACGCTCATGCGCGTCACCTCCGTCTCGACCGTGTGGTGCATCGCGCTCGGGGCGAGCCTCTCGCCGATCAAGCCCAGCGTCTCGCTTTGTAGCTCGACCTGCAACTGCATGTAGACCAGATCAATGTCGTGTCCGGCCCCATCGAGATCGCCACGGATGCGGCGTGCGTCGCTCTCGAATTCCTGGCTGATGGGTCCCTCACTCGGACTGATATCCAACCGCTGAAATATGCCGCTCTGACGCTCTTGGTTTGCGGTGTACTCGTCCAGCATCATGCGCACGTAGTCGTGCACGAGAGGCGTGAGCGCGCGCTTCGAAAGCTCGTCACCGAGCTCGAGCTGGACGTCATTCAAAGCCTTGAACACTGCGCCGATCTCGCCATCCGTGAGCTCGCCTCCAGCACCGCCATGGGACGTGCCGCCCGCCCCGGCATCAAAAACCAAACCACCCGCGCCGTGGTCGCGGTGCCCACTCCCGGCGTTCGATCCGACCTCACCGGCATCGCTCGGCACTGCTGCGTCGGGGCGCATCCGTGCGTGGCTCTCGGTTGCTTCGTCGTGGACGCACGCGACCAAGGTTACCAACACGAGACTACAAACGAACGACCTCGAGCTATCGCGCATCACTACCGACTCCGGCGCCGAGCATAGTGTCCTGCGCCGTGGGATGCCAACCGTCGAACGCTAGCATCCACGGTCACGAGGACTTCAGAGCAGCACCCGCCGGAGACAGCAGGCCTTGCAGCATCTCGCTCAACCGCTTCATGACTGCCTGGTCGGTATCGCTGTCCGGTTTGCGACCGAGTGCGCGCAAGAACGCGCCCTTGCCCATGCCGTAGCCGTAGGTTGCGCACAGCGCGAGCACGATCGCGTAGTCGACGTCGTCTTGCGACGGCGGCGGCGTGCCAGCGCGTTCGGCGCGCTCGGTGGCTGCGCGAAACACCGCATCACCGATCACGCGCAGGCCTCGCTGGCGGCCAGGCAAGAAGTCGATGTTCTGCGCGCGGCCGGACAGCGCGGCCCACGCGACCAGGCGCAGGTGGGCTGGTTCACTTACCGCGGCGAGCAGTAAGGTGATCAACTCGTGTGCCGCCGGGGCACCTGCCGCCTGTTCGAGCTTCGCGACCACCGCCGCGGCGATGCGCTCCGCGCGACGCGCGAACACCGCTTCGACCAGGCCCTCGTAGGTCCTGAAGTAGTGCGTGATCAGCCCGTGGCTGACGCCGGCTTGCTGCGCGATGTCGCGCAGGCCGTAGGCATCCGGCCCACGCTCGGCAAACAGACCCTCGGCAGCGTCCATCAAGAGCGCCCGCGCCTCCTCGGGCGAACGCCGGACCCTGGGCCTGGGCTTGGTTTTTACCGCCTTGCGCACCTGGACCGACAGCCTACACGTCCTCCAGTCATTATCCAACTTGACAATAGCGCGAAACCAGTCATTGTCCAATTGGACAACAAGGCAGGCGGCTGATGCAGACCCACACCCACGCCCACATCGAGCACGAGACCATCGAAGACATGCGCGCGCCGGAGCGGTTTCGCCGCGGCATGCGCACCCTGCGCCAGCTGCGAGAAAATCCCGGCGATACGAACCTCGCGCTCGACGCCGCGGTGCTCCTGAACGGCGGCCGCCTGCCCGAGCTGGTCACCGCCTTCGAAGCCGAAGCCGAGGGCCGCGAGCTCTTGCGCACGCGTCCCGCGATCGACGTCGACCACGTGGACCTCGACGCGCTCGCCGCGCTGCCCGAAGGCACCCTCGGCCGCAGCTACGTGGAGTTCCTGCGGGCCCGCGGCCTCACGCCCGAAGTGTTCGTTCCTCCGCGGCAGGTCCGCGACGAACGCACGCGCTACCTCGCCCAACGCCTGCGCCAGACGCACGACCTGTGGCACGTGCTGACCGGCTACGACACCGACGTCTTCGGCGAAGTGGAGCTGCAAGCTTTCATGTTCGGTCAGCTGCGCCTGCCCTTCTCGTTCCTGGTCTCCATGTTCGGCACGCTCAAGGAAGGTCCGTTCTCGCGCGAGCGGCTCGGTCGAGTGTGGGCCGCGTATCGCAGGGGCCGTCGCGCTCAGCCACTCGCGTGGCGCATGTGGGAACGTCACTTCGCGACGCCCCTGCTGCAGCTGAAGGCTGCATTCGGCCTGGCTGCGTGATCAGCGCTGGCCGGGCGCGCACCCGACCTACGACGCGTACTGGCAAGAGCTCACACCTGGGCGATCTACGGCCAGTGGCCACACCTCTCGCCCGTCGCGTTCGAAGCCGAGTGCGCTACTTGCGTGCCCGAGCCGCTGCCTTCCGGCGTGATGCTCGCCTGGTTCGACCACTGGGTGATGCAACTCCCCGACGTGCCACTCCCAGCGAGCCCGACCAACCGCGAGGCTCCTCATCGCGGTTCGGACACGACTCCGCAGGCGGTTACACCCGGTGACGCGATCGACTACGTGATCCCGATCCGGGCCGATCACCATCGATTCGCCGCAGGCCACGCCTCCGGCTGCGCATCTCGGGTGGAACGAGCATGAACCTCGTCCCGGTTGCCGAGCCGGTCGACATCAAATTTCAGTCAGGGGCGCTGCACATGCCACCGGGTTGGTGACCGCTGCCGCTCACAGCTGCATGGCTCTTGGGGTTCGCACACTGGCCCGAGCACGCCACCCGCTGCTGCTCGCGCTGCCATTTTCTCGCAACGGCGCATTCAGACACTCTCACCATCTGACGAGGAAAGCGAGCTTCCAGACGCTTCCGGCTAAGCGATACCCCAAAATCCCCGTAAAACACGCGTATGCATACAGAACCTGTCTGGAAAAGTCCGCTGTTGCGATGGTGTGCGGAAATCTGATGTGCAAGAAACGATCACGGTTTCGGAGGCATCGCCATGTGGAGAACTCGCGCTCTGTGGTTTCTACTAACCGTTAGCGCCGCAGTTCTAGCCTGCTCGTCCGAGGGCGCGACGATGCGGCCCGCCGTGGGCACCCCTCCGGCGAGTGGTCCGATGGCCGGCACTGGCGCAGTAGGTGCAACGCCCACAGCCGGCAAGTTGGCGACCGACAACCCGACAGGCACGGTGCCGACGCTGCCCGACAACCCGACCTCGATGCCGACGGCCGGCAGCGGCAGCGGCGACGACGGCGGTGTGGAGTGTGCGCCGGGCAAGTTCTGCGAGCCCAAGGGTCCGGATGGCGACTGCGGCAGCGAGCGCGTGAACACGGATCTCAAGACCGTGCAGAAGCCCGGCAACGTGCTGGTCATCTTCGACCGCTCGGGCAGCATGGACGCCGACTGGAACGGCACGCCCAAGTACCAATCGGCCGGCAACGCGATCATCTCCGCGCTGATGCCGCTCAAAGATCTGCTGACGATCGGCGGCGTGTTCTTCCCGAGTCAGGATCCGATGTCGTGCGCGTGCAACGTGGCCAATCCCATCCACTGGATCCCGGGGCCCGAGGCGTGCTGCTTGAACAGCGTTGCCAACTCGTGCGTGGTCACGGACATCGCGCAACCGGATCAGATCAAATTCGGACCGGCCTCGGCGTACATCACGGCGCTGCCGATGCAGTGGCGCCTGGCGATGGCGAACGGCACGCCGCTCGAACAAGGCGTGGTGCGCGGAGCGGAAGCACTCAAGGCGACCAAGCTCGACGGGCCCGTCGCGATCATCGTGATGACCGACGGCGAGCCCAACTGCAACACCAACGTGGCCAACGTGCTGACGCAAGTCACGACCTGGAAGAGCGAGGGCATCCCCACGCACGTCGTCGGTCTGCCGGGCGCACAAGCCGCGGCCGACACGCTGAACATGATCGCGCAGGCGGGCGGCACGGATAAGTACGTCGACCCGGCCAACAGTATGGAGCTCGAAGCCAAGATCCGCTCGATCTTGACCTCCACCATCCGCGCCGGCTTCGACAGCTGCACCTTCCACCTCGACAAGGCGACGATGGTGCCGCAGAAGCTGCACCTGGTGATCACCGAGGGCGGCAAGGACAAGGACGTGCCGCGCGATCTCAGCGGCCAGCCCAACTGGGGCGCCGGCGCGGGTTGGACGATCAACAAGGAAGGCGACACGGTCGAGCTGACCGGCCGCCTGTGCGAGCTCGCCAAGGAAGGCAACTACGAAGCGATTCGCTTCGACTACGGTTGCGTGGACTTCCCGCCGCCGGACCCGCCCGTCGGCCCGACTTGACGGGAGCCGCCGCGCAGCGCCGGCGACTGTTCAATCAGCCGCCGGCGAGTGATCAATCAATAGATCAGCTGGCGTTCAGGACGGCCGCGTGGTGGTTCAAGTGATCGTCGATGAAGGTCGAGATGAAGTAGTAGCTGTGGTCGTAGCCGGTGCGCCGGCGCAGCTTGAGCGCCTGGCCGCTCTGCTCGCAGGCGCGCTCGAGTAGCTCGGGTCGCAGCTCGCGCTGCAGGAACTGATCGTCGGTGCCCTGGTCTACGAGCAGCGTTCCGTCGAAGCGCTTGCTGGCGAGCAGCGCCACGGTGTCGTACGCGGCCCAGGCGGCGCGGTCGTCGCCCAGGTAGCGCGAGAAGGCATTGATCCCCCACGGTACCTGGCTCGGCGCGACGATCGGCGCGAACGCCGACACGCTGCGGTACTCGCCGGGCATGCCCAGCGCGATGCTGAGCGCCCCGTGCCCACCCATCGAGTGCCCGAAGATGCCGCGCGCGCCGTCGCGCACGGGAAACTCGCGCTCGACCAGCGTGCGCAGCTCGCGCGTGACGTAGCTGCGCATTCGGTACGCGCTGGACCACGGCTCCTGGGTGGCGTCCAGGTAGAAGCCCGCACCCTGGCCGAAGTCCCAGCTGGCGTCGTCACCGGGCAAGCGCACCGCGCGCGGGCTGGTGTCGCAACTCACCAGCATCAGCTCGAGCGCCGCCGCCATGCGCTGCGCGCCGGCCTTGATCATGAAGGTCTCTTCCGTGCACGTCAGCCCGGCCAGGTAGTACAGCACTGGCACGCGCGTGCCGCGCACGGCTGCAGGAGGCTGATAGACCGAGAAGCGCATCTTGCCGCCGCACAGCGCGCTCTCGTGCTCGTAGAAGCCCTGCCGGCCGTTCCAGGCCCGTTGCTCGCTGCGAGTGGTGAAGGCCGCGGCGGTCATGCGTCGTACTCGATGACGGTGCGGATCGAGCTGCCCGCGTGCATGAGATCGAAAGCCTCGTTGATGCGCGCCAGCGGCAGCTTGTGCGTGATCAACGGATCGATCTGGATCTTGCCCTGCATGTACCAGTCGACGATCTTCGGCACGTCGGTGCGCCCGCGCGCGCCGCCGAACGCAGTGCCCTTCCAGACCCGGCCTGTGACGAGCTGGAACGGCCGGGTCGCGATCTCCTGCCCTGCGCCCGCGACGCCGATGATCACGCTCACGCCCCAGCCGCGGTGGCAGCACTCGAGCGCCTGACGCATGAGCTTGGTGTTGCCCACGCACTCGAAGCTGTAGTCCGCACCGCCCTGGGTGAGCTCGACCAGGTGCGCGACCAGATCGCCCTGCAGCTGGCTCGGGTTCACGAAGTGCGTCAGGCCGAACTGCCGCGCGATGCCCTCGCGCGCGGGGTTCACGTCCACGCCCACGATCATGTCCGCACCGGCCATGCGCGCGCCCTGCACCACGTTCAAGCCGATGCCGCCCAGGCCGAACACGACGACGTTCGCGCCCGGCTCGACGTTGGCGGTGTAGATCACCGCGCCCACACCCGTGGTCACGCCGCAGCCGATGTAGCAAATCTTGTCGAACGGCGCGTCGCTGCGCACCTTGGCCAGCGCGATCTCGGGCAACACCGTGTGCTGCGCGAAGGTCGAGCAACCCATGTAGTGGTGGATCTGGGTCTTGCCGATCGAGAAGCGGCTGGTTCCGTCGGGCATCAGGCCCTTGCCCTGTGTGCCGCGGATGGCCGTGCACAGGTTGGTCTTGCGGCTCAGGCACGACTTGCAGCCGCGACACTCGGGTGTGTACAGCGGGATGACGTGGTCTCCCTTGCGCAGGCTGCTCACGCCGGGACCGACGTCGACCACCACGCCCGCGCCTTCGTGGCCGAAGATCACGGGGAACAGACCCTCGGGATCCGCGCCCGAGCGCGTGAACTCGTCGGTGTGGCAAACCCCGGTAGCTTTGAGCTCGACCAGCACCTCGCCGGCGCGAGGACCGTCGAGCTCGACCTGTTCGATGACCAGCGGCTTGCCCGCTTCATAGGCCACGGCTGCGCGCGTTTTCATGCGCGAACTATGTCCGCTCGCGCCGCCGCTGAAAAGCCCCGCGGCGCAGCCGCGAGATCGACTTCAGTCGAACCAGACCAGGCTCAAGCCGCCGGACCGCGAGGGCCAATTTGGAATGCGCTGCTTCTGGCCGTTGAGATCCACGTCGATGAAGGCGGGCTGGTCGGTGGGCAGGTACACGTCGGTGCCCGAGACGAAGGTCTCGCGCAGGATCGCACCGCCGCTCGAGCGCTGATCGCCGTCTTGATCGAGCACGTACAGGCCCAGGATGCTGGCCCGCAGCTTGGCGTCTTCCTCGTTGATCGCGTCGTAGCCGTTCACCAGCAGCTTGTCGCGGCCGTGCAAAAACGCCCCCTGGCGCCGGCGCACCCAGAGCGCGGCGGTGTGGTCCGAGAGGTTCGCCATGCTGCTGGTCGCGAGCGAGCTGGGGTTCCTCGACTCGAACGTGAAACGTAGCAGCCGGTCGCTGCGCATCCAGGGCCGGAAGTACGCGTAGCGCGTGGCACGACCGTCGCCGTTGCGCGTCAGCAGCTTGAACTCGTAGGCCACACCGCGCTGGACCGTCCACGGGCCCACTCCGCCGTCCTCCCGCACCTCCAGCGTGGTCAGCGGCTCGACGCGCGTGCGCGGCTCGGCGCCCAGCGCGTAGACCTCGATCTTGCCCCCGGTCATGCGCTCGTTGTCGCCGAAGCTGACGGCACGCCCCTCGATGACCACCGGGTCACCGCACTGCACGGTCTCGTACTGCGGCGGCGCGTCGTTCAGGAACGTGTACATCTCGCGGAACGCCTCGCGCGAGGAACACACCGCGAAGTGATCGAGCGTGGGATCATCGAACGTCTTGTTCTTCGTCGTCGCACATGTGACTGGACGATCACCGACCGACGACAGACACAACGTCTGGACGTTGCCTGGGTTCGCGGACAACTGTCCACCTGCCAGGTGAACATAGTGTGCGATCTTGTCAGGATGCGCGGCGACGTAGCGTGCGCCGTGGATCGCGCCTTGCGCGTGCGCCACCAGATCGATCTTGTCGGCTCCTGTCAGGTCGATCAGCTCGTCGATGCCGCGCGTGATTTGAGCCTCGACCGCCGGGTAGCCCGCGATCGGATCCTCGCCGCTGATGGCGTCGTAGTCGACCGCACGGATACGCAGCGCACAGTAGCCGTTGCTGGCGAACAGCTGCGCGGGGTGCGCGAAGCTATCGCCGGCGCTGGTGCTGCCGTGGATGAACAGGATCGGGCGCTTGTCCGTGTCGCAGCTCTTGTCGTTGACCATCAGCGGACAGCTGATCGTCTCCGCCTGCGGCATCTCGAGCACGTCCGGGTTCCGCGCCGGACTCTCAGTCGTCAGTTCCGCGTCTCCAGCACAACCTACGGCGAGCAACAGTGCCAACTTCAGCACGCCGTGTGGTTTCGTCATGGAGCACCCTCGCCCTGACAGTGACAGAACACGCATGCTAGCCAACGCCTGCTACGTCCCGCAATCCATTTCCCGGGACCGTGCGCTGGTCGTGCAATGTGGGCGCAGCGCTGAAGCTGACAGCGGCGGCCGACACGCGAGCGCAGCGCGAACCACAACCCAGCGTCCGGTTCTGCCCGTCCGAGACGTGGAGCGCCGCAGAGTTGACAGCCCGCGCCCGCGAGGCAACAGTGCGGGCCTTCTTTACACACACGCCATGGATCTCATCAGTCGTCGCCTTTTCCTGCGTTCTGCCCTGCAAACCGCCGCTGCCGCGCCAGTCCTGGCGTGCGTCGCTCCGGCCTTCGCCAAGCCCGACCGCCTGGTGTTCGGCGCCGGGCGGCCGTTCAGCTTCGAGGGGCTGATCGAGCGCGCGAAAGGGCAGGCCGCGGCGCCCTACGTGGAGCCTTATCGGCCAGCACCCGAGATCGTGAAGCGCATCGACTACGAGGTGCACGGCAAGCTGCGCTTCAAGAGCGAATACGCGCTATTCGCGGAGAGCACCGGCGTCTACCCGGCGACGTTCTTCCACGTCGGCCAGTTGTTTCAGAAGTCGGTCAAGATGCATGCCGTCGAGGCTGGCCAGGCGCGCGAGATCCTGTACTCGCCCAGCTACTTCCAGATGCCGGCCGACTCGATCGCGCGCAAGCTGCCCAAGGACTCGGGCTTTGCCGGCTTCCGCCTCCAGGAAGCCAAGACGCGCTCGGACTGGAAGACGCAGGACTGGGTGGCGTTCCTCGGCGCGGCGTACCTGCGCAGCATCGGCTCGCTCGGGCAGTACGGCCTGTCCGCGCGCGGCGTGGCGGTCAACACCACCGCGACGGGCCCCGAAGAGTTTCCCGACTTCACCGAGTTCTACCTGGAGCCGGCCGCGACCCCCGACGCGCCGGTGATCATCTACGCCCTGCTCGACGGCCCGAGCCTGAGCGGCGCGTACCGCTTCGCCTGCAAGCGTGACAGCGGGGTCATCATGGATGTCGACTGCGCGCTGTTCACGCGCAAGGACATCCAGCAGCTCGGCATCGCGCCGTTGACCAGCATGTTCTGGTTCGGCGAGTACAACCGTGCCGACCGGGTGGACTGGCGACCCGAGGTGCACGACTCCGACGGCCTCGTGCTCTGGACCGGAGCTGGCGAACGCATCATGCGCCCGCTCAACTCGCCGAGCCGAGTGATCACCTCCAGCTTCTTCGACAAGTCACCCAAGGGCTTCGGGTTGATGCAGCGCGACCGGGACGTGGAGCACTACCTCGACGGCGTGAACTACGATCTGCGGCCGAGCCTGTGGGTCGAGCCGATCGGCGACTGGGGCGAAGGCGCCGTGAGCCTGGTCGAGATCCCGACCGACGACGAGATCCACGACAACATCGTGGCATTTTGGATGAGCAAGCAACCGGTGAAGGCCGGCAACGCGCTGCGCTATCGCTACCGGCTGTACTGGCAAGGAGAGCATCCCTTCGCTGCGGACAGCATCGCCAGCGTCTGGTCCACGCGCATCGGCCGCGGCGGCGAGCCCGGCAAGCCGCGACCGAAGGGCGTCACCAAATTCGTGATCGACTTCGCGGGCAAGCCGCTCGAGAACCTGGGCAAGAACGACAAGCTCACGGCGGAGATCAGCGCGTCGCGCGGCACGATCTCGAACTCGTTCGTCGAGCCGACGCCGCGCACGAAGCGCCATCGGGCGCAATTCGATCTCACGGTCAGCGGGACCGAACCGGTCGAGATCCGCATGTTCCTGCGCAAGAACAAGCAGCAGACCGTGAGCGAGACTTGGCTATATCAGTTCGAGCCGCGTGCCTGAGCCACGCCCGCGTCTTGGGACGCGGTTGTCGTCTGCGAGAGATCCATGTCACACTGTCGTGCCGTGACGCCGTTGGCGGCGCCACGCGCGTAGCGCACCATGCAGCCCGTCCGCGTAGCGATCGCAGTGTTCTTGGTATGCGGGGGCGCGTGTCAGTCGGCCTCGGAACCACCGCTCGTCGAGTTTGGGCCAGCACTGGTGGTGGGGAAATGGCAGCCCGAGGACCCCAGCCGGGCGAGCCAGACCTCGCCGCCTACAGCTGCAGGGTCTCAGGGCCTCGAACCCGAAATCCCGACCAGTCCGGGTGAACCGGCCGAGGTGCCGCCTGCCGTCGCCGCG
>DATEOF010000074.1:0-78016 GCA_035274465.1 Polyangiales bacterium
CTCGCCGGTGCGCGCGCGCGCGTCGCGGGCCGTCGCCCGGCGCGTGCGACGGCGTTCGGCCCGCTGACGACCTACGACGCGTTGAGCGCCGCAACCGCGCGAGAACGTCAATCGCCAACGCTAGAGACAGCCTGGAGCGCCGCCGCGATGCGGGTGAGCACGACCGAGGTGGCTTCGACCTGCTGGCGCGTACATTGGGAGAGCACCTGCTCGACGATCGACTCGATGGTTCCGAGTCTGCGAGCGTCGCAGCGCTTGCCTTCCAGCGTCAGGCCGAGCAGCGTTCTGCGGCCGTCGCTCGCATCCATGCGCCGCACCAGCAGCTTGCGCACCTCGAGCCGGTGCAAGACGCCTGTCAGCGTGCTCGGGTGTACGTGCAAGATGCCCGCGAGCCCGCCCGCTGTGATCCACGGAAAACGACCGATGATTCGGATCGCGAGGCGCTGCGGTCCGGTGACTCCGAACTCGGTCTCCATGCGCTTGGAAATGCGGTTGAGACCGTGATCCACGGCCCACAGCACCCGCAAGAAATCGAGGACTGGGCCGAGCGGCGGTGCATTGTCACCGTCGATGAGGGTGGCTTCAGCCGTGATCTTGCGTGCTTTTCGCGTGGGCACGCATGCAGCCTAGCAGAGTCGATGGTCTGCTGTCCGGCTCGAGCGGCCCGCCTGCGGTGCTGCGCCGATTCGATCAGGCCTCTCGGACTTCAACCGTTTCCCAGCTCGTCCGGCCCGTCTCCTTGCCAACCTCCCCGGCGCGGACGAGTGCGAAGCGATAGGCGACCGGGGAGAGGACCACGTTCACGGCGACGACGCTCAACACCAGCGCGCCTGCTTGGTCCGCGAACTCTGGAAAGGTGCGACTGAAGAGAATGGCGAGTGCTTGTGCCAACCCGGCCTGCGGTAAGAGGCCGAACCCAGCAAATCGCCGCACCATCACCGGCGCCCCGGTCAGGTGCGCGCCGAGCCTTGCGCCGAGCAGGAAACCGATCGCGCGTACGGCTGCAAGCAGCGCCGTGGGTAGCCAGATCACCGCGAGCGTGTCGGGGCGCAGCGTCGCGCCGGCGAGGCAGAAAAACAGCACGTACACCGGCAGCGCCGAGACCTGGAGCTGATCGTGTAACTCGTCGGCCACCTGCGACGTGTTCCGTACGAGCGCGCCGGCCGCAAGCGCAACCAGCAGCGGATCGAGGCCGAGCCGGCTCCCCACCTCGGCCACCACGAATGCGACGGCGAGCAACAGTAGCGCGGCATCGGTCCGGATCTTCCGCAGGTACAGCACGAGCAGCGAACCGGCGATAGCACCTACGAACAGCGAGCCGCCGATCTCCCAGCTCAGGGTGGCAAGCGTCGGGAGGATCTCGGCGCTCCCGCCAAAGGTCGTGCGTGCGATCGCGCTGATCGGTGCAAACAGCATGATGACGAGCAAGTCGCCGAGCACGACCAAGGCGAGCACGGTGCGCGTGACGGGGCCGTCGGCGCGTAGCTCGTCGCGGAGCGCGACCACGACGGACGGCGACTGCGCCACCAAAACCACGGCGAGCAGCAGCGTCACGCTCATGGCTTGAGTCGAGCTCATGTCGGCAAAAAACGGCAAGAGCGGTCGTGCGAACCAAAGTGTCACCGCGAGCAGGACGACAGTCCCGAGCACCCCGAACACGGTAATTCCCGCCAGCGTGCGCGCGTAGGGTCTGAGCCGAGCGAGGTCGAGCTCGGTGCCCGCGGTCAGCGCGATCATCGAGATCGCCATGCCATTGACGAGGCTCAGGCTCTCCACCATCGGCCGAGACACGAGGCCGAACCCCGATGGTCCCACCAGCGCGCCGACCACGAGGTACCCCGTCAGTTTGGGCAACCCGAGTCGGCCGAGCACTGCCCCGGCGAAGTAGCCGCTGATCAGCAGGTAGCCAAGCGCGAGCGACGTGCCCGAGCTGCCAGGTTCGCCGTCCGCGGAGAAGGATCGGGTGGCGTGTGTCAGTCCGGCGAGCAGAAGCAAAAGGATCACGTTCATGGCGCTCCCCCGATCGAAGAGTCGTCGCCCTGTGCAGTGCGGCGGCTCGCCAGTTGAACGACGATTTCAGTCAGCATGCCGCCCGCGATCACGGCCGCGACGATCGGAGAAATCGAGCCGCCGGGATAGAGCAGCTGGGCGTTCACGACGATCGCGACCGCCAGTGGCCCGATCGGCGCGAACGCCAGTGCTCGCCGTTGGTCCGGCGTCAACGCTTCGCCTGCAAAACGCGGGGCAAGCCCGACGCCGAGGTGCTTTCCGAGCAGGCGCATGCCGGTGAATACCGGTACGAGGACCCAGCCGCGCCAATCGTCCACCTGCCACAGCGCGCCGATCACGATGAGCGAAAGCAGATAGATCGGTCGCTCCAGGCGGCGCAAGGCTTCGCTCAGACGTTCGCGCGCGAAGTCAGGCAGGAGCGCCAGGAACGTTCCAGCGATGAATGCGATCACGATCGGAGACAACCGCAAATACCCGGCCGTTCCTGCGCAGAACGCGATCAGGCCGAGCGTGAGCAACACGAACTCCGGGCCATCCTGCGGGCGATTCAGCACCAGGTACGCGATCAGTCCAAGCGATGCACCGAGGCCGACCGTGAGAAGTAGCCAAGCCGTGCCCGGCAGTTGCCAGCTGACGGCGACTTGCGGCCTGAAGTAGGCGGCGATCACCGCGAGGCCGATGATGCCGGCGAGCTCCTCGAGCCGCAGCACGCGACTGATTCGCTCGTCGGTATCGGTCGAGCGTGACGCACCCCCGGCGAGGCTGCCTGTCATTCCGCCCGCCGTGCCGAGGATCAATGCGTCGCGGATGAACACCGGATTGCGCAACGCGGCGTGCGACAGGTCTGCGGACATCCACAGCAGGAGGAGCCCGGACACGGCGGCCACGCAAGCGAACGGCACGGCGGTCGCGAAAGCGGCCGTTCGCATCAGCTCGCGTGATAGGCGCAGCTCGATCGCACAACGGAAGCCCGCGACGAAGCCGATGCAGCCGAGTCCGACGCGCAGCAGCGGACTGAGCTGGAACAGTAGCTCGTCGTTCAGCAATCCCAGGGCAGGCGTTCGAGCGAGCCAGCCGAGCGCAACGAACGGAAATCCGGCGGTGATCACCTGGGAGATCCCGAACGAGCGTTCGAGCGCGAGCACGCGTGGCTGCCCGCCCAGGTACGCGAGTGTGATCAGCGCCAGGAGACCGAGTATGGTCTTGATCAGCAGCGCCGGTCGCTCGGCGCTCTCGACCGGCGTGGGCGGAGCGTTCGAAGCGACTGGCTCGTCTACGATCGGAGCGATCTGCGGCGCCGGCGTCGCGGGCGGAAGTGAGCCGATGGACTCGATCGGGAGCCGTGAGTCGAGGCCCGCGTCCTCATCCGCACCTGCATCTTCATCCCAGGCTTGGGCAATCGCACACGGCGCAGGGCCCATCGCCCATACGGCGCAGCAGAGAACGGGGCAGATGCGGTCGCGCCATCTCGGGTTCACGTCATGCAACAGACCGCGCCCGGAGCGCGCCCGCCCTTTCCAACGAACGACGGTACAGCACCAGGGCGAACGTCTGCGGTAAATGCTGCTTTCGCGCCCGTCTTCGCGTCGTTTCGCTCGCTTTTGGCTGACGAGATCTACGAGCTCGTGCAGCGCCGCGACGACGAGGCGCAAGGCGCGCTGCTAGCGTCGCTGTGCCCGCTCACAGGCCGTACTTCTCGCGCAAGTAGGCCTCCAGCGATTCGCTGTCAGCCTCCGCAAGCGGGCCTTTGATCGCGACGATCTCGGCGATGTTGCCGCGCAGCGCTTGCCGCGGGTCGGGCGTGCTTCCGATGTGGAGCGGAGAACCTGGGGCGCTGACGTCGACGGTGGGCCCGAGCGTGCTGCGAGCCTCGTTGCCGTTGACGCGGAGGATGAGCTTCGTGCCGCCACGCACACTCCGTCGCTGCAGCACGGCCAGCAGCGGGCCACCCTGGTTGAGGTCGTCGGCACCGCTGAGCACGCGTTGACTGTGGTAGGCGAGCTGGCCGAGCAGCTGGCCGGTACGGCCCTCGCTGTTGCCCCACAGCGACGGGCCGAGATACGGGTGGGTGGATTCTTGTTTGCTCGCGATGCAGCCGTACCCCCACTCGCTCGCGGTCGGGGTGGTGTGGCGGAGCACGGCGGCGAGCGTGAAGTCGCCCGTGCCGAACTGCAGCGCAGATGCGTCTTCGACGGCCAGGTGTTGGCCTTTGCCGTCGAAGAGCAGCGCGGGTCGGCCGTTGAGCGCGACTTCCGCGAAGCTGGGGGACGTGCGCTCGCTGCGCGCAACGGCATGGTTGCGGGCGTCCGATCGGTCGAGCCAGCCGGGGTGATCGTCAGACGAAGCGCGTGTGCGTTGCAATCCGCAACTGTCCTACGCTGCGCGGATCACTTCGCGATCGCGCCACAGCCGATGCGGCCTCCGGCGTTGCCGGTCGGTTGCGTCATCAAGTCGTCCGGCATCGCGTGCACGATCACGGCCTTGCCGATCAGATCCATCGCTCCGCCCGTGCCGATCTCCCACGCGGCGTTGGTCGCGGTGAGCGTGCCGTTGCCAGACGCGTCGACGGTGATGTTTCCGAGATCGCCGAGGTGTGCGTTCGGTCCCGGTGCAGCGTGCATGTGCATGCTCGGGTTCCAGTGTCCCCCGGCGCTCATCGCGTCGGCAGCCGAACAGTCCCCGGTCTCGTGGATGTGCAGGCCGTGCATGCCGGCCGGTGCGCCCATCAGGGTCACCATCACCTGTACCTTGCCGGGTTCGCCGGAAAACTTCACCGTTCCAGCGAGCGTGGCGTTGCCACTCTTGGGCATGAGCATCGCCTGGGCAGTATGGCCCTCGGTCTCATGATTGTGGTCCCCGTCGTCGTGCTCACCACCGTCCGCGTCATCGCCGCCACAACCCACAGCGATCGCACCGAGCCCAATTGCCAATACCAACAGAAAACGCATCGTTTGCTCCTCGACAAAGACTGTGGCGGAACATAGTCGCGGTGCCGATCGAGTCAACGTTCGGGGAATTGGACGGCGCCGGAAACGCGCAGCAGAGTGAAGTGCTTCACGCGCCTCAGCGCGGCGTGAGCTCCTGGCTCGCGAGGTAGGCTTTCAGCCGGCGTCGCAAACGACGCTGCTGGGCTTCATCGAGAAACGGCAACACGTCGGTGTGCTCGTAGCTCATCAGGTTTCCCGCGACCTCGCTGTGTTGGGGATTGCCGAGATAGTGGCCGAGCTCGTGCGCGAGCACGTCGGGTCCCGAGATGGCCGAGAGGATCACGAAGTGCGCGCCGGGATGCGTGGTGGCGTGCCAGTGGACGCCGCGGCGCACGCGCCCCGGTTCGTCGACATCCAGCAACGATGCGACGCAGAAGACATGGATCGTGCCACGCGCGAAGTACGCCCCGAGCGCGTCGCGGTCTTCGCGTGTCTCGAGCGCCGCGTGCTCGCCGGCCAGGCTGCTGCGCGCGACGACGGTGAACTGCACGCCGTAGGGCGCGAAGATCTCGTTGGCCCGCGCCACGCGTGCCTCGACAAAGGCGGCGTCGACCACCGGCGTGCCATCGCGCTCCACCACGTGCAGCGTGACGGGTAGGGTTGTCGGCGCGGCTGCAGCCGCTGGCTGCGGCAGCAGGCACAGCACTACCAGTAGCTCACGGGCTCGTGTTGGGAACCAGGTACATGAAGCCGATCGTGCCATCGCGGATCGTGAGTGTACCGCTCGCCAGCTGCTGGCCGGTGACGGCGTGCTTGGCCGTGACGGTGACGTTGGTTGGGGGTACCTGGAACGCGCCGGCGTAGCCGCGCCAGCTCGTCCGATCGAGCGCGGTGTCGAGCGTGGCCATGTCGTTGACGTAGTACATCTTCGTGGCGCCGCCGTTCGGCGTGAAGCGGAACGTCACGTCGCGCGCGCGTCCGGCGCGATCGGGATCTTGCGAGTCCAGGTAGCGCAAGGGCAGGCAGTTCTGCATGCGCGCGATCAAGTGGCCGGTGTTGGGTTCGAAGGGCTCATCGAGCCGCGTGTGCAGGCCCACGGTCACCGCCAGGCCCGCGACTGCGGTTGGCGTGAGGGCCTGGTGGTTGAAGCTGTCGACCACGTCGTAGACGGGCTGGCTCCACTGCACGGTGGCGGGTGCCGGCGAGCCGCCCGACAGCTGGAAGTAGCCGTTGAAGCCCTTCGGCGCGGTGAAGTCCACGTTGCCGCTCGCGTCGGTCGTGCCGGTCGTGACGTAGCCACTGCCCTCGGCGCAGAGCGGGTCGCTGCTCTCGCACATTCGGACCTTGACGCCGGGCAACCCGACCTCGCGCGGATCGGCGTAGTTGAACACGCGCATGCTGAACGGGTGGTCGCGCTTGAGCGACGGCCAGATGTAGTTGTCGACGCAGCCCCAGCGCACGTTGCAGGTGTCCTCGGTGTCGCAGTGCTGCAGCATGCAACTGGCGAGCGCGTCGAACTTGTCGTTGACCTGGGTCAGCGGGTTGATCGGCAGCCGGATGTCCGCGCCGCATGCGTCGCCGGCGCAGGTCTTCGCCTGGTCGCAGCAGTTCGCGGCGATGCACTTCCTGCAGCTGCTGCCGAGGGGTAGCTCCACCGGACACGTCAGCATGTCGTCGGGGCCCGAGTCGGACTTGTTCCGAGAGGGATCGTTCGTATCGTCTTCGACCTTCTCGAAGTCGGGCAGCACGCAGCTGACGGCGGCGCTGACGAACAACAGTAGCGCGAGACCGAGCCTGCCGCTCACAGCTGCCCCCGGATGCCGAGCGAGCCCGGGCCGATCATCGGCTGAATGCTCGCGCGCTCGCGGTTGTCGGATGGCGACGTGACGAGCAACACCGTTCCCAGGGCAGCGAACACACCCGTGGTGATCAGGCTCACGGTCGAGATGACCTTCAAGCGGTCGTAGGTGTCGACGTCGTCGTGATAATTCGGACCGCAGGCGTTGTCGCTGCAGTTGTCCTCGAGGCTCGAGGCCTTGCTGCTGGCCATGCCGGTGCTGATCCCGAAGGCGATCAGGCTCGCGCCCGCCAGGCCGAGCGAGACGTAGCCGAGCACGGCCTGCGTGTTGCCATGCGCGGCCGGTGCCGGCGCGGGTTCCGCGGGCTGGGGGCTCGTGCCGGCGATCGGCTCGACGGCGGCAGTCGCGACGACTGCGCTCTGGGGTGAGCTGGCCTCCAGGCGGATCTCCAGGGTGGTGCGATCACCTCCCTCGACCTGCAGCGTGCTGCGGTTCGTCTGATACCCGCTGGCCTGCACCGACACCTCGTGGCGGCCCGGCTCGAGCAGCACCTCGCCCGAGCCGAGGCGCAGCGGCGGCCGGCCGTCGACCCACACCACGGCGTCCTCGGGCGTCAGGCGCAGTCGGAAGCGCCCGACGTGCGCCTGGCTGCGCGCGATCAGGTCGCTCGCGCTGGCGCGCTGCTCCGGGTTCAGCGGCTTGCGCGAATCCTGTAGTGCAGCCTCCAGATTCGCGACCGCATCCAGGTAGTCGCCGAGGTTGAACGAGCACATGCCCATGGTGCGGAGCGTCCGCGCCGTCGGCATCAGGTCGTGTGCCCTGCGAAACAGGCTGCGGGCTTCGGCCCAGCGTCCGCCATCGTAGGCTTGGATCGCTTGCTCGATGAAGGCATCGTACCCGCTCGGCGTGGCGTCAGCCGTGCCGGCGGCTACCTCTTGAGCGAACCCTGTTGTCGTAAGAAATCCGCCACTCACGGCGTATATCGAAAGCAGCAGAAGCCATCCGCGTGCTCGGCGCATGGTCGACTCCAACCCCCACCCCTTGGCGGCGCATCCCACGTGGCGCCGTCGTTTATGCAAGGTACGCGGACCATACCACAATGCCTGTGGTGTTCTTCACAAATGCCGTTCAAACATGGGAATATGCTTACTCAGGCCGTCTCGCATGACGGCCGAGGACGCTTTGGGGAAAAGCGTATGGGGGCAGCGGGAGCAGGCGTCAGCATGAGCGAGGGTACACCGCCGTCACACTCCGGCTCGGGGGCAGTCGCTCCGGTCGCGACGCTGCCGGTGCTAGAGGAGAGTCCCCCTGAAGTCGTTCCCGCGCTCGGCGTGGTGATCGCCGACAAGTATCGGATCGAAGAGCTGATCGCGCGCGGCGGCATGGGCGCGGTCTACATGGCCACGCACCTGGTCACCGAGAAACGCGTGGCGCTCAAGTGGATGTTGCCGACGCTGGGTCAGGTGCCCGGCGCGAAGGAGCGCTTCGTCCAGGAAGCGCGCGCGACCGCGCGCATCGAGCACCCGAACGTGATCGACATCTACGACGTCGGCAGCGATCGCGGCTCGGTCTACCTGGTGATGGAGCTGCTGCGCGGCGAGACGCTGGCGGAGTACCTGCAGCGCACGCCGCAGGTCGAGCCGGAAGAGGCGGTCACGCTGATCATGCCGGCGCTGCGCGGCGTCGCGGCGGCGCACTCGCATCACGTCATCCACCGCGATCTCAAGCCCGACAACATCTTCCTGTGCCGCAGCGCCGACGGCGAACCGCGCGAACCGCGCGTGCTGGACTTCGGTATCTCCAAGATCACCTCGACCGAAGGCCCGCGGAACCTCGCGCTCACCAGCAGCGGGGCGGTCATGGGCACGCCGTACTACATGTCGCCCGAGCAAGTGCGCGGGGCCAAGGACGTCGACGAACGCGGTGACGTCTACGCGTTCGGGGTGATCCTGTACGAGATGTTGAGCGGCCAGCGGCCGTTCGACGCCGAGACCTACAACCAGCTGATCCTGAAGATCGCCACCGAGAATCCGGAGCCTCTGCTGGAGATCAAGCCCCGGCTCGATCGGCGGCTGGCCGCGGTGGTCGAGAAGGCGATGGCCCGCGAACCTTCGGCGCGCTTCGCCAGCATCGAAGAGCTGGCGGTCGCGCTCGAGCCGTTCGCCGCGGGCATGCTCTTTCGCGCCTCCACGTTGCGGACGTACACGCCCACATCGAACAGCGGCGAGCGTCTCTCGCTCCGGATGCCCTCGCTGCGGCCCCGGCGCTCGCGCCCCTTCATCGCCCTGGGCATCGTGCTCGGCTGCGCGGCTGCCGCCATCGGCTTCTGGGCGCTGGCGCGCAGTCGGCCCGCGAAGGTGATCGCGGCCGAAAAGTCCGTGATCACCGCGCCCGAGGCCAAGCTCGAAGCCCCCGCGCCCGTCACTGACACGAGCGCCGCCAAGAATCCGGTCGCGGCCCCCGAGCCGGCCCCGGCCGCAATCGTGGCCCCAACCCCGGCGGCCGAACCGGCGCCGCGCGCCGCGCGCCGGGAAGGCAAAACCGAGCGCAAGGCCAAGCCCGGCCTGCAGCCAATAGCGGCACAGCCGACTGACCCGGCCACCGGCAAGCTTCCGGCCGACTGGGACGACCGCATCTCGATCCCGACCCGCCCCGCGCCGCAGGTAAACATGCCGGCGGGCCCGATCGACGCCCGCGACCTGCGGTAGCCACGTGGACGTGGACGTGGACGCACGTACACGTGCCCTCGCACGCGGCGGGTGCGTTTTCGTTCCGTGTCCGCGTTTCTGTTCCTAGAGTTGCTAGTTCTCTTCGGACAGAGAGACCTCTAGGAACAGCAACAGGAACAGGAACTAGCAATCGAGCTCTCGCTGCGGCGAGGTCGAATGGTCAGACGTGGGCGTCCACGGGTACGTCCACGTCCACGTGTCGTCCACGTCCCGCGACCCTTGCACGCCCGACCGTAAGCTGCTACTTACGGTAAGTGATGACTTACGCCCCCGATGGCTTCTATGCCCTCGCCGACCCGACCCGCCGGGAGATCTTCGAGCGGATCGCCCGCCAGCCCTCCGCCGTCGGCGAGCTCGCCGCCGAGCTGCCGGTCTCCCGCCCGGCCGTCTCCCAGCACCTGCGCGTGCTGAAGGAAGCCGGACTGGTGGTCGAGACCAAGCAGGGAACCCGGCGGGTCTACCGCCTCGATTCGCGAGGGGTCGCGGCCATGCGCGACTACCTCGATCGCTTTTGGGATCAAGCGCTCGCTGCGTTCAAAGCAGCGGCAGAGAAGGAGACAGACTCGTGACGAACTCGAACCTTTCACTTCGTAAGCACATCACCGTGGAGGTGCCGCAGGAGCGCGCGTTCCGTGTATTCAGCGAGAACATGAACGTCTGGTGGCCCAAGGAGCACCACATCGGCAAGTCGCCGCTCAAGCAGGTCGCGCTCGAAGGCCGCGCAGGCGGGCGGTGGTTCGAGATCGGCGAGGATGGCTCGCAGTGCGACTGGGGCAAGGTGTTGGCCTGGGAGCCGCCGCGGAGAATGCTGCTGACCTGGCAGATCTCATCGAGCTGGCAGTTCGATCCGGAACTGATCACCGAGCTCGAGGTGACGTTCACCGCAGAGGGGCCGAAGCGCACGCTCGTGGAGCTGGAGCATCGCAACCTCGAACGCTTCGGTGAATCGGCGGCCGCAATGCGCGAGCAGCTGGCGAAGGGCTGGGAGCAATTGCTGGGGTTGTTCGGCAAGGCGACGAGCTGAATCGACCTAGCTGCAAGCGGCCGCGCGCTGCGCACGCGCGTCCGCTGCAGCTGATGGCTGCACGATCCGGAGTTGCTGCACCCGTCCGAGGCGATGTCCCCATCCAGTATCTGCGCGACCGCGCACCTGGGGACCTCTGGCCAATCATGACCGAAACTGTTACCACGGCTGGCGGTAATAAGTAACATAGTTACACAGTTGCATCTTGGCGCAGCGGACCTGGCGTTGTATCTCCGGGCCAGGTCGACGGAGTACGGATGTCGTTCAAAAGGGTCTGGCTCGCGAGCATGCTCGTGTTCGTTGGTTGCAAGCAGGAAGCAGGTTCGAGCGGCGCGCAGATGATGACTGCGGGCAACGGGTCGCCGCAAGCAGGGGCCAGTGTGGCTGCTGCTGGCAGCGGAATGGCAGCGGCGGGCAATGCGACGCCTGCAGCTGGCAGCGGCGGCAGCGCTGGCGTTGCTGGTGCGAGTGCAGGTGGTGCCGGTGCGAGCGCTGGCGGTGCCGGTGCCAGCGCAGGTGCGAGCGGCGGCAGTGCCGGTGCGAGCGGCAGCGCGGGCGCTGCAGCTGGTAGCGGCGCGCCGGCCGGTAGAGCGACCTGGACTCGGGTTTGGGAGGACGTGCTCCTGCTCAAGGGCTGCAGCGGTCAGTACTGCCACGGCAGCGGCATGGGCGGGTTGTCGATGAAGGACAAGAACGACGCGTACAGGAACCTGGTGAGCGTCGCGGCCGCGGGCCCTGCCTGCAAGGCTGCCGGTGGGATGCGCGTGAAGCCATCGGATCCGAACGCGAGTCTGCTGCTCGACAAGATGAGTCATCCGATGCCGAGCTGCGGGGACATGATGCCGATCGGCGCGAAGTTGGCGCCGAACTGTCTATCGACGACGCCGTCGGTGTGCACGACCGAGCAGGAGCTGACGCTGGTGAAGGAATGGATCCTCGCCGGCGCCCGCGACGACTGAGCAACTCTCGAAACGCGGAGGCACATCCCCATGAAATGGTCACTCAATCTCGCCTGCATCAGCGCGCTCGGTGCGTGGGCATGCGGCGGAGGCACCGCAACGGGCCCCGGTACGCCTATCGAAAACGTGCCGGGAGCGGCGGCTGGGACGGTGGCACCGCCACCGACCGGCGCCACACCCACGACGAGCGGAAGCCCGTCGCCCACGGGCACCCCCTCGCAGCCGACGGCTGCAGCTGGCAGCGGCAGCGCGAAGCCCCCGGCGACCGCCGCCGCCGGCAGCAGCGCCATGAACCCGCCGAGCACCACGCCGCCCAAGTCCAACGAGCCGGATCCCTGCCCGAGCTGCGGCATCCCGCTCGAGTGCCGCGGCTTCTCGTTCGCGGACATCAAGTACAGCCCGGGCGGCACCGACCTGCCGAACAAGTGCAAGCCCTACGACGCGACGCTCAACAACCCGTACGCGGTGCGTTGCATCGACGCGCTGCCCAACTTCAAGACCCCGTTCGTCGGCGACGAGTTCTGCATCTTGCCGCCGCCGCCGGACAAAGGCTTCCAGGTCGGCCTCCACCCGCAAGGCAAGAGCGCGGACTACTGGAAAGCGATCTGGGCCCACGACCTGAGCGGTTACGAGAAAGCTCCCACGGAATGGGTGCTCAAGGCCGGCGACGAGATCACGCAAAACTATCGGTCGCGTGACGCACCGCTGCCCACGGAGTCGAACTACTACCGCACGTACTTCCGCATGCGCACCGGCTCGCACCACATGATCGTGACCATGCACGACGGCATGGAGAAAGACGGCTGGATCCCCGGCGCGACCGACGCGCTGCCCGGCTTGTTCGACACGTCGTCCGGTGCGGTGCAAGGCATCCTGGGTGGTGAGCAGCGGCCCGACGACAACACGCCGGTCACGCTCGAGAAGCCTGCCGAAGACGACGGCCTGTACCTGACGTTCCCGAAGGACCCGTCGATCATCTTCAACATGCACCACTTCAACGTCACCGATAAGCCGCTCCTGCGCGAGGGCTGGATCAACATCTGGCTCGAGCCGGACGCGCGCAAAAAGGTGAGCTGGTACATGGGCCTCGAAATCGGCCAGGTGATCTCGCTCAACGTGGCGCCCCAGGGCATGGCCGACCTGCACTACTCGTGGCCGGTCAACAGCGAGATGCGGCTGATCCGCGTGTTCGGTCACCGGCACTTCTGGACCACCAACTTCAGCACCTGGGTCACGCGCGCCGACGGCAAGACCGAGATCCTCTATCAATCATACGACTGGTTCGACATGCCCACGTATCGCTACGACAGCGTGGTCAAGAACCCGCCGCTCGATCCGATGAAGCAGCTCGACGGCGCCGTCTCCGGCATCGTCATGCTCAAGCCGGGCGACAAGCTGCACTTCAACTGCCACATCGAGTTCACCGACAAGCGCAAGGCCACGGACGCGAAGGCGCCTTCGCCGAGCGAGGTCGGCCGGCTGCGCTTCGCCAACGAGGCCTACAATGGCGAAATGTGCATCCAGTTCGGCAACGTGACGGGTGGAGCCCTGGGTCTGCCTGGTGTAGACAGTAGTCCGGTCCCCGACTTTGCGAAGGTAACTCGCATGCCGTCGGCGACCCCACCCGCACAATAGTGACCCCGAGCGCAGCGTACTTCGAACGGCCGATCCCCATCGCCCTGGTTTTGGGCTCCTTCCTGTTGGGGGTCGTGCCGCTCGCGCTGCTGCAGCTCGTACCGAACAACCTCGGCTTCGTGCCCCACCTGGCCCTGGTGTCCGTGGTCGGGTTGGGCACGACGCATTTTTTCCTGACCCTGGCGATCTACTTCTCGGGCGCGCACCTGCGCTACTTCGCCAGCAGCGCGTCGCGCGCGCTCACCTATTTCGGCCTGCCGGTGGCGATCTTCGCGCTGCTCGCCTGGATCGGCGCCAGCGACGTGCGCGCGCGGCATCCGTCCGAGCTCGCGTTCTTCTTCGCGGTCCTGCGCCTGTTCGACTTCGTGCACGTCGGGCGCCAGAGCTTCGGCGTGCTGCAGCTCTGGAAGCGACCGGTGCGCGCCGAGCTGCCCAGCTGGTCGCGTAGCGCCGAGAACATGTTCTTCGTCGGTGCGGCGTTGATGCAGTGGCAGACCTTCTGGTCGGGTGGCAGCTTCGTCGGCAAGCTCGAGAGCTGGTTGCCGGCGGCGGTTCTGGCTTCGCTCTTCGTCGCCGTCGGCAGCAGCTACGTGAAGCCGGCGCTTCGCGGGCAGCCGGGCGCGCGTTTGGCGCTCGTGTACTTCGTGGTGCAGGCCGTGTGCTCGGCTGCGGCGATCTACCGCACGTGGCTGTACCTCACCGCGCTCGCCGTGCACTACCTCGAGTACCACGTGATCATGTACCCGCGCTGCTTTGCACCGCAGGCGGACGCGCAGCGACGCTCTGACTGGCTGCGCGGCCGTGCGGTGGTGTTCTACGCGCTACTGGCTCCGCTCGTGCTCCTGTTCGAGTTTCGCAACTCGTTTCAGCCCGGATCGGCCGCGCTCGGCTACCTCATCCACATCTTCGACGGCATCTTCCTCGCGCACTACGTGCTCGACGCGTTTTTGTGGAAGTTCCACACGCCGTTCTATCGCGACACCCTCGGCCCGCTGTACTTCGCGCCCGCCGAGGACCAGCCGGCGCGAAGCCGAAAGGCAGGTTGGCTGCTCGGCGGCGCGGGCTTCGCGGCCATCGTCGGATTCGCCATCTGGAGCCCCAGCGCCCACCGTCTGACCGACCCCATCGACGTCGCGAACCACGTGCGCTGGGGCCTCGAGCTCGCGCAACGCGGCGACCTCGCCGCCGCCGAGGAGCACGTGAACCAGGCCCTACAGCGCGATCCAAACGACGCCAGCGCCAAGAGCGCGCTCGAATGGATCAAGACGCAGGCGCGCTCAGACCGCTGAGTGCATCGACCAGCTCCGGGAGCACCTCGCCCGCAGGCGCCTGGATGAAGCGGCCGCGTTCGGAGCGGGTGGCCAGGTCGGAGTAGGGGCTGGGGTCGCGGTTGATGACGAGCAGAGGGATGCGCCGGCGGTAGGCGCGCTCGACGACCATCGAGGGCAGGTTGGTCGCGCCGGAGGTGCCGATCACGATCGCGAGCGCTGCGCGATCGATCGCCTGCAGCGTGCTGTGGAAGCGGAAGCGTTCTTCATCGTAGCTCTCGTCGAACCACAGTACGTGTGGTCTGGTGGGGCTCTGGTCGTGCGGCGAGATCAAGAGCGCGCGTTCGCGGGGGCCGATGGCGCGACCGCGCTCCCATTGGTCGCCGAGCTCCTGCGGCAGCGGGAAGAGCTGCGCGTCGCGATCGTGGACCGCGCGCATGAAGTCGATATTGCCGTGGATCTGGTAGGTGCGCGCGGGCGTGTTGCCGGCCCGCAGGTGCAAGCCGTCGACGTTTTGCGTCACGAGCACGAAGCGATCGCCCAGCTCGCGCTCGAGCCGCGCGAGCGCGAGGTGTCCAGCGTTGGGCTCGGCGGCGCGGCACACGCTGCGGCGGTACAGGTACCAGCCCCAGATCTCGTCCGGCATGCGTTCGAACGCTTCGCGCGTGGCAAGTTCCTCCGGGAAGTAGTTGCGCGAGCCGATGCGCCAGTAGCCCTCTTCGCCGCGGAAGGTCGGCACGCCGCTCTCGGCCGAGATGCCGGCTCCCGTCAACACCAACACGAGGCGGCGTCCGTCCCAGGTGGTGCGTAACCAGTGCGCTGTGGAGTCGGTCATGGCGCGGCAGTCTAGCGCGCTACTTGGCACACTATAATCTGCTACATTGGCACAATTGACACGTAGCCGAACTCGCGCTTGCCCCTGTACCGGGGGTAGGCAGCGGGCCATAACAACCAGAGCGAGGTGCCAAGTGGGCCAGAGCGTGGGGATTCGCGTGGATTCGCGGCGCAAGCAGCCGCTGCATCGTCAGATCTTCGACGAGGTGGTGGCGCGTATCGAAGCGCGCGCGTTTCCGCCGGGCTACAAGCTGCCGCCCACGCGCGTGCTGGCGACTGAGCTGGCTGCGCACCGCAACACCGTGGCGCGTGCCTACGCGGACCTCGAGGCGGCGGGCTTCGTGAGCTCGCGTGTGGGTCGGGGCACGTTCGTCGAGCGACTCGAGCGCCCGCAGCGGGAGGCAAAGGACGCGGTTGCTTCAGCTGCGGCGCCGCGCCGCGACATGCCGTGGGCGTCGCTGTTGTCGCGCGCCGCGCGCAGCGACGCGGTGCAGCGGCGCGAGAGCAAGCCGCGAATCGTCCAGAAGCCCGGCCTGATCAACCTGGCGCGCATGCAGCCCTCGGAGGAGTTGATCCCGGAGGCATTGCTGCGTCGCTGCATCAGCCGCGCGATGGCCGAGCACGGCTCGAGCGCGCTGCTCTACGCGCCGCCCGAGGGCACGCCGCGCCTGCGCGAGCAGATCGCTCGCGACCTGGTGGGGCGCGGAGTGCCGGTGCAGACGGCAGACGTCATCGTCACCTCGGCCAGCCAACAGGGCCTGGATCTGGTGGCGCGCGCGCTGCTCAACCCGGGCGACACGCTCCTGGTCGAGCCCGCGACCTACACCGGTGCGATCGAGCTCTTCGGGTTGGCCGGTGCGCGCTTGTTGCCCGTGCCGATGGACGCCGAGGGGCCGGATCCGGACGGCCTCGCGCGCCTGTCGGGGCCCGACGTCAAGGGGCTGTACCTGATGCCGAACGCCAACAACCCGACCGGCCGCATGCTCTCGACCGAGCGCCGCCGTCAGCTGCTGGAGTGGTCGCAGAAGTCCGGTATCCCGATCATCGAGGACGACTACGCGGCGGGCCTGGTGCTCTCGCCGCAGGATCCGCCGCCGCACCTGCGCGCGCTGGACGGCGACGTGATCCACATCTCGACCTTCAGCAAGCGGCTCGCGCCGGGGTTGCGGGTCGGCTACATCATCGCGCCGGCACCGCTGCGCCCCGCGCTGATCGCGCTGAAGCACATCGTCGACCTCGGCACGTCTTTGCTCTTGCAGCACGGGCTGGCCGAGTTCATCGAGCGCGGCTACCTGCGCGCGCACGAGCAGCGCATGGCGCGCGAGTATCGCGAGCGCCGAGACGCGCTCGACGCCGCGCTCCGCAAGAGCCTGCCAGCCGAGTTTCGCTGGCAGCTGCCCGGCCACGGCCTCGTGCTGTGGCTGCGCTTGCCGCCGGGCATCACAGCGGAGGCGTTCTATGAAGAGGCCTTGCGGCGCGGCGTGCTGGTCGGGCCGGGCACGCACTTCAGCGTGGGCGCGCAGGCGGAGGCCGCGGTGCGCCTGTCGTTTTGCGCCGAGCCGAGCGCGCGTCTGGCCGAGGGCGCGCGTCGGCTGGGCAAAGCCTGCAAACAACTGCTCAACGTACGCCGTGCGGCCAAGGACGCCGGCGGTGACAGCGTGCTCGAACTGGTTTGAGAGGTCGTGTCATGAACAAAACTAGCAATGTCACGAAACTGGGTTTGGCCGAGATGCTCAAGGGTGGCGTGATCATGGACGTGGTCGACGCCGAGCAAGCGCGCATCGCCGAGCAAGCCGGCGCGTGTGCCGTGATGGCGCTCGAGCGCGTGCCCGCGCAGATCCGCGCCGAGGGCGGCGTGGCGCGCGCCAGCGATCCGGCGATGATCCGCAGCATCCAGCGCGCGGTGAGCATCCCGGTGATGGCCAAGTGTCGCATCGGCCACTTCATGGAGGCGCGCGTGCTGCAGGCGCTGGAAGTGGACTTCGTCGACGAGAGCGAGGTGCTGACTCCGGCGGACGCCGAGTTCCACATCGACAAGCAGGCCTTCAGTGTGCCGTTCGTGTGCGGCTGCCGCGATCTCGGCGAGGCCTTGCGGCGCGTGGCCGAGGGTGCGGCGTTGCTGCGCACCAAGGGGGAAGCCGGTACCGGTGACGTCGCCGAAGCCGTGCGCCACCTGCGCAAGCTGCGCGGACAGATCCGCGAGCTGCGTGGCCTGATGCCCGAGGAGCTGGTGCAAGCCGCCAAGCAGCTCGGCGCACCGCTCGAGCTGGTTGGCGAGGTCGCTCGCAGCGGCAAGCTGCCCGTGCCCAACTTCGCAGCGGGCGGCGTCGCCACGCCGGCCGACGCAGCGCTGTGCATGGCGCTCGGTGCGGAGTCGGTGTTCGTGGGCAGCGGCATCTTCCTGAGCGAGGACGCGCCGCGCCGCGCACGTGCCATCGTGACCGCCGTCACGCACTGGCAGGATGCGGTCGCGCTGGCGGAGGTGAGCAGCGGCCTGGGCGCGGCGATGCGCTCGGTGCCGGCGACCGCGCTCGCCGAGCACGAACGTTTCGCGGGGCGCGGAGCTTGAGGCGATGGACATCGGAGTCCTCGCGCTGCAGGGCGCGTTCGAGCGCCACGCGCACGTGCTGGAGCGGCTCGGGCAGCGCCCCGTGTTCGTGCGCAAGCCCGAGCAGCTCGATGCGCTCGCGGGCCTGATCCTGCCGGGCGGCGAGAGCAGCGTGCAGCTCGATCTGATCGCGCGCGCCGGTCTCGAGCCGGCGCTGCGGGCGTTCGCCGCCAGCGGCAGGCCCATCCTCGGCACGTGCGCGGGGTTGATCTTGCTCGCGCGACAGGTGCGTAACCCCGAGCAGGCCAGCTTCGGGCTGCTCGACGTCAGCGTCGCGCGCAATGCCTACGGCCGGCAGATCCACAGCTTCGAGGCGCAGGCCGACGAGCAGGAGTTGCCGCTGGTGTTCATCCGCGCCCCGCGCATCCTCGAGCTCGGAGCGCAGGTGGAAGTGCTGGCGCGCCATGGCGGCGAGGCCGTGTTGGTTCGCCAGCACAACATCCTCGGCGCGACCTTTCATCCCGAGCTGACGGGAGACGATCGCGTGCACACCTGGTTCACTTCGGCAGTTCGGCCAGCGCAATTCCGGTGAGCGTGCCCTGGCCGCTCAACAGTGTGTGCGCCATGCTGCCGTCCATCGCGGACGTGCCGACGGTGCCGCCGAGCGACGTGTAAAACATGCGATTTCGGCCCGGGTCGAGCGTGACGCCGATCGCCTCGCTCACGTTCTTGACCAGGATCTCGCGGTCCTTGCGCATCGCCGGCTCGACGCCCGCCGGTGGATCGAGCGGTGCACGCGAGACGGTGTTGTCGCCGCGATCGGTCCAGTAGAGCATGTGCTTGTCGTAGTCGATGTCGAGATCGATCGGCTCGGGCAGGCCCGCGAACAGGACCTCGATGTCCGTGCGCTTCGCGGGATCCTGGCCGGCGAGGTCGAGCGACGCGCGCTTGATCGTGCCCTGGTGCGCGTTGTCGCCGCCTTTCTGCGTCCAGTACAGCTTGCCGGCCTTGAGGTCGATCGCGATGCCCACGCACCACTTGCTGGCGTCGCGGCGATCGGTATCGCCGGTGCCGGTGGTGACCAGCGTCTCGATCATCGAGCCGTCCAGGTTGGAGCGCATCACGCGCATGCCTTCGCGATCCGACCAGTACAGCTTGCCGTTCTGCGCGTCGAGCTTCATCTGCTTGGGCGTGAACGTGCCGCCGGACTTCACGATGGTCATGACGTTCTTGCCGTCGAGATCCGAGCGCATCAGCGTACCGTCGTCGGCGCTCGGTGCGCCCATGTTGGTCCAGAACACGTGTCCGTTCTTCACGTCGACCGCGATGCCGTCTTGTCCGCTGCCCGCGCTTCCGGCCGCCACGATCGTCTTGACGTTCTTGCCGTCGTCACCCGCGCGGATCACGCCACCGAGGTTGTTGAGGTAGAACAGCGTCGGCGTGGTGTCCATCATCGCGGGTGGTGGCGTGGTCATCCCGGGATCGGTCGCGGGCTTGTCCATGCCCGCGGGTTGGCCGGCATTGCCGCTGTTGGCTGCAGGCTTACCAGGCATCGCGGGCGTCGCTGGCGGCGTGGTGGTCATCGTCGGCATCGCGGGCGTCGCAGTCATGCTCGCCGGTGTGCTGCTGGCCGGCCCGCTCGTGGTCGTGCTCGGAGCCGCGGCTCCGGCTGCGGTGTTGGCGGCAGGTGAGTCGGTCTTCGCCGGGGTGTTGTCGGGTCCTGCAGCCATTGGCTGCGAGCCGCCGTCACCACTGCAGCCGTTGGCTGCAAGCACCAGCACAAATATCGACCATCGCTTGTCCATATGGAGCCTCTTTCGCGGCTTACAGGGATACTCCCCCACTCATAGTGAGGGCTCAAGGCGGAGTCGAGCGCTCGCGCATGTTTATTACATGGTCCCAAGCGCGGACGCGCGGAGCGCAAATAGCGCCAATTTTTAGCGGTTATCTGCTTGTGAGGCGTGTCGCCTCGATCGCGTTGTTGAGCTTTGCAACGGGCATCGCACGTTTCGCTACGACGGGTCCTTAGGTAGCCGGCCACTAACGCAACACGAGCGCAACGCAGTCAGTCCACCTTTGCGCCGGGAGCAAATCAGTGCGGAATCCAATTCAGAGTCTCAGCCTGCTCCTGCTCGCGTCCCTATTTCCGGCTTGCGGTAGCGATAAGCCCGCCACCAGCGAGGAGCCCGAAGAAGAGGAGTGCGAGCCAGGCACGAACTGCGAGTGTCTCCCCTCTGGTCGAGGCACCAAGGTTTGTGACGTGATGACCCACGCGTTCGTCATGTGTGACTGCTCGCGCTCGAATCAGCCGATCACGCCGGCAGCGAGTGGCGCAGGCGCAGGTGGTGCAGGCGCAGGCGGCGCAGGTGCAGGCGTTGCGGGCGCAGGTGGCGCAGGCACGGGCGCCGGCGGTGGGGGCGCGGCGGGCATATCCGGCGCGGGTGGCGCGACTGCCGGTGTCAGCGGTGCTGCAGCTGGCAGCGGCGGAGCGAGCATGGCGGGCGCTGGCGGGATGTCGGGTGGCGCAGGTGGTGCAATGGCTGGCAGCGGGGGTGCTGCGGCTGGGATGGGGGCCGGTGGTCGCGGGCTTGCGGGCCGAGGCGCGTCAGGTCGAGGTGGTGGCGCAGGAGGCCGGCGCGGGTTTTAGCGCTGGGTGATCGCCCGACTGCCTGATTACCTCAGCGCGGCATAGCGCTCCCGAATCGTGGCAGGCGACAACTGCTCGATCACGCTGTTCAGCGACCAGCGGTGCCCGAACGGATCGACGATCCAGCCCACCCGCTCCCCATAGAACTGATCCTCCACCGGCCGCTCCAGCCTCGCGCCCGCCGCGATCGCGCGCGCGACGCTCGCGTCGACGTCGCTAACGTACACGGTCAGGCTCACGCTCGTGCCGCCACGCCGGATGGGCCCGATGCAGTCGATGTTCGGATACTCGTCGGCGAGCATGAACCGCGCGCCTTCGATCGTGAGCTCGGCGTGCGCGATGCGGTCGCCTTCGAGCAGGCGGTACGTCTCGATGGCGCCGAGTGCGCGGACGTAGAAGTCGATGGCCGCGATGCCGCCGTCGGTGATCAAATAGGGAACCAGAGCGTGCGTGCGAGTCATGGGTGCCTCCAGGCAAAGAACGTAGGCGCCCGCCTTCACTCTGGCTTGGACGAAATTTACCTGAGCACGGCCAAGCGGGCCTGATGCACGCTGCCGAGCGGCCCGCGCTGATCGGCGATCGCCACACCCGCCACGCTGATCCCGCGCTCCGCCTCGTGGTCGGACTGCCTCAGGCAAAACCACTCGCCCTCCGGTCGCCGCGACAGGTACAGCGTCGCATCCGTGTTGATGTACGGCACCACCCGGCGCTGCAGCAGGTTATCCGCGATGCTCGACACTGCGTTCGCGAAGTCGGAGAGCGCGACAGCACGCTGCAACGGGCTCGGGGCCTCCGCCGCTACGAGCTGCATGGGCAGCCGAAACCAGATGGCCAGCGGCTCAGAACCCGTGCGCGGTACCCAGCGCGTCTCCACGCGCGTGTGAAAGCCCTTCGGCACATTCGGATCGCGAAAGCCGCGGATCAGCGACTCGACCGGCAGGTTCTCGAACCCTGCCGGCGGCTGCGAGTGGACCGAGGCGTGGATCTCACTCTCGCGCAGGAACAGCGCGCTCGCTCGCGCCAGCTCGGTCTGCTCGGCGAACAGGCTGGCTTGCAGCGCGGTCAAGCGCGCGCCCTTGCGCACGACCTCGCAGCGCACGCCCAGCGCGGCGTGCGGCACCGGTCGAAACATGTCGACGGTCAAGCGCGCGCACACCAGCTGCGGATCGACGGCGGCCTCGAAGGCGCGCGCCAGCAAGCCGAGCACCGGTCCGCCGTGCAAACGGTCGGCGCCCCAAGGGCCGGTGGCGCAGGCGGTGGGCACGAACAGGTCTCCCGAGCGTTCGAATACGGCTGCTGTCATGCAGGATGCATATCACGCTCAGGTGGTTGAACGGGAACACCCGTTCTAACCGCCTGGTATGACAATCATCTAGAGAGGCGGGCCGCGTTTCGCGGCTCGGCTCTCTAGCGCGATCTCGAATCGCGCAGCGAGCCCGCGCTCCGGGAGATTCTGCAGCTCCACCCTGCCGTGGTGCAGCGCGGCGATCTCTTTCACGAAGTTCAAGCCGAGCCCGGTGCTCTTGCGGCCGGTATCTGGCCGTTCGAGCGAGTAGAAACGCTCGAAGATACGCTCCTTCGCGAACGCGGGGATGCCCGGGCCCTGGTCTTCGATCGAGACCCACACACAGGCTGCTTCGCGCCGGCCGTCCACACGGATCGTCCCGCCCGCCGGGCTGAACTCGACCGCGTTCTTCAGCAGGTTGGAGAGCGCCAGGTGCAGCAAGAACGCATCGCCCTGCACGACCAGCTCCTCGGGCAGCGAGAGCTCGCAGCGGAGGCCACGCCGCGACAAGCTCGCCTCCTGGGCCTCGAGGATCGTGCGCACGATCGGCCCGAGCTCCACGCGCTCGCGCTTCGGCAGCGCACGGCGTACCTCGAGCTCCGACAGCTCCAGCATACGATCCACCAGATCCTGGATGCGCAGCGTCTCGTCGCGCACGTTGCCGAGGAAGCGCGCGCGCTGCTCGTCGCTCAGCGACGGCGTCTCGAGGATCTCGGCCGCGCCGCGGATGGCCGAGATCGGGCTCTTGATCTCGTGCGTCAGCGCGCGCACGTACTGCTCGATGTACGTCTGGCCGGCGAGCGACTCGCGCATCTTCTCGAATGCCAGGCCCATGCGTCGCAGCTCGGTGGGCGCGAGGTCGGGGAAGGGTACGCGCCGGCCTTCCCGCACCTGATCGGCGTAGTGCGTCAAGCGCCCGACCTGCTGCGTGATCCAGAGCGACACGAGCAGCGCCAGCGCGATCGAACTACCGAGCGCGAGCGCGCCCAGCGCGTACAGGCGCGGCCGCACCTTGTGCAGGAACGCGTTCACAGCCGTCGTGGGTTTGATCAGCGTCAGCGATCCCGCGAGCGTTCCGCGCACGTAGATCGGCGCGCCCACGTACAACAGGCGCGGCAGGTTGGGGTCCCTGGGGTTGTTGCCGACGCGCGCGCCGTACGTTCCGTGCAGCGTGCGGTAGACGTCACGCCAACTCTTGTAGTCGGCGCCGATGTTCTCGCGGCCGCGCGAGTCGAACACGAGCTTGCCCTGCGCGTCGGCGATGTACAGGTCGAGATCGACGCCCTGCTTCAGCACCTCGTAGATCTTCGCGTTCACACGGCGCGCGCCGATGCGGCCAGCCGTGTCGTACAGCACCTCGATCGCCAGCTCGGGGTCACGCTCCAGGTTCATACCGACCAGCTCGGCCAGCACGTTGGCGGTATCCACCAGCGGCTCTTCGGCGCTCTCCAGGTACACCAGCCGCAAGTTGTTCGCGATCACCCAGACCGGATACGAGAAACACAGCACCACGATCGCCACGACCGCTGCGAACAGCAGCGTGCCGAGCTTCACAGGTCCTCGCGCAACGAGTAGCCGCTGCCGCGGTGGGTAACGATCGGGTCGATGTCCGGCTGCACCGCGCGCAGCTTGGCGCGCAGGTTCTTGATGTGGGCGTCGACCGTGCGATCCAGGCTCTGCTCGGGCACCTCCCAGGCGCGCTTCATCAGCTGTTCGCGCGAGAACACCTGGCCGGGTCGCTCGATGAACACGCTCAGGATCTCGTATTCGTACTTGGACAGGGTGAGCACGATGCCGCGGTAGGTGATCTGGCGCTTGTCCGGGTTGACGCTGAGTGTGCCCGAGGGCTGCGGCGCAGCGTCGGCCGCCGTGGGCTGCGTGCGTCGCAGCACCGCCTTGACGCGCGCGGCCAGCTCGCGCGGGCTGAAGGGCTTGACCACGTAGTCGTCGGCACCGATCTCGAGTCCGAGCACGCGATCGAGCTCGGCGTTGCGCGCGGTCAGCAGGATCACCGGCGTACGATGGGTCGCGCGCAGCTGCTTGAGCAGATCGAAGCCGCTGATGTCGGGCAGGCCCACGTCGAGCACGATCAGATCGATGGCGTGCTGGCCGAGGGCGGGTACCACGCCCATGCCGGTACCCAGCTGCAGCGTATCCAGGCCCTCGCTCTCCAGGGCGAACTGGATGTTGTCGCGGATCGACGGCTCGTCCTCGACGATCAGGACTTTGGGCTTGGCCATGAGCTCCAGGATAATCGATCGACGAAGCGTCCGATGAGCCGGAACGCCAGGAGCAGCGCGAGCCCGACGCCCAAGGTCATGGCGGTGTGCTCGGCGAACTGGGCCGGATCGCGCAGGAACGAGCGGTTCAGCAGCGGCACGCCGATCATCACCCCGGCGTACCAGTACAACGGGGCCAGGCGCGTCCTGCCGCTGCCCACGCGGCACAGCCCGAACAGCACGCTGCAGTACAACACGACGCCCAGCAGGCGGTGCAGCCGCGCAGGCGTGAGCCAGCCTGCGTACAGCGGCAGCTCGTACAGTCGAGCGGCGAGCACGATGCGCAGCGCGTTGGTGCCCAGCGTGGCGACGTACGCGAGCAGGAGGCTCCCCACGCACCAGCCGAGGCCACGCCGCCGGCCGGCGCTGAAGAACAGCGCCAGCCAGCTCACGACCAGGAAGTTGACGCCGGCGCAGGCCGGACCCACCACCATGCGCGGTCGATGGGTGATCCAGCCTGCGCCGACTTCATGCGTGAGCTCGAGCCCGCCGAGCTGGCGCGCCAGCCAGCAGCTCGGGCCGAGCACCCACTCCAGCTCGGCGGCACCCGCGCGGCTGTACGCCAGCTTGAGGCCGAATGCCGCCGTCAGCGTCAAGAAGGCCGCGAACCAGTGGCGCCTCACGCGCCGCTCCGGGCTGCAAGGTTCTTCCGCCACGTGATCACGGCGTAGCCGAGCAAGAGCAGGCCGAGCAGCAGCCACAACTCCGGCTCCGCCCCCGAGGCGTACTCGCCGCCGCCGAGGCCCACGTCCGACACGCCGGCGGGCAGCGGCGAAGGTTGCTCGACGTTCTGCGCGTTGCCGCCGGGGTTCCGGATCTGCTCGAGCACGGCGATGAAGCTGGTGTGCTTGGTCAACAGCGAGTAGCGCAGCCCGAGCTCGGTCACCTCGCGCTCGAGCTCCCCGCCGGCGTCCTGCGGCGCGAAGTCCGAGAGCCGCGCGATGCGACTGCGGGCCCACAGCTGCGGCAACGCCGCGTTCGCCGCCTGCGAGCGCGCGTGCTCGACCGGCACCTCGGCCTTGAACTCACCGTTCGCGGTGCGCCCGAGCACCTCGATGCGGCCCGCGTGCGCGCCGCGCCACTTGCCGAACACCACCACGGGCCGTTCCGCGAACAGGTCGGGTTGCAGCGCGGGCTCCACGTCGTAGGCGTCGAAGCCGTCGAAGCGCACGCGCACCTCGGTCAGCACGGGCGACTGGATATAGCGGCGGAAGCGCTCGGCGGTGGCGCGCGCCGCGCTGGCGTCGGTCACCACGAACGGCTCGCCCTGGCCGGCGCGTGCCAGGCCCTCTATCAAATAACGGTTGACGCTGGAGCCGATGCCGAACGCGAACACATTGGTGTTCTGGATGTTCTGCGTGATCAGATCGAACGCGCCGCGCTCCTCGGCGATGTAGCCGTCGGTGAGCACCACCACGCTGCGCGAGACGTGCTCGCTGCGTGGCAGCCCTGCGACCACGCGCAATGCCGCTTCGAGCTCGGTGCCTCCGCCGCCACGTTCGTGATCGATCAGCGAGATCGCGCGCCGCACGTTGTCCGCCGTGGCCGGGATCGAGCGCGGCACCATCAGCCGCGAGTCGCCCGAGAACAAGAGCACGTTGAAGGTGTCGACCGGTCGCAGCTGGCCGATCAACGCGCTGATCAACGCCTTGGCGGTATCGAGCGGGAAGCCGTACATCGAGCCCGACACGTCCAGCACGAACACGTACTCGCGCGCGGGGATCTCCTCGGTCTTCACGCGGGCGGGCGGCTGCACCATCAACAAAAAGTGGTTCTCGCCCTGACCTTCGTAGAGCAACAGGCCGCTCTGGATCTGCGAGCCGCGCAGCTTGTAGTCGAGGATGAAGTCGCGGTTGCCGCCGAAGCCCGAGTTCTTGGCCAGCAGCACCTTGGCCAGGCTGCGATCCTGCCAGACCACGTCGACCTTGTGCGTGCCGGAGCGCAGCTCGGCGATCGGCACGCCGGCCGAGACCGCGACGTCGATGTCGAACTTGGTGTCGGGCGTGTCGCCCAGCGGCATGAACGGCGAGCGCACGAAGCGATCGCTGCCATCAGTCGCGACCGGGCTACTCGGGCTCTTGTAGCGTGGGCCGACCACCGTCGGGTAGACGAACTGGTATACGCCGTCGGTCGGCACCAGGAGCTCGCTGTAGCGCAGCTGGACCACCACGCGGTCGCCGGGCAGGATGTTGGCGACCGACATGCTGAACACGTTCGGGCGATCCTGCTCGAGCAGCGTCGCGGTCTTGCCGCTCTCAGCTGCAGCGCGGTACTCCTCGGCGGCCTTCTCGCGTTGCTTGATCTTGGCGACGACGCGCTGGTTGCCGAGCGAAAACGAGAGGCCGTGCACCGCGGCGCGCGTGGAGGCCGGGAACACGTAGCGCGCGTTGATCGGCACCACGCCGCCGTTGCGATAGCTCTGCTCGACCGTGACGTCGGCGATCACGCCGCTGATATCGGCATGCACGCGAGTGGACTCGAGCGCGAAGGGCTCGACCCCGTCTGCGGCAGCGTCGACCACGAAGTAGGGGGAGAGGCTGCGTTCCGAGGGATCCTGTGCGCGCGCAGCCGATAGCGGCAGGCACAGGAAAACCAAGCAAAAAAGCGCGGTGCTTCTGGGCATGACTAGCGTCCTTGGTGAGAGAAGGGCATCTCTCGACGCTAGCGAGGCAGCATGAATGGCCGATGCGGTCGGGATGAATTGTCGATGAAAACTCGGTGGAGCGCCCCGAATTCGGGGCCTTCCGCGAGATGCGAGATGGAAAACCATCGCGCGCAGCGCAACATCCTGATCAGCGGACAGTCGCATCGTCGCTGTTCAGCTACCTAACAAGCGCGCAGTGAAACACTAGATCGCTGCAGGCAAAGCGTGTAAAGACGGTCTGCCTTGCCGCGCGTGTCGTGCCAGTCGACCGGCGGACAGCGAAGGAGGGACTTCGATGAAGACGAGCCTTAGGATAGGTTTCTGCATAGGCTGCGCCGCGCTTGGGTCGTGCCAGCAGACGTACCCGCCGGCAGCGGGCGTAGCATCACCGACTACACCGGCCGACACTGCGGGCGCCGAAGTCACAAAAACCAGCAATACCATCGCGCGGAGCTGGTCCGCGCCGGAGATCCTCGTGCCCGGCTCGTCGTTCCACGGCGTGCACGGTTTGGCCGTGGATGCGCAGGGACGCCTGCTCGCAGGCACCGTGGTCGGCAGCGAGATGTGGGAAGTGGATCGCGCAACGGGTGCGGCCAAGGTGTTCATCCCCGCGCCCGAAGGTGAAGCGGACGACATCGCGGTTGGCCCCAAAGGTGAGCTGGCCTGGACGTCGTATACGCAGGGAATCCTGCGTTATCGCGAAAATGACACCGCGCCCATCCGTGAGCTGGCCAAGGACTTGCCCGGCATCAACTCGCTCGCTTTCGACAAGAAGACCGGCAAGCTCTACGCCTCGCAGGTCTTCTACGGCGACGCGCTCTGGGAGATCGATGTCTCCGGCACCAACCCGCCGCGGCTAATCAAGAAGGACTTGGGCGGGTTCAACGGCTTCGAGGTCGGCCCTGACGGCCGCCTGTACGGGCCGCTGTGGTTCAAGGGCCAGGCGGTAAAGATCAATCCGTCGAACGGCAACGTGACCGTCCTGAACACTCAGTTCAAGACCCCGGCCGCTGCCAACCTCGACAACAAGCTCAACCTCTGGGTCGTCGACACGCAGACCGGCGTCCTCTCCAAGATCGAGCTCGCCAACGCCAAGCGCACCGACGTCAAGACGCTGGCCACCTCGCTCGACAACCTGGCCATCGCGCCGGACGGAACGGTCTATGTGTCCAACATGGCCGACAACTCGATCGTCTCGTACAACCCCGCCAGCGGCGAGCTGAAGACATTGCTCTCCGGCAAGCTCGCAGTTCCCACCGGTATCAAGCTGGATGGGGACACGTTGTTCGTCGCGGACGTCTTCGCCTTCCGCGCGGTCGACACCAAGAGCGGTGACGTTAAAGACATCTATCGCGCGCACGCGTCGAAGATCGAATACCCGGGTGCGGTCGGGGTCGGCGGCAAGCTGATCGCGCTGTCGTCCTACGTGACCAGCTCGGTGCAGCTGCTCGATCGCGCCACGCAGAAGGAAGTCGAGACCATTCACGGGCTCAAGGCACCCACCGACGCCATCCCGATGGAAGACGGCTCGGTGTTGATTCTGGAGCTCGGCACTGGTTCGCTCATCAAGGCGTCGGGCGAGAAGTTCGCGGATCGCGCGGTCGTGGCGAAGGACCTGACCGGTCCGACGCAAATGATCCTGGGCAAAGACGGCGCGGTGTACGTCACCGAGGCTGCGGGCAAGATCACACGTATCGAGCTGAGCAGCGGCGCGAAGACCACGGTGGCCGAAGGGCTCGCGATGCCCGAGGGCTTGTCGGAGACGCCGTGGGGCACGATCGTGGTCGCGGAGTCCGCGGCCAAGCGCGTCACCGAGATCGATCCGAAGACCGGCGCGAAGGGCGTGGTCGCGGAGAACCTGCCGATCGGCATGGCCGGGCGTCCCGGCATGCCCCCGGCGTACCTCGTCACGGGCGTTGCGGTGGCCGCGGATGGCACCGTGTTCGTGAGCTCGGACCTCAACAACTCGATCCTGAAGGTGAAGCCGAAGAGCTGAGCCTGTCGACGCGAGCAGTGAGTGCGACGAGGCGCGTGGCCGCAAGGCCTGCGCCTCGTTCGCTTTTGGGTAACAATCTTCCGCATGACGCACGATCGCTGGACCGCGGGGGACGCGTACGAGGTGTACATGGGCCGCTGGAGCCGTGCGCTCGCGCGCGTGGCGCTCGCCTGGCTCGGGCCGCAGCGGGCGGGGCACTGGCTCGAGCTCGGCTGTGGCACGGGGGCGCTCACGGCCGCGATCTGCGAGAGCTGCGAGCCGGCGTCGGTGATCGCGTGTGACCCTTCGGCGGAGTTCATCGAGCACGCGCGCCGGCAGGCCTCGAGCGCGTGCACCTTCCAGGTCATCTCGACCGGCGACCCGCTGCCCACGCGTGCGGCTGGGTTCGACTCCATCATCTCCGGACTGGTGCTCAACTTCGTTCCGGCGCCTGAACGCACGTTGGCTGCGCTGCGCGAGCGCGTCCGGCCCGGCGGTACGATCGCGGCGTACGTCTGGGACTACGCCGACGGCATGGAATTCCTGCGGCACTTCTGGACCGAGGTCGTGGCGCTCGATCCCAACGCGGCAGCGCTCGACGAAGGCAAACGCTTCGGCGTCTGGCAACCGCCCGCGCTGGCAGCGCTGTTTCGCGACGCCGGCCTCGAGCGAGTCGAGACCGCGTCGCTCGAGATCCCCACCGACTTCGAGAGCTTCGAGGACTACTGGAGCCCGTTCCTCGGGGGCAGCGGCCCCGCGCCGGGCTACGTCGCCACGCTCGACGCGACCGCTCGCGAACGCTTGAAGCGCGGTCTCGAGCAACGCCTACCGAAGGCACAGGACGGCCATATTCGCCTCCGAGCTCGCGCGTTTGCAGTGCGTGGGATCAGCGGCGCGGTGGTCGCACGCCCTTGATGAAGGGAGGACGGAGATCTTCCTTCTTCCCCACCGTGACTCGTGCAAATGCCACGCGTGTGACCTCGTCGGTTTTGGAGCACGTCGGGCAAGCTGGGGTCACGGTGTCGTTGGACACGATGTCCTCGAAGGACTTGCTGCAGCGGTTACACGCGAACTCATACAGCGGCATGCGCCGAACATATTGAATGCGCCGTCCTGCCGCAAGCTGGCGGTCAGCGAGCCGCTGCCGCCGGTTTGTCGATCGGCATGGCTTGCGGGCTCGGCTGAATGTCCTTGCCGAATAGCCGCGCGTAGACCTGCGTGAATTCCGCGCCCAGGAACGCGATTTGGGCCGCGTAGTAGACCCAAACGACGAGGGCGACGATGGAGCCCGCAGCGCCGTAGCTCGAGGCGACGGTGGATTTACCCAGGTACAAGCCGAGCCCGAACTTTCCGAGCGTGAACAATACGGCCGTGAACAGCGCACCCACCCACACGTCGCGCCAACGGATCTCCGCGTCCGGTACGACCTTGAAGATCAAGCCGAACAGTCCGGTGATGATGCCGAGCGAGATCAGAAAATTCAGAATCTGCCAGAGGGCCTCACCGCCGGGTAAGCTGCCCGACAGGTAGCGTCCCAGCGCCGCGAGCGCTGTGCTGATCACGAGCGACACGAGCAGCATGAATGCCACGCCCAGCACCATGGTGAACGACCAGAAGCGGTCGCGCAGAAAGCCCCAGATGCCGCGGCCCGGCTTCGGCTTGACGCCCCAGATCTCGTTCAATGCCGTCTGCAACTCGCCGAACACGCCCGACGCACCGACCAACAACACGACGATGCCGACGATCGAGCCCAGCGTGCCCGAATCAGACTGGTGTGCACTGCGCGCGACGTTTTGGATCGCGGTAGCAGCTTGCTCCCCGACCACCGAGCTGATCTGACCCGCGACCTGGCCGCGGGCGGCCTCTTCCCCGAACAACAGCCCGGCGATCGCCACGCTGAACAGTACGAGCGGTGCGGTAGAAAGCAGCGTGTAGTACGCGAGTGAGGCAGCCTTGCGCGGGACTTCGTCTTCGTACCACTCGAGGCCGGTGTCTTTGAACAGTTGGATGACGGGCGAGGCCATGCGCCCAGGCTGTGCAACACCTATGCCGATCCCTCGCAGCCGCCGGCTGCGGACGTTCGGACCGCTCGGGGAGTGGCGAGGCGCGTCTATTCACCCGGTAACCACACGCGCGGGAACGCATTCGTGCGTCGGAGAACCTCGAGCGCGAGGTGGGACTGTCCCGAGCGGAGCCGTAGGCGATCAATCAATCCTGACCGCTTGCAAGTTCTCGTCCGGATCTCCTCCCCACAACAAGTTCAACTTCCACGGCTCCTTCACCGAGAACGCCATGTAGAAGTGGTGTGGGAAGAACATGTATTTGATCGGAGATGCGAGGCGCATGTCCACGACCGCAAGCGGTTCGTTGGAGAGCAGGCGAGTCTTCGGCAAGCGGTAGCCTTGCGCGTAGCGGCGGATGTCGCGCGTGCGGTGGGTTTGGGCTCGCACTCCGTGAGTGTCGGAGCCTGCCAACAGGTCGAAGTCGAAGGTATCCAGTTGGCGTTGGACTGCGACTGTCAGCAGTAAGCCCACGAGCTCCAGCGGGACACTGTCGTTGGGATAGTCGTAGTTCTCACTCTTGACGCGTTTGTTGCCGAGGAATACCTGATAGATCAGGTGTTTCCCGTCGGCGCTCGCGCGCAGGCTGGTGTGGTCGACCTTGAAGACCCAGTCGTAGCGTTCGCTGAGTTTTTCGCCGCCCAGCACGCCGTCGCCCGAGCGTTTGAACTGGATCCAGGTGTCCGCCGCCATCAGCCGCAGCTTGGGTGAGACCGTGAGCACGGAGCGGCCCAGCCAGGGCTCGGGGAGCGTGGCGACGCGGCCGGTGTCGGTGTCGCGTACCTTGGTATAGACGCGCGTGCGTTCGATGCGGAGTTGGCCGTCGGGTAGATGGCGTATGCGTTCGGTGCCGGTGCCCAGCAGGAAACCTTCCTGGACCTCCGCGCGCGCGTCGTATTCGGGGAACACGCGCGAGAGCGTGGTGTCGTTGCCGATGCGCTCGAAGATCGAGTCGTATGCGCGGCCGGGGCTGGCCAGCAGGCAGAGTGCAACTGCTGCCCAGGTGGCGCGACGCATCAGTGCTGCTCCAGGTAGCGCTGTTCCAGGTGTCGCTTGAAATACGCGGGGTCGAGGGCTTCGCCCGTGGCTTCGCGCATCAACTCGTCGGTGGTGAGCAGGCTGGCCTTGGACCAGATGTGGGTGCGCAGGAAGTCATTGATCGCAGCGAAGTTGCCGCGTTCGATCTCGCCGGGGATCGACGGGTTCGCGCGCACGGCTGCGGCGTAGACTTGCGCCGCGGTCATCGCGCCGAGCGTGTAGGTGGGGAAGTAGCCGAACGCACCCGACGACCAGTGGACGTCTTGCATGCAGCCGTCGCGATAGTCGCCGGTGGTGCTGATGCTGAGCAGCTCGCGCATGCCGCTGTCCCAGGCCTCCGGGATGTCCGCGATCTGAAGCTTGCCGGCGATCAGCTCGCGCTCGATGTCGTAGCGGATCAGGATGTGGCAGGGGTAGGTCACTTCGTCGGCGCCCACGCGGATCTTGCTGCGTTCGACGCGGGTGAAGAGCTTGATCAAGTTGTCGATGCCGTAAGCCCCGGGCTGCGCGCGCACGGCTTCGGGAAAGGCGCGGGCGATGTGCGGCGCGGCGAAGCGCAGGAATTCGCGGCTGCGACTGATCTGCATCTCCTGCAGCAGGCTCTGGCCTTCGTGCGTGGACATGCCGCGCGCCTGGCCCACGGGTTGGTCGAGCCAGTCGCGCGGTCGACCTTGCTCGTACTTGGCGTGGCCGGTTTCGTGCAGCACGCCCATCATGCCCGCGGTGAAGTCGTCGTCTTCGTAGCGCGTGGTGACGCGAACGTCCGTGGGGACGCCGCCGCAGAAGGGGTGGTGGCTGACGTCGAGGCGGCCGCGTTGCATGTCGAAGCCCACCGCCTCCATCAGCTGCCGGCCGAGCGCTTCCTGGTCCGCGCGCGGGAACGGGCCGCGCGGGCGCTCGACGGACTCCGTGCGCTGGCGTTCGATCACCCGGTCGATCAGGCCGGGCAGGAAGCCGCGGAGCTCGGCGAACCAGCGATCGATGTCCGCGCTGGAGCGGAAGGGTTCGAATTCGTCGAGCAGCGCATCGTAGGGTGCGAGGCCCAGCGCCTGGCCGAGGGCGGCCGCAGCTTCCCGCTTCAGCTTGACCACTTCGGCCAGCAGTGGGGCGAAGCCTTGCCAGTCGTTGGCCGCGCGCTGGCGGCGCCAGGCCTGTTCGCAGCGCAGCTGGGCGCGCGCCATGGCCTCGACCAGGCTCGACGGCAGGGCCGAGGCACGGCGCACGATGCGCCTCATCTCGCGGAGGTTCGCGCGCTGCGCGGCCTCCAGCTTGCCTGCGCCGGCTTCTTGCTCGGCCACCGCCAGCCAATCGTTCAGCTGTGGAGCGGTCAGATGTTCGTGCAGCACCACGCCCAGCGCCGACATGGCGTCCGCGCGCGCATCGCCGGCCGCGGGCGGCATCATGACGGCTTCGTCCCATTGCAGGATGGCCGAGACATGTTCCAGGTGGGCGATGCGGCGAAACTGACGCTCGAGCTGTGCGAAGGACATAGCGCCACAATAGCAGAGCGGCGTTGACTGCGGCGTGGCGGCCGTGCGATCCGAGATGCGCGATGGCCAAGCCCAAGGTAAAGAGGACGATCAACGCGCCCGCCAAGAAGCGCAAGCGCAAGGGTGTAAAGCTCGAGTCCACCTCGCTGACCGCCCCGGAGATGTTGGTCACCACGCTGGACGAGTCCGATCAGGCACTCGCGGACGACGTGCGGGCGGACGGCGGTGCTGTGCTCGGTGCGTATCGCGAGCCGCTCGGCGGCAAGACGCACATGTTCGTGGCCGTGCCGATCGACAAGGTGCAGCCCACGTCATTTCAGCGCGACGTATCCGACTCGCACGTCCGCAAGCTCGTGCGCGCGATGGACAAGACCAAGCGCTTCCTGGATCCGCTGATCCTCGTGCGCAAGGACGGCCAGTACCTGACGCCCAACGGCAACCACCGCTTGCACGCGTTGCGCGAGCTATCGGCCAAGGCAGTCATCGGCCTGCTCGTGCCGGAGTTCGAGGTGGCCTATCAGGTGTTGGCGTTGAACATCGAGAAGGCCCACAACCTGCGCGAGCGCGCGCTCGAGGTGTTGCGCATCGAACGCGAGCTGGCGAACCTGCCGCGCGGAGAGTCGGACTTCGAGCTGGAGCTGGAGGAGCCTTCGCTGGTCACGCTCGGCTTCGCCTACGATCAGCGCGGGCGGCTCGCGGGCGGCGCCTACAACTCGGCGTTGAAGAAGGTCGACAGTTGGGTGCCGGGTAAATTCGCCGACGCGATCCCCGAGCGCGAGCGGCGTGCGGCGAAGCTGTTGAGCCTCGATGACGCGGTCAACGAAGCAGTGCAGCGCCTGAAGGATCGCGGCCTGACCAGCCCGTACCTCAAGAGCTTCGTCGTGGCGCGCATCAACCCGCTGCGCTTCATCAAGGGCGACCTGCCCAGCTTCGACGAGCTGCTGACCACCATGGAGAAGCGTGCGCGCGGCATGAAGGCAGACAAGGTCAATCCGGGCGACCTCGCTCGCAGCGGCGGCGCCCCGGACGACGACGACTGATCTCGCTCAACGGGAACACGCCTTGCTCGGTGTCGGTTCGCCACACGCGGCTGACACGCCCATCGTGGAGCCACCCATCAGCTCAACCAGTCAAGTGGGTTGACCGTCCAAGTACTCGCGCAGCGTTGCCGTCACGCGTGCGTGCTCCGGTGGATCGGCGTGTTCGAGCGCGACCAACTCGCGGATGATCGAGGGCGCAGTGTACACGAGGGCTTCGAGTTGGGTGCGGCGCCTCATTCGTTTTCATCCGCGAACTCGGCGAAGACTTCCATGAGCGTGCCGACGGCTTCCTGACGAAGCACGTGCGACTCTCCGGCCTCGAGCGTGACGTCTTCGAACTCCACCACCTCGGTCTGCGAGTGTTCGCCATCCAGCGTGGTCAGATGCAGCGCGGGTCGGCTGAACGTCGCACGCTCCGCGGGCGCCACGACGTAGAGCGTGAGCTCGGCCGCGTCGTCGACTGCAGTCAAGAACACGCCCACGCCGTCCGTACAGAACCCGCCGACCATCTCGGGCGTGGCAAACGCCTCGTCGCGCGGTGCAGCCTGGAGCGGCGCCTCGGCGGCTGGATCCTCACGCCGCTCCGTGGAATGCGCGCTGCTGCCCGTGCAGCCGGCGGCGCAGAGGAGCATGGCGGACGCGAGCCACTGGACACGGTGGTTGTGCAGCCACCGGCGGCAGGATACCTCGTGTGGTGCTCTGGCCTTCATGGCGCCCTCGCACTTCGTGTGTGAGCAACAACCGGGCCGATCCGAGAATTGTTGGGCAAATCGTGGACGCGCAGTCGCGTCAGAGCTCGCCCGTGCCCCAGCGTGGCGCGCGCGCAGCCATGTCATCGGGCCGCTGTGCACATGACGTTCACCCGAATCCAGTCCGCACCGTCGCCGATGCGGCTTGTTCATTCCGGACGCGCGCAGAACGGAGGAAGTTCGTACGTGTATTGGTCGCCGGGAGACAAGACCATCCGACGCGTCGCGCGGCCCGCGAGCAAGAGCTGGTGCTGAACGGCAACGGACCGTGCATCGACCTGCTGGCGGTCGACGCGAGTCACGCCTATTTCGACTCGGCGCGCGGTCTGGTGCGCGTGAAGTTGAGCGATTTGCGAGGGATGTGAGAAGGGGTCCGCTCAGAGCGGGATGAACACGTCGCAGGGGAACTGCGCATCCAGCGACGAATCCGCGCCGACCAGGAACTCGGTACAGGTTTCGCCGATCAGCTCGATCGTGCTCGGGTCGTTCAAGCGCCAGCCATTTGGTGTTGCCGTGGGCGCGCCATCACACGTCGCTCCCTTGCCCTGCGGTGTTTGGCAACACGGCAGCTTGTTCGGGCCCATCATGACCGTACCGCTGCACTCGAGGCCCTCGGTGACCTTGCCGTTCAAGCTGATGTTGCAGCCGATCGCACCGCCGAGTAGTCCAGAGAGCGTCGAGATGAGCGCGCCAGGATCCGTCGGCGTGAACGTCTTGGCCATCGGGTTCTTGGGGTCGCCGTGACGCGCGACTTCGTCGAGGTGCGCCTGTAGGGTTGGGTCGCCGTCGGCCAAGCTGATCACCCAGGTCGTGATCCCCGCCTGTGCGCCGCGATCCACCGCTGCGACGACGCCCTGCCGCTGTACGCTGCCATCGCCGCCGAGGCCGCCCACGCAGATGTCGTTCGGCGCGCCGTCGGTCGCCAGGATCACGTACACCGGACCCATCGCCTTCGTGTCTGGACCCTGTTGCTGAATCATCGGGATCAGCATGTCCATCACGTGTGCCATCGCTTTATCGGTGGGTGTGGATCCACCGAGCTCGGTCGGCGGGAACGTCATGTCGATCGCCATCGCGTTGTCCCGCTTGGGCGGCAACAGCTCGATCAGCTGAGGGCACTGACCCTGCATCTTCGTCATCGTGTAGGGCAGCGCGCACGCGGGACTTCCACCGCCGCCCGGACCACCCGGACCGCCCGGTATGGGGGGACCGCCGCCGCCGATGATGCCGCCCACCAGCCCGCCGATCGGATCGATGGTCCCGTCGTAGAGTGAGATGCCGAAGCTCACGATGTTTTGTAGCCGGTAGATCAGGCCGCGCATCGGATCGAGCAGCGCGGACCGCAGTGCTTGCCAGCGCGTGCCGCCCCCGCCGAATGGAGCACACATGCTCCCGGAGCCGTCGACGACGAACACGACCGTCGGCATGTCCTTCGCAGTACGCACGACCGCACTCGCACAGATCTGGCCGGGCTTGTTGCCGAGCGAGCCGCCGGGTGTCGCGATGCTGCCGCTGCCGGCGAGTCCGGGCTGACTCAAGCCGAATGCCCCGTTCGATCCGCCGACGCCGAAGCCGCCGCTGCGAGCCGCAGCACCAGCCGGCGTCGTCGATGAACCAAGCCTGCGACCGTCCGGCGTGCCAGAGTCGGAGGAGCCGCAGCCCAGTAACGACAAGACCAGCGAGCTCGACACCAAACAACGGAACGCGTGCATAATCCTCACGCGCCAAGCCTCACACGCCGCATTGCCGGGTCAATCGCCGAATCGGCCGTGGCTGGAATAGATTGCTGAGCGGATGAGACGGCGCTAGAAGCCACTACCTCTGGATGCCATCGATGCAAAACGGGCAAACGAAGGTGGGACCGTCGACCCAACTGACGCACGATGGCGGATGAGCGGAGGGCGACGTGGAAACGGACTATCTCGTGATCGGTGCAGGCGCGATGGGGCTCGCGTTCGCAGACGAGTTGCTCACGCGGACGGACGCTCACATCACGCTGGTCGACAAACGACACGCGCCCGGCGGGCACTGGAACGACGCCTATTCGTTCGTGAAGCTGCACCAGCCGTCGGTGTTTTACGGCGTCGAGTCCAAAGAGCTGACCGAGTACCGCATCGACGACTCCGGGCCCAACAAGGGTTTTTTGAGCCTCGCCGAGGGTCCGGAGATCTCGAGTTACTTTCACACGCTGGTACGCGATCGCTTTCTGCCCTCGGGACGCGTGCGCTTTCTGCCGCTGTCTGAAGTCGAGCCGGAGGGCAGCGTGCGCTCGCTGCTCTCGGGAGAGCGCACGTCGATCGAAGTGCGCAAGCGCGTCGTCGATGCCTCGTACCTGACCAACATCATTCCGCTGACGCATACGCGCAACTTCACCCTCGCAGACGGAGTGACGTGCGTGCCTCCGAACGAGCTTCCGCGCTGGTGTGCGAGCCACGCTCGTTTCACGGTCGTCGGAGCGGGCAAGACCGGAGTGGACACGTGTTGCTTCCTGCTCGAGCACGGCGCAGCGCCGGATGCGATCCGCTGGATCGTGCCGCGAGACAGCTGGTTCTTGAACCGCGCGACCATGCAGCCCGGTCCCGAGTTCTTCATCGAGACCTTCGGCACGTTCGCTGCCGGGCGTGAGGCGCTCGCGGATGCGACCTCGGCGCGCGACTACGCGCTACGCATGGAAGCCGCGCGCGGTTGGCTGCGACTGTCGCGCGATGTCGAGCCGCGCATGTTTCACGGTGCGACGGTATCCGAAGGCGAGCTCGACGAGCTGCGCCGCATCCGCGACGTCGTGCGGATGGGCCGAGTCCGCTCGATCGACGTCGACCGCGTGCGCCTCGAGGCGGGTGAGGTCCCGGCCGCGCGCGACACGCTCTACGTCGACTGCACGGCGTCTGCATTGTCGCGTCCGACGCCCGTGCCGATCTTCTCCGGCAAGCGGATCACGTTGCAGATGATTCGCTACCCGTACTTCACCTACAGCGCCGCGCTGATCGCCCTGATCGAAGCCACGCTCGGCAGCGACGAGGAGAAGAACCGAGTCGTGACGCCCCTGCACATCCCGGACACGGTCGAGGACTATCTGCGACAGCAGGTCCCGGACATGCAAAATCGTGTGGCTTGCGGCCGGCACCCGGTGCTGCGCGAGTGGGCCGACAACGCGCGCACCGACGGCTTCACGCGTCTCATGCGCACCGTGAAGCCAACCGAGACCGACAAGCTCGCAGTCCTGGCGCGCTTGCGCGAAGCCTCGAAGCGAGCCGCACAAAACCTCCCGAAGCTGCTCGCAACGCTCGACTAGGGTATCCTGTCGACGTGAAGACACGCGCGGGTGGGTTGGGGTGGCTACTGTGTGCACTCTCGTTCGCCGCGTGTAGCGGCGGAGACCATGATGCATCTGACGGCGGCAGCGATGCTCCAGCCGCTGATGGCGGCGGCGGCAAGGCGGCCGCTGGCGGACGCGCCGGTGCGGGTGCTGCGGGCAAAGCAGGGGACTCAGGCGGCGGGGGCTCCGCTGGCCGTGACGTGGATGCGGGGGCCAGTGAATGCGGTGGCATCGCGATCCCGATGGGCCGCGGCGGTGCGAGCGGGGGGGCGCTGGGGAAGTGGGTCGACGTGACGCCCGCTGGGATCAGCCTCAAGCAATCCGACTTCAACAACGACAACTTCGGCATGCAGGACGTGTTGGTCGACCCGGTGCGCCCGAGCGACCTGTATGCGTTCGCGTGTCATCAAGGCGTCTACAAGTCCACGGACTACGGGCAGACCTGGCGCAAGATCAACACGGGCCCGGGCGGCTCGATGATCGACAGCGGCAAGCCCTGGGGCGAAGGCATCGACTCGAACCGTTGCCGGGATCCCAACACACCGCCGACGCTGTACAGCCTGGGCTCGCAGGGTGGCTTCTGGCGCTCGACCGACGGTGGCGTGAGCTGGACGCGCTTCTCGTTGCCCGAAGATGGCAAGGCCCGTCCCCAGGACGGCTACGACGTCGATGTCGATCCGTACGACGGCAAGCACTTGCTCGTCGGCTTTCACGAGCAGTCGGGCCTGGCCGAGTCGCTCGACGGCGGCGAGAGCTGGCGCTCGATCACGCTCGCGAGCGGCATGGCGTCGGGCTCGTCGTGGTATCCGTTCTTCATCGACACGGGCGACGCGGCGAGCACCGCGAAGACGTGGTTGATGATCCCGCAGACCACGGACAAGACCGGCACCTGGCGTACGACGGACTCGGGCCAGCACTGGGCGAAGGTCGAGGGCAACGAGCATCAGCACGGGCAATCGCAGATCTACCAGCGCGACGGCGTCGTCTACATGGCAGGTGTCTACGCCACGATGGGTTGGGGCGTGTACCGCAGCAGCGACCTCGGCGCGACCTGGATGCACATGGGCAACGGCGGCTCGCAGAGCGTGGTGTACGGCACCGCGAAGTTCGTCTACGCGCAAGCCTCGGGCGCGGTGGGCAACGGCACCGTCGACCAATCGCAATCCGAGCGCGCGCCCCAGCCCGGCACGAGCTGGAGCAACTGGACCGAGCCGAAGATGAGCAACGGCCCGAAGCGCGCGGCCGTGACGTTCGACGGTGTGCACTACGTGATCGTGGGCGGCAACTGGAACGCCGGGTTGTGGCGCTACGTCGAGCCCTAGCGCGCTTCGAAGCTTGCGCTGACTATCGGCGACGTCAGTGGCTCGCACGTGCAGACCGGCGGCGGGCCGAGCTTGCACACGCGCTTCTCGCCGGGCAGGCAGAAGGGCGTCTTCTCGCTGACGAGCTCGGCCTGGACCGCGACGTCGGGTAGCGTGCCGAACGGCGAATCCGGAGCGGTGCGCGCGTCCTGAATGCAGCGGCCCTGGGGATCGCAGGAATAACCTGGCGAACCGTTCTTCCAACACAGCGTGAGCGTCGTCCCCTCCAGCGCTCGGCAGGTGTAGCCATCGTTTTCCAGGTCGGACTTGGACTTCGTGTCGCCGGTACCGCCGGATTGCCGCTGCGCGGCTCGCGGGTTCTCGGCCTCGACCGAGAGCGCAGGGTCGCCTGCGCTCTCTGTCGCACGCAGCGCCGACTCCACGGCATCGACCTCGACGTCGTTCGTGTCAGTCTCCAGCGCACACGATACAAGCTGCACGCATGCTGCGAACCACAACACTGATTGACCAGCGCGAGCCATGAGGTCCTCCTTTGCTTCTGTCCGCCGCTGAGCGCGGCGAACCCACGAGGAGGCATGCGCGCGGTGGGCGCGAAACCTGACACGCGATCGTTCAGATCACGAGGTTCAGCAGCAGGATCAGCACGAATCCGACCACCGACAGGATCGTCTCCATGATCGACCAGGTCTTGATGGTCTGGCCGACGCTCATTCCAAAGTACTCCTTGACCAGCCAGAAGCCTGCGTCGTTGACGTGCGAGAAGAACAGCGAGCCGGCTCCGATCGCGAGCGCCATCAGCGGCAGGTTGGTGTCCGGCAGATCTTTCATGATCGGTGCCATCAGGCCCGCTGCCGTGACCGTGGCCACGGTGGCCGAACCCGTGGCCAGGCGAATGCCCACGGCGATCAGCCAGCCGAGTACCAGCGGCGAGAGCGAGCTCGTCGCTGCTGCTTTTCCGATCGCAGTGCCGATGCCGCCTGCGATCAGCATCTGCTTGAAGCCGCCGCCGGCACCGATGATCATCACGATGCCCGCGATCGGTCCCAGGCTGCCACCGAGCACGCTCGCCACCTTCTCCTTGGAGAAGCCGCGCATGAACCCGAACGTGAACATGGCGAGGATCACCGCGAGCAGCAGGGCCATCAGTGGGTCGCCGATGAAGTCGATCCAGGCTCTCGCGGGGGCGTCCTTCGCCAGCAGCACGTCGGCGACCGCCTTGCCGAGCATCAACACGACCGGCAGCAGCACCGTGGCCAGCGTCACGCCGAAGCTGGGCGCGCTGGCCAGCGATTCGGCAGGCCGTTGGCTGAACTCCTCGGCCAGCCGCTCGGGCGGTTGCGAGATCACCCGCTTGCCGATCCACACGCCGAACAACGGGCCTGCGATGATCACGGTCGGGATCGCGAGCAGCAGCCCGTACGCCATGGTTTGACCGAGATCGGCCTTGAGTGCGTCGACGGCGATCAGCGGGCCCGGATGCGGTGGCACCAGGCCGTGCATGACCGACAGGCCCGCCAGGGCCGGGATGCCGATGCGCACGATCGAGCTGCCCGAGCGTCGCGTCATCAGCACGATCACGGGCATCAGCAGCACGACTCCGACCTCGAAGAACAACGGAATGCCGATGATCATCGCGATCAGGGCCATCGCCCACGGCAACCTGCGCTCGCCCGCCCAGTCGATGATCGTGTTCACGATCCGGTCGGCGCCGCCCGAATCCGCCAACAACTTGCCGAGCATCGTGCCGAGCGCCACCAGGATGCCCACGCCACCGAGCGTGCTGCCGAAGCCGCTCTGGAATTGCTTGATCACCTCCGGGGCTTTGAGCCCGGACGCGAGGCCCACGAAGCCCGATCCCACGACGAGCGCGATGAAGGCATGGACCTTGAAGTAGCTGATCAGCGCGACGATGAGCGCGATGCCCGCGAGCGCGCAGACCACGAGCCACGTCTCGTGACTGGTCCAGCTCATGGCGCGATGCCCGTTGCAGCGATGATCGCGTCGACGATCTCCGCGGGCGTGCCGTCGATCGACACGGTGATGACGTGCTCGTCCGCGGCTGGTTCCTCCAGCGCGGCAAACTGACTCTCGAGCATACTCGCTCGGAAGAAGTGACCCTGGCGAGCGACCATGCGCGTTTCGATTTGGGCTGGCGTGCCGCGCAGGTACACGATCTTGACCTCGGGCCGGCGCAGCACGTCGCGATACCTGCGCTTGAGGGCAGAGCAGGTCACGATCCCGGGCTCGCCGAGCTTCGCGCGCTCGTCGAGCCACGCGCGGATCGCCTGCAACCACGGGGCACGGTCCTCATCGGTGAGCGGGTGGCCCGCAGCCATCTTCGCGACGTTGGCCGCCGAGTGGAACGAGTCCGCGTCCGCATACGGCCACTGCAGCGTGCCAGCCAGGAGCGCGCCGATCGTGCTCTTTCCACTTCCCGACACACCCATCAGGACCAAGAGCCTGGTTGTCATGGCCAGAGACTTAACCGCATACAGGTCAAATGGCCTGCCGGATTCGGTGTGGTCACGTACAACAAGTGAAGTTGTGCCGAGGTGTGCCGGTGCGCTGGACCGGCTGTCGCGCCGCGTCCTCCAGGCCGATGGCTGTGAGCACCTTCCGCTGGAATCCACGCTAGGCTCGGAAGTTGCTTTAGTCGCGCTGTTGTCCCATCCGAAGGGGTGTATGCGAAAACCTGGGTCTTCTGTTCTCGACGCATTCGAGGCTGCGTGGCTTCGAGGTTTTTTTGAGCGCGCGCTCGGTGCAGCCGTCGCTTCGTCGCTCGCGGTTGCCGGGTGTGGTGACGTGGAGTGCGTCCCGGCCAAGTCGGAGCTGGACTTCAGTCAGATCAGGCCGACTCAGCCGGTGGACTATGTCGGGCTCCGCTTCGCGTCCGGTGGAACGATGCTTGCGATGTCGGATCTGCAGGCGTCGGGCACGGCGTGCTCGGGCGCGCGCGATCAGGCTGCCTGCATGAGCAAGTTCAGGGAACTGCTCGACCAACCACTGGTGGATTTTCCGAGCGACAACTGCGGGCAGAGCGGGTGTCTGTACGCGTTCACGACCGCCGGCGACGAGGTTCATCGCTACGGGAAGACGCGCGAGATCCGCGAGTTCCTGGGGCCGATCGACACTGCGGCAGACGCGCGGTTTCTGTTCGAGTGGGACCACTTTCAGCTCTGTGGAGATTCCGGCATCGAGCCCACAGCGGATGGTTTCGAGGCGGCGGTCTTGAGGACGTGGGGCGGCTGTCCGGTCATGAGCGAGCGCTGGGAGTTGCAGATCCACACGGACGGCGAGTTCTTTGTCACGTCGAAAGAACCGTTGCCGGGGAAAGGCGTCTGCATCGGGCGCCGGCCCGAAGGGTACGTCGCCACGCGCACGAACCTCGGTAGACGCGCGCTGGGCCGGCACTTCGCTCGCAACGCCGAGCTCGAAGCGGCTTCGGTCGCCGCGTTCGAGGTGATCGCGCGCGAGCTCGAGCATTACGGTGCGCCACGCGAGTTGATCGCCGCGGCGCGGCTGGCAGCGGCGGACGAGGTTCGGCATGCGCGAGCGACGGCGCGGCTCGCTCGGCGCTTCGGCGGGGTCCCACGCGCGCCGCGCATTCGTTCGCTTCCCGTGCGGTCACTCGAAATCTTCGCGCTCGACAACGCCACGGAGGGCTGCGTGCGCGAAACGTTCGGGGCCCTGGTAGGCCACCATCAAGCCGCGATGGCGCGCGATGCCGAGATCACCGACGTCATGAGCGGGATCGCCGAGGACGAGACCCGCCACGCCGCGCTCTCGCACCGCATGGCTCGTTGGGCTGACCAGCAGCTGACGGCTGCGCAGCGCGCTCGTGTCGCCGAGGCGCGTGCCGCCGCCACGATCACGCTGCTACGCGAGCTCGCGGCGGACGAACCCGAATCCGAGCTGCGCGAGCTCGCCGGCCTGCCCGACGCGGCGACCTCGACGAAGCTGCTCTGCTACTCTGCCGCTGCTGGCTGCGCGCGCGTCTAGCTACCGCTTCCCCCAGCGACCATCCAGGCACATCGGCGACGTCGAGCCGTCGGAGATGAAGAAGCCGATGCCGAAGCACATCTCGCGCGGAAACGCGACTTCCTCGCCCGTGCCGTTCATCCAGTCGCAGTACGTGCGCACGGTTTCGCCCTCGCCGATCACGAGCGGCTGGTCGAGAGTCCACTTGCTGTAGACGGCGTTGAACTGCATCTCGTAGGTCCACGACGGATCCTCGTGCACGAGCTCGACGCTGCCGTCTTTGCGCACCACTTCGGTCTTCGCCTTCGCACCGTAGTCGTGCATGTGGTTCGTCCACAAAAGGAACTTCATCTCCTGCGGCAGCTTGCACTCGGCCATCGCCTGAGCCTTGCTGCCAGCGGAAAGCTTGAAGCCGAGGGGACCGTTGATGAACATAGACGCGACCTTGCGATTCGGATCGGCAGGTACGAACTTGAAGTCCACGGTCGTGTGCCCTTCGAGCGTTTCATCGCCGGTGTTGAGGAAGTGGGTGTTCAACAAGATGGCACTGCCCTTCGGCAACCGAAACGCGACGCCTTCGGGCAACTTGACGCCCGCGGAGGCCTCACCTCCTATGCCGCCCAGGAAGCCACCGAGCAGGTTGTCTTCCTGTTCGCAGGGGCGGCTGGTGCCGATCGGAGCCTGGATCTGCGTGGCGTACGCGACGGCGTGGTGCCCGCCGCGAGACTGGTAGCCAGTCACGTCGAGCACGTCCATGTCCTGGTCGGTCGGCGCCATGATGTACTGGCAACGCGTCACGTCGTCGCCTGGCTCGAGCTGCTCGACCACGGGCGCGACGATGCGCGTATAGCCGGGCTTGACTGCAGTAGGGTCGCGGTCCGCGGAGCTCTGCTCCTTCGTGACGCGCTTCGCAGGTTTGTCTGCGCCCGGGTCCGGATCGTCGTCGGTCGATGCACATGCCGCGCTGAATACTGCGAGCGCCGGTACGAGGGTCATGAGAAGCACGTGACGCATGCGGTCCTCCAGCTGGGTTTCGACCACGTGTAATACAAATGGCTTCTGCAGACCAGCCTGGCCGTGTGCGTTGGCCGATGTGACTGCTACGCTGCGGTCCCCTCAAACCGGAGTGATTCGCGATGCACACTCGTTCCCTTGGTAAACTGAATGTTTCCGCGATCGGGCTCGGCTGCATGGGCATGAGCGAGTTCTATGGCGCGCGCGACGAAGCGGAGTCGATCGCGACGATCCATCGTGCGCTCGAGCTCGGTGTGACGCTGCTCGACACCGCAGACGCCTACGGTCCGCACACCAACGAAGAGCTCGTCGGCCGCGCGATCGCCGGCAAGCGCGACAAGGTGGTGCTCGCGACGAAGTTCGCCGTCGTGCGCGGACCACGCCCCGAAGACCGGCGCATCGACGCCAGCCCTGCGTACATCCAGAGCGCGATCGAAGGCAGCCTGCGCCGGTTGAAGGTGGACCACGTCGATCTGTACCAGTGCCACCGCGTCGATCCGAAGACGCCGATCGAAGACACCGTCGGCGCGATGGCCGAGCTCGTGAAGCAAGGCAAGGTGCGCTACATCGGCCTGTCCGAGGTCAACGTCAACACCTTGCGGCGCGCGCATGCGGTGCATCCGATCAGCTCGGTGCAGTCGGAGCTCTCGCTCTGGTCGCGCGAGCCCGAACAGGACGGGGTGCTCGAAGCGTGTCGCGAGCTCGGGGTCGGCTTCCTCGCCTACTCACCGCTCGGGCGCGGCTTCTTGACGGGCCAGTTCAAGAAGTTCGAAGACCTCGACGCGGACGACTACCGCCGCCATTCGCCGCGCTTCCAGGGCGAGAACTTCCAAAAGAACCTCGACCTCGTGACGCGCGTGACCGAGCTGGCGAAGGCCAAGGGCTGCACTCCGGCGCAACTCGCGCTGGCATGGACGCTCGCCAAGGCCGAGTACATCGTGCCGATCCCGGGCACGAAGCGCCGCAAGTACCTCGAGGACAATCTCGGTGCCGAGGCCGTGAAGCTCGGCGCCGCAGAGGTCGCGAAGATCGACGCCGTCTTCCCACTCGGCAGCGCCGTCGGCCTGCGCTACCCCGAAGCGATGATGGCGAGCGTCGGCCGTTGATCACTAGCCGACTGCGCGCAGCCGGGCCAGCGTGCGCTCGCGGCCGAGGATCTCCATGACCTCGAACAGCCCCGGGCTCGCGCTGCGGCCGGTGAGGGCGACGCGCGCGGGTTGCGCGACGTCCTTGAGCTCCAGCTTGTCCTGCTCACACCAGGCTTTGACTGCAGCTTCGAGCGGCGCCGCCGCGAAAGGTTGTGTGCTCGCCACCAGCTCGGCGAGCTTCGCCACCAGCGGCAGCTGCGCGGCCCCGAGGAACTTGGTCTTGGCCTTGGCGTCGAACTCCGGCGGGTCGCGGAAGAAGTAGTCGAGCGCATCCGCGGCGTCGACGAAGGTCGTCGCGCGCGGCGCGATCAACGGCACCGCCGCCCGGAGGCGCAGGTCATCGGTAGCAACCTGCAACCCTCGTCTGGCGAGGAACGGCGCCACGTGGCTCGCCAGCGTGGGCGCGTCGAGCTTGCGTAGCTGGCTGGCTTGCACGTGCTGGAATTTCTTCACGTCGAACTTGGCGCCGGTCTGCCCGACGTGCTCCCAGTCGAACAGTTTGATCAGCTCGTCGCGCGAGAAGATCTCCTGGTCGCCGTGGGACCAGCCGAGCCGCGCCAGGTAGTTGATCACGCCGTCGGGCAGGTAGCCGTTCTCGTGGTAGTCCATGACCGAGACCGCCGCGTGGCGCTTGCTGAGCTTCTCGCCGCTCGGCGCGAGGATCATCGGCATGTGCGCGAACTTCGGCAACGGCTCGGAGAGCGCCTGGTAGATCAGGATCTGCTGCGGCGTGTTGATCACGTGGTCATCGCCGCGCGCCACGAGCGTGATGCCCATGGTGACGTCGTCGACCGCCGCGCCGAGGTTGTACAGCGGCACGCCGTCGCCGCGCATCAACACCGCGTCTTGCAAGGTGTTGTGCTGGATCTCGATCCGGCCCTTGATCAGGTCGTCCCACGCGGTCGACCCCGTGTCGGGCGCGCGCAAGCGGATCACGTGCGGCAGATCGGGCTTGTCGGTGCGGTCGCGGCAGGTGCCGGGGTAGCGGAAGCCTTGCTCGGAACCGGTACGCGCCTTGTGCTCGACGCGCGCGCGATCGAGATCCGCTTTGGTGCAGTAGCAACGGTACGCGGCGCGCGCCGCGATCAACCGCTCGACGTACTTTTGGTAAATCTCGAGCCGCTCGGTCTGGAAGTACGGGCCATTCGGCCCACCCACGCCGCCCGGTCCTTCGTCCCAATCGAGGCCGAGCCAGCGCATCGAGTCGAAGATGGCCTGCACGCTCTCTTGCGTGCTGCGCTCGCGATCGGTGTCCTCGATGCGCAGGATGAACTTGCCGCCCTGCTGCCGCGCCCACAGCCAGTTGTACAGGGCGCTGCGGGCTCCTCCGATATGCAGGTAGCCGGTGGGCGACGGCGCGAATCGAACGCGGACCTCGGTCATGGGGCTGCCGTTAGCACTGCTCGCCCCTGTTGCGCAAATCTATCCGGAGAACAGGTGCTGCAGCTTGCCGGTCCGCGCCAGCGCCAGGAGGTCCATGCTCCACGCCACCGCGCAGTGCACGCCCACGCCGCCCCAGATCGAGCCGGTGCGCAGCGCGATCGTACCGAGCGCGATGCCGGCCACGATCGAGCCCAGGCACTCGGCGAACGGCTTGCCGAGGTGGATCATCGCGTACGGCACCACCATCACGAACACCGCGAGCGAGCCGATGTAGCGCGCCAGCGAGAAGATCAAGAAGCCGCGGAAGAAGAACTCCAACATCAGGAACTGCAGGCCGTACGCCAGCTCCCAGATCAACAGCTGCGCCAGCGACTCGCCCGCGTAGTCGTACTTGGGATACGTGCGCAAGAACGCCTTGGTGGTCGAGGCCCAGTACACGAACGGCGCGACCACGCACAGCATGCTGAAGTAGAGCGCGACGATGCGGCGGTTCTCGACGAAGCGCACGCCGAAGTCCGAGAGCGGCCGCTTGAGCACGAACCCGATGCAGAGCAGCGGCAGCAGGCCGAAGTTGAACAGCTTGAACAGCGCCCACCACAGGTGCGGGTGCAGCGTCGGGTAGGGCAGGCCGCTGAACAGCGCGCCGAGCGCGGGGAAGTCGCTCAGCGCGCGTTCCCCGCCGAAAAAACGCACCAAGACGAGTGAAACAGCGGCGGTGACGAGCACGCAGGCAGGGCGCGCGTCGGGTAGCGACTCAGTGCGATACTGGGCGTCGATCGCCCTCCACTGCTCGAGGGTAAGTGCGGTGAATAGGCGCTTCCACATCGCGAACGGCCGGCAGCATACACCGAGACTTCGTTCTGTTCGGCTTTGCTTGACTCCGGTCGTTTCTAGCTCCACGCTCGGGTCCCTTCGATTGTTTTCCACGGTGGCTGTGAGCAGAACGCCCAACAAGAAACCCAGAAGGCGCCTGCGCAGAGTGGGCCAATTTTCGTTCGGTGACGGCGGGCTCAAGGTCAGCCGCTACGTGCTGAGCAACGGCTTGCGTGTGCTCCTGCTGGCCGACCCGTCCGCACCTGTGTTGAGTTATCACACCTGGTTTCGCGTCGGCTCGAAGCACGAGCAGCCCGGCAAGACCGGCCTCGCGCACCTGTTCGAGCACTTGATGTTCAACGAGACCAAGCACGTGCCGCGCGGGCAGCTGGACCGGTTGATCGAGAGCGCGGGCGGCGAGACCAACGCGGCCACCTGGGTCGACTGGACGCACTACCATTCGGAGCTTCCGTCGAGCGAGCTGCCCTTGATCGTGCGGCTCGAGGCCGACCGCATGCAGCACCTGGTCCTGCGCAAGCCGCAGGTCGCCTCCGAGAAGGAAGTGGTCGCGAACGAGCGTCGCTTCCGCGTCGAGGACGACATCGAAGGCCAGGTGAGCGAGCTGCTGTACGCCACCGCGTTCACGCGTCACCCATACCACTGGCCGACCATCGGCTGGATGGCGGACATCCAGGGCTTCACGCCCGAGGACTGTGAGCGCTTTTATGAGACTTACTACGCGCCTAACAACGCGACCTTGATCATCGCCGGCGACCTGGACGAGGCGTCCGCCCTCGAATTGATCGAGAAGCACTATGGTAAGATCCCGGCGGCGCGCCTGCCGCGCTTCGCGCCACCGAAGGAGCCCGTGCAACGCCGCGAGCGACACGTGCAGCTCGAACGACCCACGCCCGCGCCCAAGCTCGCGCTGGGCTATCGCGCGCCTTCGTTCTGCGACCGCGACTACCCCGCGCTCGCGCTGGCCAACGACGTGCTGTTCGGCGGTCGTTCGTCGCGCCTGGTCTCGCGGTTGTTCCGCGACGAGGAGCTGGTCACCGACGCGCACGGCTCGGTGGCGCCGTTCGCCGACTCGGGGTTGTACGAGATCTGGCTGTCGCTGCGCCCGGACAAGGAGCCGTCCACCGCGCTGCGCATCGTCGACGAAGAACTGGACAAGCTGCGGCGCAGACCCGTGACGCGCGCCGAGCTCGACAAGGTCAAGAACCGCATGGAGCTCGGTTTTCTGCAGGGCCTCGAGACGGCCTCGGGCAAGGCCGAACAGATCGGCTTCTTCGAGATCGTGATGGGCGACGGTAATGCGTTGTTCACGCGGCTCGACGCGCTGCGCAAGGTGACCGCGAAGGACATCCAGCGCGTGGCCAAGCAGTACTTCGATGCGCGGCGGCGCACGTGCATCAGCGTCGTGCCCGAACGCCAGAAGGCCGAGGTATCCGCGTGAGGACTGAAGGTACCGCACGCTATCAAACTCCGGGCGGCACGCTGCTGCTCGTCGAGCAAGAACACGCGCTGCCGCTGGTGCACATCAGCATCATACTGCGCACGGGCGCGGTGCACGATCCGCAAGGCCTGTCCGGCCTGACGCGCCTCACCGCGCGCATGCTGCGGATGGGCACGCGCAAGCTCGATCAAGCCAGCGTCGACGAGCGCATCGACGCGCTCGGCTCGCACCTCGGCATCGGTTGCGCCGCCAGCTACGTGCAGATCGGCGGCGCCGTGGTCGCGCACAACCTCGAGCCGTTCTTCGAGCTGGTGTGCGAGCTGATCAAGCACCCCGCGTTCCGCGCCAACGATCTGTCGCGCGCCAAGCGCGAGACCCAGGCCGAGCTGATGAGCATCTGCGACGACGATCGCGCGCTCGCCGCCCGGCACTTCCGCGCCTTCACGCTCGGCCAACACCCCTACGGTCGGCCGATCGCCGGCACCTCGGCCAGCATCCAGCGCATCACCTCGCGCGCCGTGCGCGATCACTACAAGCGCCACTTCGTGAGCGGCAACGTGATCGTCGGCATGGCCGGCGCGGTCAAGCCCGAGCGCGCGTACGAGCTGGTCGAGAAGTACTTGACCTTGCCGCGCGGCAAGGCGCCCAAGGATCGCGTGCCGCCGCCGAACCTGCTCGGCAACGGCCGCCGCATCCTGATCGTCGACAAGCCCGAGCGCACGCAGACGCAGATCATCATCGGCACGCTCGGCTCGCACGTCAGCGACCCGGACCACACCTCGCTGCAAGTCGCGAACGTGGTGTTCGGCGGGCTGTTCACGGCCCGGCTCACGCACGAGGTGCGTTCGGTGCGCGGCCTGTCGTACGGCGCCAGCTCCAGCCTCGGCCACGACCGCCAGCGCGAGCTGTGGTCGATGTGGACCTTCCCCAGCGCCAAGGACGCGAAGGGTTGCATCGACCTGCAACTGCGCCTGTACGACGACTGGATTCAAAAGGGCGTCACGCCCAGCGAGCTGCGCGTGGCCAAGAACTTCCTGATCAAGAGCCACGCCTTCGAGGTCGACACGGCCCAGAAGCGGCTCGATCAATCCGTGGAGAGCGAGCTCTTCGATCTACCGGCCGACTACCACTCGGGCTTCTCGGACCGCGTGGCCCAGGTCACGCGCGACTCCGCCAACGCTGCTCTGCGCAAGCGCCTGTCGCGCCGCGATCAGGCGATCGTGGTGGTCGCCACGGCGCAGCAGCTACAACCGCAGCTGCGCAAGCTGCCGCGGGTCGCCGAGCTGCGCGTCGTGCCGTTCGACCGCGTCTGATCAGCCGTGCTGCTTGCGGTGCGCTTCGACGATGCGCGCCACGTCCTTGACCAGCGCGGTCGGGATGAACGGCTTGCGCAACCACGACACCGGGCCCGAAAGCTCGTTCTGCCAGCGCAGCTCGTCCTGAGTCGCTGCCGACAGGATGATGATCGGCACGGTCTCGGCGTAGCCACCGAGCAAGCGCGCCGCGGCGCAGAATTCCTTGCCGTTCATGTCCGGCATCATCGCGTCGGAGATCACCACGTCGAACTCGCGCAAGCGCATGGCATCCAGCGCATCGCGGCCCGCGGTGACGATCGTCGAGTCGAAGCCGCCGATGTCCGCCAGCGTCAGGCGCAACAGCCGCAGCGTGGTGGGATCGTCGTCCATCGCGAGCACGCGCAACGGTCCGCCGTCTTTGCTCTGGATCTGCGGCTTCTGGGGCAGCGCTTTCTTCTTGGCAGCCGTTGGCGGCGCCGATACGGGTGGAGCTGCGACAGGTGCCGCTGTGGGCTGCGGCGCGGCGGGCTGCGACGACGTGCTGCGCTTCCCTACCTCCTCGGCGGCATCGGCTAGCTTCGAGGCCAGCTGACCCAGCAGCGGCGGCGGCGACAAGCTCGCGCGTTGCTCGAGCTCGGCGGCCATGTCCGTGAGCTCCTTGTACCCATAACTACCCGCGATCCCGCGCAGCTTGTGACCCTCGACCTTGAGCGCTCTGCGCGCGCTCTCGTCGCCTGCCAGCAGCCGCTGTACCGCTTCGCGCAGAGTGTGTGCACGAGTCAGCAGGCCGGCTTCCATCTTTTGTTTGAGCTCGAGAAAGCGCGCTTCGAAGGCTTTCTTGCGCTCGTCGTCTTCGGCCATCGTTCCCCGCTATGCTCTGTCCCTGATGGTGCAACACGTTGTAAGCTAGTCGCTACGCCTCACTCGAAGTATATGCGAGGCGCTTCGTCATGAGCGTAGACGATCCCGGCAAGAGAACGCGCGCCAGTGCCGAACCGGCTCCCATCAAGTCTATTCGCTCGCCCGCGGCTCTGGCTCAGACCAAGCACGCATCGAACGGTCCTGAAGCGCATGCACCTACACGCGCCAGCGGTGGGATAGACGACGCCGACGCCGGCGAGCCGCCGAAGTCGCCCGCGTGGGAAGGCCCGAGCGGCGGCACGCTGATCGGCGACGCCTATCGCGTGGTCGGACCGCTCGGCCAAGGCGGCATGGGTGTGGTGGTTTTGGCGGTCGACGAGCGACTCGAGCGCGATGTGGCGATCAAGCTCATCCGTCCGGCGTTCACCCGCAATCAGAGCGCGCGCGAGCGCTTCTTGATCGAAGCCCGCGCCATGGCGCGCGTACGTCACGAGAACGTGGTCGAAATCTTCGCCTTCGGCGAGTTCGACAACACGCCGTACTTCGTCATGGAGTACGTGCCCGGCACCAACGTGGCGAATTGGCTGGACGACGGCCTGCTCGAAGATCGCTTGCCCTCGGTCGACGAGGCGCTGGGTTATCTCGATCAGGTGTGCCGCGGCGTGGCGGCCATCCACGCCTCGGGCGCGGTGCACGGCGACCTGAAGCCGAGCAACTTGCTGATCGGTCCGGCCTCGCGCGTCGCGGTCGCGGACATGGGCCTGTCGCGCTTGTTCGATCCGACCGGACGTCTGGGAGATCACCCGATGGCGGGCACTCCCGCCTACATGGCCCCCGAGTTCGCGCGCACCGATCTATCGCGCGAGCTGGTGCAACGCGGCGACGTCTACGCGCTGGGCGTGATCGCATTCGAGATGCTGAGCGGCCATCAACCGTTCGCGATCGAGACCACCGCGGACATGTTGCTCGCGCACAGCACCGGCCGCCCTCCGCTGCCGAGTCAGTTTCGGCCCGAGCTGACCACCGCGTTCGACGAAGCGCTGCTCAACTCGCTGCGCTTCGACCCGATCGACCGCACGCCCTCGGCGGATGCCTTCCGGCGCGCGCTGCTCGAGGCGCGCGAGACGTTGACCTCGAGCTACAACTCCGTGCGCATCATCGTCGCCGACGACGACTCGGACTTTCTGGCGCTGGCGTCGGAAGCGCTGGCGTTCGGCTTTCCCGGCGCGCGCATCGAGACCTGTTCGGACGGCGAAGCGGCGCTGCGGGCCTGCGATCGCGAGCCAGCGTCACTGGCCGTGATCGATCTCGACATGCCCGGCCTCAACGGCGTCGAGCTGACCGCTGCGTTGCGGGCGAACTACAGCCTGCCGATCGTGGTCGTGACTGCGTCGGGCGGCGCGCCCGATTGGCACTTGCTGTCCTCGCTCGGCGCGGACGGCTTCCTGGTCAAGCCGATCGATCCGTTCGCTCTCGTCGCACTGGCGCGCAAGGCGGTCGACGCAAAGAAGAAGCAGAGCCGCAAAGGCTCCAAACGCTGACCGTCTCTCACGGTGTAGTGGACGCGCATATATGCGCTTCCAATCGTGAGATCGGTTCAAGTGTTTCGCGTGGGTTGGGTCCCAATTCGCGACTATCATCAAAGGGTCATGCAGTCGCGTCGTACCACGATCATGATCCTGGCCCCGGGCCGCGACGCGATCAGTCTGGATCTGGATGTGTGGCGGCGACGCGTGCTGCCGTTGCTCTGCATGCCTTTGCTACTCGGCTTCGCGACCCAGCGTAGCTTCGGGGCGGGCGCCGACAAGGAGCTGCCGGCCGTGGCCATGGCCAGCCTGCAGCGGGCAGCGGAGGTGAACCAGCCCGTGGTGCAGCCGCCCGCCAAGCCGCAGCCGGCCGCCCTGCGCACGCTGATGACTGCGGTTCGCCCGGCCGAGGTGCCGCTCAAGGCCGGGCTGACCCCGGTCGCAGCCGCGGGCGGCAGCATGCCCGAGCTGAGCGCTGGCAACACGATCAGCGTCAAGAGCATCCTCAAGGCGATCTCGGAGCGGCGCAAGGCCACCAGTGAGGTCGAGCCGAATGCCGTGCCGATCAACGGCGTGCTTCGCCTGCAGGCCCTGCACCTGGGCGAGACCATCTGCACGCGCCCGTTCGACGACCTCCTGCGTCCCGACGCCAAGGCGTTCTCCGACATCAACCACCTGATGCGCTGCCGCGTGACGGGCCACGAGATCGACATGGACCCGCGGCTGATCGGCATCCTGGTGCAGCTCAGCTCGATCTACGGTCGCACGCTGCAGCTGATCTCGGGCCACCGTGTGCCGGGCACCGTCCGCACCAGCGACACCAGCCAACACACGCTGGGACGCGCCGCCGACATCCGCATCCCGGGCGTGAGCATCAACGAGCTCAAGAAGGTGGCGATCAAGCTCGGCGCCCGCGGCGTCGGCCTGTACCCGGAGAAGGGCTTCGTGCACGTCGACGTGCGCGAAAAGCGTTACTACTGGGTGTGGACCGCGCGCGGCGGTGAGCAGGCGGACATGGGCTTCACGCCGCGGCGAGCTGCCAAGGCAGCGGCGGCGGCCAGCGACGACGAGGACGGCGAGCAGTCCGAGGGCGAGGCCGTCGACGCGCACGAACACGACGCGCAGGAGCACGAGACCGCAGCGCCGCCCGAGCCGAGCGGCGAGTCGCAGTAGCCTCCTGCAGCCAATAGCTGCGGCAGCCGGTACTGCGGGCCGCGGGTGTGGTTTGCTGTACGCGCACCCGCCGGTGAAACGTTGCAGTTTGCAATCAGCGCCAAACAGAGGCGGCCGGAAAAACTAGGTCTTTCGCGCGACAATTGAGGCTGATGGGCGCGCGCTGGTCTCGCGCCATCGCTCACGCATCGCGTCGCGTCCGCGGCCATTTCGAGCCAGATCCCGCCAAACCCCCGCGCCCCCGCTAGACGCCGGGCCGGCTTGGGGATAGCCCTGCATTCGGATGCGACAGGGCTGCCAGCATTGCGGCCCATGCGACGCATGCGACTCTTCTGCGTGAGCTTTTCATGGACTTCGGGTAGAAGTACACACTTTGGGAGCAGAGGTTCACACATGCGCCGTCTTCCGTGGCTGTGGTTGGTTCTGGCGTGCACTTGGCCCGCGTGTGGAAGTGACGAAGCACCGATCAATCAGGTCGGCGTCAACGTGGTCGAGAAAGCGATCTTCCAGGACTCCTGGTACATGTCGCGCACGGTCGTCGACGTCGGCTACGAAGCCTCGGGACTCGGCACCTTCCCCGGCGACATCGCGAGCGACCAGGCGATGGACTTCACGGCGCTCCCTCGCATCCGCTGGGTGATCGACGAGAACACGCTGTTCGCGTACCGCGACTATCCACTCGTTCAGGGCGGCGACGGTCAATCCAAGGCCGGTAAGGCCGGCGAAGAGGCGGAGGAGCGCGCGAAGAAGTACGCGTCGCCCGTCGCGGCTTACAAAATCGAGAAACACTTCGACATCCGACGGAACTACAACCCGAGCACGGGCGAAGAGCGCAACGTCGTCGAAGAGAACGACACGGACCGGCGCTGGTACGACCGCAAGTTCATGCGCGTGGATTGGTCCAAGAACCTGCTGCCGGGCTACTTCGGCCAGACGGCGAACCTCTACGAGCTGCTCGGCAACTACACGCGCGAGCCGACCGATCTGTATATCCAGGACAGCTCACGCTTTCCGAAGTCCTATCGGCCGCAGTTCCATCGCATGTCCTGCACGGGTCGCGATGACAAGGACTGCCCCGACTACGAGCGCGATCGCGCCGGCGACTACGACAAGGACGAGCTCTATCACATGAGCTTCGTCAGTCAGGAGACGCTATCGCCCGGCCTGGTGCCCGATCCCGAGACGGGCGAGCCGGTCAACTGGTGCGCGGCCAAGCTGTACAGCGACGCACCGACCTGCAGCAGCATCGTCAGCTACGTGCGCACGAGCTTCCTGAAGGTCAGTGAGAAGCGTCAGAAGCAGTACGAGCCGGTCAACTACGTGGACGATCGCTTCGAGCGCTTCGGCTACTTCCGGCTGGCGGCTCCCACGGTCGACCGCTCGAACGGCGATCCGTCGGATCCCAGCTTCGGCATGACCGACTTCCTCAACTACAACGCCAACCGCCACAACATCTGGCAGACCTGGCGCGACAAGAACGACAAGCCGATCCCGTACGAAGAGCGCGATGTGCGCCAGATCGTCTGGTACACGACGCCGGAGCTGCCCGCCCACCTGGTGCAGCCGTCGTACGACCTGGTGTCGCAGTGGAACGAGTCGTTCATGGCGACGGTCCGGCAGTTGCGGAACCAGAAGCTGCCGCAATACGCCGAGATGGAGTGCCAGAAGGATGATCCGGACGGCTACTGCTTCTGCGAGTCGGGCGCTCCAGCGCGCTGCCCCGGCCAGTACGATCCGTTCAAGAAGCCCGACAGCTACCCGTCGGGCACGACCGATCCGTACGACTGCTACGTCGAGGTCCCGAAGGAAGCGACCAAGATCGACCTGAACAACCCGGCGCTGAAGGATGCGGACTTCAACGCCTGGTACGGCGCCAAGTTCGTGGGCGACGAGTGCGTGACCGTGCTGCGCACCAACACCTGCAACCGTGCGAGCCTGGCCGAGGCCGGCGACAAGAAGGGCGAGCTCGAGTGCCAGGAGCGCGGCGACTTGCGCTTCAAGTTCCTGAGCTACGTCGATCAGCCGGGTACCGGCTTCCTCGGGATCGCCACGCTGCGCGGCGACCCGGTCACCGGTGAGATCATCGCCGGCGACGCGAACATCGGCGGCCCGGCGCTCGACTCGTTCCGTACATCCGCGTTGCAGACCTACGACCTGATCGCCGGCAACCTGAGCGACCTCGAGTTCCAGGTCGGTGAAGACGTGCGCGGCTACTTCGAGAACCTCGGCCGCGTGTCGTTGCCCGCGCGCCCGCGCACCAACTTCACCGCCGACCTGCGCTTGCCCGACGCCGCCGCACGGCAAGAGATCGAAAATCGCATGCAGTCGGCGATGACGCGCATCAACAAGCTGCAGGGTCCCGCCGGGCGTCAGCAGATCTTCGCTGATCGTCTGAAGAAGTTCGTGGGCACCGACCTCGAGCGGCGTTTGGTCGCCGGTCTGGACGAGCAGGCGCCTCAGTCGAGCCTGCCGGGCGCCGGCCCGAGCTCGCTCACCGAGGCCCAGCTGAACGAACGCTCGCCGCTGCGTAACAGCCTGCAAGATCGGATGGCCAAGCTGCACGACCGCGAGCTGCGCCTCGGTCGCTCCAACGTGACCATGCCGAACGAGTACGCCGACGACTCGGTGCAGTGGTTCGTCAGCAAGCACGCCGATTGGCCGCGTGCGCGGCTCGAGTTCGCGCTCAACCGCTTGCTGTACCGCCAGACCGAGCTGCACGAGCTCGGCCACTGCTTCGGCTTGCGCCACGACTTCGGCGCCAGCGCCGACAGCGAGCACTACCGTCCGGACTACTACGCCATTGCCGACAAGTACCCGCTGCCCGACCCGAGCGACTTCGACAAGGACGGGGGCGGGATGTCCGAGTCCGAGCAGCGCGCGTACGAGACTGCCTACGCCGACGCGCGCTCCAAGCGCGAGGTGGCGGGCATCGACGGTGCGATGAGCTCGTCGGTCATGGAGTACACGGCGAACTGGTATGAGCGCCTGCAACCGCTCGGCCGCTACGATCGCGCGGCGATCGCCTTCGGCTATGGCGACCTGGTCGAGGCCTACGACGGACAGCCGTCGGGCACCGCGCCGCGCCAGATGCTGCACTTCTACCAGGGCGGCGAGCTGTGCGAGACCGACGCCGATTGTCCGTACTCTGCGTCGGGCGCGCGCGCCGACAACCTGATGGACGCCAACATGTCCAGCGGCATCACGCAGCGCTGCGTCCAGAACCCGCGCGTCTCGAGCGCGAAGATGTGCTCCAGCAGCGATGACGACCTGAAGGCCAGCGCGGACCAGGGCGGCAAGCTCAAGCCGCTGCGCTACCGCTTCTGCACCGATGAGCGCGCGGACAGCACGCTGGCCTGGTGCAACCGCTTCGACGAGGGCGCGAACTACCGCGACATCGTGCGCAACATCGAGGAGTCGTACGACCGCATGTACATCTTCTCGGCGTTCCGCCGCTACCGCGCCAAGTGGAGCGCCAGCAGCTACGTCGACGCGCTGCTCGGCCGGCGTTTGAACATCCTGCAGACGCTCTACCAGAACCTCGCGTATCAATACGCCAACGACCCGGGCTTCCGGAAGCAAGAGGGTGCGTTCGGCTTCTACGATCAGTTCCTGGCCACCACCGATATCTTGAACTTCTACGCGCGCATCCTGGCGCAACCGAGCGTGGGTTCGTACCGCTTCCAGCCTCAGACCTCGACCTACGAGCTGTGGTCGTACACGCAGAACGTGCCCAACACGCAGCTGTCGTTGCCGCTCGGCATCGGGCGCTACTTCTGGTCGGACTATCAAGCCGGTCTGACGGGCATCGAACGGCTCGAGCGCGTCGGGACCTTCTTCGACAAGGCGCGCGTGATCGAGCTGCTCGCGGAGCGCGGCACCTCGCCCAACTACACGCGCGACGTGGCGTTCTTCTCTAACTTCTACGACCTGTTCCCGAACGAGATGCAGCAGATCTTCACGGGCATGATCCGCGGCTATCCGCAGGCGTACATGCCGCGCATCGTGTGCGAGGGCGGCGGGGTGGTCGGCTCATCGGGCTGCGGCAAGCCGCGCCTGGTCTACATGGACTTCTACCGCGGCGACTGCAGCAAGAAGGACACCTGCCTGCCCAATCCGGCGGAGACCACGTACGCCAAGCTGCCGGTGGTCGATGGCGGCGGCAGTCTGACGCTGCAGATCTACGCCGCGCTCTACGGCCTGGCGTACTTCCCGGTCTACTTCGATACCACCTTCCAGAACCAGCTGTTCGTGTGCATCGAAGGCCAGGCTGACTGCTTCGAGCCTGCCAAGGAAGCGAAAGAGAACGAAGACTTCGTGCGCTACACCAGCCCGCGCTACCGGCGCACGTTCGTGGCCTTCCAGGTCGAGCCGAAGGAAGGTGTGGGCGAGCAGACCTCGATCGGCTTTGCGATGGTCAAGGAAGCCTACGAGCTCGACATCGCGCTCAGCGCCCTGCGCAAGATGCAAAACGGCCCGGAGCCCAACTCGGTCAACAACCTGAGTCCCGACGATCTGATGAAGGTCAAGCAGATCGGCTACACGCTGCCCACCACTCCCACGGACATCGCGAATGAGGCGACGCGCGTCAACGGCCGCATCGTCGATCTCGAGTCCTTCCTGAACCAGATGATCGAGATCCAGCGGCAGTCTGGCATCCAGGGCATCTCCTACTTCGTCAACTGAGGCGCGTCATGAAAAGCATCAACAAACTCATGTACGTGTCGCTCGCAGTGCTCGCGCTCTCGGCTTGTGCCGAGCGGGCACCCGAAGTCAACCGCGTCCAGCAGAACCTGGTCGAGAAGTCGATCTTCGACGGCGAGTGGTGGTTCACCACGACCGCGATCGACGTCAGCTACGACGAGACCTTCGTCTTCAACACCGCCAACGCGTTTGCGCCGTTCAGCGGCTCGATGTCGACCGACTACGCGATCGACTTCAACCGCGGCGGCCCGAGCGTGCTCGGCAGCCCGACGTACTCGTTTCCGATCGCACGCGTTCGCTTCGTGATCGACGAGAACTACCTGTTCGCCTACCGCAGCTACGAGCTGGTCGCCGGCGGCAACGACAACGCGCGCGCCAAAGACTACCTGGGCCAGCCGCTCGCGGTGTTCAAGATCGAAGACCACGTCGAGATCCGTCGGGACTACGACGAGGTGACCGGTGAGACCACCAACGTCACGACCGAGAACACCACGGATCTCAAGTGGTACGACCGCAAGTACATGCGCGTCGACTGGTCGCGCAACCTGCTGGGCGACTTCTCCGCCAACGACGTGCAGGCCAACGAGCTGTTCACGCAGTTCCGGCGCGAGTCGATACCCTTCTTCGTGCAGGAAGATCCGAAGTCGGACTTCCCCCAGTCGTACCAGCCGCAGTTCGTGCGCGTGAAAGACGACAAGGACTACTCACGCAAGGACGAGTTCGACGAGGAGGACGCCGACAAGGTCCACTACATGTCGTTCGTCACGCAGGAGGCCTGGTCACCGCGCGGCTCGTGTCTGACGACCGGCGGCCTGTGCGCGTCCGCGACGGCCACCATGCGCAACTCGTTCCTGCGCGTGCCGCCCAAGCACGAGTACGCGGCGCTGACCGAGACCAACAACGAGTTCGATCGCTTCGGCCTGTTCCGCTCGCACCAGCCGAGCTACGCGCGCGGTGGCGCCGACAAGGCCGTGCAGCGCAAGCACTGCGTGCGCGACGCCGACTGCGGCCCGAGCGCGGCCTGCGACACGGCCGACCGCCGCATCGCCGACTGCAAGGCGCAGGGCAAGGACGCCAACTGCCGCGCGGAGCAGAACATCTGCGTCGGCGGCTTGACCTCCGACCAGGGCGAGACCGACTTCCTGAACTTCTTCGTCTCGCGCCTGAACCTGTACTCGGACTCGCTGACCGATCAGACCTGCCAGGAAGACTGGGAGTGCGACGGTCGCTACGCGGACACGTGCAAGGGCCAGGACGCGGCGACCTGCAAGCCGGTGGAGGGCTCGCAGTGTGACCTCGCAGCCAAGCGCTGCACCTTGCCGCTCGACAAGCGCAAGGTGCGTCCGGTGTCGTTCCGTCTCACGCCCAACTTCCCGCCGTACCTCGTGCGCCGTGCGTTCGATGCGATCGGCCAGTGGAACGAAGCCTTGATGCGCGGCCAGCGCGCGGCGCGCGGCATCCTGCCGTTCGATCAGGCGCGCTGCGGTGCGAGCGGCGACGAGGTGTGCACGACCGATCTGAGCAAGGACGCCAAGGTGGCGTGCCAGCAGACCGATCCGACGGCTTATTGCTTTTGCGGCTCGCCCGAGGACACGAAGGGCATGTGCCGCATGGGCTACGACCCGTTCGAGTCCCCGGCTGCTGCCAAGGCGCGCGGCATTCCCAACCCGTACGACTGCTACATCTCCGGGCCCGCCGACCTCGAGCACCCGACGAACTACGAGGACTACGATCCGGCGCAGACCTACGGCTACGAGTTCAAGGGCACGGAGTGCATGCTCACGCTCAAGGTCAACAGCTGCGATCGCGACGCGAAGCAGCCGTGCGAGGACCTGGGCGACCTGCGCCACAACTTCCTCAGCCACCTGCAGCACGGTGGCGCGAACTTCGGTGGCGTCGCCCAGCCGTTGAGCGACCCGAAGAGCGGCGAGCTGATCGTCGCCAGCGCGACCATGGCGGCAGAGAGCATCGAGAACGTCGGCACCCAGGCGTCGCAGTTCTTCCCGGTGCTGCGCGGCGACGTTCCGGAGGACAGCTACTTCTCCGGTGAGAACCTGCGCGGCTACTTCGCGCGCCTGGGCAAGGTCGAGCACCCGGTGGCGACCGTGCCCGCCAACAGCTCGGGCAACGAGATCGAAGATCCGTCGCGTCCGGGTTCGCGCGAGGACGAAGACGCCATCCAGGGCCTGCAGGATCGCATGCAGCGTGTGGCTGCGAAGGTGGCCAAGCTGAAGGGCACCGAAGGTCGCACGGCGATCTTCTCGGGCCGCAAGAACGCGCTGGCCGGCAAGTCGGTCGACGTGCAGCTGTCGAGTGCGATTACCGAGGCGCTCAAGACGCCGCCCCGCACGACCGTCGCTTCGTCCAACCAGAACATGACGCTCAAGAAAGTCTCGGCGGTGGACGCACCGTTCACCGAGCTGGAGCAAGAGCGCAGGCGCCGCCAGGACATGGCGTCGCGCAACATGGATGTGTTCGAGGAGCCGCTCTACAACTCGCAGTACAACCGCTACTTCGCGGAGGCCTTCAAGGGCCGCACGACTGCCGAGGCTTCGCTGCGCTTCCAGCAGGCGTACTTCCGCGGCGTGACGCTGCACGAGATCGGCCACGTGCTCGGCCTGCGCCACAACTTCGCGGGCAGCCTCGATCGCAACAACTACCCGGACGCCTACTTCGACATCACCAAGCAGTCGCCGCTACCGAACATCCTCGAGTACGACGATCCGGCGCGCGGCGGCAACAACGACGGCCGCATCGTCGGCGAGGAAGCCCAGAACTACGCGCGCGCGATCCGCGCGGCGCGCGAAGAGCGCCTGAAGAGCGGTGCGGGCAACGTGATGACCGCGTCGATCATGGACTACAACGCGAACTTCTCGGACTTCGCCGGGTTGGGTCGCTACGATCGCGCGGCGGCGGCCTTCGCGTACTTCGGCAAGGTCGAGGCCTATCAGACCGGTGATCCGACCTTGGATCCGAGCCTGGGTCCGCCCGAGTCGCAGCCGGTCGCGTTCGACAGCCTGGAGCGGCCCGACATGTATCGGCGCGCGCTCTGGTCGTACTACCGCGGCGGTGAAGCGTGCCAGAGCGACGCCGACTGCCCGAACCGAGCCGGCCGCAACGTCACGGCCTTCCAGGCCATCAGCCAGCGCTGCGTGCTGAACCCGCGCCTACCGGCCGCGGCTAATGGCTGCGCCGAGCCCGGCCAGTGCGTGTGCTCGAACTTCTACGACGACTTCGACGCCTATGAGTCCGGCCAGGCCTACCGCGGCCGCACCGAGGCGCCGAAGTTCGCACCGGTCAAGTACCTGTACTGCCACGACAACCGTACGGGTGATCTCAGCTGGTGCAGCACCAGCGACGCGGGCGAGTCGTTCCAGGAAGTGGTCGAGCACTATCGCCGCTCGTGGCGCGAGCGTTATCCGCGTGCGTACTTCCGCAACTTCAAGGCCTCGGGTCCCGCCAAGGGCGCGTCGTACGACACCGTGGTCGAGGCGGTGAAGATCTACCAGCACATGTTCTTCCGCCAGAGCTTCGAGGGCGCGGAATATCAGCAGAGCATCGCGCCGCTCGGCTACGTGGATCAGCTGTTCGCGTCGGCATCCACGCTGGACTGGCTGACTGAGATCATCGGCGCTCCGGACGTTGGCTCGTACAAGCTCGACGAGAAGGAGAACATCTACCGTCAGATCAGCTCGGAGCCGGGCGCAGAGGGCTCGGATCTGGATCTCGAGGTGGGCGAGGGCTTCTACCTGTGGAGTCAGTATCAGACAGGGCAGAACGGCTTCTTCCGCCTGGAGCGCGCGGGCACGTTCCTGGACAAGCTGCTGGCGATCCAGGCCATCACCAAGCGTGACTGGGGCCTGCAGTACCAGGTCGACGAGTTCTACTACGTGAACTTCTTCGACGTGTTCCAGAAGGAAGTCATCGATCTGTTCGGTGGCTTGATCAGCCGCAACCCGAAGCAGTACGCGCCGCGCGTGATCGACGGCAAGCTCACGTACCTGAGCTCGTTCCGCATGGACAACCGGAACTTCGACCGCGGCAACACCGAGACCACGTACCCGCAGTCCGCAGTGGACGGCACGGATACCGAGGTGCTGCGCGACATCGCCACGATCGAGGCGCTGTCGGAGTTCCCGGTGTACTACGACACGTCGTTCGAACAGCGCTTGTTGGTGTTCAAGCTGGGCAGCGGCGACGGCTACAAGATCCCCGCGAAGCGCAAGGACGGAACGGACACCTGCAAGTTCGGCGACGACAAGTGCGACAAGCCGGACTACATCGTCTACGACTCGGATCGGCTGCACACGTCGTACGTGGCCGTGGTGGTCGATCCCGAGGAGACCGGCAAGATCGACGAGCAACAGGTGGCCTACCAGCTGTTGCGCGGGCTGACCGATCGTCAGAACCGCCTGCGCGAGCTGAAGGCCAAGGATGCGAAGACGGCCGACGAAACAGACGAGTTCGCGCGCCTGGTGCGCGACGTCGAGCGCGACGAAAGCTTCCTCGAGTACCTGATCGAGCTCGAGCGCCAGCTGGGCATCAGCTCGTACTTCTTCTGATCGGGCTCCAGGCTCCGAGCTGCAGGCTTCTGGTCCAGATCCCGAAGCCTGGAGTCTGGAGCCAGAAGCCGCTTCTGATGACTCAGCAAGCGCCGTGAAAGCGGCTGACGGCGCCCGGAAAGATCTTCCCCGGGTTCAGGATCCCCTTGGGATCGAACGTCGCCTTCACGCGCTCCTGTAGCGCGATGAGCTCGGCGCTCTGCTCGAGCGGCAGGTACTTGGCCTTCAGCACGCCGATGCCGTGCTCTCCGCTCAGCGTTCCGCCGAACGAGATGACCTCCTCGAACACCGCGCCGATCGCATCGTGCACGCGCTCGACGTGAGCTGGGTCGTTCCACAGGAAGTTGACGTGCAGGTTGCCGTCGCCTGCGTGTCCGTAGGTCGGCATGTGCACGCCGAAGCGCTCGGAGATGCGCTGGGCCGCGCCGATCAGCGCCGGAATCTTCGAGCGCGGCACGACGATGTCCTCGGCCAACTTGAACTGCGCACTCGCTCGCAGCGCGCGCGAGAGCTCGCGCCGCGCCGCCCACAGCTGCGCGCGTTCACCGCCGTGGCGCGCCATCAGCACGTCGAGCGCGCCGGCCTCGACCAGCGCGTTGCCCGCACGCTCGAGCTGGGCGTCGAGCGCGACTTGATCGCCGTCGAGCTCGACCAACAAGAGCGCGCGCGTGTTCTGCGGGATCGGGAGGCCCGCGCTGCTGCGCACGATCGCGAGCGTCGCTTCGTCGAGCAGCTCCATGCAGCGCGGCAGCAGGCCACTGCGGATCACTGCGCTCACCGCGCGGCCCGCCGCGTCCAGGTCGGGCAGAAACGCCAGCAGCGTTCCGATCGCCTCCGGCTTGGGCAACAGCTTGAGCGTGATCTCGGTGGTGATCGCCAGCGTGCCTTCGCTGCCTACCAGCAATGAAGTGAGGTCGTAGCCGGTCACGCCCTTGGGCGTGCGCTTGCCCACCGCGAGCTGCGTGCCGTCCGCCGTCACCACGCGCATGCCGAGCACGTAGTCGCGCGTGCAGCCGTAGCGCAGCGCACGCGGGCCACCCGCGTTCTCGGCGACGTTGCCCGCCAGCGTGCAGCCGGCCAGCGAGTTCGGGTCGGGCGGATAGAACAGCCCGCGCTCCTCGACCGCCGCGTGGAGCTCGCCCGTGATCACGCCGGGCTCGACCACGGCGATCAGGTCGTCGTCCTCGATGCCCTTGATGGCGCGCATGTGCTCGAACGCCAGCACCACACCACCCGCGAGCGGAACCGCGCCACCTGTGCGCCCCGTCCCACCCGCACGCGGGGTCACGGGTACGCCGTGCTCGGAGCAAATCTTCAGCGCTGCGGCCACCTGGCGCTCGTCCTGGACGCGGATCGCCGCCTGGGGTGGATGCGGTGGCACCTCGCTCTCATCGGTCGCGTAGGAGGCCAGCAGGTCCGGGTCGGTGAGGACGCGACCACTGCCCAAGCTGCGCTCGAGCTCGATCAACGCCGAATCGATGGAAACCACGGGGCAGCCTATGGGGGGCAGGATCGCCCTCTGTCAACCCTGCCCGAGGTGCATCAGAGGAAAGTTGCATATATATTGAACTGGAATGGCCATTGAGACCAAGAAATTGGGGTTTGGGCTGGTCAGCGCCTTGTTGCTGCTAGCGGCTGCGGGCGCCTGCGGCGATGACGAAGCGCCGCCGACGAAGAAGCACCGCGACGCCGGCGAAGATGACCGCGATGCGGCCCCGATGGATGCCTCCGAGCCCATGCGCGACGCCGCGCAGAGGCCCGACACCGGCTCGCCCGAAGAGGGCTTGAACGGCAGCTGTGCCATCGACAGCAACAAGATCTTCAGCGTCGCCATGCGCAACGAGCCGTTCCTGGCCACGCCGCTGGCGGTCGACCCCGCAGCGTCGCTGTTCGCGCTGCCGTTCGTCGGCCGCGCGGAGAACGCGGGCTGTCTCGACGTGGTCAACCTGGCCACGATGCAGGGCTCCGCGCAGGCCGGCGCGCCGAGCATGAAGATCGCGAGCGATCACTGCGCGCTGGTCAAAGACGCGGTGGCTGCCGCCGTGAGCGGCCAGTGGATGGTGGCGATGGTCGACAACCGCGATCCGCCGTACGACATCTGGCTGCAGCGCTACGACCCCGCGCAGGGCGAGCAGGGTGCTCCCGTGCGTGTCAGTGAGGCCTCGCCGGTCGAGACCGCGCTGGCGATGACGCCGTTGATCGATGGCGAGCACGCCCTGGTCGCCTGGGGCGACGAGGCGCTCGACGGCACCAACTCGCTCTACACCCGGCTCGTGGACCGCAACGGCGCGCTGCAGGGCGAGCCGGTGCGCCTCGAACAATCCAAGTTGTTCTTCCGGAGTCTGGCGATGGCGTCGCTGGGCAGTGGCGGCGCGGGCCTCGCGTACTGGCGCTACAACGCCGATTTCAGCACGTCCGAGATCGTGTTCCGCGCGCTGGACAAGGACGGCAAGCCGACCCTCGACGAGTGGGTGCTGGCGGCCGGCGTCGGCGCGAGCGCCTCGGTCGACGTCGCGACCGATTCCTCCCTCGGTGGCATCGTGTTCAGCCGCTCCGAAGGCACCGAAGGCCGGCAAATCTGGTTCCAGCGCATCGACGACGACGGTCGCGCGGCCGCACTGCTCAGCGGCCCCGGGCGCTCGGCGCCGATCCGCATCATCGGCGCGCCCACGCGAGGCGTCGATGTGTCGGTGGCCAAGCTGCTGTCGGGCTACGTCTTGGCGTACCGCTCGCTGTCCACCACGAAGCAGCCCAAGCCGGCAATTCGCCTCGCATTCCTGGATCGGAATGGTCAGTTCGTCGGCGGCTCGGACGTCTCGTACACCAGCGCGGCGGGCGGCCGCACGGCCGTCGAGGCGGCCTACGACGGGCGGGTGGTGATCGGCTGGAGCGAGGTGAATGCGGACAGCGGCAAGAGCGAGCTCAAGCTGGTGCGCTTGCCCTGTATCGGTGGATAGAGCGCCTTTCCAGACCTGAGCTACACTGCGCCGCCTAGTATGGTCGCGTTAGATAGTTTCAGGGGGCGTTGCGCATGATGGGCAGCCAGGAGCCCAGGCTGAGCGGCTGGGGCCGCACGTCCGTGCCGGGGCGCGAGATCCGCTCCGAGCAGCTCGAGACGATTACGCGCGACGCCACGCTCTCGCGCGGGCTGGGTCGCTCCTACGGAGACTCGTCGTTGCCCGCGCCGCAGGTCGAACGCGTGGTCGGCACGACGCTCGCGGATCGCATCCTGCGCTTCGATCCCACCACCGGTGTGCTGCGCTGCGAGGCCGGCCTGGCGCTGGCGGAGATGAATCGGCTGTTTCTGCCGCGCGGCTTCTTCACGCCGGTCACGCCCGGGACCAAGTACGTGACCCTGGGTGGCATGGTGGCCTCGGATGTGCACGGCAAGAACCACCACGTCGAGGGCACGATCGGCCGGCACGTCACGCGCCTCAAGCTGCGCGTCGCCGACGGGCGCATCCTCGAGTGTTCGCGCGAGTACGAGCCGGAGCTGTTCTTCGCGACGCTCGGCGGGCTCGGCTTGACCGGTCACATCCTGGAGGTCGAGCTGAAGCTGGCGCGCGTGCCGTCGCCCTGGATTTACCAGGAAAAATTCCGAATTCCCTCGCTCGACAAGTTTCTGGCCGCGCTCAAGCAGTCCGGCAAGGAGTGGCCCATGACCGTGGGCTGGCTCGACACCGTGGCCAGCGGCCGTGCGCTCGGCCGCGGTATTTTGTACTGCGGCCGCTGGGCGGAGCCGCACGAAGCGCCGAAGCACCTGCCGCGCACGCGGCCCTCACCGACCGTGCCGATCGATCTGCCGTCCGGCCTGCTGAATCGCTTCACAGTGAGAATGTTCAACGCGGCGGTCTACCGGCAGCCTGTCGGCCGCTCGATCGTCGACCCAAACTCGTACTTTTACCCGCTCGATATCGTGCAGCGCTGGAACCGTATCTACGGGCCGCGCGGCGTGGCGCAGCATCAGTGCGTGATCCCGAACGAGACTGCAGCCGCCACGCTCACTTCCATGATAGAAACCCTGCGCGAAATGTCGGCGGCATCGTTCTTGACCGTGATCAAAGACTGCGGGGAGCAGGGTGAAGGCCTGTTGTCGTTCCCGCGTCCGGGCATGTCGATGGCGCTCGACATCCCGATCAACGACAACATCCAGGCCGTGATCGATCGGTTGAACGAGCTCGTGATCGCAGGGGGTGGCCGCATCTATCTCACGAAAGACGGCTTCACCCGGCGCGAGCACCTGCTGGCCATGGACGACCGTATCCCCAGGTTCCTCGACGTGATCAAGCGCTGGGATCCCGAGGGCAAAATCCGTAGCGCCCAGAGCGAGCGCTTGTTCGGCAAGCGATGAAGATCATCGTCCTCGGAGCGACCAAGGGTATCGGTCGCGCCTTTTGTCGCCTGGTGGCCGAGCGCGGTCACCGGTTGTTCTTGCTCGGCCACGAGTCGGACGACCTGGAGCGCAGCGCGCGCGACCTCGAGCAGCGCGCCCAGGTGCGGGCAGGGTCCGAGCTGCAACCGGTGCAGGTCGCCTACTGCAACCTCGAGCAACCGGAGAGCTTCGGCCCCGCGCTCGAAGCGGCCGACGCAGCGCTGGAGGGCTTCGACACCGTCGTCGTCACGGCCGCGCTGTTCGGATCCCAGGAAGCGCTCGAGGAGAACACCGACTTCGCGCGGCGCTTGCTCACGGTCAACTTCGCGAACACCGTCGCGTTCTGCGAGCTCGCGCGCAAGCGCTTGCTGTCGCGCGGCGGCGGGACGCTGTGCGTGATCAGCTCGGTCGCGGGCGAACGCGGCCGCAAGCCGGTGATCATCTACGGCGCGGGCAAGGCGGGATTGACGCGCTACCTGGAAGGGCTCGACCACAAGTTCCGCGCGGCGGGGCTGCGGACGATCTGCATCAAGCCGGGCTTCGTGAAGACCTCGATGACCGAGGGCTTGAAGCCGCCGCCGTTCGCGGCAGAGCCGGAGGACGTGGCGCGGGGCATGTTGAGCGCCATCGAGCGCGGGACGCCGGTCCGTTACACGCCGCACATCTGGGCCCTCATCATGCTGGTGATCCGCTGGTTGCCTCGCTTCGTGATGCGCAAGATAGGATTTTAGAGTGTAGGCTCCGGGGTCCATGTTTCGGCTCCGGAACGTCGCGTGGTTGCTGCTGCTGGTCGTGCCTGCGTACGAGCTGATCGCCCACGCCTGGATCGTCTCGCACGTCCCCGAGGATGCCGACTATCGCGCTGCGGCCGAGCTCGTGCGCTCGCAGCTGGTGCCGCGCGATCTGATCACCTCGGCGCCGGAGTTCATCGATCCGATCGTGCGCCAGCACCTGGGTGATCGCATCTCCGCGGCCATGGCCGGCCGCAGCGACGACGCGAACTTCGAGCGCATGTGGGTGATCTCGGCTCGCGGAGCGTTACCCGAGGACGCCCCGGAGGGCCCAGCCGAGCTCGATCGCAGGTTCGGTCGGTTGCGCGTGCTGCGCTACACGCTGGGCAAGAGTCCCGTGCTGCTGGATCTCGTGCAGTCGCTGGCTTCGGCCGAGATCAGCATCCTGCGCGGTGGCGTGCCGCAGCGCTGTCCAAGGCGGACGGGTGGGGTGCCACGCGGAGGCGGCCTGGGCCGGCCGGTGTTGCTGCCGATCCCCGAGCGTTTCGAGTGCGACGCGGAGCACCCGTGGTTGTTCGTGGGCAGCATCGTGATGGAAGACCTCGAGAACCGGCCGCGCTACTGCGTCTGGCAACACCCGCAGGGCCGCGAGCCGGTGAGCGTGCGCTTCAGCGACGTGCCGCTCGGCGACCAGCTGGTGTTCTACGGCGGCGTCTACTACGAGCACGAGCGCATGCGCGAAGGTGGGCCGATCGAGGTCGACATCTCGATCGATGGTCAGCGTCGCGGCGGCATGACGCACCGCGATGGCGACGGGTTCCGCAAGCTCGTGCTGCCGAGCGGCAGCGGCACACAGCGCGGTGAAATTCGCATCGACGTGCACGCGGACAACCCGGATCGCCGCAGCTTCTGTTGGGCCGCGAGCACGCGCCGCAAGGTGACCGCACCATGAACGCTCGGCGCGATCACCTGGTCGGGCTTGCGCTGTGCGCGGTCTACGTGGCCGTCCTGTTGCACACCGCGCCCGATCTCGGCATGGCGCGCGACGAGGGCATGTACGTGCAGGCTGCCGAGGCGTATGCGGGCTGGCTCGAGCTGCTGTGGCGCGAGCCCAAAGCGGCGCTCGATCAGGCGGCGATCGATCAGGCCTTTCGCATCAACCGCGAGCACCCGCCGCTGTTCAAGCTGCTGTTCGGCCTGGGCTTCCTGGCTCAGCGCGCGTGGCATCCGTTTGCGTACGACTCGTCGTCGTATCGCTTCGCTGGCATGCTCGCCGCGGGGCTGTTGCTGTGGTTGATCTACGTGTTCGGCACGCGGCTCTACGGACGCGCGGCGGGCGCGTTCGCGGCGGCGGCGTACGCGCTCTTGCCGCGGCCGTTCTACCACGCGCACCTGAACGCGTTCGACGTGCCGATCACGCTCGCCAACACGGCCGTGATCTATGCCTACGTGCGCTCCGTGGAAGACAAGCGCTGGGGCTACGCGTGTGGCGCGTTGTTCGGCCTGGCGCTGCTGACCAAGCACAACTCGTGGGTGCTGCCGGGCATCTTCGTGATCCACTACCTGCTCGTCGCCTGGCGCGAGCGGAAGCTGCGCTGGATGGTGCCCCATGCGCTGATCGGCTGCCTGACCATCGGGCCGGTGCTGCTATTCGCGGGCTGGCCGTACTTGTGGCACGACGGCTTCGAACGCCTCGGCTGGTACGTGCGTTTTCACCTGCACCACGAGTACTACAACATGGAGTACTTCGGGGTGAACTACTTCTGGCCTCCGTTCCCGATCTCCTACGCCTGGGTGATGACGCTGTTCACCGTGCCGCTGAGCACGCTGCTGATGGGTGTGGTCGGTACCGCCGAACGCTTGCTCGCGCTTCCCCCACCGCGAAAGACGCCAGGCGTGTGGGCGGCGGACGATCCGAAGCTCGTCACGCTGGTGCTCGCCGGCGCGCTGTTCGCACCGCTGGCGCAGATGAGCCTGCCCTCGACGCCGATCTTCGGCGGCACCAAGCACTGGTTTCCGGCCTATCCGTTCCTGTGCCTGTTCGCGGGGAGCGCGTTCACGCGCTTGCTCGAGCTCGCCCGCGAGCGCTTCGGCGAACGCCTGCCCGAGAGGTTCTGGCGTTACCTGCCGCCGTTAGCGGCAAGCTGGTTGCTCGCGCCGGCGCTGGTCGAGACGGTCCACAGCCACCCGTTCGCGCTCTCGCACTACACCGTCGCGGCGGGTGGCGTGCCCGGTGCCGCTGAGAGCGGCATGAACCGGCAGTTCTGGGGCTTCACCACGCGCAGCTTGACGCCGTGGTTGCGCGAAGCGATGCCGAACGGCGGGACGGTGTACCTCTGCGACACGATCCCGATGGCCTGGGGCATGCTGGTGCGCGACGGGTTCTTGCCCGAGAACATCCGCCCCAGCTACGACATCGCGCGCTCGGACTACGCGCTGGTGCACCACGAGAAGCACTTCGCCGAGATCGACCATCAAATCTGGACCACCTACGGCACGGTCCAACCGGCGTACGTGCTGCGCTACGACGGCGTGCCGATCATCTCGGTGTACAAGAATCCCCGCAGGTGAGCACGCGCACGTTCTTGAGACCTGTGGCAAAGGGCGCCACCATAAAGCCGCTCGGCAGCTGCACCTGTGTAAGGCGCGCCGTGCGCCCAAAAGCGCCTCGCTTTGCACGCTGGCCGCAGCATATGCGGCCCCTACCGGCGCCTCGCGCGTCGGCGCATTGGTTCGAAGTTTGCAATATCCAGCGGCATGGAGGTCTCCATGCGCATGGACTCGGGCGAACTCAGCGGTTTCATCGAGCGTTGCAACAGGCTGGTCGTTGTGCTCGCGTGCATTGGTGGGTTGGCAGGTTGCGCGGGCAGCGCGCAAACCGGGCCGGCACCCGCAAACGCACAGAGTGAACCGGAGCCCGCGAATCCACCGGCTGACCCCGCCGCGCTCCAGGAGGATCAAGCAGCCATCGATCGGGCGGCCACGACTTCGGAGCGTTTGGCCGACCAGACCTCCGCCCAGACTCCCATTGCGCGCGACCGCGCCGCAGTGCCGGCCGGATTGCCGAGCTCGACGGCCCAAGCCGAGGGCGCGACCCCCCCGGCGACGTCCTTGCCGCCTGCCGACAGCGCAGACAAGCATGCAGCGGACAACACCGCGCACAACAAACGAGATCAGAGCGGCGAGACGCTGACGCCGATCGATCAATCGAACGATTCGAACGACGTGAAGCTGGCGGCGGCAGTGCGCCGCGCGGTGGTCGGCGCGGACGGCCTGTCGTTCACCGCGAAGAACGTGAAGATCATCGCTGCTGATGGCCGTGTCACGCTGCGCGGCCCTGTGAAGTCGCAGGCAGAGAAGACGCGCGTCGAGCAGGTCGCGCGACAGGCTGCGGGTTCAGCTTCGGTCGTCAGTCAGCTGGAAATCGAGCAGTAAGTGCCAGACAGGAGCCAAATCATATGGAAAAGTCGGTCCTAGCAATCTTGGATTCACAGTTGCGAACCGAGACCGTGGTCAGCGAGCTGCAGCAACGGGGTATACCCTCGTCCGCGATCTCCGTGCTTCTGCCGGACAAGCAGGGTACGCGCGACTTCGCCCACGAGCACAACACGAAGGCGCCCGAAGGCGCGGTCGCGGGTGCAGGGACGGGTGGTGTGATCGGCGGCACCCTCGGAGTGCTCGCCGGCATCGGAGTGCTCGCCATTCCGGGCGCGGGCCCATTCATCGCCGCCGGTCCCTTGATGGCTGCGCTGAGCGGCGTCGCGGCGGGTGCAACCATCGGTGGCATCGCAGGTGCGCTGATCGGCCTCGGCATTCCCGAGATCGAGGCCAAGCGCTACGAGGGCAAGGTCCGCGGCGGCAACATCTTGGTCGCGATCCACGTCGAAGACAGCGACCAGCAGAAGATCGCGGAAGAGGTGCTGAAGCGCGAATCCGCTCGCGACATCTCCACCACGACCGAGAGCTCGGTTCCGCGCGACGCGCGAGCCTGAGGCAACGCGCGTGTTTTGCTTTTTCGTCCATGCCGCTGAACGGCTCGCGCACCTGCGGCCGAGGCGTTTCGACCTCGCGGGCAAGAACGCCCTGATCTCGGGCGGATCGCGAGGGCTCGGGCTGGAAATTGCCCGTGTTCTGCGCGCCAGGGGCGCGAACGTGGCTCTGGTTGCCCGCGACACCGACGAGCTGGACCGCGCGCTCACCGAGCTTTGCCTGGCAAGCACGAATGACTCACCGCGTGTCATCGGGCAGGTCTGCGACCTGTGCGAACCCGAATCGATTTCGCAGATGCTCGACGGTGTCCGCGAGAGCCTCGGCCCGATCGACGTGCTCGTGAACAACGCAGGCAACATCCAGGTGGGCCCCCTCGATGCGATGACACTGAAGGACTTCGAGGACGCGATGAAGCTGCATTTTGCGGCGCCGTTGCGAACAGCCCTCTGGTTGCGCGACGACATGCGTCAGCGGGGAGGTGGGCGCATCGCGAACGTCGCATCCATCGGCGGCATCGTGTCGGTCCCGCACTTGTTGCCTTACAGCGCGAGCAAGTTCGCGATGATGGGCCTGTCGCAAGGTCTGCGAACGGAGCTCGCCCGCGAAAACATCTTCGTGTCGACGATCGCACCTGGTCTGATGCGAACGGGAAGTCCGCGCCGCGCGCTGTTCAAAGGCGACCACGAGAAAGAGTACGCGTGGTTCAAGATCTCCGACTCATTGCCGTTCTTGTCCGTGAGCTCGGAGCGCGCTGCGGAGCGCATCGTCAAAGCGATCGAGCTCGGCGAACCGCACGTCGTGATCGGCCTGCCTGCGAAGGCCGCAGCCCTCGCGGCGGCCGTCGCGCCCGGAACCTTGTCGCGCGTCTTGACCCTCGCCAATGCGATCATGCCCAGCGGACCTGACCCGGACGCGCGTCAGGGGTTTGAAAGTGAATCGGGAGTGACTCGCTCGGCCGTCACGGAGCTGACCGATCGAGCCGCCGTTCGAAACAACGAGATGTAAGTCAGCTGGCAAGCAGATTGCAGCTGATGCTCGCATGTTGGACGCCCATCAAACGTTTGCGTACGGCTTTTCACGGATCCGAAAATCCGCTTCGACGGCGGTTCAGAACCTGATCGAACATGGGTTCGACACCGAGCAAATCGGCGTTCTCGCGTGCGAGAAGAAGCGGGCCGCCCACGAGACGCCAAGCTGGACCACAAGACTGGAATCGGACCCGGGGCCGCGATTGGCACAGTACTGGGGGCTGCGGCAGGTGCAGCCGCATTGCCCGTGGCTGGTGTGATCGCGCTCGGCGATTCAGCCGCCGATGCGGTGAACCTTCATCGGTTCGATCGTGACGATCACGCGCGTTTGATTGCGGCCGCCGAACCATGGGTAAGGACGTCCCAGGTAGCGTTGCGACAGCTTCTCGATGTGTTCGACCGCTCCCTCTTCGGTGATCGATATGACCCGACCTCGGATCTCGGAATAGCTCGAAGTTTGCTTCGGATCCGACACGGCCACACTCACGCGCGGATCGCGCTCGAGATTCGCGATCTTTCGGCTGCCACGCCACGTGTTGATGAGGACCTGTGTGCCGTTCGTATCGACCCAGGTTTGGGTGAGCTGCGGAGAGCCATCGGGCATCAAGGTGCCGACATAGCAGAGCGTCGCCTTCTGCAAGAGCTCGATCAATTGGTTCGATAGTTTCATGTCAGTGTGGACTCCGTATCCACTGTAAGCGCGCGCGAGGCAGTCGGCTGTCCCGCCCCAGACTTCGAGGGGACTTCAATCCAGACGCAGGCTCGGGCAGGCTTTCGGTATGGCATACGGAAAGAGCTGGGGGTTGGCGCTGTTCTGGATCTGGGCGGCCTGTAGCGACAACGCTGCACCTGCGGTGCCGCCGCCGGCACCTCCACCGCCGACTCCCCCGTCCAGCGCAGCGCAGGTCAGTTCCCCGAGCGCGCCCAACCCGTGTGACAAACCGACGCCGATCCTGCTCGAGCTCGAAGCCGGCGTGAGCCAGCAGACGCCGTGGAACCTGGAGTTCAAGTACGTCGTCGACGACGACAAGAAGCTCGGGCCCGGATACTTGTTCCAGCTTCGCAGCGGAGAGCGGCGCTGGGAGACGCGGCGCGATGACCGCAACTGGACGAGTTCGCTCACCTGGCGGGGCTTCTGCTGGCGCGGAGGTGAACGTCCCGACCGTCGCGCGTTGCGCTTGCAAATCCAGGTAGCCCCCGTGTGCAAGGACGGAAAGCTGCAGGAGCTCGGCGGGTGTGGAAACGCACTCGCTTCCAATTGACGTCGATCTGACAAACGTCTGCGTGGGTGAATAACTTCTGTCACTGACAATAGTGTTGTTGAACGGCAACGCAGCGGCAGGATTCATCGCGAAAACCGCGGGTTCTCGAGGGATCCGGTGCAGCCACGCTGCACGACAAACAGTGCGAACACGTGTCATCAATCTCGACACGCACAAATTAGGCACCGCAGTTGTTGCGCAGCGCGGTTAGTACGGAGAACCGCGCTTGCTCGCCAGTCGCCTCTTGCTAAGTTCGCTGCACATACTTCGCAAGGGATGGCGCCATGGACGCTGCTCGCACGCGACTTTCGAATCTTCTCGGATACATCGAGGAACAGGCGAAGGAAGTCGATCCGACTAACTTCGACCTTTCGGTCCACCGCGGCTTTTTGTACGGCCAAGCCGACCTCCGAGGGCTGCCTGGCGTCGAGGTCGATATCAATGTGGACGGCGATCATGTGTGGTTGCGCGTGAATCGGCTGGTGGCTCGCGCCGCGCCGCCTGTGCCCGAGGCAAAATTGCGCCGCTTGCTCCGCGTGAACGACGATCCCGAGGCAGATTTGCCATGTATCCACGAAGCGGAATTCAGGGCCGCGTTTGCCAAGGTGGCGGCCGGTCAAGGCGTGGAACAACGTGCGGTGTTGCTCTCGCAAGCGCGGACGCGTGTCGAGCACGCCCTGCGCGAGTACACGAAAGCTTGGTTGGAATGGGCGGCAGCCGAAAAGCCGCGTCGCCGCACCATCGCACTGTACGGCGAGTTGTTCGCGACCAAGCATCAACTCGAGTCCGAGGAGACAGCCAAGCCCGTGGAGTTCGTGTGGGGTATCGGCCTCACGCGGTGGCAGCTCGAGGTGCAAGGTCAAACCTACCCGTTCGACTATCCCCTGCTGACGCAACAGCTCGAGATCGCGCTGGACGCCAAGACGATGACGATCGAGGTGCGGCCGCGCGCCACCGAGACGCGCTTCGAGGTCGACGCGTTCATCGCGGGTCACGTGGTCGGCGCCGCCGACGTCGATTGCGACGCGCGCGAGCTACTGGCGCTTGGACGCGAGCGGCCGGTGACGCCCTTCGATCCCATGTCGTACGTCGAGGTCTTGAGATTGGCCGCCACGAAGCTGCACAGCGCTGGCCGTTACGACGCGACACTCGTCGAGCGACAGGAGATGTCCCCGCCCAGCCGACAACTGACTGTCAGCGGAGCTTGGGTCATCTATGTTCGCCCTCGGACTAACAACTACCTGATCGATGATCTGCATCGTCTCGACGCGGAGCTCGCGGCAGGCTGCGAGCTTCCTGGGGGCCCGGCAACGCTGGTGACTCCGCCTTCGAACCAACCGTTGCGCTTCGAGCCTGTGAACTTTCGGGGACTCTCGAGTCGCGGCGACCCGAATCGCGCGCTGCAGGAGCTGTACTTCCCTCTGCCTTACAACCAAGAACAAGTCACGATCGTGCATCAGCTGGAACAAGCCGATGGAGTCACCGTGCAAGGCCCGCCCGGTACCGGCAAGACACACACGATCGCCAACATCGTGTGTCACTACCTGGCGAAGGGGCGGCGCGTGCTGGTGACCTCGCGCGGTGAGCCGGCACTCGAGGTATTGCAAGAGAAGATACCGGAAGAAGTGCGGCCGCTCACGGTGGCGCTGCTGACCAGCGATCGGGAGGGTCTGCGCCAGTTTCAAGCTGCGATCGAAGCCATTCAGCACCGCGTGTCACAACTCGATGCGGATCTGACGCGCGAGCAAATCCAAAATGCGCATATCGCGATGGAGCGTGCCCACGCCTCGCTGGAGAGCGTCGATTGCCGCATCGACGAGCTGGCGCTTCCCCAGTTGTCGGGGGTACGCGTCGATGGCCTGGATGGACAGCACGGTCAGCATGGTCAGCCGCTGCGCGCACATCAGATCTCCGAGATCGTCGTCAACGGCCGCGAACGCTACGCCTGGTTCGACGACGCGGTCACGCTCGCGCCCGAGCACGCGCCGCCATTGACCGAGCTGGAAGCCGACCGGCTGCGCGAACGACGCCGGCGCCTCGAGCGAGATCTGGTCTACGCGCAGGCGCACTTGCCCGACCCCGGGAGCTTGCCTGCGCCGGAAGCACTGGCCCGACTGCATGAGGCGCTGGTCGGCATCGCCCAGCTCGATGAAGACGTGAAGCTCGGCAGCTTGATCCCGCTCAAGGCCGAGAGTCCGGAGGTGCTGGGCGCGGCGCGCCAATTGGTCCAGCTACTCGATGCTGTACACGCGCAGCTGAGCACGTTCGAAGAGTTCGAGGATCCCACGTGGTTGCACGAGTTGCGGAGTAGGTGCCGCTCGACCTCGTTTGCCTCCGAACGCGCAGCGCTCGAGGCGCTGTTCGCGGACCTCGATCAGCTCGTCGCGGGTCGTGCCGAGTGGCTCAAGTCTCCGGTCGAATTTCCCAGCGAGATCCTCGCGCACGACAAGACGCGCGAGGCGATTACACGCGCGAGCCAGGGCGGGAAGGCAGTCGGGCCGCTGTCATTCGGTATGTCCGATGTCAAACACCATCTGGCTGCCATCAAGGTCGCAGGCCGATCAGCGAAGACAGCGGAGGATTGGGCGCGCGTCGACCGCCACCTACACTTGCTCGATCTCGCGGCGAACTTCAGCGTGCGCTGGAACCAACTCGGCAGCGAGCTGCCTTTGCCCGCGCTGCGCGTCGATGCCGTCGAGCTGCGTCGAGCGGAGCAGCTCGGGACCGCGGCACGCACCGCGCATCATCTGGCGCTCCACATCGATCCGGTGCTCGTTCGGGAAGCGCACGACGTCTTCGCCGAGGTGCCGGTCGCGCGCTTGTTGGGTGACGCAACCGAGTTGCGAGAGCTGCGCCAGCAAATCATGCGCCACCTGACGCGAATCGAGCTCTCGCAAGCACATGTGCGCGTCGCGAGCTTGCGCAACCAAGTTGCGATGGGGCATGGGCCGGTCTGCGACGAGCTGCGGCTATTCATCGATCGAGAGCTGGGCAACCCCGAGCTCGAGACCGAACGCGTATCGAGCCACTACGCGATCCTGCTCGCGGAGCTGCACCGCGTGGCGGGGCGCGCGGAGGAGCTGGAAGCGCTCGAAGCCGATGCCACTCGCATCGAACGCGCCGGCGCGCCGCGCTTCGCCGA
>DATEOF010000075.1:0-24975 GCA_035274465.1 Polyangiales bacterium
GAGCTCCTGGATGCGCGCGACCGCGCTGGACTGCGCGATCCCGATCGCCTCCCCGAGCTGCGCTTTACCGAAGACAACCTGTGGCTTCATCCCGACTACTACGACGTGATCGGCGTTCGGACCGTCTTGCGCCAGGCGCTCTCGGACGCCAACCGCATCGACGACGACGAAAAGGCCAACGAGCAGTACCTCAGGCGCATCCTCGACCTTGCGGTGGCAGCAGATCTCGGCGGCACCTATTATCTGTATGCGTTCGATTACCGCTTCGATCCGCCCGGGTTGCAGCCCAGCCGTGACCACTCGGACCTGTACGTGTCGAACGACTACGCGATCGCGGTTTCAGAGTGTCTGACGCGACTCGCGGAGCACCTGGCCGCCAAGCGAGGACTACGAGCGCCGAGCTTCAGGCCGGTCGCGTCCGTGCATCCTCACAGGCCCAACGCGATTCCCGAGCTCCAGCGACTGGCAAAGCTCGGTATTCGCCATCTCAAGTGGTTGCCGCCGGCGCAGCACATCGATCCCGCCGACCCGCGGCTCGATGCTTTCTACCGCACTCTGGCCGGCTCCGGCATCGCGTTGCTCAGCCACACTGGCAAGGAACACACGTTGCGAGTGGCCGATGGAGACGCAGACCTCGGCAATCCACTCCGATTGCGGCGCGCGCTCGAGGCCGGCATCACCGTGGTGATGCTACACGCGGGCCGCGAAGGCGAAGAACAGTCGGACGCGCCGCGCAGCTACTTCGAGCGCTTCCTCGAGATGATGCACGAACCAGCCTATCGCGGCCGTCTGTTCGGGGAGATCTCCGTGCTCCCTTACGTCGGCACGCAGGACGAGATGGCGGTGATCTTCGCCGACCCCGACGTGCGCTGCCGGATGCTGGATGGCTCGGACTATCCCAACCCCGCCCTCAATATCGTGCGCAAGTTGAGCACCGAGCTGTTCGCGTCGCGCGGACCGCTGCGCTGGTCGGCCGCAGAGCCGCTGAGCACGCTGCGCGCACGTCGAGACGCGCTCGACACCATCCGCCGACAGAACCCTCTCCTCTACGACTTCGTGCTCAAGCGCTCGCTTCGCTTCCCGTTTCACGGCCATCTGGAGCCGCTACCCGATGCCGTGTTCTACGACCTCGCCACCAAGATCGCGCAGCCGCAGCTGGGATGTTCAGAGCGGGTTCCGCACTAGCCAGGCGTGGAGTCGCGGGCTTCTCTTGTTGAATCAACCGCGCCCTCAATAGCGACGGTGTTCCCGATTTGGCCGGGCACGTGGGAAGTTCCGGTGCTAGAGCGCAGAAACGGGGGCAGCGATGGGAATAGTCATGGATTCGGGGCACAGCGATCTGCGCATCGAGCCTGTCAACGAGAACGACGTCAGGTTGAAGCCGTATGTACCTTCGTCCGGCAAATATGTCATCTGCCCCATGCCGCCATTCAATGTGAGGTTCAGGTTCAGGTTCGACAAGACGTCCGGTAAAGCCCCGCCGAAACATTACGAGAAGTGTCGCATCGGAATCGTGCAGAACGTATTGTACGAGAAGGTGAGTATAAGTTTTGAAAATGGGCTGACGCGCGAAAAAACATATGACGATCCCGACAAGAAGAAGGTACAGGTCCTCGACTGCGGAGACGATGAGGCCAGACCGTTCGCAAACAGCATCGGGACGGTGACTCGCAGGGTGAGCTCTGACGCGAAAATCTACGAGACGCATTTGGTCAAGCCGTATCAATGGATAAGCTATGGTCCGAATGGGTTCGGCTTGCTGACCGAGGGGGGAGTGGCGAGCGACAAAGTCGAACTGACTAGATATGCGGATGTGGAGTTGTGGGATCAACCATTCCTCCAGGCGCACAAGATGACTGGAGACAAAGCCAGACAGGCTCCAACCAAACTCGTCAAGGTGATGCAACGGCTCGACTTCGGACTCTGGTTGGTGCTGCTCCATCCTGGAGAGCTGCCCGAACTCATCGCATTCACGGACACGTTCTACATGAGGTATGACGGTACGCTCGAATGGCAGCAGGAGAAGCAGGACCCAAAGCGCCCCAGCGATTTTTCTGGCGCAACACCGCAGTCAACCGTCCTTCCGACGCACACCAATGGCAAGTTCAGCGGGGGCAAGCTGCTCAGTCCCAAGCTGCCGAAGAAATATCTCGAGGCTGGTTGGAAGATCGACCCAGGCGGTTTGCAGGCGTACCCACTGGGCGACGGTATAATGCCTCCGATCTCACCCGTACTGACGGGTCCGACCGAAACGGAGAGAGAGAACGCGTGGAGGGAATACAACCGAAATCTCTGATCGCGTTGTGCGCCTCGGTCATCGTGACATGTGGCGGCTGCGCGACGCCTGAAGGTTCGAAGACACCGCCGCGTACGCCGCAACCGGCCGCGATCAATCGCTGCGCATCGACGACTGCCGAGGCCGAGGAGCCACCGTCCCCGGCCGAGACGCAGCAGAATTACTGTAGACCACTGGGCAAGCGGCAGTCGGAGCTCGCGGAGAAAGCGCTGCTCGACAGTTACAAGCGGCGCTTTGCGCCGTCGCGGGTGATCGTGGACTTCGCCTGCGACACGGTGCAACAGCTCAACGATGTCGATCTCGAGTTCGGCGACCAGAAATCGCATCGGCTCGTGCTCTTGCACTTCGAGCGTGTCGACGAGGACGGCCACTATGAGGTGTGGGGAATCGATGTTCGCGCTTCCGAAGATCGGCCGCGCGCCCACGACTATCGGAGCGCGGAGCACTTCACCGTGAGTGCGGCGCGGCTGCAGCTCGCGGCTTCCGCGTTGGATGTTGAGGCCGTCCGCACGCGCCTCGTGACCACCGTACACGAAGTGCAGTTCTCCGATGGCACGCCCTCCGCGTTCGGCTTCGAGGAGGCCAGCAGCATTCACAGGCTGGTACTGCTCTCGGGCGAAAACTCCGACCACGTGTACGACGCCGCAGGTCTCATTCAGCACGAAATGCTGGTGTCTCCCTCGCGGTTCGAGCGGCGTTACACGGGCCGGGTCGCGTCGAACACGCAGCACGAGTACCTACCCCTGGAGCTCGCGTCCAAGCTCCTTCTCGAGGCGGTTCCAGCCGAGGCATTCGTCATGAGCGCGTCCGAAGAGCACCGGCGGTTGATCCGCACGCGCTTCGCGGCCGATTTCACCGGCGCTCCCTGGTGGCTGCGCGAGCTTTTCCTCGTGCTGGCTGCGCGATTGGGCAGCCCGCACATGGTGCCGGCGCTACTGGAAGCTGCGCGGCAGGGCGAAGAGCGCCAGCGCACGCTTGCGGTGAGTGCCCTGGCGGCGATCACCGGTTGGGATGTGCGATTCACTGCAGCAGGCGCGGCGCGGCCCAGTGTCGACGTCGCCGCAGACTATGCGCGGGAATGCGGTCAGCACTAGCTAGTCTACGCGCCGCGCATCGCGACCTGGCTTGATGATGCTGCGGCGTATTCAGCGTAGTAAGCCTGTCCCGTGCCGATGTAAGCGAGCTTCAAGGCCGGATCGACGGCGACGCTCGACCACAGGGAGACGCCGCCCCAGCACTCGGGGTCGGGGCACACGGCGAAGCGCCACTTCTCTTTTCCGTCGGACGCGCCGAGCCCCACGATCGAGCCGCGGAACGTCGGCGTCGCGGGGTTGAATACCTGATAGGAGCCGGCGCCTATGATCAGCGTGTCGCCGACGACGATCGGTGATGACCAGATTCGATTCGAAGGCGTGCTCTCGATCTTCGTGGTCCAGCGTAGCGCGCCGGTGCTGCGATTGACCGCGTAGACGTTGGACGCATCCCCGGCGATGTAAACAGTATCGGCTGCGACGAATGGTGACGGCGTGAGCATGCCGTTCTGCAGCCGCTTGCTCCAAACGACAGCGCCTGTCCGTGGTCCGTGCATCGAGCTGATGCCCTAAGACCACTCCAGTGTCGCCGAGCACGCGCTGACGTGAATGAAGGAGCCATGGGCGGTGGCCCAGGGCAATCGCGGCGTCCTGCCTGTGACTCGGGCCACAGGTGCTCACGAGCCAATGCGGTATGACTGGAAGCTGCGGCGGGCACCATGGAAGAGCCAGAGATCGACCAACGAGCGACTCCCGTATCCGACTGGCACGCTCTGCTGTCACATCGCGCGCCACGCATCGAGCGGGCGATGAAGGCGATCAGCGAGCGCGCGCCGGGGTTCGGTCGCCTGGTCGATGGTTGTGCCATCGCAGTTCTCGCGCGCGGACCGCACTGGATGGCCACCGCAGGCCTTCAAGCGCGAAGAGTCACGGTCCACCGGCTTACAGTGCTCATGCTGAGCTTGGCGGTGGGTGTCGTGGTTGGAGTGCCGCAAATTCGAGCGTTGTTTGCGCTTCCGCACACGCTCAGCGAAGGCACGCTCGTAGCACTCAGCGCGTGCGTCGGTTTCTTGATGTACGCGACTGCCTGGTTCGCCGCGCTACCGATCGATGACGTCGCGCAGGCTGACTCGAGCCTCGCGGGCGGCGAGCATGACATCGTCGCGCACTGGCATAGGCGTTTTCAACCACTCGGCAACATTATCGACCACGCGCTCGAGTACTTCGACGAGAGACCCGTTGCCGCAGGCTCGTTGGTCTTCCTCGCGCTCGCCTGCGCGTTCTTGTTCAGCGATGCGACGCCGCTCTTGCTGCACGCTTTCTTCGTGTGCGTGTGGCTGGGCGCGCAGCAGTTCCGCGGCATGCTGCCCGGCCCCGCGACACCTGCGCGGCGCGCCGCGGCAAAACTGATCGGTCGCACCGTCACGCTCTTGCTGTTGACCAATGGCTTGGTGGAGCTCGTCTGGGGACTACAAAGTCTTCTCCCAGAACGCTGCGCGATGTACTCGATGTGGGCGGTGATGCAAGCGCTGTTCGCCTTGACGCTTACGCTGCGCGCGTTCGACGTGCTCGGATTGCTCGGCATGCTCGGACCAAGCTGGGCGCGATTCGCGCTGGCGATCGCCGCGCTGGCGCTGCTTGCGATCTGGCCGAGCGGCGTGCAGCTCGGCACGCGGAGGCAGCAATCGGTGGGCTCGAGCGCGCTCGAGACCACGCGCGTCTACGCCGACGCAGGCCCGCGAAGCACGTGGCTGGCGGACCTCGTGGCGCGCCTCGAGGAGCTTCCAAAGGGTCAGCCGGCAGTGCTGGTTGCAGCCAGCGGCGGCGGTTCGCGCGCTGCGATCACGGCTGCGCTCGTGTACGAGAAGCTCGCGGCCACACCTGCTGGCGCAGGCAAAAGCTTGGCCGACTGCGTGCTGCTGATAAGCAGCGTGTCAGGAGGTAGTCTCGCTACCGCATACTTCGTCACGCACAAGGCTCCGAGCGCGGACTTCGTGCAAGCGATGAGCGCCGACTTCATGGCCCCGCTGTTGCGCGGCGTACTCACGCTCGGGCAGGAACGTGGCCAGGCCGTTTCGAGCTACTGGCAGGAGCGTTACGGCTGGCGCAATGAGTTCGACAGCGAACCGCGCAAGCCCGGCCGGCCGCTGGCTGTGTTCAATGCGACAGACGTGCAGACGGGCGATCGCGTCGGAATTGGCTTGCCGGCGCTGCCGCGCGGTCTCCTCGAACCGGCACGTGTTCCGGCCGACCTCGCCCCGCAGCTTTCGCTCAGCTTGGCAGACGCAGTCCGCATCTCCGCCAACTTTCCCTATGGCTTCGAGCACGTGCACTTTGGTGCTCGGCCCTATCAGCTGATCGATGGTGGGATTGTGGACAACACGGGCCTGGACACGCTGGTCTTTTTGCTCCAGGGGCTTGGCCGGCTCGCGACCGAAACGGCGAAACCCGAGCACACGCTGGCGCTGCGCGCGCGCAGCGGGCTGGGTGAGCGCGGGCTAATCGTGGTCGAGATTGACGCGGGGGCCCGGCCCGGCGTGCCGAGCGCACTGGCCGAGCACTTTCCTTCGTTGAACAAGCCGCTCGAGGCGCTGGAGCGCGCCGGACATCGCAACAGCGCTACGCTGCGCGCACGCAACCTCGAAGCGCTCGAGTCAGCCGTCGACCCGCCGTACATCGGGTTGGTGCGTGCGGGTCCTGACTGCGATTCGGACGGCGACGTCATCACGGCCTGGGCGCTCGATCAGAAAGCGCGCGCGAAGATCCAAGCTGATTTCTGGGCCACCGAGCCGATGCTGACGACAGCGCTCGAGCTCCAGCGACGGGCGATCGCGCGGCTGCACGCGTTGCGGCGGGACAGCCTTGGAGCGGCACCCAAGTTCCCAAAATCAGCCGGCGAAACGTTGCTCGGCTTCTATCAAGACTATCAGGAGCGCGCGCGCAAATATGCGGCTATCCAGCACCTGTGTGTGAAGGAAGCTAGCGATGCGGAGCTGCCGAAGCAGCGGATCGAGAAGCAGGTGCAGCAAGCCCTCAGCCACACCGGTGCGCTGGATCATGCGTCCGCGGTTTTGCGCAAGCAGCTCGATGCGCTCGATGCGCTCGATCTCGAGCTTCACGCTCCGATCGCGCCGGCGACCGCCATGGCGGCGGCGCCCTCTGACCGTGGCGATCACTCGACTTCGCGACCGAGCAAATACCTCGAGGCGGCCCCCCCCTCCGACGCAGACAAGAGCGTCACGGCTGCGCCCGACCGCGAGGCGCTCGGCTGGGTCTACCTCGGCGCCAGCTACGACGGGGACTGGCAGACGCGTTACGCGAAGTGGGGACGCGAAGGTCTGCCCAAGCACGGCGATCACATTCGGCTCAGCGGCACGTCCAACCTTCGCGCTGCCATGCCGAACCAGGATGGCGCGGTCGCAAAAATTCGGGGCACGCTGCCCGCGGAGGCCGAGCTCGAGGTGCTCGAAACTCGCCGGTGGGGTGACACGGGCTTCGTTTGGGCCCGGGTGGCTGCGCCGCAAGCCGCGCGCGGCGTCGGCGCAGCAGCACGATAGCGTTCGCGATCGCCAGCCAGAGTCCAGCGTCGTTGCTAGCTGGCGCGACTAGAAAACAGCCCGCGGAGCCTCGAAATCGACCGAAATCACCCTCCCGGCGTTCCCAAACTTTGGGGCTGGGGCGTCCATTCATTATCCTGGCCGGACGATGACGGAGGACGAGGTGGCGAGGTTGTACCGCGACTACGGATACGTCGTCTTTCGGCGTTGTCTGGCCTACCTCGGCGACACCAGCTCGGCGCAGGATGCCGTCCAGGAGGTCTTCGTCCGCGCGCTGCGCGCGGCGCCGGGGTTTCGGGGCGAGGCCAATCCCCGGACCTGGGTCTGCCGCATCGCCGATCACTTCTGCGTGGACGTGTTGCGGCAGCGGCAGCGCAGTCCGCTGCTCTCCAAGTCGGACGACCAGGCCGACTTCGACGAGGCGATCGGCGACGATGATCGCGAGTCGTTCGTGACCATCCGGCGCTTGCTCGAGGGCCTGGACCCCGAATCGCGCCAGCTGGCCGTCCTCTACTACGTGGATGAGCTCACGCAGGAAGAGCTGGCCGCGGAGCTCGGCCTCTCGCGCCGCACGATCGGCAAGCGCCTGCAGCACCTGCTCGATCACGCGCGCGGGGTGCTGCGCGAGGAGGACGCGTCGTGAGCGGCCACCTCACGCGCGCTCAGCTCGAGCAGCTGCTCGCCGACGACCTACGAGTCCCGGCCGCGCTGCGGGTGCACGCGGGCAGCTGCGATCGCTGCACGGTGCGACGGATGGCTCTCGAACGCGCTCGCGCGCGCTACATGTCGATGCACCCGGCACCCGAGTTCGCGCGTGTGGTCCTCGAGCGCGTCAACGCGCAGGCACCGGCCTTGCCCAAGCCTCGCCGCATGCACTATCTCGCGCCGCTGGCCGGCCTCGCGGTCGTGGCCGCAGCTCTCTTCTTGTGGCCCGAGCCGGCGGCTATCCGCACCAAGGGTGGCATCTCGCTCGAAGTGTTTGCCAAACACGGTGCGAGCCAGAGGCCGCTCGCGGACGGCGAAGCTCTGGCGGCGGGCGATCAGCTGGCGTTCGCGTATGCGCTCGATCGTCCGCGGTATTTGCTGCTGGTGGGTGTGGACACCGGCGGTGAAGTCACGCGCTACTACGCGAGCCAGGCGCCGCTCGCGCCGACGCGTCGCGCTCAGCTGCCGGTCGGCATCGAGCTCGACGCAGGGAAGGGCGACGAGCGCGTCTACGCGTTGTTTGCCGACACCGCCCTCGATGAGGCCAACGTTCGCGAGGCCGTGCGCAAGGGTCTGGCCGGCGGGCGCGGAGTTCAGGCGCTGGAGCAGCTGTCGCTACCACCGTCCATCTCCGCGTTCACGGTCTGGTACCGCAAGCCATGAACGCGCGCAGGTTCGTCCGCGCGCTGTGGATGCTGGCCGCCGCGGAACTCTGCATGATGCAGTCGACGGCGCGCGCCGCGCCTCCGACGCGCATCTTGCTCTCGATCGGCCAGAACATCGGCATCGAGAGCGATGAGCCGCTGCGCTACGCGGAACGCGACGCGCAACACGTGGCCGAGCTGTTCACTGCGATCGGCGACGTGGCTCCCTCGCGCCGCTACCTCGTCAGCGACGCATCGGCCGAACGCGTGCGCGAGGTGCTGGCCGAGATCCGCGGTCGCAGCATCGAGCTCGGCGACGTGATCTTGATCGTGTACGTCTCGAGTCACGCCGATCCACGCGGCCTGCACCTCGGCGGCAGCGTCTTGCCCTTCAGCGAGCTGCGGCCGCTGCTCGCGAGCGTCCCCGCGCGCTTGCGCCTGCTGATCACCGACGCCTGCACGTCCGGCACGCTGATCCGCGCGAAAGGCGGCCGGGCGATCAAGCCGTTCGCGATCGATCTCGAAGGCGGCCATGATCTCGCGGGCTCGGTGGTGATCACGTCGACCGGCTCGAACGAGCCCGCGCAGGAGTGGGAGGCGCTCGGCGGCTCGCTGTTCACGCATCACCTGTTGTCGGGCCTGCGTGGCGCCGCCGACCGCAACGCAGACGGTCGCGTGACTCTCTTCGAGGCCTATTCGTACAGCTACGACCACACGCTCGCCGCCTCGACCGGCGCGAGCGCAGGCAGCCAGCACCCCTCGCACGAGATCGATCTGCGCGGCGCAGGCGACCTCGTGCTGACGCGGCCCGGCGGCCGCAGCAGCGGGCTGCAGCTGGCCGCGTCGCTCGAGGGACGCTACGTGGTGACCTCGGTCGCGAGCGACGAGCTGATCGCCGAGGTCGACAAGGTGCGCGGACAGCCGGTGCGTCTGGCGCTCGATCCCGGGCGCTACCTGGTGCGCAAGCCCGAAGGTTCGTTCGTGCGCGTCGGCGAGCTGCTCGTGCTGCCTGACAGCCTGGTGGCGCTCGACGAAGCGGACATGGACCAGCTGCCGTACGCCGAAGTGGCTCGGCGCGGCTCGGATCCTCGCCGCACGTGGGCGGTCGAGGTGGGCGGCGGCGTGCGCTCGGGCATCGTCGACGGGGCGGGCATCACGCCGCTGCTCGGCGTCGCACTCGTGCGCGAGCGCGGGCCGTGGGAGCTCGCATTCGGTGTGGAAGCTGCGATGGTCGACTTCGCGACGATCGGGCTGACCACCTCGCAGACCGAGCTGTGGGGTCGCGCCGATGGGCGGCTGCGCTTTCCAGTGGCGTGGACGCTGCCGTACGTCGGGCTCAGCCTGGGTGCGGGCTGGATCCACCAATCGCTCGAGCGACCCAACGAGTCGACGATCCGCGCGGTGTTCGGCTCCGGGGTGCCGAGTCGCGATGGCTTTGCGGCGCGGCTCATGCCGACGGCCGGGCTGGAGCTGCCCGTCAGCGGCCGGCTGGCGTTTCGCCTCGAGGGCGGCGCCGGGGTCAGCCTGGTGCATGGCGAGCCCGGCTGGAGCTTGGCGTTTGCAGCGGCCGGCTGGTTGGCCGGCGGAATGCGCTTTTGATGCTTCCCAATTTTCAGTGGCGCGACGTCTATCTGATCATGAAGAACGCACTGGCGCAGCTGATGGCGGCGAGCCTGCTCCTGGGATGTGATGGCCTCGCGGACGCACACACGCGCCCGCCGCCGCTCGCGAGCTTTCGCGGGACTCTGAGCCTCTCGGAGCACAGCGCCGCTCCCGAAGGCGACGTGCTGCTCGCCATCATGTGGGAGGTGGGGTCCGACCCCGACGCGGGTCTCGCGCCGGACGATCCCGCGGATCCCTGCGCTCTGGACGAGTCGCAACGGCCGCCCGACCCGGACTCCTCCACCGCTCGCGGCGATATCAACCGGGTCGGCTATTCGCATCTCCCGCTCGGCTTTGCCGCGCAGCAGGTCAGGCTGAAGAGCGAGTTCCCGGTCAAGTTCACGCTGGAGCTCACCGAGCCCCCGCCACCGGAGGCGCTCGCCATGTCGCTCATGGACTTCTTCGAACCCAAGTTCATGGCGAGCGGAGAGCTGGTCGTGTACCGAGACGGCAACTCGAATGGCAAGCTCGACATGAGCACGTTCGCGCACGCGTCGCCCGATCAGCTCCTCGCCGTGAGTGCGCTGTCTGCTTGGACACGGGGGAACGCGGACGTGTTCGTCGAGTACATCGAGCGCCCCGTGGTGTTCGACGAGCAGCGCGCGCGGTCGACCAACCTCGGGGGCACACCGGGCGCCGACGAAGCTGCGCTCCAGCGCTACGCCCACTCCTACGACTACCTCGAGCCTGGCTACAACTTGACCCGACTCGTGACCGACGGATACATGCTGAGCTACGAACGTTTGCCCGACGACACGGAGATCTCACTCGTACTCGACGAGGACTTGCCGGTGCAGCAGAAGTTGTGTCAGCAGATCTGCCGGAAGCCTGACGACGCTGGGTGCCCCTCGTCTCCGGAGGACTTTCCGCCCATGGAAGCCGGTGCGTGGATCTCCGGTGACGATGAAACCGCCCTCAGCTGGTATTCCGGCGGCGCGGCGCGAGCCGTGGATGGCGGCTACTTTTGCTCGATCGACGAGTTCGGCAACCACACCATCGAGTATTACCGTAGCGAGTGTCAGGGTTGCGTGTGCGAGGTCGTGCAGTGTCTCTACCGGCGCGAGGAGTTGGGGCCGGACGTCCAGCTGCCCTGCCGGAGCTATCAACCCCATCCCTAGTGAGATCGCTCAGGGCGCGAGCTTCACCGCCGCCACGTCCTTGCCGAGCTTCTCGACATTTTGCACGCGCACGATGTCCTGGGCGATCGAGTACACGAAGTCGTCCATGAACACGCTGCGCTGAACCACCGAGCTCGCGCGCGTCCACCAGTTCGTGCAGCCGGCGTTGTCGTAGGCACCAGTGGCGGCCGGATGCGCGACCCGTCCGCGTTCGCGCAGGCCGCTCTCGACGCTGACGTCGAAGATCATCAGGCCGCTGAACGTCATGTCCGTCCCGAACATGCCGTTCGTCCCGCCGCCTTCGCAGATCGTCATCGGCACCGCCAGCTTGCCCTGGAACAACGTGAATGCGAGGTGGTTGGTGAGCGCCTCGGAGCTCGAGCCGCGCGTGCCGATCACGGTTTTGTGCGCGAGCGTGGGCTGGGCTGGGTTACTGATGTCGAAGATCTGCAGCAGCACGCCCGTGAAGAACGCGAAGTTGCCCTGATCCGCGGCGTCGTAGCCGATCGTCAGCAGGTGGTTCTCATCGAGCATGTGCATGTAGGTCGAGAAGCCGGGGATCTTCAGCTCGCCGGTGATGCGCGGCGCGGTAGGATTCGAGAGATCGAACGCGTAGAGCGGATCGGTCTTCTTGAACGTCACGATGAAGCCGCGGTCGCCATCGAAGCGCACCGAACGGATGTCCTCGCTCGGCGCGATGTCGTCCACCAGGCCGAGCACGGCCAGCTCGTGCTCGCGCTGGCCGAGCACGCTGATCGTGCTGTGCACGTCCGGGCTCGGCACGCGACCCCAGCTGGTAGCGACGCGCAGCTGGCCCTTGTACTCATCCATGGAGAACTGGTTCAGCACGTGGCCCTTGACCTCACCGCTCGCGGCGTAGGCGGTGGCTTCGGGGTCCGTGCCGATGCGGAACTTGTGGATCGCGCTCGAGAGCTTGCGCGGAGTGTTCGCCGTCGCCACGGCATCCTTGGGCACGGCCATGTACAGCGCATCGGCCGAAGCGTAGACCGCGCCCGGCTTGCTGAGGATCGTCGCGACCGCCGGAGCCTCGGACGTCGCCATGTCGACCGAGACCAGGGTCGTGAACGCCGTGCCGGTGGGCTCGAGCTCGCGGTACAGCGAGTCGCAGTCGTCCGCGGCGTAGTCGACGCCGCCTTCGCGGACTGCAGGCAAGAACGAGTCGATAGGCGTGTTCGTGATGATCTCGGTGTTCTTCTTGCGCAGCTCCTCGATCTGGGCATCCAGCTCGGCCTGGCTGCGCGTCCCGCAGTAGCCGTTGTAAGTGTTGTAGATGACCCCCGGAAACGCGAGCTCGGGCGTCACGACGACCGTGTGCACGGCGGAGTCGATGCGGCGGGCCGCCAGCAGCGAGCCGCTCAGGTCGATGCGCCGAACTTGCTTGGGTACCGCGCGATCGGTGATGTCGAAGACGAGCAGTGCGGTCGCCGTTCCGTCGCCGCCGAACTCACAGTCGTAGCCGTAGGTGCACTCGCTTCGCCCCGCGAATTGTACGGACGGAGCAGGCGCGCCGCCTCCGGGCGTTGCGACCGGCGCCGCCGTGCGCGGCACCGATACGTAGACCAGCGCTCGATTGCCCGACACGAACAACTTCTTCGGCGTTCCTTCGAGCTCGACGTTCGCGACCTCGTGCGCCGTTGCGGCCGGCCACGCCTCCACGATCCGCAGCGCGCCGTTCATCGCTGCGTACAAGTACTTGTCGTCGTTCTTGATGAAGTCGGCTTCGTCCACGCCCGCGACCTGGTTGTTGGTCATCGAGGTGCTCTTCGCCCCGCCGGCGGCCGAGTCAGTCGCGCCGTTCGTCGCGGGGGCGCTCGGCGCGGGTGGCGGCGTCGCGATCCCCGGTGCAGCCGCCGCGGATGGGCAGCCCTGGATGGCCGGGGTCTGTGTCTTCAGCGCATCGAGACGCGCGTTCATGGTCGCGAGCGCGCGCGCACGGATCAGATCGACTGCCGCGTCACAGCTCGCGACGCGCTCGAGCGCTGCCAGGGTCACCGCGGGCGGCTCGGGATCTTTCGCGTCCGATGGCTTGGGCCGGTCCTTGCCGGTGGCCTCTTTGTTCACGACGGACGTACTGGTCGGCTTCATGGTCGCCGTTTCGCCCGCAACCGTGCTCGGCGAGCTCGGGGGAATCACGCCGGGCAGGTGGGCCGGCCCGGCGACGCCCTGGTCGCTCGAAGATCTGCAGCTCACGGTAGCCAGCGCAGCGAGCACGAGCCACGGCAGCCATCTGTCCTCGAGTTGGTATCGTCCCATGCGCATCGCCAAACCTCCGCGCCGTCTCGCGTGCACGCCTCGGGCCATCGGCAGTTCGGCGATTTCCCTCGCACATTCCGCAGCTTCGGGGCCGGTGGCACTGTGCCAAGCTGTGCCGTGCCTTGCGAACACGCGCGGCATTGCACATCCTCCCGCGGCTGCTTGGATGGCTAAGGCTCGCGAAACAACCAGAAGGACCGGCGAAACGCGCACGGGTGGTCGTGCGGCACGCGTGGTGGATCGAGTCGTCGCCGCGACGTTCGAGGAGCTGAGTCGGGTCGGCTACACGGCGATGCGCGTGGAGGACATCGCGGCTCGCTCCGGCGTCAACAAGACGACCATCTACCGGCGCTGGCCGACGAAGGCCGAGCTGATCACCAGCGCGGTCATCCAATATGCCGAGCGGCACGTGCCGTCGATCGATACCGGGAGCGTGCGAGGCGATCTCCACGCGTCGCTCGTCGCCGCCTTCAAGCTGAAGCCGTTCGAGCAAGGCGTGCTGCGCGTGATCCAGATGGAGCGTTCGGTGGAGGCGGTCGACGTGTTCGCTCGCCGCATGCGCGATCAGCTGCGCGAGATGCGCATCGGCATGGTGCGGCGCGGCATCGCGCGCGGAGAGCTGCCGCCGCAGGTCGACGTGGCGCTGGTGGTGGATCTGCTGTCCGCGCCGGTGCAGCGCGCGTTGATCTTCAACGAGAACCTGGACAGCGCCAGCATCGACCGCATGCTCGACATCGTGCTCGCGGGAGCGGCTGCGGATGCTGCCACGCGCAAGCGCTCCCCGCGCATCACCAGTCGATCGGGAGCGGCCGCGCGTCGGGCGAAGAAGCCTTGACCGCGGCCGTCGCGGAGACCGCGCTCGTCGCGCTGGCGAAGGCGCCGTGCTTCACCAGCGGCAGGCTGATCAGCGAGCCGAGCTTGCCTCCGCGCTGTACGGCGTAGGTCCCGCCGCTCAGGCTCGAGGTCATCTGGGTCGTCGGGAAGCAACCGACCGGGACGCCCAGCGGATTGCCACAGTCGTCCGCGTTCGGTTGCGTCGAGAGCCGGACCACCAGGCTATGGTTCGGCTCGACCGACCAGACCGTGGGCCACAGCGGGACCTCCAGCGTCGTCGACTGACCGCGCGTGAGCGCTTCGTCTTCATCGAGCTCGAGGAAGGGCCGCTTGGGCAAGCCCGCGGCGTCGCTCCAGGACTTGCCGGGATCCGTGCGGCGTAGCGTCCCGAGCACGCTGCCCTGGCTGATGCGGCTGAGCGTTCCGTTGGGCGCGCGATCGAGGACCTCGATCAGCAGCTGAACGTTGGTGTTGGACGAGCTCACCTGCAGCCGCGCCGCGACCGGGCCGGCCAGCATCGCGCCGTCGGCAAACGGCTCACTCGTGTACAGGGTCGTCCCGGACGGACTCTGCGTCGACGACCAGCGCAGCATGTCTTGTCCCTCGGTGGTCTCGGCCGACATCCCGAGCTTTCCGCCGCTCGCGAGGAACAGCGCGGTGTAGCTCTCGACCAGCGGGTAGCAGCGCGAATTGATCCAGCGCTTGCTGCCGCCCAGCTCCGCGAGATGCAGCGGCGACTTGGTGTTCGTCGCGAGCCCCGTGTCGACGCCCTTGATCCAGGTGTCGTACCACTGCAGCTGAATGCCGAGATCCAGCCCACCGCCGTGGGCCCAATCACCGAGGATGACCTGATAGCGACCGCTGACTGTTTGATCCGCGGTGATCTGAGCGTTCACCGGCCGACCCGCGGCGAGGTTCTGCAGTGCGGTGTACAGCTCGAGCGAACCGAGCGCCCCGGGCTCGTGCCAGCCGCTCCACAGCAACGTCGGGATGTCAGCGCGCGCGATGGCCGGCGCGCGCGCGAGCCGATCGCGGGTCTTCCAGTAGTCGCGGTAGTAGCTCATGTCTGCGGACGTCGCGAGCAGTGAGCCCACGATCGTGGGAATCCCGTTGTCGAACGCCGTGTCCCGATAGAAGTCGCCGGACGCGCACGCCGGAATCATCGCCTTCACCGGTGAGTCCGGCCCGAGTTGCGTGGCAGTCTCGAGCTGGTTGATGCCGAGCTGCGAGCAGCCTTGCAGACCCACGCGCCCGTCCGAACCTTCGAGCTTGGCCGCCCACGCGACGAGCGCGGCGCCGTCTTCGGCCTCGCGCGGTGAGAACATGTCGTGCGTACCCGCGGACCGGCCGGTGCCTCGCACGTCGAAGGACGCGAAGATGTAGCCGTGCGTGACGAAGATCTCGCCGTACGGGGCGCCGAAGGCCGCTGCGCCGTACGGGTTCTGCGTGAGGATCACCGGGAACTTGTCGGTCGCGCGGCGCCGGGTTTGCAGATCCGCGGGGTAGGCCACGTCGCCTACCAGCGCGACGCCGTCGCTCATCACCACGCGCACGTTTTCTTCGACGACGCTGGCGTGGGTCGGCGCGGACACTGTCCAACGACCACCGGGATATCCCGAGCCGGGGTTACTCGAACGCTCGCCCGTCATCTCGGCGCAGCGCGTCGGCGTCGGGGTCTCCGGTTCATGCGGCGCGCCATCCGGAACGCCCGAGTCATCGGTCGAGCTCGTCGCGTCCGGCATGTTGCTCCGCATGCCCGCGTCGGTCGCCGGCCGGCCGGCGGTGCTGCTCGGTTGGCCGCTACCAGCGGCTGAGCCCACGTCCGTCGGAGGCGTCGACGGCCCAGCCATGCCTGCAGTCCCTGCCGTCGGTACGTCGGGAACCGCGGGGTTCGCGTGCTCGCTCTGCTTCGAACAAGCCGCCGCAGCGATCATGCACAACGCGAGTTTTGCCGACTGCCGCATCGCTTCGTCTCCCTATTGCAACTCATGAGTTGCCTTTGGCGAAGTCTCACGACGCCCTGTCCCGGTCAAGGGGCCTCCGCGTGCGCACGCGCGTGCTCAATCGTCCCAGCGGTGAATACGGACTTCCCGCACTGCCGAGAACTCGACGAATTGCCGGCACAAATCGGCGCGTCCGCGCGCGATTGCAGCGGCATCGCGCAGGGCTCCGCGACAAGGTTGAAGCCCTCTCGCGAGAGCCCTGAAGTCTAGGAGCGTTGCATGAAGTACTTCGCGTCTCAGCTGCTGGCCGCCGCATTGCTACTGCTTGCCGCGTGCAGTCCGGCTTCGTACGTCGGCAGTTATGACTGCAAGGTGCTAGCCGGCGAGCAGCCGTACAATCCGGCGTTGCAGCACGATCCGGCGCTGCCGCACGATCCGTTCTACGTGCGGCCGAACGATCCGTTCTACGAGACCTGTGAACACTGTCAGGGCCGCAACTGTTCGCACATGGACTGCACGATGTTTCCGTGCAGAGACGAGCGACGCGTCGTCCAGGCCTGCAAGGTGGATAAGGACTGCAAGGACCTGGCCGAATCGCGTTGTGGCGACTCGGCCGAGGGACACGACATCTGCACGCTCGCGCCTCGCACGAAGGTGGCCGCCAACTAGCGCGGGCTCAAGATCACGAGCGGGATGTCGCGCGGAGTGTTGCGCTGGTACTTGTCATAGTCCGGCCACTCCTTCGTCATCACCGGCCACAGGCGCGTCTTTTCGTCCGCAGATGCGGTCCGCGCGCGAACCGGGATGACGTCGCCCTTCACCTGGATCTCGATATCCGGGTGCGCGCGCAGGTTCTCATACCAGCCGGGGTTTTCGGGAGCGCCTCCCTTGGAGGCGACGACCATGTAGCTGGCCCCGTCGCGACCGAAGATCAGCGGCGCCTTGCGGAGCTGTCCGGACGTGCGGCCCTTGGTGCGGAGGATCAGGATCTGCGTCCCGTTCCATTCGAAGCCAGTCTGGCCGTTCGTGGCTTCGTACTGGCGGACATGTTCATCGCCGAAGAGTTTGAAGTCGGGCATGCGTCGCAAGCTAGCACCTGCTTGGAGACAGCTCCACCGAGGGCAAACCCATCTCGCCTCGAGCGAGGCGCTCTGCCATGCTGCGCGCCCATGCGAAGCCTTTCTGCCACAGTCACGAGGCTTGTCTTGTCGGTCACGCTGTCGCTGTGTGCCGTCGTTGCCCGCGCGCAAGAAGACGACGTCCAGCGCTACATGCGTACGCGCATGGAGGACCTGGAGTCGGACGGCAAGCTGGTCGTGCAGGGAACGCCGATCGTCGCCGTCGACTTCGTGCCGAAGCTCTACGCGCACATGCGTTTCAAGCGCGTGTGGACCGATCCGGCGAAAGTGAAAGACCTGATCCGGGCCATCGAGGACAGCGCCAAAGACGGCCTCGATCCCGAGGACTACGGCCTGAGCCAGATCAAGGCGCTCCAGGGCAAGTTCGAGCTCAGCTCGGATCCAACCACGGGTGCAGAGCTGGACATGCTGCTGACCGATGCGCTCGCCGAGCTCGGCTATCACGCCTTCTACGGCAAGGTGGACCCGGAGCGGATCGACCAGACCTGGAACTTCGCCCAGGCGTGGAAGGGCGCCGACTACATCGCGACCGCGGTGCGCATGCTGAATGCCAAGTCGCTGTACAACGAGATCGAGGCGCTCAAGCCGCGCGCACCCATGTACGATCGCTTTCGCCGTACGCTCGCCAAGTACCGTGCGTACCAGGCGGCTGGCGGCTGGAAGCCCATCGCGTCTGGCCCGTCGCTCAAGGTCGGCATGAAGGACAAACGCGTGCCCGAGATTCGCCACCGGCTGGCGATCAGCGAGGACCTGCCCAAGGCGCAGGACAACGGCTCGGACACCTACGACGAGGAGCTGCGCCAGGGCGTGGAGCGCTTTCAGAAGCGCCACCGCTTGCCCGCGGGCGAGCTGGCCAGGCTGACGCTGGACGCGATGAACGTGCCGGTCGAGAAGCGCATCGATCAGATCCGCCTGAACCTCGAGCGTGCGCGCTGGATCCTGCGCGACGTGCCCGAGCGGCTGGTGCTGGTGAATGCGGCCGCGTTCGAGATCTACTACATGGAGAAGGACAAGATCGTCTGGCAGAACCGCGCGCAGGTGGGCAAGACGTTCAGCCAGACGCCGCAGTACCGCGACGACATCCAGTACCTCGTGCTGAACCCCACCTGGACCGTGCCACCGGGCGTGCTCGCGAGCACGGTGTTGCCCGGGGCCAAGGCCAACCCGGGTTACATCAAGGAGAAGAATATCCGGGTGATCGACCCCGACAAGGGCGAGATCGAGCCGAGCAAGGTGCGCTGGAGCAGCTACACCGCGGACAACTTTCCCTTCGTGTTGCGCCAGGATCCGGGCCCGGACAATGCGCTCGGCGCGATCAAGTTCATGTTTCCCAACCAGTACCACGTGTACTTGCACGACACGCCCAACCAGACGGGCTACGACGCGCGACAGCGCGCGATGAGCTGGGGCTGCGTGCACGTGTTCGAGCCGCTCGAGCTCGCAGAGAAGCTGATCGCCAACCCGCAGCGCTGGAACCTGGATGCGCTCAAGAAACAGGTCGCCAGCAAGAAGTCGGAGACCGTGTACCTCGACAAGCCTGTGCCGGTGATGCTGCTGTACTGGACCGTGTCGGTGAACAAGGAAGGCGTGACCGAGTTCATCCCCGACGTATACGAGCGCGACGCCAAGGTTCTGCGCGCGCTGAACCAGGGATCGAAGGTGCGCAAAGGAAAGCGCCGCTCGGACGAGGTCAACAAGGCCAGCGACGAGTGACCGACCAAGCCGAGGATTATTCGCGCTCGCGAGTGCGCCAGATCGTGCCACGGGCTAAGGCGCGGGCTGTGATTGCGCGAGGCGACGTTCGAGCCTTTCGCGATCCGCGTTCAAGGCACTTTCGGGGTAGCGTCGCGTGAACTCTGCGAGCGTGTCGCGCGCACGCTCGACTTGGCCGGCGCGCAGCTGGACGGCGACCAGTTGGAGCAGCGCGGCTTCCTGCGCGAGGGTACTCGCCGGCACCGCGGTCACTGGCTCGGCCCGCGGCTTCTTGGCGCGCGGCTTGATGGTGGTCTCGACCGGTGCCTCGAGCGGCGCGGGCTCGGCTTGGGCCCCCGCGCTCGTGGGCTGCGGTTCGGGCGGCGGCGGTGCTGATGGTGGTGGCGGCTCTGTGCTCTGCGGCGCGGGCACCACGATCGGAACCTCCGGCGTCGGGCGCATGAGATCCACGTACGACCACACGCCCAACCCCACGGCTGCGAGGCCGACGACGATCTTCGCGCCCAGGATGCCTTTGCCCGTCGCACCTGCGCCAGTCGGCGTTGGAGCGGGTGCAGCTGTCGGCGGCAGGAAGCGCGCCCGCACGCGGGCGAGCCGCGCGGCGTCGGGTAGATCGGCCTGGCGCGCGAGGCGGACGAGGCGGTCGAGCTCGGCTTCTTCGCGACTCACGTGGCCCTCCGCTGGGTTCCGAGCTCGCGCACGAAGCTCTGCACATGCTGGCGTGCGAGGCGCACGCGGGAGTAGACGGTGTTGAGCGGTACGTCCAGCAGCGCGGCGATCTCGGGCGCGCTCAGCTCTTCGAGCTCCACGAGCACGTACGCGTCGCGCACCCCTTCGCTCATGCCTTCGAGCGCGCGGTCCAACAGTCGCGCCGCCTCGGCGGCCTCGGTGATGCTCGCGGGATCGCGCCCCGCGTGCAGGGCGTCGGTGTCTGCCGTCTCGCGCTCGCCGCGCCGCCCGCGCAGCCGGTGATCGCGCGCGACGCGGCGTGCGATGCCGTACAGCCAGGTGCGCGTGCTCGAGCGGCCCTCGAACTCCGCGTAGCGCCGGCACGCCACCAGGAACACGTCCTGCACGGCGTCATCGAGCGCGCTGTCGGCCACGCCGAAGCGCCGGAGCACGCGGAAGATCACCGGAGCATATTCATCGTAGGCGCGCGCGATCGCAACCAGCGCCTCGGTCGAGGCGGGGGCTTCCAGCTGCGGTGCGAGCGCGTCTTCCGGCATGGAGCTAGTTGAGTGTCAGTTCGAGGGCGAGCGTGGCGACTCCTGGCGTGGTGTCTGTGTCGTGCACGATGAACACGCCGAGCTGCGCGTGTGCCGCGAACCTGTCGCTGATGGCCCAACGCACGTCTGGTCCGATGGCCATGCTGAATGTCAGCTCGTTGGTCCCGCCTTCGTTCTTGCGCCGCATATTGAAGGTCGCCTGGCCGAACAAGCCCAGCGAGACGGGTGGAAAGCGCAGGAAGTAGCGCGCGTAGTCGCCGTAGAGGTACCAGAGAGGTCGTTCGTAGTCTGGGTAGCGCATGGCCTGGGCGTCATCCATGTAGTGGCTCGGCCACGCGCTGAGGCCGACGCTCCACAAGGAGAGCCGATCCGCCGTGTAGAACCAAACGCCGGCGCCACCGCCGAAGCTCGCATCCGGCATCATGTAGATCGCACCGTTCGCGCGAAACGATACCCCGACGCGCATGCGCGGCACGAACGTATCGTCGGGCACTGGCGGCACCAGCGGCTCGGCGGGTGGTGCCGCTTTGGGCGGCGGCGGCGGCGGTGCAGGCGCGGCGACTTGCGGTGGCGCAGGAGCAGCCGGTGGCGGCGACTCGTCCGCCCATGCGGAGACCACGAGCACGGCGGCTTCCGCGAGCTCCTTGCAGCTCGCTTGGCGCAACGTGCGCGGTTGGCTCGCAGGGTTCGCAGGTTCACTGACCGTGAGCGTCCAGGAGCCGTCTGCACCGCCAGCGATATCGATCGTGAATCGGTCGAGCACTTCGTCCGCACGCTGCGGCTCGGCCAACAGGGTGCGTAACCGGCTCGCGAACTCGTCCCGGGACTGGCACGGTACGGAGAAACTACCGCCGCTTTGGGCGGCGGCCGTGCTCGCGAGACAAAAAGCCAAGCAAAATACGCTGCGAAACATGGTCAAGCTCGGGTCCGACGTAGCTATGACCGAATGAGTGCACGGACTCGAGCGATCCTTCACCAGGATCGAGCGAATTTTCGCGCGCTCGTTCTGCTAGCTGCGTGCCAGGGCCGCGGTGACCACGCTGCCCGAGCTGATGCTGGCTGCGTCCGTCGCGTCGTCGCTGCCGAAGGCCGCCAGCAGGGTCTTGCCGAACGAGGCAAGCGTTTGACCCGCCGGGATGTCGCCATCCAGGCTGCCTTCTCCCGTCTGCGCGTGGATCGGTAGCGCGCCGTAATCGCCTGCGACCGGGCCCACGCCACCGATGATGCCGCTTCGAAAGGGCTTGCCGATCGTCAGCGAGACCTGGTGGTTCATGTTGTGTTGGCGACCCTGCGCGTTGCCGGGGCCGAGCGTGCGACCGAAGACGTTGAGCGAGACGAGGCTCACGCGGTCGGCGAGTCCAGCCGCCGTCAGCTGCTGGAAGAGTGAGCCGATCGCAGCGACGCCCGTCAGCGTCTCGTCTGTCTCGCGGGCCAGATCGGGATCGTGATGGTTGTCGCCACCGAATGGGATGTTGATCGAGAGCACCGGCGCCATGTTCATGCGGATCAGCGTGACCGCGGCCGAGATCTGCGCGTCGATGCCGTTGTCTTCGATCGACTCGAGCGCATTCAGGAGGTCCTGTCGAATGCCGACTACCTGTGCCTGCGACGTCACCAGGCTGTCGATGTACGCACGCTGGGCAGGGGTGGCATCGCGCTTGTAGAGGTCGTTCAAGCGGCCGAGGGTGTCGCGCCGGAGCGAGCGCAGGTCGCCGAGCTCGCCCGGCAGGTTGGTGAGCGTCGCCTTGAGCGCCTGGGCGGGCATGAGCGGGAGTTGCTCGCCCTGATAGGTGAGCCCCTCCAGCGGAGACTTCGCGCCGATCGCGATCGGTTCTGGTTGCACGCTGCCGAGGCACGGCGCCAGTAAGCGCGCGAGCAGCGAGGGCAGCATCTCTGCTCCGTCGGTGGAGCCCATGAGTCGCAGCACGTCGGGCTCGCGCGGGTGAATCGGGGTTCCGGTCTCGATGTGCCAAAAGGCCGTGCGCTCGAGGACCGCCGCCGGCAGCTGCGCCCAGGGCGCCGCGGCGCGCGTGCGGAGCCCGCCTAGCATGAGCGGGGCTGGCGCGAGGCGCGGGTCCAGACTGTGCACGATCTTCGGGTCCTCGTACGTGCCGGGAACACTAGCGTTGAGCGGGTCGCCCGCGCTGGACGTCGCGAAGATCACGTACTGCGCGCGCTCACGGTTCGCGCATGCGTTCGGTGTGACCTGTGCGAGCGCGCGCCGCGGTTCGGCCAGAAGGCTGATCGGCAGCCCGGTCGCGAGCGCTCGCAGCCCGAGCAGACTGCCTCCGACCAACGTGCTGAGCAAGAGTTCGCGGCGGGTCAGCATCTGGATCCCTCACAGCCCGATCGAGGTCGCCGATGGCGCCATGCACGCCACCACGAACGTGGATTGCAGCGCGACCGACGCGCTCTTGCCTTGCGACGACGCGTCGCGATAGTGCTCCTCCAGTAGCTCGCGCGCGGGTTGCGCGCGCGGATCGCTTGCGGCCAGCCCCATCACCAGCGACACGAACTCGGCGATTGCGGGCTCGGGCTTGGCGCCACGCCAGACCTTCGCCCCGTGAGGCTGCTCGACATCGATGACTCGCGAAGCGATCGCGGTGCAGATGTTCTCGATCGCGGCCGAGAAGAACAGCGTGGGCTTGTTCGGCAGGACCGGCGCGATCGCGCCCCGACCGTAGCCGTCCGAGGGCAAGCCGCGCGCGATCTGTGGGATCGCGGCGCCCTGCGTGGCTGCGCTGAGGGCGTCGCGACCGCAGACGTCGCCGAGGCCGAGCCTGGCCGACAGCGCGCTGCACAGGTGATCGACCCGTGCGACCGCGATCACCTCGCCTTGCGCGCCGCTGGTCTGCGTGGCACTCGCGTTCGTGATCAGCGGCGATGCGAAGAGCGCCTTGACGAGCGTGTTCCAGTCGTAGTTGGAGTCGCGAAACACCTGCACGACGCGCCGGAACTCGGGATCATCGCGTGCGCACGGCGCAGAGTTCGCGTAGTAGCAAAGCTTCTGCGGCCAGGCCTCGGCGAACTTCGGATGCCGGGCGAGCTGATCCGCGAAGTCGGCCATGTCGTTCACCTGCGCGTTCTGGTTCCAGAAGCTGAACTCGCCCTTCTGAGCGACGAAGCTCGGATCGTCCTGCCGGTGGTAGAACCACGAATACGTGGAGGCGAAGATCGAGCGCAGCGGATCGAGCGTGCGGTGACAAAACACGCACTCGGGCGAGCCGGCGTGCGGGCTGTCCAGTCCGGGCGGTGGATCACCGGGCGGCGTGGTCGGATCGCTGCCGTCGACGTCCTGTCCCAGCGCGACGATCAGCGCCTGGTTGACGGTGACCCGCATCTGGTTGCTGAGGTTCGTGGGCCAGTTCGCGAAGAACGCCGGCGTGCTGAAGAAGCCGATGCGCGGGATGGACAGCACCAGCTCGCTCTTTGTGCGCAGCGAGGGGATGTCGTAGAACAGCGTCGGCGCTTCACCCGGATTGGGCGCTCGGATGTCCACCATGCGCCAGTCGTGGAAGTCTTCGGTCGTGAACTGCAGCGTGTGTGCGCTGCCGCGCTCACCGCGGCAACGCGTGCCGTTCGCCTCGTAATGCCCTTCGAGCGAGCCGTGGAGCACGTAGTCGAGCATCTGCGCGTTGGCGGCGAAGCGATAGGTGTTCGAGACGCAGCTCGCATCCACCTGGCGCACGCTCGCCACGTCCTGGTTGTACCAGTGCATGAAGCTCGGGCCGCTCGGATCGAGTGTCTCCTCGATCGGGATCTTCTCCTTGGAGGTGACCACCACGCTCAGGTTCGGGTTTGCGAGCGCGAATGCGTCGCTGACCTCGCCGTCGTCGCCGACTTGGTGTGTATCCAGGAACGCGTACAGCTCAGAGAGGGCTGTCGTGAGCATGAAGCGCCGCGTGGTGAGTGCGGCTGTGAGCGGTTGACCCTCGCCGATCAGCGCGACCATCGTGCGCGCAAAGCTCTGTGATGCGTTTTGTAACAGCCGCGGCATGCTGAACGGATTGATGCCGAGCGGGCGCGGATAGGCCTGATTCTCGAAGTCGTCGACCGAGATCTGTGTTTGCTGGAAGGCGAGCTCGAAGAAGCGTTGCAGCTTGTCTTGGTACTGCGGCAGTTGCATCCAGCCGGCGATCAGCTCCGGCAGCGCGTCGGGGTCGGCCTGGACCCGAGCCAGCTCGGCGTCGCTGGGCGGCAGACCCAGCAGCAGGTTCTTCACCTTGGCGAGGTAGCTCGCGGGAGCGACGGGCTCGAATGCCGGCGCCGGACCCGCGTCCTGCTCTCCCGCGTCCGGAGCGGTCGGCGCAATCGGCTTCGTGGCGTCGCCGCAGCCAGCGGCCGCGAGCACCACGCCGAGCAAGCCGCAGACGCAAAACTGCGTGGTAGTGCGGGTTCGGGCCATTCGACACCTGTCAGCCGCTCTGCACGCTTTAACTCCGAGATCTCCGGGTTGTTCCCGGGCGCCGACAGAAACCTTGGCTGGGGCCCTTGACCCGTCGCGTGCAGCTGAAACCACTATCCCGACATGCGTCGATGTCTGATCTGCAGCTTGGTGTTGGTGTTGGGATGTTCGGGCTCGGGTTCCGGCAAGGTGCCGCAGGCGGCGACTGCGGGGGCGGGTGCGCAGCCGACGACCAGCGCAGGCGGAGCGGGCAGCACGGCGGGCGCATCACCCGCGATCGCGGGACGCGGGGCTGATGCGGCAGGTGCGGGATCCGGGGCCGGCTCGAATGCGGGCGCCTCGGGCACGAGCGCTGGTGGTGGTGCAGGTGGCGGCGTGGGCGCTGCAGGCAGCGCAGCTGGCAGCGGCGGAGCGAGTGGTGCTGCGGT
>DATEOF010000076.1:0-11297 GCA_035274465.1 Polyangiales bacterium
GCCGCCGCCGTCTACGCCACGCTGATGGCCAACGCCAAGAGCAAGGCCGAGGCGGCTCCGTCGCCCGCGGCCCAGCCCGCGCAGGACACCACCGTGTACAAGGTGCCGGTGTCCAAGCAGGACCCGCAGAAGGGCCCCGACGACGCGCTGGTGACCGTGGTCGTGTTCAGCGACTTCCAGTGCCCGTTCTGCTCGCGCGTGGTGCCCACCATCGAGGGGCTGACCACCAAGTACGGCAGCGATCTGCGCATCATCTGGAAGAACAACCCGCTGCCCTTCCACAACGACGCTGGCCCCGCCGCCAGCCTGGCCATGGCCGCCTTCCAGGAGGGTGGCTCGAAGAAGTTCTGGGAGGCGCACGACCTGCTCTTCCAGAACCAGCGTGCGCTGACCCGCGCCGACCTCGAGAACTACGGCAAGCAGCTCGGCCTCAACGCCAAGAAGCTGGCGACCGTGCTCGATCAGAACACCTTCAAGGACAAGATCACGCAGGACCAGGAGCTGGCGCGCGGCCTCGGCGCCTCGGGCACGCCCTCGTTCTTCATCAACGGCCGCAGCCTGCGCGGCGCGCAGCCGTTCGACGCGTTCAAGGCGGTGATCGACGAAGAGTTGGCCAAGGCCAAGCAGATGGTCTCGTCCGGCACCTCGAAGACCCAGCTGTACGCCAAGGTGATCGAGAACGGCGCCACCGCGCCCAAGTTCATCGATGCGCCCAATGCCCCGGCGGCACCCTCCGCCCCGGCCGAGCCCGACGCCGACAAGGTCTACAAGATCGCGCAGGCGGCCAAGGCTCCGGTCAAGGGCGCCTCGGGTGCGAAGGTCGTGATCGAGCAGTTCAGCGACTTCCAGTGCCCGTTCTGCAGCCGCGTCGAGCCGACCCTGAAGCAGGTCGAGGAGACCTACGGCAGCAAGGTCAAGATCATCTGGCGCAACTACCCGCTGCCGTTCCACCAGGACGCCATGCCCGCGGCGGAAGCTGCCACCGAGGTGTTCAACCAGGGCGGCAACGAGAAGTTCTGGAAGTACCACGAGCTGCTGTTCGCCAATCAGCGCGCGCTCAGCCGTGCGGACCTCGAGAAGTACGCCGAGCAGGTCGGCGGCATCAACATGGCCAAGTTCAAGGCCGCGCTCGACAGCAACAAGAACAAGGCGGCCGTGCAGGCTGACGTGGACGCCGTCGACAAGGCCGGCGCCCGCATCGGCACGCCGTCGTTCTTCATCAACGGCAAGCTGCTGCAGGGCGCCCAGCCGTTCGATGCCTTCAAGACCGCGATCGACGCGGCGATCGCCGGCAAGTAACGCTCGCCTACATCGGCACCAGCACCGGAACACGGGAAATCTCGAGAGGGATTTCCCGTGTTTTCTTGTATGGATGCGGCCTACGCCCCCGAACCGTTACGTTGACAGTATCACGCGCGGGCTCTAGTCTTCGGCGCTCCAACTCGGTGGCATGAGGTACAGATGGCCAAGGCTCGTGGCGCAGCGGCGACGACGACTAAAGAACCCGAACCGATCGTCGAGGAGCTGCATTTCCGCTCCGACAACGCGTTCTTGTGTTTGCTGTTGAACCGGCGAACCAAGCAGATCCGCGTGATCGACTTCCGCGCTGGGGCGTTGCCCGCCAAGCGTCTGTTCATCCAATCGGTCGCCCAACGCGAGGGCGTCGACAAGGTGATCCTGCTGGTCGAAAAAGACGAGGTGTCCTCGTGGACGCGCGTCGGCTTCGTGCGCGAGGGCCAGGTGCCCGGCTTCTACAAGCGCAGCGACGGCCACCTGGTGGGCTGCGTGATCGGCGAGCGCACCGCCTCGATCGAGGTCTCCGAAGAATCTCAGAAGATGACGGAGCGCACGATCAACGCCGGCAAGAAGCTGGCGGACGGCATCGAGGATCCGATCAAGGGCGTGACGGTCAAAGAGATCGATCCCGAGAGCGCAGCCGAGGCGCGTGATGCGGTCTGGCAAAAGCGCTCGGACGCGTACGGCGCCTTCGACCCGTTCGGGCGGGATGCCGCGCGCTTCTTCGTGGAGGTCACGAGCAAGCGCACCAAGCCGCACTACCTGTCCGCCGAGTTCCAGGATTGCTTCGGCCACTCGCTGATCGAGATCCTGCGCGCGCCGCGCAACGAGGCCGACGTGCTGGCGGTGACCGCCGGTTTGCGCTGGTTGAACGACTACCTCAAGGCCAAGGAGATCGTGTCGGCGTTCGCGTTCGCGCCAGTCGACAACCTCGAGCTGGCGACCGTGTTCCTGGCCTGCGGCTACCGCAAGACGGGCCTGTTGGCCAAGGGCGTGCTGCTGGGCGACAAGCGCTCGGACGCCATCCTCTGGACGCGCAAGCTGGCCGATCCGAGCGGTGGCAGCGAGCCGCCTCTGACGGACGACGAAGAAGAGGAAGACGACGACGACGAAGAGGAAGAGGAAGCGGCGGGCTGAGCCCCGTCACCTCGCCACGCCGATCGTCACCACGTAGGCATTGCCGGCGTTTGCCACGCCGACGTCGCGAAAGCCGGCGTCGGCCAAACGCTGGCAGCTCGGGAGGTCGGTGAGCATCAAGCGCAGCGCGTCCTCGGGGCTGCGCGCGCGCACGGCGAAGCTCTCGTTCCACTGCAACGCGTCGTAGCCGACCAGGTCGAAGCGCTCGCGCGTATTGCGGCCGAGCGCGTCGACGATGCCCGGCGGCGCGGTGCCGGCATCGAGGTCGTCGACCAGCACGCGGGCGACGCAGATCAGCCGCGGGTCCAGACGAAACGGCGGCGCCTGGCTGCTCAACGGGTTACTGCCGCACATGAAGCCGCTCGCGCGTCGCTGGTAGAGCAGGGCGAGCAGCTGATCGGACAGCGTGCGCTGCACCGCGTCGATGCTGGCGACGGGGCTGCAGAACGCGCTCTCGGGCAGCTTCGTCGCCACGCATGAGCCTTCGACGCAGGAAGAGCCGTCCTCGCAGCTGCCGGGATCGCAGCGCGGCAGGCAGATGCCGGCGACGGGCGCGGAGGTCGTGTCGTCCGCGCAGCTCGAGGCGGCGGCGGGATCTTCCTTCAGCGCGCAACGTGCGTCGTCGAGCGCGCTGCAAGCAGCGTCCGCGCCGCACTCGCGTGTGCAGAAGCCGCAGCGGCACGTGAGTTGGCCGCCCCCGCATTCGTCATCGGTCTTGCACAGGCGCAGCCAGTTCGAGTTGCTGCCGACCGAAGGCGAGGAGGGCGCCTTCGGCTCACCGCAGGCGACGAGCGCGAGCCCCGCACAGACAGCCAGGATGCGTACGACCATCGACACGATTCATTCCTCGTCCGGTGAAGTCACACACTGTCCAAAGTAAAACAACACCTCGGTCCGCTCTTCTTCGCGCATCGGATGCTCGGCGTTGTAAGCCTGCACGCGCTCCCAGACTTCGTTCACCTCCGCGCGTACGCGGCGCAAGAGTCCCAGCACTTCGTCATGGTGAGGATGGCCAGGGCGGATGTCGAAGCCGAGCGTGGCGCCTCCGATCATGTCGTGGTGCTTCGCGCGCGCGACACCTAGCCGCAGCTTGGTACCGATGGCCCGGACCACTGCCTGAAAATGATCGAATACCGCCGCCTCCCAGCCGTGCTCCGAATCCATGGGCACGACGAAGCTCTGGGCGCGGTAGCTCGCGGACGGGCCTTCGCCCGTGCGCTCGATCTGCCCCGAGGCTTCGAGCGCGTCGAGCGCCGTGATCAGCGCGGCTTCGTCGACGCCGAGCTGCTCCTGCAGCGCGGCGCGCGTGGCGCTGCCGGCACGGTAGATCAGTACCAGCACGACAGGTTGCAGCGACTCGCGACGTTGCTCGCGCACGGCCCGGGCCAGGTCGCTCGCGTGCGTGATGCCGAACAGCGCGCCTTCGCCCGAACCGGTCTTGTAGACCAGGCCGTTGTTCACCAGATCGTTCAACACCGAGCCCACGACGATCGGATCATCGCGATCGAAGCGCGCCTGCAGCTCGCGCCGCGAGCAGCTGCCCTGCTCCTGCAAGTACTCCAGCACGGCTTGCCAGAGCGTGCGGTCGCGCGCGGTCACGCTCTCGGTGACGCGCTGCACCTTCTTCTGGTACGTGCGGATGGCCAGACCGAACATGTCGGCCACCACCTTGCGCGAGATGCCCTGGGCCTCGATCTCGCGCGACAGCTCCAGGAACACTTGATCTGCGACGTGCGAGAGCGGCGCGCGAATGCCGGACGCAGTCGACAGCTGTGCGATCAGTACCGTCGTCTGGTGCACGATGGCGTCGATCAAAAACTTGGTGTTCAAGGCTTCGTCCCAGTCCTGGGCATTAGCTCAGACTATTAGACGACGCCACGTCGTTCGGCAGATGTCTCGGGCGACATCACCCGACACGCGGGGATCTCCAGCATTTCGTTGCAGCCGAGGGCTGCGTTTGCCGTCACCAGGCGGTCTGGACGTCGCCCTTACGCAGCTGCTGCGCGATCACGATCTGCTGGACCTCGCTCGAGCCGTCGTAGACACGGGCCACGCGCAGGTCGCGCCACAAGCGCTCGATCATGTACTCGCCGCTGATGTAGCCGTTACCACCGAAGATCTGCATGCACTGGTCGACGGTCTCCCAGCTCCACTCGCCGCCCAGCAGCTTCGCCGTGGACGACTCGCGCACGGCCGGCTTGCCCTGATCGAGCAGCCAGGCCGAGCGATAACAGGCCAGACGCGTGGCTTCGGTGCGCGCGCTCATCTGCGCGAAGCGGAATGCCAGCGCCTGATGCTCGGAGAGCGGCTTGCCGAAGGTCTTGCGCTCGCCCGCGTACTCCAGCGCGAGCTCCATCGCCTTTTGTGCGGTGCCGACGCAGCGCGCGCCGAGCGTGGTGCGCCCTTCCGACAGACAGCGCTTGGCGTAGTCGAAGCCCTTGCCCTCTTCGCCGACCAGCGAGTCGAGCGGGATCCGGCAGTCTTCCATGACCACTTCCGCGGGCGTGGAGCCGATGTGACCGATGGTCTTGAACACCTGCCCGATGCGCACCCCGGGTGCCTCGCGGTCGACCAGGAACGCGCAGATGCCCTTGTCGCTCTTGGCGAACACCATGAAGTGGTGTGCCTTGGGTGCGTTGGTGATGAACGTCTTGGTGCCGTTCAGGATCCACTCGTCGCCCTTGCGCACGGCGGTCGACTGCATCGCGCCCGCGTCCGAGCCCGCGTTGGGCTCGGTCAGCGCGAACGAGCCGATCCACTCGCCGGCCGCCATCTTGGGCAGGTACTTCTTTCGCTGCGCCTCGCTGCCGAACTTCACGATGCCCACGCAGCCGATGCCGGTGTGGACGCTGATATACGTCGACAGACCCCACGGGCCGCGACCCAGCATCTCGTGTACCAGCGCCTTCTGCGTGACCGACAAGCCCAGCCCGCCGTACTCGGTCGGGATGCTCAGACCGAGCAGCCCGAGCTCCTTGGCCTGGTTGATGATCGCGTCCGGGATGACCTTCTTTTCCTCGATCTCACGCCAGCGCGAGTTGACTTGTTCCTCGACGAAGTCGCGGACGGAGGTCTGTAGGAGGCGGTCTTCTTCGCTGATACTGAAGTCCATCGAGGCGCTCGTGTAGCACACACGGACGGACCACGGGACCGCGAAAAAGCCGCCTCACACTGCAGAAGTGACTTACCTGCGCCGCAGCGTCAGGAAGAGCGCGGCAGCGAGGGTCATCAGGCTCGCCCAGAGCGCCAGGCTGCCCGTCCCGCGCGTGCCGGGAGAGGCCACGCTGCACGAGCGCGAGTGCGCCGATGGATTGTCCCCACCCGGGAGTGCCGCGGGCGGAGCCGTCGGCGCGTGGTCGACGCTGCCGCTCTTGCCTCCGGCGCCCGTCGTCTCGCCGCCGCGCGTCGGCACCCCGCCCAGGTCGACCGCCACGCCGTCGTACGGTGGCACGCAACGCCGCTCTTCCACGGGCGGCGGAGGCGCGGGCAACGCAGGACAGCTGCCCATGGGGCAAGTCGCCGCCGCGCCGCCGCTGCCACCGCTGCTGCCGCTGGTCGCGGTGACCTGGCAGGTGAAGTCGCCAGGGCAATCCGAGTCGGCCTTGCAGACCACCTCGACCGCCTTGCAGTACTTCTCGGCCGTCACCTCGCAGGTGCAGTCGGGAGGCGGGGGCGCGACCAGGTCCGCGGGTACGCCTGCGTCCGCCGCAGGTTCGCGATCCCCCTGGCCACCGTCCTGCGGCGCCGGCTTTGCCGCGTCCACAGGCGGGGCTTGGCCCGAGCTGGGCGTCCCGGCCGAACCGGCCGAGCAACCACAGCGCTTCTGCGCTTCACACGTGAACCCCTCGCCGCAGTCGCTCGCCTGCTCACAGGGCAGCAGGTATCGCGGCACGCACTGGTGCTTCACCTTGGTCGTGCAGTCTGGTGGCGGCTCGCGCGGCGGACAGATGCCGTCCTTGCAGGGCAGGTCAGACTCGGCCGCCCCGGCGCAGTCGCTGGCTTCCTCCGTGTGACACACCATGCCGGTCGCACAGTCGCTGTCGCTCATGCATTCCGCCGGGACGCAGGAGCGATACTCCTTGGTCTCGCACATCGGCGGTGGGAGCGGCTGCATCGCCGGCCGGGTGCACGTCTCGTTCGGGCCGCAGTCGGGTGTAGGCGCGCCTGCCGCGCAGGAGCTGACCGCAGTCACCTGGCAGGAGAAGCCCTTCGGGCACCCCGTATCGCCAGTGCATTCCTGTGCCCGTGCTCCCCCGACCCAAGCACCCAGCCCTGCGACGCTGAGTACCATCACTGCGACCGACGCTCGCGACATGCTCCGACCTCCGAAAAGGTATAGAGCATTACGTGTGCCAGGCCTGTGCGGGTCAGACGGCGCAGAATTGCACAACAGTTCTCACGCTACTGGCGCAACCCTGTGCCGTGCTGTGCCAGCCGCGTCGCGTCTACTGTCGGTGTGTCGACGACCTACAAGTATCACCCGAGGCTGCGGCAGCCGTCGCACTTGGGTGAGGGTGCGACGGCTGCCGCCTCGTGAGGCCGCTAGTGGAGCGCCGCTGTTGCAGACGCTCCAATTCCTCGCGGACTTCGCCCCCGAGCGGCGAGCTGTCGGCGCGCGGCATCGAATGCATCGCGCATTGCCACGTAGAGGTTGTCGCTTTCAGCCTGTCGTGTCGTACGAGTCTCCGCGCTGGTCCCGCCGGTCAAGTGGACTGCCACGCGATAGCTGACACGACGCTGGCTGCCGTGCGACGACGCCTCGATCACCACGTGACATCCCTCGAGCTGCGGCGCGACTTCACCGAGCTTTCGGGCACGTTTCCAAACAGCATCGATGATGGTTGGAGACGGTGTTATCCCGCGGAACGTGACCTGCGGCGTCATATGGTTTCCTCCCGGGCCCGGCACCGACCGAGCTCACACTCCGGAAGTTAGGCCGCAGAAGTAAACAACGAATAACGCGGTCGTAAATTGTTGGCCGCTAGCGACCGGTGCTGCCGAAGCCACCCGTGCCGCGCACGGTTTCGCCCAACGCGTCCGCGCTAGCGACGACAGCCACTGCGACGTGCGTCACCGGCGCGATCACCAGCTGCGCGATGCGATCACCCGGCGCTATCACTTGCGGCTCGCGACTCAAGTTCACGAGCAGCACCGCGAGCTCGCCGCGGTAGTCTTCGTCGATCGTGCCCGGTGCGTTGACTACCGTCAGGCCGCGCTTCAACGCCAAGCCCGAGCGAGGTCGCACCTGGCCTTCGTGTCCGCGCGGCAGCGCGAGCGCCCAGCCGGTGGGTACGGCCGTGCGCTCGCCGGGCTGCAGCGTGATCGGTTCGGCCAGCGCCGCGCTCAGATCCAGGCCCGCCGCGCCGTCGCTGGCGTAACGCGGCTCAGCCGCTTCGGCGCGCAGCCGATGGATCTGAAGCACGAGCTGCATGCAGCCCTCAGCGGCGAGGACGATCGCCGCGATCACGCCGCGGACCACCACGCCCGCCGCCACCACCGCGATCGTCGCGGCGCGGACCGGGGGTCGACTCGCGCTCCACGTAGCCTTCCGGCTTCGGCAGCAAGGCCTTGCGCGAGAAGCGCACGCGCCCATCGCGATCGACCTCGATGATCTTCACCTCGACCTCGTCGCCGAGCTGCATGTACTGCTCGACCGACTCCACGCGCTTCCAGTCGATCTCGGAGACGTGCAACAGGCCGTCCTTGCCGGGCGCGAACTCCAGGAACGCACCGTACGGCTCGACGCGCACGACCTTCGCCTTGTACGTCTCGCCGACCTCGGGCGTCATGGTGAGGCTCTTGATGATCTCGATCGCCTTGAGGACGCTGGTGCTGTCCGGCGACGCGATCGAGACCGTGCCGTCGTCCTCGATGTCGATCGCGCAACCCGTCTGGTCGACGATGGCTTTGATCATCTTGCCGCCCGGGCCGATGATCGTGCGGATCTGATCGGGCTTGACCTTGACCTGCGTGATGCGCGGCGCGTGCGCCGACAGATCGGCGCGCGGCAACGCCAGGGCTTCCTTCATCTTGCTCAGCACGTGCAAGCGCGCGGTGCGAGCCTGCGACAGCGCCTTCTCCACGACCTCGCGCGTCAGGCCCGAGATCTTGATGTCCATCTGGATGGCGGTGACGCCGCGCTCGGTGCCACAGACCTTGAAGTCCATGTCGCCGAGGTGGTCCTCGTCGCCGAGGATATCGGTCAGCACCGCGTACTTGTCCTTGAGCATGATCAGGCCCATCGCCACGCCGGCGACCGGAGCCTTGATCTGAATGCCCGCGTCCATCATCGACAGCGTGCCGCCACACACCGTGGCCATCGAGGACGAGCCGTTCGACTCGGTGATCTCCGAGACCAGGCGCATCGTGTACGGAAAGGCTTCCTTGTCCGGCAGCATGCGGGCGAGCGCGCGCTCGGCCAGGTGGCCATGGCCGATCTCGCGCCGACCTGGACCACGCAGCGGCTTGACCTCACCGACCGAGAACGGCGGGAAGTTGTAGTGAAGCAGGAAGCGCTTCCATTCTTCCTCCACCAAGCCGTCGATGCGCTGCTCGTCGCGCGAAGTACCCAGCGTCACCGTGCAGATCGCCTGGGTCTCACCGCGCGTGAACAACGTCGAGCCGTGCGTGCGTGGCAAGAAGCCGACCTCGATCGTGATCGGACGCACAGTCGTCAGATCGCGGCCGTCTACGCGCGTACTCGTGTAGACGACTTGCTCGCGCATCGTGTCGTAGCGCAGGTCTTCGTAGGCCTGCTTGATGAAGCCTTCGTGAAGCGGAAACTCGGGAAGCAGCGCGCTCACCGTAGCTTTCTTCACGTCCTTGAACTTCTGGTAGCGCGTGTGCTTCTCGCGCGTGCCGCAGCCTTCCTGGATGCCTGCGAGCGCCAGCGCGCGCACGCGCTCGGCCAACCCAGCCGGCGGCTCGGCCGGAGTGAACGTCCACTTCTGCACGCCGACAGCTTCGCGCATGCGCTCCTGCAGCTCGATCACCGACTGCACGGCTTCCTTGCCGAAGAAGATCGCGTCGGCGAAGTCTGCTTCGCTGATCTCGCTGCACTCGCCCTCGACCATCACGATCGCGTCGCGGGTGGCCGAGACCACGATGTTCATGTCGCCGCTCTCCATCTCCTCGTAGGTGGGATTGGCGATGAACTTCCCGTCGATGCGGCCGACGCGCACGCTGGCGATCGGGCCGGCCCACGGGATCGGCGAGATGTGCAGCGCCAGCGAGGCGCCGATCATGCCGAGCACGTCGGAGGGGTTCGTCTTGTCCACCGACAGCACGGTGGCGACGATTTGAATTTCGTTGCGGTAGCCGTCGGGGAAGAGCGGACGGCAGGGGCGGTCGATCAAGCGCGAGACCAGGATCTCGTCGTCGCGCAGGCGACCTTCACGCTTGAAGAAGCCACCGGGGATGCGGCCGGCGGCGTACGTCTTCTCGACGTAGTCGACGCTCAGCGGCAGGAAGTCGACGCCCGGGCGGGGCTCCATCGTCCCGCACACGGTGACGAGCACCATCGTCTCTCCGCACGTGACGAGCACGGCACCCTGGGCCTGTTTGGCGATGCGCCCCGTCTCTAGCGTGATTGTCTTGTCACCAACTCGAACGTTCTCTCTGATGATCATGTGTGCTCCGGTCCGGCGCCGGGCGACTTCGAGCACTACGCGCGAGCACGATCGGTCCGCGTGTGCGAATCACGTCACGGCCGCTCGCGTCGCGGCAGGCTCGAAGCTACGAAATGCCCGGCGACGTCTTCGGGCGGTGGACTCGGTCCTCGGTTCCAACGCACAAGCCCCGCCGCTTGTCGCACTCGAATCGAAGATCGAAGAGCCAACCGCTCCGATGACAGGTTTTCAAGGAACTTGGCGGCTGGGACCATCCCACCGCCGTCGACCGACTGAACAGACTCCGCGCATGCGGAGCCTCGGAAATTACTTACGGATGCCCAACTCGCCGATCAGCGTACGGTACCGGCCCACGTCGCGTGAACGCAAATAGTCGAGCAAACGGCGGCGCTGGCTGACCAGCATCAACAGGCCGCGGCGCGAGTGGAAGTCCTTCGCGTGGACCTTGAAGTGCTCGGTCAGCTGCTTGATGCGCTCGGTGAGCAGAGCGATCTGCACCTCGGGGGAGCCAGTATCGCCATCGCGCGTCTGGAACTTCTTGATGACTTCGGACTTGATCTGCTGAGAGAGCGCCATGGTCGTCATTCGCTACGGCCTGTACCTGCTGTGTTGGACGGCGGAGTATGCAGATGCCGTTCCGGAGCGTCAAGGCGCGTCCCCCCGTCAGTTTCACGGCCTGAACGGGCCATTTAGGGCCCGATCAGGGCGTCCAGGCGCTCGGCGACCTGGGGCGTCAGCTCGATCTGCGAGGGCAGGGTCTCACGCTCGGTAACCAGTGGATAACGCACGACCACCCGGCCGTTGAAGCGGGGCACGGCCAGGTCGTCGACGGCCGCCAGCAGGCACGCCTTTAACTCGTCAGTGATCTGGCCGGTGACCTCGGCCGATATCACTTCCCGCTCCGCCAGCTCGAAGGCGAACACCGCCCGCACCTGATAGTCGGCGCGGCCGGCCCGATCGCGCCGAAAACAGCCCCGCGCCACCGGAATGATGCGCTGGCGCAGCATGCCCAGGAGCGGCGAGCTCGGCATCCCGCTGCCGATATCGTCCTCGTCGTCGTCCCTGGGCTTGGCGGGCTTCTTGGCCGGGATCGCGCAGGCCGCCCGCTCGGCAGCGAGTTGAACCGGTTGCGTGTCGCTGCTGATCCCACCCTGGCGCAGGGCCGGCCCGCGCCGATCGCAGCCGCCGCTGGCCGGCGGGCGATCCTTGCCGCCGCGATGCAGGTCGCGCGCGTCG
>DATEOF010000077.1:0-9693 GCA_035274465.1 Polyangiales bacterium
ATGCTGATCTCGGCCTGACCGCCACGGTGTACAGCGGTCTCGTCGTCGGCAGCGTCACCTATTGGGGCGGGTACTGGGGCTACTACTGGGGCTACCCGGGATGGGGCTACTACTACCCGTACGACGTCTACTACGCGTACGAACCCGGCTCGATCATCGTCGACATGGTGGATCTCGATAAGGCCCGCCGAGACTTCCCGAACGGCGGCAAGCCTCCCGAGGGCGGCGGCGACATGCCGCCGGAGCCCGGCCAACTGGCCGTGGTTTGGGCGATGACCGGCTACCGCGCCTACATCGACGACAGCAAGTCGGTCACCACGCAGCAGGCGCTCGACGCCATCGACCAAGCCTTCGTTCAATCCCCTTACCTCGAGACTAAGTAATCATGGCCAAGCGTATCTTCGACAGACGAGGGTTTCGTTCGTTCGCTCAGCTGATGAGCGCAGCTGCACTGCTCGGCGCCGCGCCGCTCCACGCGCAAAAAGCGCCGGCGCCCGCGACGCCTCCGCCAGCCGCTGCTCCCGCTGCGCCCCCGCCCGCTGCGGCTCCCGCTGCAGCGCCTGCCGCTGCTCCACCTGCGGCAGCGCCTGCTGCGCCTCCGCCTGCTGCGGCTCCTGCTGCGGCGCCAGCCACGCCACCTCCGCCGCCTGCCGTCACTCCTGTGGCGCCGGCGACTCCACCGCCTCCGGCTCTCACCCCGGCACCCGACGCGACTGGTGCAGCGCCGACGGCGACCACGCTCGGTGCCGCAACGATGGACGACAGCGGCGATCCCAACGCGCACCTCGACATGTCATACGACGCGTACAAGCCGCGCGAGAGCGCGATGCTCAAGTTCGCGTGGAGCATGTCGTTCGCTGCGGGTGACCTGAACGACTTCACGGGCGACGCGAGCTTTCGCGGCTTCGACCTGTCGATCGTCTGGCCGGTCGTCGCCGGCCTGCACCTCGGCGCCGGCTTCGGCTTCAACTCGCTCTACGAGGAGCACGAGCGTCAGACCTATGAAATGGGCCCGACGGCGATCACCGGCAAGCTCTACCGCTACTGCGACTTCTGGTCGTTCACGGCAGTCGCCCAGTGGCACTTCCTCGACATGCGCGCGAAGGTGCGGCCGTACGCGGGCCTGCGCGTCGGCGTCGCCGCGTTGGCGCTGACCACGCTGCTCGTCGACTTCTCGTCGGGAGAGGCCCCCGCCGGCTTCCTGCTCACCCCCGAGGTCGGCCTGCAGCTGGCCTTGGCGAAAGAGGTCGCAGCCTACGCCTCGTACCAGTTCAACTTCAGCACGGCCTCCAGCGGAGACTTCGATCTCCTCTCGTTCAGCTCGATCCAGATCGGCCTGTCGCTACGCATGGGCGGATGATCGGGAGCGCGTGACCTCGGCGTGAAACGCGCCGAGGTCAGCGCGCCAGCCAGCCCCCCGCTAATTGCTCGGAGTGCACGACGGGCACCGCATGGGAGCGCTGCGATTCCGCGTGGACGGTCGCTCCTCGACGACAACGACGAGCTCGCATCGCCACCCTGGACATCGCTGCGCGAGCTCGAGCACGCGAGCCTGCAGCTGGAACGCGAGGGCGTCGAAGACGATCCCGAATACGCGCGCTGGCTGCGCATGCTGATCGCGCCGGGTGGCTCGCTCGGCGGAGCGCGTCCCAAAGCCAGCGTTCGCGACGAGCGAAGTCAGCTGTGGATAGCGAAGTTCCCGAGTCGCTACGACCCGGACGATATCGGCGCATGGGAGTCCGTGGTGCACGACCTCGCGCAACGAGCCGGCATCGTCGTCCCCGAAGCTCAGCTACTGCGCTTCGGCTCGCGCAAGTCCGGCGGCCACGGTCACCACACGTTCTTGAGTCGTCGTTTCGACCGCAAGGGTAACGGACGAATGCACTTCGCCTCCGCGATGACGTTGCTCGACCGCCTCGATGGTCACCACGCCGACGATGCGGTCAGCTACCTGGAGCTCGCGGATCTGCTGATACGTCTGGGGTCGAATCCACCCGCAGACCTCGCCCAGCTCTGGCGTCGCATCGTGTTCTCCATCTGCGTCTCCAACACCGACGACCACCTCCGAAACCACGGCTTCATGCTCGAAGAGACAGGCTGGGCGCTCGCGCCCGCCTACGACCTGAACCCCGACCCCCACGGCGCAGGGCTCAAGCTGAACATCTCGGAGACGGACAACGCGCAAGACCTCGACCTCGCCCTCTCGGTCGCCGCGATGTTTCGCGTCAAAGCGACACGCGCAAAACAGATCGTCACCGAGGTCACCACCGCCGTGAAGCAGTGGCGTTCAGTGGCAGCGAGCCACGGCCTCTCGCGAGTCGCCCAGGATCGCGTGAGCCGCGCCTTCCGAGTCGCAGACCTCTAGCGGCAACGTGCTCGCGGCCGCGAGCGCATGTCACGTGCGCTCTGCGGGGTTTGATGGCGGGGTGGACGGGACTCGAACCCGCGGCCTCCGGCGTGACAGGCCGGCGTTATAACCAGCTTAACTACCACCCCAAACAGTGGAGGAGCCTTGTAGCGCAGGCTACTTGGCGTGTCCACTGGGAATTTCTCAAACTGCTCCGGCTTTTGCCGCGGCTATGGCTGCCAGCGCTGCCCGGGCCTTGTTGACGCACTCGTCGTACTCCGCGTCGGGCTTGCTGCCTTCGACGATGCCCGCTCCCGCTTGGACCGTGAGCTCGCCGGCTTGTTCGACGACGGTGCGAATGGCGATGGCGAAGTCCATGTTGCCGTCGAAGCCCAGGTAGCCGACCGCACCGCCGTAGACGTTGCGCACGTTGGGCTCCTGCGCCTCGATGATCTGCATCGCGCGAACTTTGGGCGCACCGCTGAGCGTGCCCGCGGGGAAGGTCGCGCGCAGCACGTCGATCGCGTCGCGGCCCGGCGCGAGCTCGCCGTGGACGTTGGAGGTGATGTGCATGACGTGCGAGTAGCGCTCGCAGATCAAGCGCTCGCTGACGCGCACGGTGCCGGGCTTGGAGATGCGGCCGAGGTCGTTGCGGCCGAGGTCCACGAGCATGACGTGCTCGGAGAGCTCCTTCGGATCCGCGAACAACTCTTGCTCGATGCGCGTGTCTTCTTCCGGCGTCGCGCCGCGCGGGCGCGTGCCGGCGATCGGCCGCACTTCCGCGCGACCGTGTTCGAGCCGGACCATGACTTCGGGGCTGGCACCCGCGATGCGCAGGTGCGCGAAGCGCAGGAAGTACATGTAAGGCGACGGATTGATCACGCGCAGCGCGCGATAGATGTCGAACGGATCGATGCCCGCGCTCGGCATCTTGAAGCGCTGGCTGAGCACCACCTGGAAGATGTCGCCGGCACGGATGTGTTCCTTGCAGCGCTCGACCGCGGCGCAATACCCCGCGCGATCGAACGACGACGGCGGGATCTCGAGCTCGGCGTTCTTGCGCGGCGGGCGCATGAAGCGCAGCGCGGCGGGGCTGTGCAGCCGCTGTTGCGCGCGGTCGATGCGCGCGACTGCCGCGGCATAGGTCTCGGACAAGTCTTCGTGCTCGTCGATGCGCATCGGCACGACGATGCGGATCGTCAGCGTCAGGTTGTCGAAGACGAGCAGCGTGCCCGAGATCGAGAACGCGAAGTGGCATTCGTCGTTGGCCGCGCGGTGCTGTCCGTTGACCGTGGGCTCGAAGCGGCGCACGGCGTCGTACGCGACATACCCGACCGCGCCGCCCCAAAACCTCGGCAGCCACGGGACCTGCGGCGGCTTGTACAGCGCGAGGGTCTCACGCAGCGCAGCCCAGGGGTCGCTCACGGTGCGCACGCGCAAGCCGTCCGGCCGCTCTTCCTCGTAGCGGTCGCCGATGCCGCGCACGATCAGGTCCGGCTCGAAGCCGACGAAGCTGTAGCGCGCCCATTTCTCGCCGCCGACGACGCTCTCCAGGAGATAACTCCCGACCCCGTCGCCCACGGTCGCATATGCGACCACCGGCGTCAGCCCGTCCGCCAACATCTCGCGCGACACCGGCACGACGCTGCTGTGTTTGGCAAGCGCTGCGAATTCTTCGAAGCCCGGCTCGACCCGACCCATCCGACCCGTGAACTAACATCCCACGCCGACTTCGCCAAGACCCGCGCACTCGCCGGGCAGCGCCCGGCGTGGTAAAGCCGCGCGGTCAAGGAGCCATCATGAGTGAGCCCAGTTTGAAGCAAGCCGACCCCGAGATTGCCCAACTCATCGACGACGAGGGGCGCCGGCAACACGACAAGATCCGGTTGATCCCGAGCGAAAACTACGTCTCGCGCTCGGTCCTGGAGGCCACGGGCTCGGTGCTTTCGAACAAGTACAGCGAGGGTTACGCCGGCAAGCGCTACTACGAGGGCCAGCAGTACATCGACCAGGTCGAGACGCTGGCGGTGGACCGCATCAAACGGCTATTCGGAGTAGCCCACGCCAACGTGCAGCCCTACTCGGGTTCGCCCGCGAACTTCGCCGTGTACTTCGCGTTCTGCAAGCCCGGCGACTCGGTGCTCGGCATGGCGCTGCCGAGCGGCGGACACCTCACGCACGGCTGGAACGTGTCGGTGACCGGGGCCTTCTTCAACTCGCACCAGTACGGCGTGCGCAAGAACGATCAGCGAATCGACTTCGACGAAGTCGCGCGCCTCGCACGCGAGCACAAGCCCAAGCTGCTGTGGTGCGGCGCGACGGCCTACCCGCGCGTCATCGACTACGCGAAATTCGCCGAGATCGCGCGCGAGGTCGGCGCAGTGTTGGTCGCGGACATCGCGCACATCGCGGGCTTGATCGCCGGCGGCGCGCATCCATCGCCGGTTGGACTAGCCGAAGTGATCACCACCACCAGTCACAAGACCTTGCGCGGACCGCGCGGCGGCATCGTCATGTGCGACGAGAAGCACAAGGCAGCCATCGACAAGGCCGTGTTCCCCGGCCTGCAAGGCGGCCCGCACAACGGCACCACCGCGGCCATCGCGGTCGCCGCGCGCGAAGCCAGCACCGACGCGTTCAAGAAGTACGCGCACGCCATCGTCGAGAACGCCAAGGCCATGGCCGATGCGATGCTCTCGCGTGGCCTGACGCTGGTCACCGGCGGCACCGAGAACCACCTGATCCTCGCCGACCTCACGACCAAGCAAGTGCCGGGCAAGGTCGCCGCCAAGGCGCTCGACCGCGCCGGCATCGAGTGCAACTACAACTCGGTCCCCTTCGACACGCGCAAGCCCTTCGACCCCAGCGGCATCCGCCTGGGCACCCCGGCCATCACGAGCCGCGGCATGGGCCCGAGCGAGATGAAGATCATCGGCAACCTCATCGCCGACGTGGTCGAGCATCCGGCGGACGAGGCGCTGCTGACGAAGATCAGCGGTCAGGTCCGGGAGATGTGCTCGAAGTTCCCGGCACCGGGCATCGCTCTCTGACCCGCGCCTGACCGCATCTTTCTTGACTCTACCCCGCCCAAACCGGGACAATTCCCGGTGATGTGGGTCGACGTGGGTCACAGCCGAGCTGCGGGCTGGGCGCTGCGCGCAGCCTTGATCGCCGCCATCCTGGCAGGCGCAATGCTGCTGATCACTCCGCCGTTCCCCGATCCCGAGGCGCACGCCGCCGCACCGGTGCGCGTGGACGTCGCGGGTGAACGCGTCGAGCTGACCCGCGACGTGGGTGAAGCGGCCGAGCGTATCGCCCGAGACTACCTCTCGGGCGAGCTCTCGGTGCGCGCCGGCAACGCCGAGCGGCGCATCAGCCGCCGGGCGCTCGGTGCGCGCGTCGATACCGCGCACCTGCGCGACCTGCTCCGCGCCGCGGCCGACGCACACTCCCCGCTGCGCCGCGTGCACGCCCAGGCGCTCGGCCAGCGCCCGTTGCAGCTGCCCATGCCGAACGACCTCGACGTGGCCGCCGCCAGCGCCCTGGTCACGCAGATCAAAGACATCACCGACGTTCCGGCGCTCGAGCCGCGCATCGATCCGCGCGCTCGCCGCGTCGTGCCCGCGCGCCAGGGCGCCGAGCTCGATCTCTTCGCCACGCTGGAGCGCATCGACGCCGCGCTCCGCAGCGGCAGCCGCAGCGTGCAGGCCGTGATCCGAGCCGTGCCTTCCAAGCAGAGCACGCGTGCGCTCGAGGAGATCCAGCTGCCCGCGGTGATGGGCGAGTTCGAGACGCGCTACAACCGCGCAAGCCTCTCGCAAGACCGCACGCACAACCTGAAGCTGGCAGCGGCGAAGCTCGACGGCTTCGTGCTCGCACCCGGCCAGGTCTTCGACTTCAACGCCGCCGTGGGCGACCGTACCGAGTCCACCGGCTTTCGCGCCGCGCCGGTGATCGCCGACGGCGAGCTCGTCGACGGCATGGGCGGCGGCACGTGCCAGGTCGCGAGCACGCTGCACGCCGCGGTGCTGTTCGCGGGCCTACCCGTCCTCACGCGCACCCCGCACTCGCGGCCGAGCTTCTACATCAAGCTCGGGCTCGACGCGACCGTGGTCTACGGCGCGCAGAACTTCCGCTTCAAGAACGATCGGGCCTACCCGATCGTGCTCGGGCTCTCCGTCGACGAAGGCCGCGTCTACGCCAGCGTGCACGGCCTGGCGCGCGACCGCAGCGTGGTCTTCATCCGCCACATCGACGGCATCACGCCGTTCGAGGAACGTACCAGCGTCGATGCCAAGCTGCCGGTGGGCCTGCGCGTGCTCGACCAGCGCGGCATCCCGGGCTTCAAGGTCACGCGCGTACGCATCATCCACGATCCGGCGACGAACCAGGACGTGCGCGAGCGCAACACCGACAGCTACCCGCCCACCCCACAGCTCTGGCGCGTCGGCATCGGCGGGGAAGCGCGCCCTGGCTTCGAGCGGCCGCGCAACGATCCACACCCGGAATATGTCGCAGACGAATACCTGCAGATGACCCAGACCGAACGCGGCACCCAGGATCTGTTGCGAGAGCCCGGTCGCAGCGGCGACTACGGCTGGATCGAACGCGACGGTCTCGTGCTACGCAAGCCCTGACGTGACCCTGCGCGACAAGCACATCCTGGTCTGCATCGGCGGCGGCATCGCCGCGTTCAAGGCCGTCGAGCTGGTACGCGAGCTCGGCCGCCGCGGCGCCAAGCTCCGCGTGGCGATGACCCCGAGCGCGACCCGCTTCGTCGGCCCCCTGACCTTCACCGGCCTGACCGGACAAAAAGCGGTCATCGACCTCTGGGACGCGGAGTATTCGGGCGAGATCCACGTCGAGCTCGCGGACCGAGCCGAGTTGATCGTGGTCGCTCCGGCGACGGCCAACCTGCTGGCGCGCGCGGCCGCGGGCCTGGCCGATGACGTGGTGCTCGCGACGCTCGCCTGCGCCGACAGCCCGGTGCTCATGGCTCCCGCCATGCACGAGCGCATGTGGCGCCGCCCGAGCACGCAGCGCAACCTGGCCACGCTACAGCGCGACGGCGTGCACTTCGTCGGCCCGGTCGAGGGCGCGCTCGCCAACGGCCGCACGGGCATGGGGCGCATGGCCGAGCCGGGCGCCATCGCCGACGCGCTCGAACAGCTCGCCCAAGCCAGCTCTGACCTGCGCGACAAGACCCTCTTGATCAGCGCCGGCCCGACCCTCGAGGACCTCGACCCGGTGCGCTTCATCAGCAATCGCAGCAGTGGCCGCATGGGGTACGCCCTGGCCAGCGCCGCCAAGGCGCGCGGTGCGACCGTGATCCTGGTCAGCGGCCCCACCCACTTGCCGGCGCCGCACGGCGTCGAGCTGCTCTCGGTGCGTTCGGCGCTCGAGATGAAACACGCCATCGACGGCGCGGTATCGCGCGTGGACGCCGTGATCATGACGGCCGCCGTCGCCGATTACCGGCCCGCACAGGCGCAAACGAACAAGATGAAGAAGCAGGGCGAGACGCTGAGCGTCGAGCTCGTGCGCAACCCCGACATTCTGGCCGAGCTCGGCCAACAGCGCGCCGAGCGCAAGGCGCGCTCACCCGTCTTGGTCGGTTTCGCCATGGAGACCCACGACATCGTCAGCTACGGCAAGAAGAAGCTGGTCGACAAGCAGGTCGACCTGATCGTGGCCAACGAGGCCGCTGTCGGCTTCGGCCGCGACGACACGCAGGTGACGTTCATCACGCACGACCAGGTGCTCGAGTTCGCGCCGACCACCAAGGTCGCGACGGCGAACAGTATTCTGGATCGCGTGCTGGCGTTGCTGAGCGGAGCGCCGCGCGTCACACGAAGTCGACGGGCCCTGCGCCCTCGCGCACGACCACCGGCTCGCCGTCGGAAAGGTCGATCACGGTCGAAGGCGTGAGACCCACGCCGTCGGCGTCCATGACCAGCGAGAGCTCGGGAAAGCGCTCCTCGATCTCGCCCGGATCGATCAGGTATTCGCCGCCGTGCGACGCGCTGGTCGACACCAGCGGCCGGCCCAGCGCACGCGTCAGCGCCAGGGTCACCGGGTGGCTCGGCACGCGCACGCCGACCGTCTTGCGCTTCATGCGCAGCATGCGCGGGACCTCCTTGGTGGCTGCCAGGATGAACGTGTACGGTCCCGGCAACAGGCGCCGCATGACCCGGTAGGCCGAGTCGCCGACGATGGCGTAGCGCGCGATGTCCGACAGGTCCGGGCAGACGAACGACAGCAGCTGATCGTGCGGCATGCCTTTCATGCGATACAAAGCTTCCACGCCGCGCCGGCTCAAAATGTCACAGCCGAGGCCGTACACCGAGTCCGTCGGGTAGGCGATCACCTCCCCCTTCTCGAGCGCCGCGACCGCATGCGAGATTTTCCGAGGCTCGGGGTGTTTGGCGTTGACGTGAATCTGCATGGACCGCGCTGCCCTGCGCGGCCGCAGCCAATAGTCCTCGCGCGCTGTCCGGTCAAGCGGGACCGCAGAGCAGTTTGGCTGCCGAGCGAGCCACAATGGGGTTGAAAGCGCGCGCGGAATTCGACAATTTGCGGCGGCTACCGTCCCGTTGAAGAGATTCGGATGAGCGAAGTCAACTCGAGCCCCTTTTTGATCCTCACGGCCATCTGCGACGCCTCGGCGCGACCCGCGGCGGTCACGCTCGGCCACGGCGATGCGATGGAGCGCGCGCTACGCGCCTCCGAGGCGCACGACACGCAGGGCCTCGACCTGGTCGAGCTGCCGATCGCGCCGGCCGCGTTCCAGGCGCTGCGCAAACACCTCGGCTTCCCGGAGGACACGGTCACGCTCTACGACTTGTTCCCGCTCTCGGCGCAGCTGCGCGAGGAGTACCGCAAAATCGCCGGGCAGTTTCTCGCCGCGGAGGCGCTCTGGACGCTGGAGGAGCAAGGCCTGCTCTCGGGTGTGCCCTTCACCGTGAACTTCGACCTGCCGCGCGGCTGGGACAAGGACCCGAAGAAGCTCCACGCCCGACTCGTCGAGGAGCGCGCGCTCGAGCTGGGCGACGGCGCGGTGCGCATGTTCAAAGACATCAAGACGGCCTGGGACTCCTCCGCGCCGGCGAGCTAGCGCTTCTGTAGCGTCTTGGCCTGGCTGACGTAGCGCGTGCCGGCGCAGGCGAAGCGCCACGGCGCCTGCTGGTGCTGCTCGGTGGCGTAGCCGATGCCCACGCGCGGGCCCACCAGCACGGCTGTGGGCGGCTCGGCGTCCAACACGTGTAGACCCGCGCGGCGGTAGAGCGCGCGCCCCGAGAAGCTGGTGTCGAGGCCGAGCGCTGCGCCGACCTTGCCGGGGCCGGTCA
>DATEOF010000078.1:0-21636 GCA_035274465.1 Polyangiales bacterium
CGGCAAGCGCACGCGCACCCGGACGGCCACGGGCGCGCCGCCGGCCTGCGCCGGCTGGAACACACTCGCCGAGAGGGCCGCGCCGATGGCCTCGTACAGCGCCGCGGGGGCCAGCGGGTCGTCGAGCCGTGCGTGGCCGTCCGCGCCGATCACCACGAACAGCTCTAGAGCATCGATGGAGCCGCCGCGCAGCGCCGGCGACTGATGGTCAGCGGAAGGGTCGCGCCCATCAGGAGCGAGCCTTCCGGATAGCAGCTCGGGTGGCGCCCGCAGCGGCTCGAGCCGCACGATCAAGGGTGGCGAGGGGGCGGGCGCGCCGGCGTTCGGTGTGACAGAACTGTCCTGTGCGTGCGCGCCGTCCCCACCACAGAGCGCCCAGGCGAGCACACAGACTGCGCTTGCACCGATCCTCCGGACCAGCGAGGTTGTAAGCGATGGCTTCACGAGCGGGTAAGCGCCTGTGGTACGTAACCTGGCTGGCGGTGCTGGTTGCCTGCGGCGAGGCGGATACGACGCTGCACATCTCGAAGGTCGAGCTGGCCGACGGCGAATACTTCGGGTTGGCGTGGGGCGGCTCGCAGGTCGAGCGCTTTCATGTGCTGGCGCGCACGGGTGGCGATGATCCCGAGCAGATCGAGGTCAAGCTGGTCTCGCCCGAGCACAAGGAGCCCTGCTCGCTGGGTCACGTCGCACGCTACGGCACGCAGCAACCGCGCAGCGGCAACAAGTTCGTGTTGGGCTCGCCGAGCCCTGCGCGCGTGGCTGTGTTCGACAGCGTCGATGAGCATGGCCTGGGCACGATGAGTTTCGCAGACATCGATTGTAAGCGCACCGACTTCGAGGTGCCGAACGTCTTTGCTGCCGAACCGCTGCGTTTGTACACGCCCGACTCTGCGCGGCTGCGCCTGGGGATGCGGGCTCCGGAGAAAAAGCTGCTGTTGGTCGACCCCTGGGAGGAGAAGGTAATCGAAGTAGCCGATGATGCGGACGATGTCTGGCCGAGCGACAACGGCGCGTGGGTATCGGAGCGCGGCCAGCTGGTCAAGCACGACTTCGACGGCCGCGAACGCAAGCGCATCCAGACCAAGGCGGTAAAAGAGTTCCTGCAGCTCGGCCTGAACGGCGACCTCGCGTACGTCGACGAAGGCAAGTTGTTCGTGCAGCGAGCCGGCAAGACCCAGCAGCTGGCCGACGACGCCTGTTTGGTGCGCTCGCTCGATGGCTTCCTGTCGGGCGCGCTGGCGTACTACGAGCCGTGCAAAGAACGCCGGCTCACCGTGCGCCCGCTGAGCGGCAAGCCGATCCTGCTCGGCTCGGACATCGCGACGTACACGGCGCTGCGCGGCCAGCTGTTCGTATTGAAGAGCGACGCCACGACCACGCAGATCTCGATGGCGCGCGCCGGCACACCGGACATGCTGACCAAGTGGGTCGAGCTGCCGCGCTTCACCTTGCGCGACCTGTGGCCCACGCAGGCCGGGCAGTGGAACATGATCGGTGAGCAGCCGGACAAGACTCTGACGTTCTGGCGCCTGACCGACAGCCTACCGAGCGCGGCGCCCGTGGTGTTGATCGATGGCGTGGTCGACTGGCGCACCTCGCAGCGAGCGCTGGCGGTGCTGCGCCCGCCGGGAGAGGTGACGCTGTTCGACCGCGACGCCGAGAACCCGCAGCTGAGGGCGGCGGGTGTGACCCGCTTCGGCTTCGTGTTCGGCGGCACCTCGACCTCGCTCGCGTACCTCGGCGACGTCGACATGGAGACCGGGCTCGGGAACCTCGAGCTGCACTTCCTGACGGGCGAGCACTACAAGCTGGCGAAGAACGTGCGCGAATATCGCGAGGTCTGGTGGCCCGAGCGCGGAATACTCTACACGCGCGGTGGAGACGATCCCGAAATCGCATTCGCCCGCGTGGAGATCCCCTGCGAGCAGACCAGCGACGCGCCCTGGACGTGCGGGTTCTAGACGCTACGACTCGAGCGGTACGCGTAGGTCGCGATAGATCGGGCGGATCACGCGCTTGGTCTCGCCGACCTTCGGCGGATGGAAGCGTTTCAGGCCCTCGGAGGTGGACTCCACGAACCAGAGCTGGGGGTCTTCCAGCGGCCGGTCGAAGTCGAAGCGCATGATGACGGGGTTGCCCTCTCGCGCCAGCAGCACGGTGACGTCGAGGCCGGGCATGCGCACCATCTGGTTCTGCAGGATGGGCGCGGATTCGCCGCGGTACAGCGAGGGCTGGGCGCTGTAGCGGATCTCGCTGCTCAGCACCATGATCTCCAGCGTGCGTTCGCCCGTGCGTCGCACGTCGATCGGGGCCACGGCCGGGCACAGGCGGCGATACGACAGCGGCAACGGAAAGCCTTCGTGCAGGCGCAGCCAGGGCAGGTTCACCGCGGTGGTGAAGTCGGCGGTGGCGAGCACGTAGACGCGCGTCTGCGGGCTCTGCTCGGGCGATGGCAGCTCGGCGGCCTTCGACCAGATGCGCATGCCTTCCGCGGTCCACGCGAAGCCGCCCGCCTGGTTGTACGAGCGCCGGAAGGTCAGCGGCCCTGCGGTCGCGAGCACGAACGCCCAGGCCGCGACCGAGCCGAACGCCAGCTGCGAGCGCGTCGGTCGCGCATACACGAGCAGCGAGCCGAACAACCCGGAGATCCCGAACGCGGCCGCGAGGATCAGCCGATCGCCCGGCAGTGACCCGGCGGCAGGCAAGAGTGACAGCAGCGAGCCGAGCGCGAGGACCTGCAGCGGACGGCGGCTGGTTTCGGGCACGCGCGCCAGGCACAGGCGCAGCAGCGCGACGCTCAGCACGAGCCCGCCGCAGCCGATCAGCGCGTTCCAGACCGGCCAGCCCGGCAGCCGGCGCCAGACTTGCGGCGAGAACCAACCCCGTTGCAGGAAGTAGTTGCGCAGCGGGCCCTGGCCGTTGAACCAGTCGGCCGGCAAGCCGAGGCTCAGGTCGGCGAACAGCGACGGCACGCGCAGCACAGCAGCCGATGCGTAGGCCAGCGGTTCGCGCAGCGGGCTGAGGTAGAAGCCCGAGCCCACGATGTCGCTGCCGATCCAGCTGTGCAGCAAGAGGTACCCGGCCGCAGGCAGCAGCACCGGCAGCGAGCGGCGCACGCGCACGAGGATCGGCTCGGGGCGCAAGCACTCGTAGGCGGCGACGTACGCCAGGGCGGTGAAGGCGTACTCGCCCGAGAGCAACGCCAGGCTGGCACAGGCCGCGGTGGCGAGCGCGCGCAGGCTGAACGCCAGTGGCGTCGCCGCAGCGACCTCGCGAGCGCGCGCGTGCAGGTCGAGCGTGAGCAGCCCGAGCGCGGTCGCCGCCAGTGTGTTGCGGTTGGCGAGCCAACCGACCGGCACCGTGTGGCCCTCCTCGATCGCGAACAGCAGCGTGGCCGCGGCCGCCGCCGGTAGCGTCAGCCAGCGCCGGAAGACGTGCGCCGCCACGCAGACCAGGAACGCGTACCAGGCCAACGAGTGCAGGTGCTGCTGCTCCGGGCTGGCGTGCAACACGCTCTGCTCCAGCGCCATCAGCCCACTGGCCAGCGGCCGCCACATGCGGAGCCGCAGGTTGGGCACCGTCCACCACGGCATGTAGCCGAAGTCCATCAGTGCCTCGACGTCCCGCGGATCGCCCGAGGCGAAGTCGAACAGATCCAGCGGCGAGCGCGGCACAGGGAACTCGCCGCGCAACATCGCGCGTTGGGGATAGTCGTCGCTGCGCAGCCCGGAGTCGATGCTCGGCCAGTGGATGTAGATCCCGAGACCGAGCGCGACACACACCAGCGCCGCATACAGCGCGTTGTCCCGAGTCCGCAGGTTCACGTGCGCGCGAGTATACGGTAGCGGGCAGACTTCGCTATTCTGTTCGCGTGAGATCGCGAGTCAGCGCCGACCAGCTTGCCCGAGCCTTCGAGGCGCGCTTCCCGGGTGCGGTGAGCGACGTCAGCGCCCACGGCAGTGGGCACATCCACGACAGCTTCGAGCTGAGCTGGCACGGCAAGGGGATGAGCAAGCGTTTGCTCGTCCAGCGCTTCAACACCGCAGTCTTCGGCGATCCCCAGGCGGTGATGCAGAACATTGCGCGTGTCACCGATCACCTGCGGACGAAGCTGCCGGAGCGCCGGGTCTTGCGCCTGCAGCCCACGCCGGATGGCGCGCACTTCTGGCAGGTGCCGGGAGCGAAAGGCAGCCTGGAGACGTACCGCGCGTTCGAGTTCATCGCGGACACGCAGGCGTTCGAGCTGGCCCAACGGCCCGAGCACCCGTCGCAGGCCGGGTCGGCGTTCGCAGAGTTCGTGCGGCTCCTCGAAGACCTGCCCGGGCCGCCTCTGATCGAGACCATCCCGGGTTTTCATGACACCCCCGCGCGCTTGCGTGCACTGTCGGATGCAGTCGCGCGCGATCCAGTCGGCCGCCGCGGACGGCTGCAAGCCGAGCTGGAGTTCGTCGAGGCTCACGCCGAGCTCGCAGCGACCTGCGCGCACGGCGATCTGCCGCTGCGGGTCACGCACAACGATGCCAAGCTCTCGAACCTGCTGTTCGACGCGCGAACGGGCGACGCGCTGTGCGTCGTGGATCTGGACACGGTCATGCCCGGCTTCGTGGCCTACGATTTCGGCGATCTGGTGCGGACCACGGCCTGTTCGATCGCCGAGGACGCCGCGGATCTGAGCGGGCTCTCGGTGCGCGAAGACTATGTCGAGGCGTTGGCCCGCGGCTTTCTGGCGCAGCTCGGGCCGGTGGCCGACCCGGAGCGCGAATCGCTCGCGCTGGGGCCGCAGCTGATCTGCTTCGAGCTCGGCGTGAGGTTCTTGACCGACTACGTGCTCGGCGACACCTACTTCGCGATCTCGCGCCCCGAGCAGAACCTGGAGCGCGCGCGCGTGCAGCTGGCGTTGGTCGAGCGGCTCGCCGCGGAGCAGGGCACGCTGCGCCGGATTATTTTCGCCCGCCCCAGCTAACAGCTGCAGCGCCGGTGGTGAAGCTCCACTCCTTGCTCAAGGTTCCGCCGATGTAGGTCCCCGCGATCTTCACGCGGTACCTGGTGTTCGCTGCGAACGGCAGGTGCGCATACATGAACACCACGTTCGTAAGCTGCCGCCGCATGTCCGGCGACACGATCTCGGCGACCGAGTCGAGCCACACGTGCTCGATCGGCGTGGGATCGCCGTCCTTCGTCAGCACGTGCTGGGTGACCAGGATCTTCTGCGCCGAGATGCTGATCGGCCCCGAGCTCGGCCAGCCGGTCGGCGGCTCCGGCGGCATCGGGCCTTCGTACTGGCCGTTGAATGCCGTCGGCACGTCGACCTGGCCGTCGTAGGGATAGACCACGACCGCATTCGTGGGCGCGGGCGTCGTCCCACGGCCGAAGTCGATGGTGTCGCACTTGGTGGAGTTGCCGTAGCCGAGGTGCGTCGTCCAGGGATCGATGATCGGCACGCGGTGCCAGACCGAGTTCATCCACGTATCGACCGCGCCCTGCGGACTGTTCACGAACGCCATGACCTCGCCACCGCCGAACATCGTGTAGCCGGCGGTCTTCATGCGCTCGCCGGGTGTCGCGCCGGTGAAGCCCACGCAGCCCATGACCTCGAGGTGCGGATTGGCCACGCACATGTCGTTCATCATGTACATGTCGTAGTAGGCGCAGTGCGCGCTGGCCGCCGCGTTGATCTGCGAGACCATCGTCACGCAGCCCGCGCCCGCGGGCACTCGGTAGTTGTTCACGACGGCCAGCGCCATCACTGCGTGCGGCGACGCGTCGGAGGGAGCGGGCGGGCACTCTGGCGGGTTGGTCGGCGGTGGGGCGCCGCTACCAGCTGCAGGCATCATCGCGGCGGGAGCGCCCGCGGGCGGCATGAACGTCGCGGGACCGCCGGCCGGCGCAGGCGCGGGCTCGGCGCTGCTGCCTGCCAGGCCGACGCCGATGGGGTCGCTCGCGCTGGCACCGGCCGGGGAGGGTAGCTGAGGCGTAATGCCACTCGCGCCCGCGACGCCGCTCGGCGCGGCAACGGGACCCTGGACGGGAAGCTCTAGCTGCTGGTTCGAGGCGCCGCTGCTGGAGCAACCAGTGCTCAGCCAAGCTGCCGCCAATACGACAAGGATCCAGCCACGGCGCCTCCGGCACTGCATTGAGAGTGAGTGCCGCAGCTTGCTGCAAGCGGGTCATTTCCAGACAGCTGATCGGCAACAGCTGTGAATGTCCGCGACCGGGGCTAGCGCCGAATCTCGATCACTGCTGCGCGGCGCAGCTCGCCCAGGAACAGCTCTTGCTGGCGTGCCATCGCGCGATCGAGGAGGTCGCGATAGATGTTGTCCTTGGCGTCCTCGAAGCTCGGCAGCTGTGAGCCGCCGCTCTGCCGCTCGCGCAGGATGAAGATGTGCACGCCCGAAGGGCCGCGCACCGGCGCGCTGATCTGCGAGGGCTCGAGGTTGAGCAGCGCGTTCTCGAGCGGCTCGGGCAGGTCGCCCTGATCGAGCCAACCCAGGTCGCCGCCGCCGCGCTCCGCCATGAACGTGTCGAAATTGTCCGCGTTCAGCTTGCCGCGCAGCTCGTTCGCCGAGTGCATGGCCTCGCTGATCTCCGTGGCCGAAGCGCTCGGCTGCAAGGGCTTGAAGATGTGCGCCGCATGAAAACGCTGCCGCCGGCGCGCCTTGCGCACGCGGTCCTCGTACTCCTCGCGCACCGTGTCGTCGTTGACGTTGATGCGGCTGCGCACGCGCTGGTTCGTGACCTTCAAGCGCAGCAGCTGCTTACGCACGTCCGCGCGGTACTGCTTCTCGGTGAAGCCCTGGCTCTTGACCGCCTCCCAGAACTTCTCCGAGGTCAGCGAGTTCTGCTGGCGCACGTTGTCGATCGCCTGATCGACCTCGGCGCTCGAGACCGTGATGCTGAGCTTGCGCGCGGTCTGCTCGATCAGCTGCTCGTCGACCAGCTCCTTCAGGAACTGGTCGTAGAGCTTGTCGATGCGCTCGCGGCGCTCGGTCTCGTTCGCGCCAGACAGCACCTGTTCCAGAAACGGTGCGGCGCGGCGGCGCAGCTCGGACAGGAAGATGGCGTCGTCGTTGACGACCGCCACCACGCGCTCGATCACCTCGGCGCGCGCTACGGGTGCAGACCCACACAGCAAAGCCGGCAGCAGCAGCAGCCACTCAATGCGCGTGCGCATCTGCCTTTGGCTTCGTCGATCCCTCGGGTCCCACTGCATCGTCGTCCTTGGCGGCCGCCGCGTCGGCCTTGTTATTGACGCGCACCTTGGCCAGAAGCTGGGGGTTTTCTTTCACATCGGCCTTGGCGCGCAAGTCCGCCACGAACTTTTCGATGGCTTCCTCGCGCTTTTGTCGCCACAGCCGGTTCTGGATCAGCCGCCGGGCGTCCTCGAGCGTGCGCTTCATGGCGTCCCGCTTCCCGGTCAGCTTCACGATGTGGTAGCCGGCCTCGGTCTGCACCAGCTCCGGGTACAGGTCGGAGACCTTCTGCAGGCTGAAGGCCGCCTTGCGCACCTCGGGTACACGCGGTGCTTCGTCGCCCTCGGTCGCGTCTTTCTCGGCCGAGAAGAAGTGCAGATCCCCGTAGGTATCCTTGGTCGCGGGGTCTTCGTTGTTTTCCTGGGCGAGCTTGCGGAACAGCTCCATGTCGGTGGGCTTGGCCTGCAGCTGCTTCAAGACCTTCTCGGCCTTGGCCTTGTCCTTGATCACGATCTGGCTGGCGCGCACCTGCGCCGGCTTGTCGAACTCGCTCTTGTTCGCCTCGTAGTAGCTCTTGATCTCCGCCTCGCCGATGTCCGACAGCTTGAGCCCTTGCTTGTCGAAGAGCTCCTGCATCATCTGCTGGACCATCATCTGCTTGCGGATGCGCGAGACGTCCTCGCTCTTGTCGAAGCCGCGCTTGCTCGCCTCCGTCGCCAGCAGCTCGAAGCGCACCATATTGTCCAGGAACTCGCGCCGGCGCTCGGGGCTGTTGTAGCGCGCGCGCAGGTAGGGCGATTGCCCCCCCAGCCGGTCCGCGAACTCGCCCAGGGTGATGGTCGTGTCGCCCACCTTGACCAGCGTCTGCTGCGCCTGCTCCGGGGTCAGCCCGAACTTCTTGTCGGGCGGGAGCACCTCGAGCTTGTGGGTCGTGGCGGCCGGCTGCGGTTTGGAGTTGCAGCCAGCAGCGGCAAGTATCGAGCAGATCAATGCCGGCGTGAGGTATCGGACGAGCATGTCGTGTGTTCGAGGATCAATACCCGCGTGCACCCAGCACGCGCGTGACTGCGGCGTCCAACGCCTGCAGCTCGAAAGGCTTGTCGAGGTGTGCATCCGCGCCGTAGAGCGGCGAGGTGAGCTCGTTCAGGCGCTCGCCGATGCCCGTCAGCATGATCACGCCCGTGCGATTCAGCTTCTCGTCCTCGCGGATCGCCTTGCAGATTTCCCAGCCGCTTTGGCCGGGCATCATGACGTCCAGGACGACGAGGTCCGGTTGATTGTCGCGGATCAGGCGCATCGCCTCTTCACCGTCGCTGGCCTCGAGTAGCTTGACATCGCGCCGGCGCAACAGGGTGCGCACCATCGTGAGGATTTCGAGGTCGTCGTCCGCGATCAGTACCGTGGGCTTCTTGTGGCTCTTATTCGCCATGGCGCGACCGATCCTCGTCTGCTCTTGGCACGCTGTCAATGCAACATCTCAAGCGTTTCCCGGTCTGTCAGACCCGACAGCCGCGGTGAATCCGACATGGATTAATTCTGCGCGATCACGCCGATGTCGCGCTCCGCCATCCAACCCTCGGCGCCGCCAGGGATTTTGACGCGCACGAAGCTGCCGTCGCTGGCCAAGACGCGCGCGCTCGCGCCTTCGTGGGCAGAGGCGCGCAGGCGCGCGTGACGATCCGGACCTTCGCGCAACTCGGCCCCCTCGCGCAACACCACCGCCGGCCGCCCCTCGGTCTGGCCGCCGCGTTTCAGAAACAAGCCGGTGCCACTGATCGCGAGCAGTACGCCACAGGCCGCCGCCCCCACCGCGACGCCGGTGCGTGCGGCGTCGCTGGTCAGGCGCGGGTGCGCGAACAGCAGCCCGAAGAACAGCACGTCGAACAGCAACACCAGCACCGCCAGCGTGTCCTCGTCGAGCGAGCGCACCAGCGCGTCTGCCAGCGGCGGCTTGGCTTCGATGGTGGCCTCGCCCTTGGCTTGCGCCAGACGCTTGCCGAGCGTCGCTCGGGCGTTCTCGAGCGCCGCCTGGGCTTCGGAGTCGCCGGGCCGCAGGCGCGCGGCGCGATCCAGGTTCAAGATCGCCGCGCCCAGGTGGTCCTGGCGTGCGTGGGACATCGCCAGGTTGAAATACACGTCCGGGTCGCGGATGCCGGCGTCCAGGAGGCGCTGGTAGCCCTGGACCGCCGCTGAAAAATCACCCTTGAAGTACGCCTCGTTGGCGCCGCGAAACACGTCGGCGAGCGCCTCGGCCGAGGCACCGCTCGCCACGGCCGCGCACAGCAGCAGTGCCAGACCGAGCGCGCGCATCACGCGGCCTCCGGGGCACTGGGCGAGAATGCCGACAGCTGCGGCCACAGGATCTCGGCCTGGGCGAGGCGCTGCTGCATGTCGCCCTCCGTCACCGCGCTGGCACTGAAGCGGGCGAAGTCGCACTCGCCCAGGATGCCCAACAGGCGTTTGGCCTGCGCCTCGGGCAAGCCGCGCGCCGCGAGCACGGCGCGCAGCTCGGGCTGCGTCATGCCAGAGACCGGCTCGTGCAGCCGCGTGGCCAGGAGCGCGAGCAGGCTGGCAGCGAGCTCGGAGTGAAAGCGCCGCGGGTCGCGAGCGGCCAACGCTTCGCGCGCAGACGCCAGGCGCTTCTCGGCCTGCTGCACGGCCTTGCGCTGCGCATCCCCGGCTTCGTCTGCGCGCATGCGGCGCAGGCTCGGTGCGATCACCGCGCCCAGCCAGATCAGCGGCAACAGCGCGAGCGCGAACGGATACAGCGTGTGCGAGGCCAGCGGCGCGCGCGCGCGCCGCAGCTCGGACGCTGGACGGATCGTCGGCCAGCTCGGCGCTTCGCTGCCGGTCTCGTCGGTGGCTGGCGGCAGGGCGTCCTGGGTGGCGCTGGTCTCGGGCCGTGCGTTACCCGCCGCCGTCAGCGTCAAGGGTGCGCTGCGCACGCGCTGGTAGCTCTGCGTGGCCGGATCGAAGCTGTCGAACTCGAGCGGCGGGAGCGTGTACACGCCGGGCGCCTTGGGCACGACGAGCCAGGTCATGGTGCGCGTTCCCTGCACGCGCTCGCCCGGTGCTTCGACCAGGTCGTGCGTCTCCGGCTGCAGGATCTGCAGGCCGTTGACCACCGGATCGGCCACGCGCACCGCGCGGATGTTGCCCTGACCCTTGATGATCGCGCTCAGCGTCACCGCGTCGCCGGTCACGACCTGCTTGCGATCGAGCTGGCTCTGGATCTCGAAGTGGCCCACCGCCACGTCGCCCTTGGGCTTGCCCTCGGGCGGCAGGGGCTTCACGTGCAGCACGATCGGCACCGAGCTGCGCTTCAGGTCGGGCTGGGCGCTGCTGGGATCGAACAGGTCGAAGACGCTGTCGCGCGAGATGGTGAGCGCCATCGAGCCGAGCGTCAGCTCCCCGCTGCGCAGCGGGAAGGCGGCGAAGCGCCGCAGCGTGTAGACCCAGAAGCCGCGGCCGTTGATCACCTGGCGCTTGGGTTCGAGCGAGCGCGTCGCGCTCAGCAGGTCGTGCGTCCACAGGCCGTCGGTGCTGGCCTCGCTCTGGACCGCCGGCACCTGCTGCAGGTTGCGCCGCGTGTACAGGTAGATCGTCGCGGTCAGCTGCTCGCCCTCGTAGGGCTCGGTCTTGTCGATCACCGTGCGCAAGAAGGCGTCATTGTCGTAGATCGCCGCGTCGCCGGTGGCTTGTGGGGTGGGCGTCGCGGCCTGTTGCGCCTGCGGGTCTGCAGCTGATGGCTGCGCACCGGGTTGTTGTTGCTGTTGTTGCTGCTGCTGCTGCGGGACCGGCGTCTGGCCTTGGGAATTAGCCGCGCCCGCGACGGTCAGCGTGAGCGCCTGGCTCTGGTACAGGCGGCGGCCCATCGTGACGCGGACGGGCGGGATCTTGAACGTGCCCGCTCCGACCGGCTGCAGCACGAACGTGTACTGCGTGCTGGCCGTGACCATCGGCGCCTGCTGGCCGAAGCCGAACGAAAACTGCATCGGGCGCTGCACCGCGCGCTGCGTGATCTGAAAGCCCTCGAACTCGGGTATGGCGATCTCGGGCTGCTCCGAGCCGGAGGTCTGGACGAAGATCCGCACCGCCACCTGGTCGTTCATGGTCAGGCTCGTGCGGTCGGCGGTCATCTCCACGCGCACGTCGGCGCGCGCGCCCGCTGCGAACAGCAGCAGACAGCCTGTAGCGAAAAAGACCGACAGCCCGCGACTCACCAATCCTTCTCCGGGGCGCGCCGCTCGCGGCTCGCGCGCTGACGCGCCCGATAACGCTCGAAGTTTTCCTCGCTATTCCCGAGCGCGTCCAGCGCTTGCTCGGCTTCGGCGGGCAATTGCTTCTCTTCGGCCTGCTCGGGCTGGTCCTGGCCATCCTGGCCCTGCTGCGGCTGCTGTTGCTGCTGCTGCTGGTCCTTGGGCGGATCCTGCTTGGGCTGCTGGTCCTGCTTCTTCTGGTCCTGATCGCCCTTGGGCTTGTCCTGGTCCTGCTTCTTGTCGTCGCCGGACTGCTGCTGATCCTTCTGGTCCTGGTTCTGCTGCTGGTCCTTCGACTGATCGTCCTGCTGCTTGTCTTTGTCCTTGTCCTTGTCCTTGTCCTTCTCGTCCTGCTTTTGTTTCTCTTCTTCTTCCTTTTGCTTTTGCTTCTGCTCCTCCTCGCGGATGCGGCGCGCGGCGAGCTCGAGGTTCCAGGCGGTGTTCGGGTCGCCGGGCCGCAGGCGCAGCGAGCGTTTGCCCGCGTCCAGCGACTCGCGAAACATTTGTTGCGCTTCCTTGTGCTTGTTCTGACCCGCCAGCTGATCGCCCTCGCGGTAGAACGCCAGCGCCAGGTTCTCGTAGGCGTCGGCGCGCAGCGGCGGTGGCGCGCTGGGCGTGGTCGCCGACAAAAACGACTCACGCGCTTTGGCCAGATCGCCGGACTTGAGCAGCGCGAGGCCCCGGTCCAGCTGGACGCCGGGTGCCTCGGGCAGCTGCCTCGCGGCGAGCGTGTACGACTCGAGCGCGCCCTTGGCGTCGCCGCGATTCAGCTTCTCGTTGCCGTCGCGGACGTTGCCGTTCTCGCTGCGCAGCAGCGGAGGCAGCTCGGCGTGCGCGGACGGCAGCAATACACTCGCCGCCACCAGCTGCACCACCAGACTGCACACCCATTGCTTCACGAAGCTTGCTCCTTGCGCTTCTGTCCGAACCAGGCCTCGGGCAGCAGCGCCTCCAGCAGCACCAGCAAGAACGCCAGCAGCAACACCGCAGCGTAGCGCTCTTCGTGCACGGTGATCTTACGCGCCTTGAGCTCGCTCTGCTTCATGCGCCGCATCTCCGCACGGATCTGGTCCATCCCCACGCTGCCGCGGCCAGCCGGGAAGTACTTGCCCCCGGTGGCGTCCGCTAGCTTCTTCAGCTGAGCTTCGTTGTCGGTGGTGAGCGAGGTCAAGACCGAGTTGCCTGCGGTATCGCGCATGTACCCGGTCCAGGTGCCGTCATCCGCGTAGGTCGGGATGGGTTCGCCGGTGCGCGTGCCGATGCCGACGACGTAGATGCGGGCACCGATCTTGGCCAGCTCTTCCGCCGCGGCGGCCGGGTCGCCTTCGTGATCCTCACCGTCGGTGAGCAGGATGACGACGCGCGAGCGACGGGTCTTGTCTTCCTCGCCGGCCTCCTTGGCCTCGTCGCGGCCGCTGCGCTCGAGCAGGCGCTTGGCCGCAGTCAGCGCGCGGCCGATGGCGGTGCCGCCGACCGGCATGTCGTAGGGCCCAAGGTCGCGGAAGAACAGCGCCGCCGCCGCGTAGTCGACGGTGAGCGGGAACTCCATGGTCTCGCCCGCGAAGGCCACGATGCCCACGCGGTCGCCGCCGAGCTCGTTCAAGAACGCGGTGATCTCGGCCTTCGCGCGATCGATGCGGCTCGGGCGCACGTCGCGCGCCAGCATGCTCTTGCTGAAGTCGAGCGCCACGACCACGTCGATGCCGCGCTTGCGGAGCATGCGCGTGCGCGAGCCGTACTGCGGCCGGGCCAGCGCGACGATCGCGCAGGCGATGCCGAGCAGCACCAACACCGCGCGCGCGGCTCGCAGCCCTGAGCTGCGGCCCTGCAACAATCGCTTGCGTGAGGCGTCGGCGCCGAAGCGCTCGGCCGCGCGCATACGCAGGCGGTAGCCGACCAGCAGCGCCACGCCGATCAGCGGCACCAGCACCAGCAACCACAGGATCCACGGGGCATGCCAGGTCATGGCCACCTCTTCTGCACGAGCGCCGCCAGCAGCAGCTCGAGGAAGAGCAGCGCCAGCGCGGGGGCCAGGAACGCGGGGAACAACTCGCCGTATACCTTGCCCTGGTCCTTGATCTGGGAGCGCTCCAGCCGGTCGAGGATGGTGTGGAAGCTCTTCTCGAGCGCCTCGCGGTTGGCCACCACGAAGTTCTCGCCGCCGGTCTGCGCCGCCACCTTCTTGAGCAGCTCCGGATTCACCGGGAAGTTGCCGCGATCGAACAGCGGCCGGCCAAACAGGTCCAGGCCGGACTGCACGGGCGCATCGTCGGTGCGGCCCATGAGCACGGTGTAGACCTTGACCTTGAGCGCCTTGGCGAACTCGGCCGCTTGCAGCGGCGAGACGTTGCCGCTGTTCGAGTCGCCGTCGGTCAACAGGATCACGACCTTGCTCTTGGCGTCGGACTTGCGCAGGCGGTTGAGCGCGGTGCCGATGGCGTTGCCGATGGCCGTGCCGCGGCCCTCGATCACGCCCAGCTCGAGCTCCGAGAACATGCTGCGCAGCGCCTCGTGATCGGTGGTGAGCGGCAAGAGCGTGTGCGCGTCGCGCCCGAAGATCACCGCGCCGATGCGGTCGTTCGGCCGGCGCTGGATGAACTCGTCGACGACTTGTTGCGCTGCCACGAAGCGGTTGGGCCGGATGTCGGCGGCCTGCATCGACAGCGACAGGTCCACGGTCAGGATGATGTCGATGCCCTGGACCTCGGTCGCGTCGCGCGCGTGGATGCTCTGCGGTCCCATCAGCGACAGCGCCATCAGCAGCACGGTCACGACGCGCGCCGAGACCAACACCGGCTCGAGCCAGACGCGCGGCCCTTCGGGTAGCGCCTTCAGATCCACGCCGCGCGACACGGACAGGCGCGGGGAGCGGCGCCTGCGCATGTAGCCGCGCGCGATCAGGACCAGAAGGCCCGCCGCCAACAAGCTGGCCGCCAGCGGCCGCTCGAAGCGGAAGTTGCGCGCCGTCAGCGGCACCTCGTAGAAGTCTTCGATCAAGATCGCGACCGTGGCTGCGGCGGCCGCAGCCAGCAGCAGCGTGGCGATCACCGGCCGGAGTACTTTGGGCAGACGGATCATGCGCTCGGTCCTCGATCGGCGGGCGTGCTCTTGCGTGGCACGGGCGTGGTCGGCACCGCGGCTGCCGGCGCAGGCGCGATCTCACCTGCCGGCGGCGGCGAGGTCAGGCCGCGCGCCTCATCGGGCCCCGAGAATTGCACCAGGTCCTGGGCCTTCGCAAACAGCAGGTCCACCTCGTCCGCATCGGGCTCGACCTTGGCGAACTTCACCAAATCGCAGCGCCCGAGGAACATGCCGACCTCTTGCGTGAAGCCCAGGCCGGCCTGGTGCAGCTTGAGCTGCGCGAGCATCTCGTCGGTGGTGGTCTCGAGGCCGTCGAAATGAAAACGCCCACCGAGGTAGGCGCGGATCACGTGGCTGAGCTGCTCGACGAACTGCGTACCCTGGCCGGCTTCGATCATGCTCTGCTTCTTGCGGCGCAGCGCGGCCAGCTCTTCGACGGCGATCTCCCAGGGTGGTCTCGGCGGAGGCGGCGGCACGGCGCGGGCCTTGCGCGCGCGCAGGTAGCGCGACACGTAGACCGTCAGCAAGGCGATCAGCCCGGCGGCGAGCAGGGCCGCGGCGATGTAGATCGGGATCCAGTTGTCCTCGAGCACCGGCACCGGTTTGGTCTCGAGCTTCGGCTGGGCGTTGGGCTCGTTGCCCAACAACGACCTCACCTTGTACGGGATCTCTTGCGTCTTGACCGAGCCGACGAAGTTGTCCTTGGTCACGACGCGCAGCGCGATCGGCGGGATGGGCTTGTCACCCGGCTCGAACGCGAGCAGCTCGAGATCGAACACGAAGCGCTGTCGATCGCCCTGCGGCGGCTCGACCTTCAGGCGCTTCTGGTGCACCTCGAAGGGCGCGAAGCTCTGGTCCGCGATCGTCACGTCGTCGCCGACGGTGGCATCGGCGCTGATCGTCAGGTGCACGACCTCGCCGGTGCGCACGCCCGCTTGCGGATCCACCTTGACCTGCAGCTTCGGCTCGTGACCTTCGGGCAACGTGGGCGCGGCCGGCGCGGGAGCTTCGGCGGCTGGAGCCGCTGCGCCTGCGGCGTCGGGCTGGGGCGCTGGCGGCAAGGCCTGTGGGGTAGGGGGCTTGGCAAATGCCGTGAGCGGGGCACAGACCCCGAGCGCGATCGCGATCGCGAGCCGTTGGCTGCACTTCATCCGTGGCGCTCCCGCCGCTGTCGCAACCGGAAGAGCTCCGCGATCGGCCGCACGTACGGCTTGTGCGTGTAGATGGTCAGGTGATCCAGGTCGAGCTTGCGAAACAGCTGCTCGCGCTCGCTGCGGTTGCGCGCGACGCGCAGCGCGTAGGCCTCGCGGACCTTCTTGCTGCTGGTGTCGACCTCGACGAGCTCGCCGCTCTCCAGATCCTGGGCCAGCAAGAGGCCGACGTCCGGCAGATGTTCTTCGCGCGGATCGGTGATCTGCAGCGGGATCAGGTCGTGGCGCTTCGACGCCAGGCGCAGCGCGTGCTCGTAGCCGGTGGCGATGAAGTCGGAGATCAGAAACGCCACGCACTTGCGCTTTTGTACGTGACCCAGCAGCTCCAGCGCGGCGCGGACGTCGGTGCCCTTGGCGCTCGGCTTGGCGCTCAAGATCTCGGTGACCACGCGCATCACGTGGCCCTTGCCCTTCTTGGGCGGGACGAAGCGCTCGACATGATCGGTGAACAAGATCAGCCCGACGCGGTCGTTGTTCTTGATCGCGCTGAACGCCAGCAGCGCCGCGACCTCGGCTGCCGTCTCCTGCTTGGACTGCGCGACCGAGCCGAACAGCTCGCTGGCCGAGAGGTCGACCAGCAGCATGACGGTCATCTCGCGCTCTTCGGTGAACACCTTGACGTAGGTGTCATTCATGCGCGCGCTGACGTTCCAGTCGATGAAGCGAACGTCGTCGCCGGGCTGATACTGGCGCACCTCGCTGAAGGCCATGCCGCGACCCTTGAACACGGAGTGGTAGCTGCCCGCGAGTTGGTCGTTGGCCAGGCGCGCGGTGTGGATCTCGATCTTCCGCAGCTTCTTGACGATCTCGCGCGTGATCATGGGACTCGCCCCGACTCAGGGCACTTCGACGGCTTCGAAGATGCGACGCACGATCTGATCGCTCGAGATCTCTTCGGCCTCGGCCTCGTAGCTGCGGATCAGGCGATGCCGGAGCACGTCCGCGCCGACCGCCTTGACGTCCTCGGGGGTCACGAAGCCGCGGTGGCGCATGAAGGCGTGCGCGCGCGCAGCCACGTTCAGCGCGATCGAGGCGCGCGGCGAGGCGCCGTGCGCGATCATCTCGGTCAGATCTTTCAGGCCGGCGCGCTTGGGATCGCGCGTGGCGAGCACCACGTCCACGACGTAGTCCTTGATCTTCTCGTCCACGTAGACCTGGCTGATGATCTTGCGCGCCTGCAAGATCTCGGAGGGCGTGACCACCCGCTTGGCCTTCAGCTGCGCCGCGGGGTTGTCTTCCTCGCCATCGCGCAGGGTGTGCTGGGCCATGCGCTCCATGATCTTGCGCTCCTCGTCGCGGGACGGGTAACCGACCTGGACGTGCAGCATGAAGCGATCGATCTGCGCTTCGGGCAGCGGGTAGGTGCCTTCCTGCTCGATCGGGTTCTGCGTCGCCATGACCATGAACGGCTTGTCGAGCGGGAAGGTCTCGTCGCCGATCGTCACCTGGCGCTCTTGCATGGCTTCGAGCAGCGCGCTCTGCACCTTGGCAGGCGCGCGGTTGATCTCGTCTGCGAGGATCAGGTTCGCGAAGATCGGTCCGCGCTTGGCGGTGAAACGGCCGCTCTGCTGGTTGTAAATCACCGTGCCGACCAGATCGGCGGGGAGCAGGTCGGGCGTGAACTGGATGCGCTGGAACTTGGCCGAGACGGTATCACAGAGCGTGCGCACCGTGAGCGTCTTCGCCAAACCGGGGACACCTTCCAGGAGCACGTGGCCGCCGGTGAGCAGGCCGATCAGCAGGCGCTCGACCATGTGGTCTTGGCCGACGATGACCCGCCCGACTTCGGCCACGATATTGTCGATAAACGCGCTCTCGCGCTCTACCAGCTCGTTGATCGCACGGACGTCGCTGTACATGGCTCCTCGGTCTCCGGTCCCAAAGCCGTGGCGGGCGTTAGCATGCCGGCCGCGGGCTAAGCAACACGTAGCGGGGGGCATCTATTTCAGTGACGCCGTACACGCGGATGGCGACGGGTTTCACTGGCCGCGCATTGCCGAGGGGCGGGAAAGGTGCCAAGAGCAGGGTTCGGTGTGTCGCGCGCGGGGGCAACCGCGCAGGAAGTGCGGTGGTGAGCGTGACCGTAACCGTGGCGCCTGAGGATGTGCTGTGGTTTTGGCTGGGGGATCTCGACGGCGACGGATTGGCCGAGCAGGGGGTCGCTCAACGTTGGTGGCGCAAGGACGCCGCGCTGGATCAGGAGATCCACGCCAAGTTCGAGGCCACCTGGCAAGCGATCATGGCCGGCGATCGCGAGGCCTGGCTGCGCGGACCGCACAGCCGCCTGGCGTATGTCATCGTGCTGGATCAGTTCTCACGCAATATGTTTCGTGGCAGCGCGCAGGCGTTCGCCGGCGACGAGCGCGCGCTGGCTGCCGCAGCTGAGGGCGTCGAGCGTGGCATGGATCGCATGCTCCACGGCCATGAGCGCGTGTTCTTCTACATGCCGTACATGCACAGCGAGCAGCTCGCCATGCAGGATCGCGCGCTCGAGCTGTTCTCGGCGCAGCGCGATCAGGTGCAAGGCCGCGCGTTCGATGCGATCTCCGGCAACGTCGACTTCGCCCGGCGTCATCGCGACGTCATCGTGCGCTTCGGGCGCTTCCCGCATCGAAACGCGGCGGTCGGTCGCGAGTCGACCCCCGAAGAGGTTGCGTTCCTCAAGCAGCCCGGCTCGTCGTTCTAGCCAGGTGCTGCGCATCGTCTGTGATGCGCGCAGCTGACGGCGGCGTAAGTTCGTGTAGGCAGCAGGAGCCGCGCGTCTTACAGGCCCTGTTCGAGCTCGGCGCGACGGTGCAGTGCACGCACCAGCGTGATCAACTGGCCCACGGTTTGGACTGACGCCAAGTCTTGGCTGCGAATTGCTACGCCTTCGACCTGTTCGATGCGCATCGCCAGCACGCTCAGCTCGATTGTGTCGAGTCCCCAGTCGCTGCGTAGCCACTGTTCGGGCTTCACGTGGGTCGGATCGACGTCGAAATACGCAGCCACGGTGCTGCAAACGGATGCCTGAGTCGAGTCTCGCATCTGCGGCCTCCTGCCTGGGTCACGACCCGAGTGGAGACTGAACACGCGGGACCCCGGTCGTGATTCCATTACTTCGTAGTCGATCGCAACCCATGCGAGCATTCAGTTCTTTGCGCGACAAAACGTCGCAGCGAGCGTTCGTAACACGCTGGCCCTGGTCACGGACTTTTTTGCCGAGGCGATCTCGTGTTATCAGTCGACGAAACGCACGCGATCCCAACCCTCGCCGAGCGAGCGCGGCTCGAACTCGAGTCCGCCCAGCGCGACGTAGATGCGGGCTTCGCCGCTGTCGGTGATCGCGAGAAGATCGGGCTGGCCATCGCCCGAGTAGTCCGCGCCGCCGGCGATCAGCCGTAGCGGCTCGCTGTCGAGCCAGAGTGGCTCGGCCGCGCCGAAGCCACCGCTGCCGTCGCCGAGGTAGATCCAGCTGCTGCCGTCGTCGCGCACCTGGACGAAGTCTGCGTGCTGGTCGCCGTCGTAGTCCGCGCCGCCGCCGATGGCTGCAGCGTCACCGGCCCATGTGCCGAGCGGCTCGGCCTCGAACTGACCGCGGCCGTCGCCGCGCGCCAGCACCAGCCGATCGTCTTCGCCGACCGCGACGAAGTCGGCATGGCCGTCCTCGTCGTAGTCCGCGCCGGCACCGATCGCGAAGAAGGGTGAGCCGGGCAGCTCGAGCGGTTGGTACCAGAAGTCGCCCTCGCCATCGCCGACGTACAGCTCGAGGCCGTACTCGTAGTCCATCGAGACGAAGTCGCGCTGGCCGTCCTCGTCGTAGTCCGCGCCGGCGCCCATGCTGATCGCGCCCTCCCAACCCGAGCTGATCGGCACGCCCGGCTGGTCGATGGCGGTGTAGCGGTAGAGCAGACCGTCGCGTTCGATCGCCAGCAACTGGTTTGGTTTCGCTCCGCAGCCTGCCAGGCGGCAGTACTCCTCGCGGATCTCGCCCAGCGTGCGCCGCGGCGTGCCGTAGCGGCCCGGAGGCAGCGAGGACCACTCGTACGAGAGCTTGTCGAGCGCGTTGGCGAACTCGGTCGCCGTCATCGGCTGCTGCGGCAACTCCACGCCGCGCCGGCTGATCAGCTCGAGCGCGCCCAGCTCTTGCTGCTCGGGCCAGAAGTTCGGCAACTTCAAGCCGACGTAGGTGCGGTACAGGAACTGATAGCGACCGGCCGCGGTGGAGCACAGCTTGCCGACGCAGATCTTCAGGTTCGGATGCTCGGCGCAGCTGTCGAAGTAGCGGTAGTTGAAGGTCACGTTGTAGCCGTCCTTGCCGTGACCGCGCGTGCCTTCGGTGAACGCGATCGTGTCGAGCAGCGCGCGCTCGACTCGGCTGGCGACCCCGCGAGCCGTCTCGGGATCGCAGGACTCGCCGGTGCCGAGCGCGGCGCCTGCGAGGCCCGGCTCGGTGTCCGGAGATTGGACGCACGCGGTCCAGAGCAGCGCGCAGGCCGCCCAGCATGAGAGACGTGTAGACATGGTCTTTTGCCCTCGCGTTCGACGATCAACCGGAGCCGCCGCGCAGCGCCGGCGACCGATGGTTATCGGAAGGGTCGCGCCCATCAGGCGCGAGCCTTCCGGACCAGTGAGCGAGCGCCCGATCGGCGGCCGTCATGGCTTCCTGCTGCAGCTCGCGCTCGAAGCCATCGGCGGCGGGCGCTTGCTGCAGGCGCATGCGGAATCGCTCCACGGCAGGCCGCGCGCGCTCGGCGTCGCCGCTGTGCGAGAGGCCCTGGACGGCGACCGTCTCGACGTGCAGCGGTAGCTGCTGCGCATCCAGCGCCTCGGAGAGGGCGCGCGTCGCCTCGGGACTGTCGATCGCACCCAGCGCCTTCACCAGCGACGCGATGTTGCCGCGAGCATCGCGGGCGTCCCGCGCCTGCTCGCTCTGCAGCCACCCCGCGAGGCGCTGGGCGACGGCCGATCGCTGCGCGGAGTCGGCGTGCGCCGAAAGCTTGGTCACGGTCGCGATCAGCGTCGGCGCCACCTCGGGATCTGCCGCGAGGTCGAATTGCAGCAAGCTGGGCAAGGTCGAGAGCGCGCCGGCCGCTTCGATCGACCGCAAAGCTTCGATCCGGTCACCCGAGTTCTCTGCCGAAAGGCCGGGGAGCAGATCGGCGTGTGGGGCCGGCTCGGCCGCCGTGGGCTGCGCGGGGCTCGCGGCTACGGACGGCGAGGCAGGCTTCTGGGCGTCTGCCGTAGGCTGGGACCCGTCGGGGAGCCCGTCGTCGTCGCCACGGGGCGCCGGCAGGAGGAGCAGCCACGACAGCACGGCGACGAGCGCCGCTGCCAGCAGCGTCCACTTCCAGTGCAACGAACGCACGCCTTGCAGCGCCCGCAGCAACCGCGTCTTGATCGAGTGGTCCATACCCACTCGAAAGAACGCCCAGGCCGGCCGGCGATTCAACCCCGGGCCTGAGGCGAATCTGCTCGCGAAAGCGGCCGGCTTGCGGTTTGGCCCAAGGTTGCTACCTTGCGCAGCTTCACGGAGCGCGCTTCATGGCGCGCCACTGCCCTCCGGCCTGTGTTGGCTCTTCGGATGGTGACTAGTGCTCCCGGAGCCAACAACAGAATCGAGTGAATCATGGGTAATCGTCTCTACGTTGGTAATCTGTCGTTCCAGGCCACCGCGGATGTAGTTCGCGAAGCCTTCTCGGCCTGCGGCGAGGTTACGGACGTGCACATCGTGCAGGACCGCGACAGCGGTCAGTCGCGTGGCTTCGGCTTCGTGACCATGAGCACGGCGGAGGAGGCTCAGAAGGCGATCGCAACGCTGGATGGGTCGTCCCTGGAAGGCCGTTCGCTGCGCGTGAACGAGGCTGAAGAGCGCCAGAATCGCGGCGGCGGCGGCGGTGGCGGCGGTGGCCG
>DATEOF010000079.1:0-4048 GCA_035274465.1 Polyangiales bacterium
CGCGAGCGGCGCAGGCGCTGCCTCAGCGGGCAAGCCGGCCGCTACCGCGTCAGGTGCAGGTGGCGCGTCTGCAGGGATGAGCGCGCCGCCGTCGCCTGCAGGCATGAATGCGCCGCCGCCGGCTGCAGGCATGAGTGCGCCGAGCATGCCCACCAGCATTCAGGTCACGGATCGATCGGCCGCGACGCAAGCCTGGTGGTCGTACACGCGACCGGAGAAGTACACGGTCGTCACTTCGAAGGTGAAGGTGCCGATGCGCGACGGCATCGAGCTCGGCTGCACGCTGAGTCGGCCGGCGATGAACGGCGCCGCAGTGGCAGGCAACCTTCCGGGCCTGGTCGTCGAGTTCACTCCGTACGCGTTGAGCGCGAGCATGTACGACACGGAGGCTGCGTACTTCGCGCGGCGTGGCTACAACGCGCTCGTCTGCACGCTGCGCGGCGTGGGTGACTCCGGTGGTACGTGGCAGAACGCGTTCGCGCGCCAGGACGGTCGCGACGCGCACGACCTGGTCGAGTGGCTCGCCGTCCAGGAATTTTCGGATGGGCGCATCGGACAGCTGGGCGAGAGCTACGGCGGCCAGACGAGCTACGGCGCGGCGGTCGAACGCGCGCCGCACCTGAAGGCGATCGCACCGATGCAGCCTCCGGCGAACCTGTACGACGACGTGATCTACCCCGGCGGGATCGAAGCCGTGCCGGACGGCACGATCAACAACTGGCCGCCGATCGGCGAGCTGCTGAGCCAGGGCAAGATCAACGCCAAGGCCGAGTACGCAGTCGGCACGATGCACCCGACCTACGACGCGTTCTGGCGAGACCGCACGCTCGTCGGGCGTCACGCGGATATCAGGTTCCGGTGCTGACGGTCGGCGGTTGGTTGGACGGCTACTTTCGGTCGGGAACCATGGCTGACATCGAAGGCGCGCTCGAGCGCACCTGGGCGATCTACGGCCCGTGGCCGCACTTGCCGCCGGTGGACATGGGCACCTGCGATCTCGCGTGCGTCGAGGATCCGTTGCCCGGTGGCATCCTCCTGGCGTGGTTCGATCGCTGGGTCATGGAGCTACCGGATGTGCCGGTGCCGGCGAAGCCGACCTTCGTGAGCTTCGAGAATCCAAAGGGTGGCAGCCGCGGCTGGCGCGAGCTCTCGGCGTGGTTGCCGGAGGGGCCCGCGGCGGTCACCTACGAGCTCGGCTCGGACGAGACGCTGGCGATGAGCGCGAGCGCGTCGGAGGCGATGGTGTTCCACGAGCCGGGTGAACCGACGGCGAGCGGCGCGGCGCTGACCTTCACCACCGCCGCGCTGGCGAAGGACGCCGTGTTGTTGGGGCGCGCGGTGCTCGAGTTCCGCGCGAAGCTGAGCGCGGCGGACGCGAACTTCTACGTGGAGGTGATCGACGTCGACGCCGCGAACAAGGAGACGTTCGTGAACGATGGCTACCTGAAGGCGAGCCATCGCGCGTCGCACGAGAAGCCGGAGCCGGTGCCCGCCGGAGAGATGATCGACTATCGGATCGTGGTCCGGCCGCAGCACCATCGTTTCGTCGCGGGCCACAAGCTGAAGCTGCGGCTCTCCGCCGGCTCGAAGGACATGTTGGCTCCGCCGCCGCCGGTCGACGTGACGATCGAGACCGGCAATTCGGCGAGGCTTCAGCTGCCGGGGTTCGCCGCGGAGCTATAGAGTTGGGGCCACTCGGGTGCGGTTTTCCTTCCGTGTTCGCGTCCCTGTTCCCAGTTGCTAGTTCGGTTGGGCCTTCGGAAGAACTAGGAACTGGAAACATGAACTGGAACTCGAACCAGCAATCGCACGTCACTCCCCCAGCGCCCGCGAGCTGATCGCACGTCCAATACGCTCCTGAAACTCCGCGAGACTCAGCGTCTCGCTGCCCTTCGCCCCGCGCCGCCGAACGGAGACCGCTCTCTCCGCCTGCTCGCGCTCGCCCACCACCAGCACGTTCGGCACCTTCTGCACCGCAGCCTGCCGGATGCGTTTGCCCAGCGTCGGCCCCGACAGATCGACGTCCGCCCGCACGCGCTGCGCTCGCAGCACGCGCTGCACCTCTCGCGCGTAGTCATCGTACGCCTCGCCGACCGGCAGGATCCGCGCCTGCACCGGCGCGAGCCACGTCGGGAACGCGCCACCGAAGCGCTCGATCAACAACGCCACGAACCGCTCGTGCGTACCGAGCGGCGCGCGATGCAAGATCAACGGCCGCTGTAAGCTGCCGTCCGCGCTCACGTACGCCAAATCCAAGCGCTCGGCCATCGCGAAGTCGAGCTGCAGCGTGCTCGCCGTCTCCTCGCGCCCCGTGACCATGCGGAACTGGAAGTCGATCTTCGGCCCATAGAATGCTGCTTCTCCCGGCCCCTCGAAGTACGCAAGGCTGCTCCGCTCGAGCACGTCGCGCAGGATCGCCTCCGAGCGCTCCCAGCCCGCGGGATCGTCGACGAACTTGCCCTTCGCGGGATCGCCGTGCGTCGATAGCCGAATGCGAAACTCCGTCAGCCCGAGCAATGCGTACACCTGCTTGTGCATCTCGAGCACCGCGAGCAGCTCGGGCACGACCTGTTCCGGCGTGCAGTAGATGTGCGCGTCGTTCATGCACATGCAGCGCGTGCGCAAGATGCCCGAGACCGCGCCGGAGTCTTCGTAGCGGTACACGTGGCCGTATTCGCTGATGCGGAACGGCAGCTCGCGGTGGCTGCGGCGCCGGGCCGCGAACACCTTGTGGTGGTGCGGGCAGTTCATCGGCTTGAGCGCGAAGACCTCGTCTTCGTGCTGCATGAACGGGAACATGCCGTCCGCGTAGTAGGGCAAGTGCCCCGTGCGGTAGTACAGCTCGCGGCGCGCGACGTGCGGCGTCGCCACGCGCTCGAAGCCGGCCGCGAACTCGAGCTCGCGCATCAGCCCCTCGAGCTCGTCGCGGATCACCGTGCCGTTCGGGAGCCACAGCGGCAACCCGGGGCCGATCTCGTCGTCGAACGCGAACAGCTCGAGCTCGCGGCCGAGTTTCTTGTGCTCGCGCATGCCGGCCGCCGCTTGCTCCGCGTGACGCGCTTCGAGCTCTGCGCGCGAGCCGAACGCCCAGACGTAGACGCGCGTCAGCATCGGCTGCCGCTCGTCACCGCGCCAGTACGCACCCGCCAGGCTGCGCAGCTCGAAGCCGTCTGGTGCAGGTGCCTGCGGCGCCGCCGCTGCAAGCGAGAGCACCGGTCCGGAGCGCAACAAGCCGATCTTGGGCCCCCGCTCGGACGCTTGATCGCGTTGATACGGCTGTCCGGCCGCGGCGAGCTGCGAGAGGGCCTCGGCCGCCGCGAGCTCGCAATACTCCCCGAGCGCGGACGCCGCCAGCAACTCGCGCATGCGCAGCTCGAGCTCGGGGAACTCCGCGGAGCTCAGCGCGCGCGGCAGCGCGAAGTCGTGGTGGAAGCCGTCGTCCGTGAAAGCTAACGGTCCGAGCTGCGTGCCTGGACACAGCTCGCTCACGGCACGCGCCAGCACGTGCGCCAGCGTCTCGCGTTGGGCCGAGAGTAGAGGATCGATGGGGGCGTTCATGGTCGTGTCTCCGATCGGGTGTTAGTCGACGGAGCACGCCACGCGCGGTGAGGCCCCGTCCGCGTTGGGCAGGGCTTCCGGTTCGTATGTTGAAACAATTCAACTAGCGGACGATGTCGCGCGGACGAACCAGACCCCGCCGGAGCGGGTGCCGGTAGTCGTGCAGGCGCGCGGATTCGAACGCATGGCGCGGGGTATAGCAGCTTGGCGCCGCGGGGCAAGTTCGAGGATTCCCCGCCGGTATGTCCGAGGAGGGTGCACAAACGTGGTCTCGAATGTTCGCCCCGGGACACACAACACAGGAAGTGGCCAGAAAGCTTACACCCGAATGGGACCTTCGTTACCACTGAGGGTTGTAGACAAAGGCGTGCGCCGATCATACCCAGCGCGCTGCTCACGATGGAGGCAGATTCGTGAAAACGTTTTCGATTCAAGCATTTCGCTGCAGCAGTGTGCTCCTGATCGGCCTGGCACTTGGCGCGTGCGGTGG
>DATEOF010000080.1:0-12797 GCA_035274465.1 Polyangiales bacterium
TGCTGCCCGCGGCACTGCTTCCAGCTGGGCCCCTGCCAGCGGCAGGCGATCCGCTCGCGCCGCTGCCCGCAGGTGCGGGCGTCGACCCAGCGGCGGCTCCTGAGCCAGCCATGGTCGACGGGTTGGAACCCGAGTCGTCACCGCCACAAGCGGCAAGCGCAAGCACGCCCGCGCCGGCACAGACCAAGAATTTCAGATTTCGCTGCGTCACCACCCGGCCTCCTACACGTACCCCCGCGAAGTAGACGACTTCCGGCCCGCCGGTCCACCCCCAAGCTGGGATTGGACCATCTTTGCACTCAATCAGTGCCAGGCGAGTGTCCGGATCGGTCACTTCCGCGGCCGAACGCGTCACGATCCACCGCCCGGTGAGGCCGTGCGAGGCGCCTGCAGCCATCAGCGGCAGGCCTTACTCGAAGTGGAAGTTGAAGATCACGAACACGGGTAGAAAGCCGTTCTTGGCTATGTTGACCAGGCCGATCTGCAAGCCGTTCAGGTTGTCCGTGATGTTGACGACGCCGAACTGTACTCCGCTCGCTCGCGGTGCGTAGTTCACGAAGCCCCACTGAAGGCCCGTGTGTCCCTTGGCGATGTTCACGCCACCGACTTGACCTCCGGCGCCTTCGGCTCCGAGGTAGTTCACGACGCCGAGCTGGACGCCTTCGAGCGAGGCTTCGCCCCAGTTGACGATGCCCCACTGAAGACCGAGCACGCTGCCCGTGGCTCGGTTGACGAGGCCCAAGTCGAAGCCGTGCATCTCGCGGTTCACGCCGTACAGGAGGCTGAAGCGGAAGCCGTGGATGGAGGTGTCCGCCGGGAAGATCTGCACCGGGGTGAAGAGCGAGAGGTTGATCGGCTTCGCATCCGCCTGCGCCGTGAGCGGGGCGAAGAGCGCCAGTGCGAGAACCCAGGCACACAGTCCGGTTTTCATCATGGTCGATAGTCTCCAAAAGCTGAGTCGCCTTGTAACGCATTTGTGCTGAACTCCGTATTCGCCGGCCGCGCCTCCGACCGGCACCGAAGGCCGCGCGAGTCCCCTCCGGTGGTTTTGTTGGGCAGACTGCAAACGTGGTCTATGTAGCGGCGTCGAAACCATCTCGACTCGCATCGCGTTTCGCGGTTACGTCTCGCGCTGTAAACTCCATCTTTCAGCGCCGAAGGGATCCCGGACATGAACACTAGGCTGATTCAGATTTGCTCGGCTGTAGTCGTGTTGGTTGCCTGCGGTCAGAAGCCCGCCGAACCGCCGGCTGAGCCTGCCGCACCCGCGCCGGCGCCTGCTGCTCCCGCCGCCGAGCCCACGCCGCCGCCCGTGATCGCGTTGCCCGCGATCCCCGAGGGCGCCAAGGTGATGTTCACGGAGCCCGCGGATGGCGCGAAGGTGCAAGGCCCGCTCGAGGACGGGAAGATCGCCGTGAACGTGAAGATGGGTGCCGAGGGCATCACCGTGAAGCCCGCGGGCGCCGTCGAGGCCGGCAGCGGCCACCACCACATCATCGTCGATGCCGAGCCGGACCCGGAGGGCAAGGTCGTGGCGAAGGACGAGCAGCACATCCACTACGGCCAGGGGCAGACCGAGGCCAAGTTGATGCTCAGCCCGGGCGACCACACGCTGCAGCTCCAGTTCGCCGACGGCATCCACCGCTCGTACGGGCCCAAGCTGCAGAACACGATCAAGATCAACGTCGCCGAGACCTCGACCGCCACCGCCGCCGCCGACAAGACGAAGGAAAAGGCGGAGGGCAAGGCGAAGAAGGCCAAGCACTGACACGCTGCAACGCGCGGCCGTCTCGCGACTCTGCCAATCCGAACAGGGAGGCAGACGATGCGACGACATGCGCGTGGTGGACGGGTACGTCTTGGACAGCAGCTACTAGCGGCGTTCTTTGCATGGGCCGGCGTCACTTCGGTGTCGCCGGCCGCTGCGCAGGAGATCGTGCCGGTGGATCAGCCACCGTCGTACGACGGCAGCAAGAACGGCAACGCCGAGTGCAATACGCCGTACGTTACGGTCGGCTGGAGGCCGAAGGACGGGGGTAAGCGCCCGCTCTTCCTCTACTTCATCGGTACGCTCGATCCGCTGTACTACCCGCCCGATCCCGGCGGCGAAGCCGTGGTCAAGGCCATGGCCCGCGAGGGCTACACGGCGCTGCAGGTCCAGTACGACAGCCGCGTCAACCTTGCGCCTTGGCAGCTCGGCAACAAGGCCGCGTGCGTCTACGACGCCAACCGCGCGCGGAGTCTCTTGCACATGGCCTGCGATTCCGGCCGAAACGACGTCGACTGCAGCCGCGGGATCGCCGTGTGGGGCCACAGTCAGGGTGCGGCGATGGCGGTGATGGGTCCGGGGTACGACGCCCGCGTCAGCGCCGCGTGGCTGACCGGTTTTGCCGACTACACGCGCTTCAAGTTCGCGGGTGTGCCCGTGTACACCGGCGACACGCGGGCCTGGGTGCGCACTCGCGTCATCCCGACCGAGCGCATGCGCATCGTGAATGGATCGGCGGACGAGTTCGCCGCGACTTCGCTCGCCGACCTTCAGCAGAAGATGCGCCGCATCACCGGCCTCGAGTGTGCGCAGAGCCCGTGCTTGCAGGGGGCCAACCGCAGCGGATGGCTGCTGGTGCAGCGCTCGCAGCTCGCCACGAACAAGCCCGACCACTGCTGGTTCAACTACCTGCCGTCCGGCCTCAACCCGGGCGACTTTGGCATGCTGCCCGACGACTGTCAGGGCGCATTCAGCCTCGAGCGCAACTGGCTCGAGGGCCCGCGCCGCGACGAGCTGCCCGCGGGTGCGCCGTGGACCGATGACATGGAGTTCGCGCTCAAGCCGAGCGCGCGCTGGCTCGCGCAGACCGCCGCGCTGGGTCCGATCCCTCGCGTCACGGTCAACGTCGACTTCGCGTACCTGCCGCTCAACGCGCAGGGCTATCAGCAAGCGTTCGGCGCATATCCGTGGGGCGTGATCGACTGGCCGGCCGACAGCAACTTCTTCGCCCGCGCCGGAGCAGCCGATCCGCGCCTCCCCGCGAGCAGCGAGGAGCCCAGGCACATGACGATCGGATCAGGTACGGCAGCCACTTCGGCGCGCTTCGATTTCCACAACGCCAAGGGCGGCACGCTGGTCGGCTACTGGGTCTACAACACCTCCACTTCACCCACGACCGTCACGACCGAGCTCACGAAGGTGAGCGGTCCACCGAGCACCTCGACCGAGACCGTGCCCGGCTTCACGGCTGAGCCCGATCCCGCACACCCGCGACCCACGCCGCCGCACAAGAAGCTGATCTTCACCGTCGGCGAGGGCGTGAAGACCGTGAAGATCACGAGCAGCAGCGGGGCCAGCCTGCGGATTTCGAACATGGTGGTGCTCGGACCCGAGTGAGCTGAATCCATCCCAGCAGCCATCGGCGGCAGCCTGCGCGTGTCGAGAAATGCTACACGCGCAGGTCATCCTGGACCTTGCCTTCGGTGGTGAGCCTGTGGTCGGGCGTGGACGCCCCGACGCACGGTGCGGGCCGCACGAACGAGAAGCAGCTGGCACTGCGCTCCTGGGACGAACGATTGCCCATGCTGCCGGCCGAGCTCCAGGCGCGCGGTTACGTCACGGCCGCATTCGTGGCCAATGACATGCTCGCGCTCATGCCGTTTAGTCGCATGTTCGATCACTGGCGGCTGAGCAATACCGTCAACGTTCCGCTGGCCGTCGCCGGCTTTCCAGGCAGCAACTCGAACGGCGCGGATGCGCGAGACGTGGTCGACGCCGCCATCCGCTGGATCGATCGCGCGCCGGACAGCGGTTGGCTCTCGTGGGTGCATGTGTACGAGCCGCATCTGCCCTACCGGCACACGCACGACCCCGAGCTCAACTACAACCTGGCGCGCAACACGCGTTCGGGGGACTGGTTCGTCGGTTCGAGGGAACAGGCCGAGGTGCGCAAGGCGTACGGCGGCGAGGTGGCGTACGCAGAGCGACAGCTCATGCGCCTGATCGACGTGCTGGACAGCCGCGGCATCCTGGATCACGGCATCGTGGTGTTCAGCGCGGATCACGGCGAGGAGCTGTGGGATCACAGTGCGTACGAGCACGGGCACTCGCACCACGGCGAGGTCACCGACGTGCCGCTGGTGTTCATCGGCCCCGGCGTCGCGCCCGCGAAGCGCAGCGACTTGGCGGCGCTCGAGGACATCGCACCCACCATCCGCAAGATGCTGGAGATTCCGACCTCGCACCCGGTCGATCTGCGCGCGCCGATCCCGGGCACGCGCGTCGTGCACCTGGGCGGCACGCTCTACCGCGGGCCCATGCACTCCTATCGTTGGGGTCACGAACGGCTCATCATCGAAGGCTCGCGCGCCCAGGAATATGATCTCGCGCGCGACCCCCGCGAACAGCACCCGCTCGAAACTACTGCGAAAGGTGCGGCTGTAGGCGGCGATACGAGCCGCGCGACCCCCGATGTCGCGGTGGAGCTCAAGCGGCTGCGCACTCTCGGGTATGTCAACTGAGCCGAAGCGCTGTAGAGTACCTGCGCATGGCAGCAGCCAGTCCCGACTCGCGCGCGGTCCCGGAAGCCACGGTCTCGAGCCGAATCCTCCAGGTATTGGTGTCCGCGGTCGAGCGCGCCGGGGTCGGCTCCGAGCAGTTTCTGCAGGCAGCCAACCTCGAGCCGGGGCTGCTCGACAGTGCCGACGGCCGGCTGCTGCGCAGCGAGCTGCTCCGCTGTTGTGAGATCGCCTTCGACCTCACGGAGGATCCGGCGTTCGGCATCCACTGGGCCGAGTCCCTCACCGCGAATACCTTCAACCTCTTGCCACAGCTGCTCGCGCACGCCGCGACCGTGCGTCAGGCGTTCGCGACGCTGTTTCAGTTCGGCGATCTACTCACCGATCAGCTCGACATCCGGCTCGTCGAACACGCAGACGAGGCCCAGCTGCGCATCGAGAGCCACTTGCGAGCGTCTCTGCGCGTGCGCCGCATGGCGGCCGAGATGGCCATGCTCGGCATCCTGCGCATGCTCCGCGACTTCAGCGCTCAGGTCGAAATCCGCCAAGCCAATTTCGAGTACTCCGCGCCGGTCTATCGCGGCGAGTACACGCGTGTGTTCGACGGGACCGAGCGCTTCGATCAGCCCTTCACCGGGCTCGTGTTCGACTCCGCGCTGCTGGATCTTCCGTCGCCGCACCGAGATCCGGACATCCAGAACACGTTGCGCACGCTGGCGGAACAACGCGTGTCGCGCATCCGCGCCTGCGTGCCCTACGCGCTGCGCATCCGCGAGCTCTTGATGCAGGAGCGCGCGCCGCATCGCGTCTCGATGACCAGCATCGCCGACCGGCTGGGCGTCAGCCTGCGCTCGCTCCACCGCCGCCTCGCGGACGAAGGGCAGTCGTTCACCGCGATCGCGACGCAAGCGTCCGCCGTCCTGGCCAAGCGCTTGCTCTCGGAGGAACAGCGCACCATCCAGGAAGCTGCGTTCGCGATGGGTTTCGCGGATGCCAGCTCGTTTCACCGAGCGTTCAAGCGCTGGACGGGCTCGACGCCGCGCCGCTTTCGGCTGCGGCGCTAGTGCGAACTAGCAATAGGTGTCTTCACCGCTTTGGCCGGTTGGTCCCGATACCAGAACATCACCACCGTGTGGTCCTCGGGCAGCCGCTCGAGCTCTCGTCCCGCGAGTGTGAGTTGGTACACACTGCCGTCGTGTTCCACATACCGGCCGCTTCGAGGCGGTTCGATTTCCGAACTTGTAGGCCCCCGGGGGCCCCGCTACATCAGGGAAGACGGGCCGGCGCGAGGCCGGGCACCAGGGGAGAAATGACCATGGCAAATCGTGATTTCATCGAGCTTGCGCGGGAGATCGGGCCGGCATTTGCGGACCGGGCTGCGGCGCATGACTTGGAAGGGACCTTCGTCACCGAGAACTACGCCGACCTGAAGCGGCATACCGTGCTGTCCGCCGCCGTCCCGACCGAGTTGGGCGGCGGTGGCGCTTCCCACGCGGAGATCTGCGGAATGCTGCGGGAAATGGCCCGGCATTGTGGTTCGACTGCGCTTGCGCTCTCGATGCATACGCACCTGGTGGCCACCAACGTGTACCGTCACCGTCACGGTCAACCCGCGGAGGCGCTGCTCCGCAAGGTCTCGGCCTCGGAGTTGGTGCTGGTGAGCACGGGTGCCGGCGACTGGTTGGACAGCGTGGGCCAGGCCGAGCGCGTGCCCGGCGGCTACAACGTGAACGCGATCAAGCGCTTCGCGAGCGGTGCTCCGGTCGGCGACCTGATCGTCACCAGCGCGCCCATCGAAGATGCGGAGCGCGGGCCCCAGGTGATTCACTTCGCATTGCCGCTGAACGGCCCCGGCGTGTCCGTGCACGACGACTGGAACACGCTCGGCATGCGCGGCACGGGCTCTCACAGCGTGGAGTTGAAGGACGCCTTCGTGCCGGAACAGTCGGTGAGCCTGACGCGCCCGCGCGGCCAGTGGCACCCGTTCTGGAGCGTGGTGATCGTCGTCGCGCCGCCGATCTACATGGCGCCCTACATGGGCATCGCCGAACGCGCGGCCGAGCTCGCGCGCGAAGACGCCCTGCGCCGCCGCTCCGACTGGAGCACCTGGCAGGCCCTCGGCGAGCTCGAGAACTGTCTCACGACGGCGCAGATGGCCTTCCGCGAGATGGTCGAGCTCGTCAACGAGTACGACTTCCAGCCCGAGGTCGAGCGCGCCAGTCGCATGCTGGTGCGCAAGACCATCGCGACCAACGCCATGCTCGCGACCGTCAACAAGGCGATCGAGCTGGTCGGTGGCAAGTCGCTGTTCCGCCGCAACGGCATCGAGCGCTTGCTGCGCGACATTCAGGGCGCGCGCTACCATCCATTGCCTGAGAAGCAGCAACTCGCCTTCACGGGTCGAGTCGAGCTGGGTCTGCCTCCCGTGGTGTAGACTGCGCGTCTTGTCAGACGAGCTGCCCATCTACGGCCTGCGCGACGCGTTTGCGCAGGCGATCACACGCGGCCCGGTGGTGCTCTCATCGCCCACCGGGTCCGGCAAGTCCAGCGAAGTGCCGCGCTGGTGTCCGGGCAGGGTGCTCGTGATCGAGCCGCGCCGCATCGCCTGCCGCAGCCTCGCCGCGCGCGTCGCACAGCGCGAGGGTTGCGAGCTCGGGGCCGAGGTCGGCTACGTGGTGCGCGACGAACGCGTGGCGAGCGCGGCCACCCGCATCATGTTCGCGACACCGGGCCTCGCGCTGCGCGACCGGGCGCTGCTCGAGGGCGCAGACACACTGGTGCTCGACGAGTTCCACGAACGCAACCTCGAGGTCGACCTGCTGCTGGCGCTGGCCCTGCGCGCGCGGCGCTCGCAGCTGGTCGTCATGTCTGCGACGCTCGAGGCTGAGCGAGTGGCGACACACGTCGGCGGTACGCACCTGTCCGCGAGCGGTCGCGCGTTTCCAGTCGACGTGCGCCACCTCGCGGGCTCGGGCGTGCTCCCGGATGCGCGCGATCTGGCCGAGCGTGTGCGTCAGGCGGTGCAGACGGCGGCGGGCGATCCCGGCGACGTGCTGGTGTTCCTGCCGGGCAAGGCCGAGATCGAGGCGTGCGCCGAGCTGCTGCGCGGCGAGCTCAGCGTCGTGCCGCTGCACGGTGGGTTGACGCTCGAGCAACAGCGGCGCGCGTTCGAGCGCACGCCCAGGCGCAAGGTCGTGCTTGCGACCAACGTCGCCGAGACGGCCTTGACCATCGACGGTATCGGCGTGGTGATCGACAGCGGCCTGGTCCGTCGCACGCACTATCGCGACGGGCGCGGATTTTTGGCGCTGACGCCGATCGCCGATGACAGCGCCGCGCAGCGTGCAGGCCGTGCCGGACGCACCGCGCCGGGCGTGTGTTATCGGCTGTGGAGCGCGTCTGCGCGCCTGAAGACGGTCACGCCTCCGGAGATCCAGCGCGAGTCGCTCGTCTCGCTGCTGCTCGCGGCGGCGGCCTGGGGCGAGCGGCTGGAGGCGCTGCCGCTGCTGGATGCAGCCCCCGCGTCCGCGCTCGCGCAGGCCAGGAGTGAGCTGCAGGCCTGGGGCGCAGTCGACGCCGGTGGTGGCATGGTGAGCACCGGGCGCGATCTGTTCGCATTGCCGGTCGATCCGGCGTTCGGCCGCTTGCTGCTCGCAGCTCGCGAACAGGATTGCCTGGATGCGATGATCGATCTGGTGTCGGTGCTGTCGGTGGGCCGCCCGTTGTTCGTGCGCGCGGCGACCGACATCGGTCACGAGGCGGATCTGCGCGCCGCAGGTTGCGACGCCAGCGCTGCAATAGCCGCGCTTCGCGCCGAGCGGCCCGCGCAGCACCAAGCCTCCGAGTTCGTGGTGCGCGAGGCGCGGCTCACGCGCCGGCGCCTGCGCCGCATGCACGAGCTGCCCGATCGCGAAGCAGAAGCGGGAGCGTTCGATCGCGACGCGCTGATCCGCGCCTGCATCGCCGCCGATCCGCGCCTCGTGCACATCGCGCGGCGCCGCGGCCGCGAGCTGGTGTTCGCCAACGGCGGCCCCGAGCTCGCGCTGGCCCGCGAGAGCGCCGCCAACAACCTACGCGAGATCGAGGCCTTGATCGCGCTGGACGTGTTGGGCTTCGGCGAAGGGCGCGAGGCGCGCACGCTGATCACCTGCGCCATGCCGATCCCGCTGCACGTACTCGCGCGCGCGGGGCTGGGCCGCGAGCGCGTGGGCGGGGTGCGCCTCGAGCGCGGGCGCGTCACGGCCAAGCTCGAGCGGGTCTACGCCGGGCGTGTGATCGCCGAGCGCGAGGAGACCCCGAGCGGCGAGCTCGCACACGACGCCGTGATCGAGCTGCTGCTTCGCGGCAGCTTGTTTCGCGACGCGGTGGCGACCACGCGCGCACGCCTGGTGCGCGCGGCGCTGGCCGCGAAGCTCGCTGCACGCGGGCATCCGGCGGGTGTGGCCAGCGAGCAGCCGATCCCGAGCCTCGAGGACTGGCTGCGCGCGCGATTGAAGACGCTCGGCCTGGAGAGTGCGGCCGACTTGCCGCTGCTATCCGAGAGCGACTTCATCGCCCCGGACTTGCCGTACGAATCGCGCGGACCGCTGGACGAGGCGTACCCCGCGCAGGTGAGCGTCGGTGACGCGACCTATCGTGCAGACTACGACATGGAGAAGAACCAGGTCGTGCTGCGGACCATCAAGGGCAGCCGCCGAGATCCGCCGCCGCTCGCGTACTTGCCGAAGTTTCCTGGCCTGCGGATCGTCGTGGAAGGACCGCGCGGCGTGTCGATCGTCAGGGACTAGTGGGGCGCTCCGTCTTCGATCCACCTTCGGATCAACGCGATCTGCTCGTCCGGTAACATGTTCGGCGCCGTCAGCGGCATCTTCTGACCGAACAGCGGCGTTCCATCGTCGGCGTGGTCTCGACAGATCCGCTTGCTTTCGTCCCAGCCTGGTTCGGGTTCGAAGAGGATGTAGTTCCCGAGCGGGTCCTCGGGCGGGCGGGCCTGCGCCGTGAGCTTGATCATGACCCAGCTGTGTTCGGGATCGCCCGGGGCCACGCGCATGTACCGCGGGTACTCGCAGGACGGAACGTCGACCATCGAACCCGCGTAGTCGATGCCCGGGGTCAGATCGAGGTTGCCGCCGATCGGTACACCGGAGTGGCAGCGTTCCCACGTACAGGAGTGGGCCAGGATGTCGCGCACCGCTGCGTAGGATTTCGGTACTGCAGGGGCCGCGTCCTCCGGCCCGGCGTCGCCGCTGTCGCCGCTGCCAGCTTCATGACAGGCGGCGAGCAGCAGGCACGCGAGGAGCAATGCTCTCACCCAGGCATCTTGGCGGCCTTGTGGAAGGCTGCGTTGAACAAGAAGTCGCGCCGCGTACGCAGCGCGGGCTTGTGGAAAGCCCAGCGGTACTTGCCGAATTCGCCGTCGAGGTCTCGCTTGAGCTGGGCCATCTTGCTGAGCTTGACCTGGCAACGCTTGGCCTCGGGCGAGATCCCATACGCCTTGGCCGCGTTGAGCCCGAGGATCTTGCGCTTGATGTCCATCGTCAGGTCCGGATAGCCCTGTGCCATGCGGATGTTCTGATCCATCTGGAAGCTCAAGAACATCTGGATCAGCGGCTGCGGCGAGCCGTACCACATGCAGTCCGTACCCCAGACGACGTTGTCTTCGCCGAGGAACTTGAGCAGCTTGCCCAGCACGTGCGTGGCCGCGGTCTTGTTGGTCATGATCGAGCGCCAGGTGGTGCCGAGCTCGCCGTAGATGTTGCCGCCCTTGGGGATGCCGTTTTGCATGCAGGCGGTGATCAGCGAGTTGACGCCGAGCTTGGAGCCTTCGGTGTACGGCTGCGTCTCGTCCGTGCCGCCGAACTGGTACGCGGAGTGGTAGGCGATGAATTTGGCCTCCGGAAACATCTTGGCGACCACACCCAGATCTTTGGGATCGCCGTAGTTGTTGTCGAAGCCGGGTAGGGGTAGCCCCTTGTGACAAGCGAAAGTCTTGAGGCCGACCTTGATGCCCTGCTGGATGTACGGGATGCCGATCTTGGGATCGTCCAGCCAGAAGCCAGTGACGCCGTTGCCCGGACCCCACGGCGTGTAGCACTTCCACGCGCCGAGCGGTCCTCTCTCACTGGCGATCTTCGCCATGCCTTCGAGCTGCGCGTCGTGGTTGTAGTTCGGCAAGACCATGGCGTGCGTGACCACGCGCTCTGTCTGCTGAGCCAGGTTGTTCACGAAGTCGCGCGTCTCGGCGATCTCGTCGTTGGTCAAGGGGTTATTGCCGTCGGTGGCCGGGATGCCGGAGAGCACGGTGACGGTGGTGTCGCTCTCGAGGAAGAACTGCTGGGTGTACTCGTCCGCGGAGTAACACTCCTCGAGCGTCTTGCCGCACATGCCCTGGGGCAGGATCGAAAGGAAGCTGCGGTAGGTCGCGTTGGCACGCGCCACGCGGTGTGTCTGGATGTCGAAGATGAACATGTCCGAGGTGTCGAGCATCTTCTCGCACATCACGGGGTCCATCACGTCGCCGCCTTTGCCTGCAGGTCCGCCGCCCATGCCGCCCGTGGAGGGGCTCGGCATGCCGCCGCTGCCAGCTGCAGGCCTTCCGGCCGCACCACCGGACATGCCGGCGGGGCTTCCCGGACCGCCCGCTGCTCCACTGCCGGCGCCGCCCGCACCGACGGAGGTACCCATGCCTGCCGCACCGGCCGGAGAGCCAGCGCCGCCACCAGCTGCACCACCGCTGCCGCCGGCCATCTCCGGGAAGTAGCCGCCGTCTTGTTTGCTGCTGCAACCTTGCACCAGGTTCAGCACGGACATCGTGAGCGCCATGCCCAGGCCGCTGGCCATGAACTCGCGCCGCTCCATGCCGTACTTGCGGGCGAGCTCGTCGCCACGCTTGAGGATCTCTGCATGCGCCTTGCGTTCGACTTCTGTCTGCTGATGGTAGAGCTCACCGTTGCTCCAATCGCCGAGCCACACCGGTGGCTGATACGGAATCTCCTCGTCGGTTTTCTTCCGCCGACTCAGCCAGTTGCGCTTCGCCATTGTTTGCTCCTCTGGTCGCGGGCGCACCGCTGCGCTCGGGCCGCGCGAGTCCCCGTCGTGGAACCCGTGGCCCGGTGCTGACGCGAGCAGCCGCTAACCTCTCGGCAATACAACGGCAAGCCTGATACGCCAAGGTGAAACTGAGTAACAATGTTACTCATTGCTGCCAGGCCTGACTTTAAAAGCAAACCGCCCCACGACGGTGTCGCCGTGGAGCGGTTGTTTTCAGCCGATTGCTATCAGGGAACTGCGGGCGGATCGTTGCGCAGCACGATGCCTCCACTACCGACCGCCCAGGTGTGGGTCAGCGTGACGGCAACCCCGTTCAAGTCGTAGTTCGTGATCTTCGTGCACGCCGACCACTCGCTGCCGTTCCAGAAGTCGAGTTGACCGCCGTCGCCGACTGCCCAAACCATGTCCTGGCCGCGGCCCAGGACACTATTCAGGTACCCGCTCCCGGCAGCCGGAGCGTTCGATGAGATCCAGCTCTGACCACCGAAGTGCGCAGACGTGCCCTTCGAGTAGCCGACGGCCCAGATGTCATCGTTCGCGGTGCCCCAGACCGACTGGTTGAAGTAGGTCCAGTTCGCGTACGCGGTCCACGTGCCGTCGAAGAAGCGATACAGCGAGTACCCGTTGGTCGAACTGCTGTTGCTGTTCGTCACCCAGATGGTCTCGCCGTCTGCACTCCACACGCTCAGCAGCGCGCCGATGCTGTTGTTCACGTCGCTGACCATGCTGTGATCCACCCAGTCGGCGCCGTCCCAGTAGAATGCCGCGCCCGAGTCTCCGACCACCCACAAGTGGTTCGCGTCGCTGCCCCAGATGCCGTTGAGATTCGAGCTCGTCGGCGGGCCGGAGAATGAGCTCCAGCTGCTGCCGTTGTAGCGATAGATCGAGCCGCCGCTACCGACTGCGTACACGGTACCGGAGGCCGAGGCCCAGACGCCGTTGAGCACCGAGCCCACCGCGCCAGTGCTCTCCGTCGACCAGATGGTGCCGTTCCAGCGCGCGATGACACTCTTCATGTCGATGCCTTTGCCGACAGCCCAGACGTCGCCGTCGTCATCCGGGTTGCCCCAGACCGCGGTGAAGTACTCGGCAGTATCGAGGTAGGCCTCGACGTGCCAGCTACCCGCCTGGTTGCACGTGATGCCGCCGCCGGCACCGCCGCCACCAGCTGCACCGCCCTGGCCGCCGCCGCCGCCCTGGCCGCCCTGGCCGGCACCACCGCCGCCAGCATCGCCACCTGA
>DATEOF010000081.1:0-5584 GCA_035274465.1 Polyangiales bacterium
ATCTGCAGTTGTCGGACGGCCTGCGCGAGATCCTGGTCGGACCGTGAGCGCGCACACGGGCTACGCGGCGCATGGTGTACAATCGGCGACCTGAGGGTACGGCCCAAAGGACATCCCATCGCCATGGATTTACAGGTCGGCATCGCGTGTGGCCAGTGCGATGCATTCAACGTGCTGCGAGCTCCACGCTGCATCACGTGCGGTTACGATCTCTCGTACTTCGGGCAAAGCCCGCCAAATGATAGGGATTCCAATCGAAGCGTGATATCAGAGGGGGTCTCGAAGGCGGCGCCCGCTCCGCTGCGCCGCTCGGCCGAGGAACTAGCGATGGAACAAGCGCGCAACTACGTCTGCAAGGAATGTTCGACGTCGGTGCCGTCCGGGCACAAGTTTTGCGGGACCTGCGGCGCTGCGGTCCCGATCGAAGTGGTCGAGCTGCGCACAAAGTACTTCGGCACGATGCAGGCGCCGGGCAAAGCGCGCTTGATTCTGATCCGTGGCGAGGGTGGGGTAGACGGCCTGAGCTACATGCTCCAGGGCAGCGAGCACCTGGCGGGCCGCGAGGATGGCCAGATCTTGTTTCCCGAGGACTCGTGGCTGTCACCGCGCCACGCCAATTTCGTCTACGAAGGCAACCAGCTGGTCGTGCGCGACGAGGGCAGCCTGAACGGCGTGTACGTACGCGTTCGCGGCAGCGCGACGATCGGCTACGGCGATACCTTCGTGTGTGGCGAGCAGGTGTTCAAGATCGAGCCGCCGCCGCGCGACACCGCCGGTCCGGCGCCCGACCAGACCTATTTCTACGCCTCGCCGCGCAAGCGCTACGTGTACAAAGTCAGCCAGCTGCTGACCGGTGGCGGCACCGGCATCACGTTGTGCGCCGCCAGCCCCACCGTGCTGATCGGCCGCGAGGACTGCGATCTGAATTTTCCGACGGACGTCTACATGTCTGGGTCGCACGCGAAGATCGACCAAGTCAGCGAGGGGTCGTTCACGTTGAACGACTCGGATTCGAAGAACGGCACTTATCTGCGCATACGCGCGCCCTACCGGCTGCAGCACGGCGACTACTTGTTCCTCGGGCGCGAGCTGCTGCGGGTGGAGATGACCGCGTGAGCGCGAGTTGACCCTGTCGTCGGGCGGCCACTATTCTCATGTGGTGCGCCCGTTCCTCTTGAGGAGGCCCTTGTGATCGTTTGCCCCAGGTGCAGCAAGGAGAACCAAGACCACTACAAGTTTTGTCTTGGTTGTGGCTCCGAGTTGCCGCGCGAGGCCGCCGCGCCGCGCAGCTTCTCGGCGCGTACGCCGCCGTCGGCCCTACCTGCGATGGACGTGCCGGTCGTGCCGTCCGTGCCGCTCGAGAAGAGCCTGCAGTTCGCAGCGACACAGCAGGGCAGCCTGTCCAACCCGCCGCCCGCGAGCGGGCGGGGCGGTGGCCCGTTGCTCTCACCCGCGGGTGGCTTGTCGGCTGCCGGGGGCCTCTCGCCTTCGTCGCTGAGCACGCCGTTTCAGCAGCCCGTGCGTCCGGCAGCGGCGGCAGGCCCCAACAATTGCCCCAGCTGCGGCAATCCGGTGCCGCTCGACTTCAAGTTCTGCGGGACCTGCGGCCATCGCATGTCGCCCGCCGCGCAGCAGCAACCCGCTGCGGCTCCGCACGTCAGTCCCGGCGCCTCCCCGCGCGGCCAGCGCGGCTCGTTGGTGGTGATCAACCCGGACGGCTCCGAAGGCGACACCTTCTCCCTGAGTGAAGGCGACACCGGCGTGGGTCGCAACGCGGGCACCGTCTTTGCGGCCGACGCATACCTGTCGCCGCTTCACGCCACGTTCTCGATCGCAGGCGCCACCTGCAGCGTGCGCGATGAAAACAGCCTGAATGGCGTGTACGTCAAGCTGAAGCGCGACGCGCCGATCAAGCTGCAGGACGGCGACGTGTTCCGCATCGGCCAGGAGATCCTGCGCTTCGAGTCGATCCCGCTGCCGCAGCTCGTGCAAGGCGTGGAGCCCATGGGCAGCCCGAATCCCGGCTACGTGGGACGCCTGACGCTCGTGATCGGCCGCGAATCGACCGGCAACGGCTACCCCATTCCGCCCGACGGAATGCACCTCGGCCGCGAACGCGGCGACGTGGTGTTCCCCGAAGACGGCTACGTCTCGGGCCTGCACTGCCGCGTGCACTACGACGGCAGCGGTTGCGTGCTCACCGACGTGGGCAGCAGCAACGGCACCTTCCTGCGCGTGAGAGGCAGCAGGACCGTGACGAGCGGCGATCTGCTCCTGATGGGGCAGCAGCTCTTCCGCCTGCAGCTCTGAGGGGGATTTCCGGCGGCTTTTGCCCTGAGGGCGGCTTTCGTCCTCGGTCCGGACGCTGCGCAATACAGGAGTATTGCTCGGTCCGGCCCTGCGGGCGGTCGGCGATTTCCGGCGGCTTTTGCCCTGAGGGCGGCTTTCGCCCTCAGGGCAAATCCTTGGAAATCTTGCGCGCATTGCGCGTGTGAGCTGCTCGTTCGAGAGAGAGAGAGAGAGAGAAGAGCGCTCAAGTGAGGCGTGCGAGGAAGTCGTCGATGTGCTCGTTGATCGCTTGCGGTTGTTCGCTCGGAGCCGCGTGGCTCGCGTTCGACAGCTCGCGGTAGATCGCGCCCGGGATGCGGTCGGCCATGTCTTTGACGACGTCCCGCGGTGTGAACGTGTCGCGTTCGGCCGCGATCACCAGGGTCGGGACGCGAATGCTCGCGAGCAGGTCCTCGGCGCTGTGATCGCCCGCTTTCTTGAGCATCGTCAGATACAGGTCTAGATCGATATCCGAGAGATGCTGAACGTAGAGCTTGAAGTCCTCGGGCCGCAGCGTGGCGCCGTCGATTTCGCGCAGCCAGCCGGCCACACGGTAGCTGAGCGCCGGCGGCAAGCGGCCCCAGAGCGCACGCGCAATGCGGTCGTAACGGCGCACCTTCTCGATCAGCGTGGGGAGCACGCGATGGAGCAGGTCGTTGCCGTGAAAGGTGTGCGTAATACGACCGTAACTGCCGCAGATCAGCACCAGAGCGCGTACGCGCTCGGGATGGCGTCGATACAGCTCCAGTGCGACCTGGGTGCCCATCGAATGGGCGACCAAGACGGCCTTTTGCAGGCCGGTGGCGTCCAGCACGCGTCCCACATCGTCGGTCAAGACCTCGATGCCCGTAGCATCCAGATCGGTGACCGGGCCGCTACGGCCGTGGCCGCGGTAATGGACGTGGACCACTCGGTGACGCAACGCGAGGTGCGGCTGGACGTGTATCCACGCCCAGCCGTCGCATCCGATCCCGTCGAGCAGGACAAGCCCGCGTCCCGAGCCGCTGACGCCGTAAAACAGCCGCGTTCCATCGGGGGCGGAGATGAAGCCGCGCTCGTCGTACTGCATGGATCGATCGCCTACGTTGGTCTACTTATAGCCCGACCCAGGACGGTTCGGCCAACCAACGCTTCTCAGGCCTCGTCGCCGTCGTCGTCCCCACCATCGCTGACGTCATTCACGGACGGCAGCTTGCGGATGTCCGAAAGCCCGATCTTGACGCAACGCTGCACGATCCATGAGAGGGACCGATCCAAACGGGCAGCTTCCTTCTGAATTTCCTGCAGCATGGTTTCCGGGAAATAGAGGCTCTGCTTCCGCTTATCTGTCGCTGACATGCTCCCTGTTCTCCTCGCGTCAACCAGTGGATCTGATCAGATGCAATACACCGCTTTTCGTAGCTCAAGCTACGTGAGGCATTAGAGTACGATAGCCGGTGCGGTGTCAACGAATCAGACTGCCAATCACTCACAGAGGTAACAACATGCGATTGAGAATCGGCTCGAGCGCATGTTTCCTGACGTTGCTTCTGTGCGTAAACGCCTCCGCGCAAGCGGGTGGATCCTCCGCGTATCCGAAGCTCGAGGTGCTGGCGCGCGCGCTGGCGCACATCGAGGCCAGTTACGTGGGTGAGGTGACGGACGACGCGCTGATCGAAGGCGCGATTCGTGGGATGTTGAAGGTCCTGGACCCACATTCCGCGTATCTCGATGCGAAGGAGCTTCGCATCCTCGATAGCGACACCGAAGGGCAGTTCGGTGGTGTCGGCATCGAAGTCGACGTGAACGATGGTTGGCTCACCGTTCTGCGCGTGATGCCGGGCGGTCCTGCTGCAAAAGCAGGCGTGCGCGCGGGCGATCGCTTCCTGCGCATCGATGGTCTGAGCGCGCGCGATCTCTCGATCGAGGATGCGTTGCAGCGCATGCGCGGCGAACCCGGCACGCGCGTGCAAGTGTCGCTGCGCCGGCACGACGCGCCGAACGCGATCGATCTGACGCTGACGCGCGAGATCATCCACGTCGATGCGGTCGAAGGTCGGCTGTTGCCCGACGGAGTGGTCTACGTGCAGCTGCGCGTGTTCCAGCAGGACACGATCACGCAGCTGCGGCGCGTGCTCGACGAAGCGGTCGATCGCGCTGCAGCTCAGAGCGGCAAGGTCAGCGGCGTGTTGCTCGACCTGCGCGACAACCCCGGTGGCCTGCTCAGCGCCGCGGTGCTCGTCGCCGACGAGTTCTTGAACGACGGCGTGATCGTGAGCACGCGCGGGCGCGGCGGCAAGCTGCTGCGCGAGAACCGCGCGCAGCGCTCGGGGACGCGGCCCGATTGGCCGATGGTCGTCCTCACCAACGGCTTCTCGGCGAGCGCGGCCGAGATCGTGGCCGGCGCACTGCACGACCACAAGCGCGCCGTGCTGGTCGGCACGCGCAGCTTCGGCAAGGGCAGCGTGCAGAACATCGTCGACCTGCCGGACGGCACGGCGATGAAGCTGACCACCGCGCTCTACTTCACCCCCGCGGGCACCTCGATCCAGGCTCGCGGCATCGAGCCCGACGTGCAGATCGAGCAGCTCGATCCGGCCGTGCTGCGCGAAGCCAGGCTGGGGGGCGGCGAGATCAGCGAAGCCGCGCTGACCGGCCACCTGGGCAACGCCAACGCCAACACACCGCCGCAGCCCCCAGCTGCGAGCACCAGCGCCGACCGCCAGACGCCCAAGCAGCCCGCGAGCGCAGACAAGCGCCAGCCGGACTTCCAGGACGACTACCAAGCCTTCATGGGCCACCAGGTGCTGAAGGCGCTCGTCGCCCAGCGCGGGGCCGCGCACTAGCTACATGAGCTTGCCGATCAGCACGACCACCAGCGTCAGGCACACGAAGCCGATCACGCCCGCCGCGATCCACAGGAGCTTCTTGTCCTGCAGTGGGTTGACGCGCGGCAGCTCCGGCATCGAGTCGTCGTAGCGCAGCATGGGCGCGCGCTGCGGGCTCGCGGCGTGCGGGGCCATCGGATCGCCGGGTAGGTAGTTGCCTTCGTCGGCTGCGTCGTACTGTTGCTGCGCTTCGGGCTCGGGTTCCGGCTCCGGCTCGGGCCGTGGCGCCATCGGCGTCGCCGCGATGGCGAGCGGTTCGACGGCGGGTGCAGCCGGAGCGGCCGCGCGCGGCGCCTGCACTGCGGCGAACGCCGCTTGATGCTGCGTCTGCGCGAACGCCATGTTGCGCTTGGCTTCGGGCGCAGGTGCGGCAGCCGGAGCGGCCACCG
>DATEOF010000082.1:0-30886 GCA_035274465.1 Polyangiales bacterium
TCTGGCTGCCGCTGCCTGCCCCGCCCGTACCGCCCAGGCCGGCATCGGGGCTGCTGGTCTGTCCGCCGCCACCAGCTGCACCGCCGCTGCCGCCCGTCTGGCTGCCCGTGCCGGCGCCGCCGCTGCCTGCCCCGCCCTTGCCCCCGGTACCGGTGTCCGGTGTGTTGCCACCACCGCCGCCCTGTCCACCGCTACCCGCGCCGCCCGTCCCGCCCGTCGGCGTCGGGTTCCCGCCCAGGACGCTGTCGCACTTCAGCTCGTCCTCGCCGCCCGGGCAGTCCTTCACGCCGTCGCAGGCTCGCGCCAGCGCACCGCTCGGGCAGGTCGTGCACGGCCCATTGCTGGGCCCCATCTCGTCCTTGCCGTTGGCACAGTCCATCTGACCGTCGCACAGCTTGCACACGCTGACGAACGTCTGAGCGTCCTGGGTCGCACCGCCACACGACCACTGCTTCGTGCAATCGATCATGCCGCGGCACGTGCCGCGAGCGACGCACATGTTGCCGCAGAACTCCAGGTTCTCGGGGCAAGTCAGCGCCTTGCACGTACCGGCCTCGCAGCTCTGACCCATCGGACACACCGCGTCGCACGCGCCGCAGTTTCGACCGTTGTTCGACGTGTCCACGCACGTGCTGCCGCACAGCGTCAGGCCATCGGCACACGCGAGTTGCTTGCACTTGCCGGCTTCGCAGGACTGGCCGGTGGTGCAGCGCTGGCCGCACTTGCCGCAGTTGGCCTCGTCGAAGTTCAGGTCCGTACAGCGCGGTGCACCGTCGAACGAATTGCACTGCGTCTCCGACCCCTTGCATGCGCAAGCGCCCGCGATGCAGCTCGCGCCGGTCAGCCCGCCGAAGCACGACTTCTTGCAGCTCCCACAGTTGTCGTAGTCGGTGGAGAGATCCACGCAGCGATCGCCGCACTTGGTGGTGCCGGGCGGACAGCCCATGTCCTCGGCCTTGCGCGCGACCAGCTCCAGCGTGCCGACATCCTGGCACTTGCTGCGATCGGTCTTGGAATTCATCAACGTCTCGGGCGCGGTGATCACCTTCCACTCGCTGGTGGCGTCCGAGGTCATCGCGCGCACCCGCAGCTGGGCGCCGGCCTTCACGTCTTCCACGAAGCAGCCGTCGCCGTCCGTCATCGACTGGCCGACGTTCGAGTAGTCGATACCCTCGGCCTGCGTGGTCACCGAGCGCGCGGGTGACCCGTCGCGGGTGACACAACCGCGGATGCACGTCACCTTGTCGATGAAGCGATCACAGTTCCACCACGACATGTGCGTGAGCTTGCCGCGATACACCAGCTGCCCCGCACCATCGGTGACCAGCGTCGCAATGCCTTCCTCGACCCATGCGCCCGTGGTCTCGTTCAAGCTCCAGAGCGCGATCGTCTGCGGAGCCTTGTCCTTGAGCGCGCCAGGGACCGGGAAGCTCACCTCCGCGGGCTTGTCCGCGGCGAAGTCGAGCACCTTGTCGCCGCTGCGCGCGGTGATCTCCATCGGCACGAAGCTCTCGAGCTGCCCCTCGCTGCCGCCCCGCGACGTGGCCGCGAAGTCGCCGGGAAACGCCTGCATGCCCGCGGGAGTGCTGGGATCGAGCACGCTCAGCTCGACGGTCACCATGCCGCTCACGGGCTTGCCCTCGGCGTCGACGAACGCGCCTTCGTCGATCACGACCTCGGCACCCGTCGCCGAGCGCACCTGGCCACCCTTGCTCGAGTCGAGCTCGACGGTGGCGGTCACGCCCACCAGCCGGAACTCGACCCCGGCGGTCTTGCCCGCGAGCACGGTCACCGGCTCGATCGCCTGTGCGAACGTGTCGGCGTTGGCGACCAGCGCGGTGCGCTCGCTCGCCAGCATCGAGAGCTTGAAGTTGCCCTGCGCGTCGCTGCGCGCCGTGACGCCGTTCGGGCCGGTGATGGTCGCGCCCTCCACCGGCGTCAGCGTGTCCGCGCGGAACACATGACCATCGACGTCGCCCCGCAGCTTGGTCGTCCCGCCGTCGTCGACCGCGCCGTCGCGCGTCTCCTTCGAGGCGTCGTCACCGCAGCTGATAGCGGCCAGGGCGAGGCTCAGTAGCACACCCTTGGACAGACTCATGACATGGAAGCGAAGAGGCGAACGCTTGCGAAACGCAACTGTGATCATCGCGTACAAACGTAAGTGAGTTGGTCCGAGCCAAACAAGAACATGTGACTATCAGCCGCAAGATAGGTGCGAGAGACTAGCGGACGTGCGCACTCACACGCTGACTCGAACGGTTATCGCTCGCGACGAACTACCACCGCAGCGTTGCCAGCTTCATGGGTGAGCTGCGCACGCGGCAGAAGCTTCACGTCATCGGTGCGGCCGAACATGTGCACTGAACACGTTCAGATCGTTCGGTTGCGCGAGCACGCAAGCGTCGCGCCTGCAGCGCTTTTCGAGCTCAGGCCTGGACAGCTGCTCGGACGGGAACGAAAACGCTGGAATTTTTACTGGAAGGCTCGAGCCTCAGGGCTCGAGGCCGCCGGGCCGCCACTTCCAGTCGCCCAGGCACCACAGGGCCTTGGGCAGCTCGCGCGTCTCGTGGTCCGGGACCGCGTCAGCATGTTGACGGGCACCGCAGTCCGTGCACTTGCGCTCCAGGTCCTTGTACCCACTAGGCCGCGGATCGATGAACGATAACGCCCATTTATGGAAGGCCTTGCCGGTGTAGACGCAACCCTCGCTCGGGGTTGGGGTGGGTACTTCTCGAAGCTTCATCCTTACTGCTGCGTCGTCATAGCACGAGTGAGCTGGCCAGCCAGTACCCGTGTGACATGGGTCATCACCGCCGGGCACGGCCTGTTTTTCGCTTTCGGCGTCCTGCCTTCGCGAACGACTGTCAGATCCATCTTTAGTCGGCATCACCAGTGCTCACGCATCTACGACTCGGCGCGCTTTGACCGCGCGCGTTTCTCGCTTCGATATTTCCTTCCCGCAACGCATACAAGGTTCAGCTGCATGCAGAAGATTCGTAGCTGTTCTGAAATTCTGGACCTACAAAACGAGTTCGACAAGCTGAACGCTGTACGGCGCGAATGCCTACAAACACGCGGAAAGCAAGCGTTGGATATCGACGCTCGCTGACATCGCTGTAAGCGCACACGCGCGACCTCGGCCGAGAGCGCCCAACCTGCGCGCTGTGCGTGAGCTTTTGCCGCGTGTGTCGGCGTGGGTGTGTCGGGTTGGATCTGCAGCTGACGCCCTAAAGCCTGAGGAGAAGCGGCCGATCAAGGAAACGGATGCGGTGGGCAGGATTGCCTGCTGCGACTGCGGAAACGGAGCTTCAGGTGACCCGAATTTTGACTGTCGATGATTCCCGCGCCGTGCGCATGCTGGTCAAGAAGGCATTGACCGACATGGCGTTCGATATCGACGAGGCCGAGGACGGGGAAAAAGGTCTCGCGGCGGTGGAGCAGAATCAGCCTGATCTGATCCTGCTCGACGTGACGATGCCGGTGCTGGACGGTCCGGGCATGCTCGAGAGGCTGCGTGGCCGAGGTATTCCGACGCCCGTGATCCTGCTGACCGCGGAGTCAGGCACCAGCGTGATCGGCCCGATGCTGAAGCAGGGTGGGATCTGCGAGTACATCGTCAAGCCGTTCAAGCCCGAGCAACTGCGCGCCAAGGTGATCGAGGCGCTGCAGAAGAACGGCACCGTGCCGATGCCAACCGCACCCAAGCAGGCCTCGGCCGAGGGCGGTGGCTTCCAGCAAGTCGGCAAGACCTTCGTCGACGTACTGGTGATCGACGACATGGAAAACGTGTCGAAGAAGCTCAAGACCATGCTGCCGGAGCGGTTGACCTTCAACAGCTGCGCCGACCGCGGATCGGCGCTGAGTATGTGCCGCGAGCGTGTGTATCGCACCGTAGTGCTCGATACCGACATCCCGGACGTGGACAGCCTGGAGCTGCTGCGCGAGTTGCGCATCTTGCAGCCGACGGCGGCTTTCGTCGCACTGGTCATGAAGGCCGAGAAGAATCCACACCAGCTGGTCAGCGGCACTGGCTTCGCGGGCTTCCTGAACAAGCCGTTCGACCCGCGCCAGGTCGAGGAGTTCATCGCGGCGTACTTCGAGAGCCAGGACTTGATGGAGGTCGACGGTAACGTGCTGCGCCCCGCTGCCTACCGCGGCGCGGAGAGCGCATCCGACGGCTACTTCAAGCGACTCCAGCAAGCCGCGATCGAAGCGGCGCAGGAGGCTGCAGCGGCCTGTCACGATCGATTGATCATCGATCTGTGCAACATGAGTCCGGGCCCGAAGTTGCAGAAATTCTTGGTGCGCGTGACCGCGCAATGCACTGAAGTCGGGCTCGAGCTGCGCGTCGTCGGTGGGGCGGAGATGGCGAAGCTGCTGAAGCAACTGGTCGAAACCGCCGAGATCCCCGTGGTCGAAAGCGTGGAAGCAGCGCGGGCAGCCTGAGATGCCCGCACCAGCCAAACAAGGTTCGGCCAACTGGTCCGCGCTGCGCGCCAAGCTCAGCGCGATGTTGCTCGAGAAGATCAACAGCGGCAAGCTCGTGCTGCCCGCGATCCCCTCGACCGCGGCGCGCGTGCTGGAGTGCCTGGAAGCCAACGCGCACCAGGAACGTGCCGCGAAGATCCTCGAAAACGATCCGGTGCTGGCTCTCGAGGTGTTGCGCCTCGCCAACAGCGCGAGCTTCGCGCCGCGAGCTCGCATCGAGAGCATCTCGCACGCCATCACCATGCTCGGCGCCGCGCGATTGCGATCGCTCCTGGTGACCGCGTCCGCGCGCCAGGTGTTCGTGTCGCGCAACCGCACCATCCGCGATCTCACCGCCGCGCTCTGGACGCACTCGGTGAGCGTGGCTGTGACCGCGCGCCAGGTCGCCGTGCGCGCGGCCTTCCCGGACAAGGAAGCGCCCTACATGGCGGGGCTGATGCACGACGTCGGTAAGCCGATCGTCGCCATCCACCTGCTCGACCTCGAGCGTTCGGTGTCGCGCTCCATGCAGGATCACTGGATCGATCCCACCGAGTGGATGGGCATCATCCAGGACGTGCATCGCCCGGTGGGCATCGCCGTGGCGAAGCAGTGGAACCTCTCGGCCGAAGTCTGCAAGGCGATCGAAGACTGCGTGGAGTTCGACCCGATCGAACGCATGAGCGCAGCCAACGCCGTACGCTTTGCCAATGCGCTGGCCAAGCGCGAAGGCGTGTATCCGGGCGCCGTCGACACCGAGCAGGTCGAGACTGTGCTGCTGATCGGTCGCTCGATGCTGGGACTGGACGACGACGCGGTGGCGGCGTTGGCTCAGACCCTGCGCGGCGCAGCCAGCTCCGAAGGCTCGTCCGGCGGCTGAAGGGCGCTCATTTTTCCTTGCCTGCGTCGTCCTCGGTGATGCTGGTGGCGGCGTCCGTGTCCACCACGCAGGCGTGCTGCAGGCACACGTAGCCGCTGCCGCACTCGCTGTTGCGGATGCAGCCCGGATCGGTGCATGCCGCGAGCAAGGCGGCGGCAGCGATCCACATCACACAGCACAGCGTCTTCACAGGATCAGGTCGACTCCCAGTTGCAGGTGAAACATCACCACGGTCGTGCCGTGGGGCACGTCGTTGCCTATCATGAACGCCGAGACGCCGACGTTCCCGACCAGACCAAAGCCCTGCTTGTTGAGCGGCAAGCGCAGCCCCAAGTCCGCCTCCGGACCCAGCATGGTGCGCGGCGCGAAATAGAACGGCAATGCCGCGCCCGGCCGCAGCTCCAGGCTGCCCATCTTGTGTCGCAACACCGCGCGCACGACCCCCGCCACCGCGCGCCCGTCCTCGAGCTCGACGCGTAGCGATCCGCCCAACAGCAGCCAGGCCTCCTGGATGCCGAGCACCGTCGCATCCACGAAGAACGGCGCGCGCTGCGCTGAAGCCAGGCCACCGTGGCCGCCGCGCATCACGCCCGAGCCGAAGCTCGTGCCGATGTCCAGGAACTGGTCGCCACCTGCCTGGGCAGCAGCGCGCGAGGCCGAGAGCGCGCCGAGCACACACACCAGGAGGAGCCAACAGTTCGGCTTGATCATCGCTGCGCGTCAAACTGGAGCAAGGCCCGTGCCGGGTCCGGCCGGTCGCGAAATCAATCACAATTCGAGGCCAGCAGCTGTCGGCTGCAGGGCGCTTACGTCAAAGCGCTGGCGCACCTACAACGCCCACCCTCAAGCCGGCCGCGGAGCGTCCGTTGTAAGGCTGGTAGGCATGACGCAAACGCGACCGAGCACCGAGACAGCGAACCGCGGCCTCTCACCGCTGGCGAGCCTGTCTTCCGAAATCTCGCTGCGTGGAGGCTCGCAGGTGCGGAGCCGCGTACTGGGCCAGGAAGAACGCAACGTGATGCTGGCGCTGGGCGTCGTGCGTGCGGCCAAGCTCGGCCTCTTGCAGCTCGAGCCCAAGCTGTTGCGCGCCTACGAGCTCCTGATCAGCCTGGATACCTCCCGCGAAGCCAGCGCGCGCGCCGAGCTGGAGAAGTTGCGCGACGAGCTGGGCCGTGCGCTCGCCGCGGCCGAGTACGAGGGCTACGCACTGTTCGACGGGGGCAGCGCGGTGTTCGACATGGAAGACACGCGGCGGACCGGCGAACCGCTGAGCGTCGGATTGCCCGATCTCGCGGACGCGCTCCACGGCGAGCAGGGCTTGGCCGAGTTTCTGACCCGTCGTCGCTCGCGCCCCGAGTCCGAGCGCATGGCCGAGCGGTTACGCCTTTGTCTGCAAGACGCGCGGCACGCGCTGCGCGAAGCGGATCAGCAGCTATCTGAGTTGCTGACCCACTTCCACCGACAGCGCAGTGAACACGGACCCGAGGTCGATCAAGCAGATCTCGCGCAAACCGCCGCGCTGCTCGGCCAGCGTGTGCTGCGCGCGGGCACACAGGCGCTGGTCGCGCAGGGTGAGCTGTCGACGCGCGCGTCGTCGCTCGTGCTCAGCAGCGACGACAGCTGACAACAAATCGCCTCACAGGCGTGGTATGTCTTCCCGGCTGTGAATGGCCTCACCCCGCCGTGGTGTGGGTTGGGCTAAAGCACTACGTGTAATGCGGATGGCCTGGCACCCAGTGCTGTGCAGCATGCTCGTTCTAGCGAGCGGTTGCTATTCGTACACGTATCAGCAGCTGCACCCGCTGCCCCCGAACGACCGCATCGCGGTGGATCGTCAGACACCCATCTCCGAGGTGCAGTGGTCTTATCTCTGGGGTGGCTTCCAGGCCGAGTGGACGCCGCCGCCAACCGCCTGCGACGGCAACCCCGCAGGCCGGGTCGAGACGCGCTTCGTCTGGTACAGCGTGCCGCTGATGTTGATCACGCTCGGCATCGTCGTGCCGGCAGAGACCACGTTTTACTGCACGACCGATCAAGCGCCGGGCATGGGGCCATGAAGACGCCACTGCTTCCGTACGAGATCGGGCGCCGCTGGCGCAACTGGCACGCCACCGCGGGCGTGGGCGGGCCCGTGCAGCGCATCTACATCCCGCGCAACCTCTGGCAAGACGGCAGCAAGGATGCGAAGGCGTTCTTGCCGGGACTGGCCGGGCTGCAGCAGATCGTGCGCGAGGCCGAGCACTCTCACAAGCGCGTGCGCGCGATGGGCTCGGGTTGGTCTCTCTCCAACGCGGCGTACACAGAGGACTATTTAGTCAACACTTCGCGCCTGACACATTGGTTCGTGGGCTTCCGCACCCCGACCATGCTCACGCCTCAGTTCCGCTCCAAGTCACAGCGCCTGGTGTTCGCTCAGTGCGGCGTGTTGATCAAGACGCTGAGCGCGTACCTCGAAGCCCGCGGGCTCTCGCTGTCCACCTCGGGCGCGAGCAACGGTCAGACCATCGCCGGAGCGATCTCGACCGGCACCCACGGCGCGGCAAACGCGTTCGGCTCGATCCAGGAGAGCGTGCTCGGCCTGCACATGATCGCCGAGGGCGGCAAGCACTACTTCATCCAGCGCGCGAGCCGGCCTGCGGTCTCGGACGAGTTCTGCGCGTTTCTGGGCGCCGAACCCAGGAACGACGACGCGCTGTTCCAGGCCGCGCTGGTCAGCTTCGGCAGCTTCGGCATCATCCACGGCGTGCTGTTCGAGGCCTCGCCGCTGTACTGGCTCGAGCGCCACGTCAAACGCGTCGACTATGCGGCGGTGCGCGAGGTGCTGGGCACGCTCGACGTCACCAGCCTGCAACTGCCCGGTGGCAGCGCCCTGCCCTTTCACCTCGAGATCGTGCTCAACCCCTACGCGCTCGGACAGGGCCAGGGCGGCGCGTTCGTGCGCGTGCTCTACAAGCGCCCCCCGGGACCGAGCCTACCGGTGCAAGAGCCCGGTCACGGTCAGACCATCCGCAGCGAAGACCTGGTATCGGTGATCGGCTTCTTCTCCGACATCGCGCCCGGCCTGATCCCGCTGGTATTGCAGGACGAGCTCGAAGACTCGTTTCCGGAGACGCCACCGCAGGGCATCCTCGGGACACACAGCCAACAGTTCGGCGACACTGCACCGACCAACGGCGGCACCAGCATGGAGATCGGCGTGCCGCTCGACCAGGTCGGCAACGCGCTGACCGCACTGCTCAGCGTGACGAGCAGTGAGAACATGGCGATGCCCATGTCGTTCCGCTACGTCAAACAGTCGGACGCCACGCTGGCCTTCACCTGCTTCGCCCCGCACACCTGCACGATCGAGATCCCGACCATCGACTCGGTACGCACCCGCGACGGCTTCGAACGCATCTGGGCCGAGCTCCGCACCCGCCGCATCCCGCACACCTTCCACTACGGCCAGGCGCTGCCGCAACATCCGTACTGGCTGGAAGTCTTCGGCGCGCGCAGGCAACAGTGGCTCGCGGCGCGCAGCAGCTTCCTGAGCGCGAGTGGGCGGCGCATGTTCTCGAACGCGATGCTGGACGCGTTAGGCCTGTCGGGTTGACCAGGCCTTGACTCTCGCGTCGTCCCTCACGGCCTCGTACAGGCGCGTCAGCTTCGGGAACGCTGCGAAGACGGTCGCCGGTACGTGATCGACCGTTCCGCTCGCGAACCAACGCACGATCATGTAGAGCTTGATGTCGACCACGTTCAGCTTCTTGCCTGCGACGAAGGGCCCATCGCCCAGCTGGCGCTCGGTGCTCGCACCCCACGCCGGCAAGTACGCGGTTGCCAGGGCCTCGCGCGCTTTCTTCTTCTCGACCTCGTCACTGATGCGAAGCGAGGGCGTCACCTGGTGCCGCAGAGACTCCGCGTGGCTCAACAATGCTTCGTGTCGCGCGGCCTCGAACAGATCCTCGGGGTGTAGCCCATGGCGACGTCCAATGAGAGTCAGGATCGCGTTTGACTCGGCGAGCGGTGGGCGTCCCTCCAACTCGAGCACGGGTAGCGCTCCAAACGGCGTCTTGGGCTTCAGCTCACCCCAAGCAGCTCCGGGGATGCGATTGTCTTCGAAGTCGACACCCGCGACATGGAAAGCCAGGCGGCACTCTTCACCGCGACTCACTGGAGCATCGAAGTACGTTAGCTTGGGTTTGTTCATGGCGCGTCCTTATGGGGATGGAGCGGCATGTTGTCCAGTACTGGGTGGGCAATAAACGGACGGAGTTGTCGTTAGTCCGGTCGGCACGACAGTTGCACGGTTTTCCCGTGAGCCATGCTTTCGGCCCGTTGCTTGCCAGCGCGAAGGACAATAGCGCGCTCAGGAAACGAGGTATGCATGCAATTCGATGCGATCGTAATCGGTTCCGGAGCCGGTCCCCCGCACTCGTTCGCTATGGCCTGCGTCCACTCGCAAGCTTACTCGACGCGCACGTCCACGATCCGCTGCTGCGCGCCATCCTCTCGGCCCAGCTCGGCAATGCAGGGTTGTCGGACTCCCCGCGCAGAGCTCCCCGCCGCAGAATAAAAGCTCGGACCCGCATCCTTTGCCCCCCGCTCGCTCGTCGTATGGAGCAGGAGGCCACATGACATCCATTCAAGGAAAGACGGCACTGGTGATCGGCGGGAGCTCCGGCGTGGGCCGCGCGACCGTACAATCCCTGATTTCCGCGGGAGCCCGCGTCACCGCCGTGGCGCGAGGCGCCGAGGCGCTCGAGAGCTTGCGAGCCGAGACTGCCGGCGCCGTGCAGACGTTTCGAGCCGACGCAGCCGCTCCCGAGACGGCGCCGCGGCTATTGCGAGAGCTCCGGCCGGAGCTGGTCGTGCTCGCCGCGGGCGTTCGGCCGCGGATGGCTGCACTCGACGAACAGACCTGGGAGACGTTCTCCGCCACCTGGAACTCGGACGTGCAAGCGAGCTTCCACCTGATCCAGGCTGCGCTGTCGTCGCCACTCGCACCAGGTAGCACGGTCGTCCTCGTGTCGAGCGGTGCCGCGATCAACGGCTCATCGCTCTCCGGAGGCTACGCCGGCGCCAAGCGCGCGCAGTGGCTGCTCGCAGGCTACGCCCAGCAGCTTTCGGAGAAGCGCAAGCTGGGCATTCGCTTCCTCGCGGTGCTGCCCCGCCAGTTGATCGCCGACACCGAGATTGCGCGAGCCGCGGCATCCGCCTACGGTGCCGCGTTGGGCATATCCAGCGAAGAGCACATGAAACGCTTCGGAAAACCGCTGACTGTGGAGGGCGTCGCGGCTGCGATCGTTGGCGGTTTGCAGGGAGAGGTCGCGCCCGGCGTGAATGCGATCGGTGTGTCCGGCGAATCCGTCGAGCCCCTGGCATGAGCACAGAAGACGACGACACGCGTGCGTTACTGCCCGCGATGGCAGAAGCTCGCCGGCGATTCACCGAGGTTGTCGGCGAACTCCGCCCGGAGCTTCATCGCTACTGTGCGCGCATGACGGGCTCCGTATTCGATGGGGAGGACATCGTCCAGACCGCGATCGAGAAGGCCTACTACGCGCTCGGCCAGATGACGGAACCGCCCCAACTGCGACCCTGGCTGTTCAGCATCGCGCACAACGCCGCCATGGACTTTCTGAAACGTTACGAGCGAAGACATGTGGCACTCGTCTCGGAGGTGCCCGAGCCGGAAGCGCTCGACACGACCGGCGTCGACGCAGCCCTGATCGAAGCCGCGCTGAGCGAGTTCCTGCGCCTCCCGCCGCTCCAGCGCAGCGCACTGATATTGAAGGACGTGCTCGGCCATCCACTCGTCGAGGTCGCCGCGGCGCTGAGCATCTCGGTCGGCGCGGTCAAAGGCGCGCTGTCGCGAGCGCGAGCGAACCTCGACGCACGAGCTGCCCCGATGTCAGGTCCAAGGCCTTCATCCGCCGAGGAGCAGGCGAACCTCCGGCGCTACGCCGAGCTGTTCAACGATCGCAACTGGGATGGCTTGCGCGCGCTGCTCGGCGAGGAGGCGCAGCTCGATCTCGTGACGCGCCTGAAGCAGCGTGTAGTCGCCGCGAAGTACTACGACCGCTACGCCGAGATCTTGCGGAACGAAGACATCCGAGCCGAGTCGGGCTTCGTGGATGGCGTCGCAGCGATCGCGATGTACCGTCCGGCGACGAGCCAGACCCCGAGCTACTTCCTGCTGCTCGAGTGGGGCGAGGGCAAGGTCGCGAAGATCCGCGACTACTACTACGTGCCGTACGTCGCGAGCGGGGCTCGGTTCGTGGCGTCTGTCTGACTTCAGGTCGGACGGAAGCCCGTACACGCGAAGTCGGCCTCCACCAGTCCGTCCTTGCTCGCGCGCAACTGCTCGCACGCCCTCCCCTGCAAGCGGAGGTGTCTCTCGTCGGTCGGGACCCAGCCGTCCGGGTCATCGCAGGGTAGCGCCATGCCGTCGAGCTTGACCGTGCCCTCGCAGGCCCGGTCGAGCAGGATCGTTCCGTTCAGCTCGATCTCGCAGCTGATGGCTGCACCCGCCAGCCGCAGCAAGGTTTCTTTTCGAGCTGCGGCACGACGCCTTGCGGCCCGATCAGCGCACTTCGCAGCGCAGCCCAGCGGCCGCGCGCGTTGCGCGTGCACTGCGACGCCGACTGCGCTCCCCCGATCCCTAATGTCCTCTGCGGCACAGAAGGTGGCTCACCGATGTGTAGATCGCGGCACTGCGCGCCCGAGCGCTGGAAGTGTCTTACAGCAGGATGAAAGCGGGCTTGCAGTCGTAGCCGCAGTTGCCGGCCTCGTTCGCCGAGACGTTGCGCGCGCCGTCATCGCACAGCTCGTCGCCGTTGACGACTCCGTCGCCGCAGTAGGGGCCCCAGTTGCAGGCCGTGGTGCAGCCGCCGTACTTCGAGTCGCTGTTGTCGGCGCCGTTGTCACAGAGCTCGTTGGGCGCCTGGACGATGCCGTCGCCGCAGGCCGGCGGCAGCTTACAACCCGGCGCGCACGCGTCCGAGCTCGCCGAGGTGTAGTCGACATTGAAGCCGTTGTCGCAGCTCTCCTGGGGTGACTGCTTGATGGCGTCACCACAATAGTCCATGTGAGTGCACGACGTGTTGCACACGCCATACTTGTTGTCGGCGTTGGCCGACCCGCTGTCACAAGCCTCCCAACCGACGACCTTTCCGTCACCGCACTTCGGTGTGCAGTACGAGCGCGGAGCCAGGAAGCCCTGCAGCGTGAGGTGGAAGTTCGAACCCGTCGGGTGGCGCTCGGCATTGAACAGAGCGATCTCGTAGACCTGACCCTTGACCAGGCTGAAACGCGAGTCCGTGTTGTCGCCGCTCTCGGCGGCGCTCTGCATGCACGCGGTCGGCTCGCCACTCGATGAATTGGCGCCGTCGCTGGTCACGCTCACGCTGCAGCTGCTGTCATCGGCGGCCATCCCGTTGCCGTCGTCGCCGAGGACCACGCGACCCCACTGCTGGCCATGGATGCCACCGATGTCCACGGCGAGGCGTCCGTTGATGAACACCCAGACGTCGTCGTCGCCGTAGAACGTGAGCGTCTCTCCTCCGCGATACTGGAAGGTCGAACGCAGCTCGGTCGTGAAGTGGAAGTTCTTCTGCTGGCCCGTGGTGAAGCCGAAGCCACGCGCGGCCACGTCGTTCGCCGTACCCGTGACGTCCTTGCCGAGCGGATAGAACTCCGAGTTCTCGTAGCTGTAGGCGTTCGTGGTCGTGTCGCGGGTGAGCTCCAGGTAGTCTCCGCCCGCCGGCACCGGCGCGGGATTGACCTGCACCTTGATCTCGTCGTCGGGAGCCGCCGACGGCCCCTTGAAGTGATTCGGGTTGCTGTCGCGATACCAGAGCGAGAACGCGTCGGACGCCGACTGGAAGTTCCCCATGCCTGCGGTGCCGATGTTCGTGTCGATGGTGTTGTGCGTACCCGCATGCAGCCAGGGCTTGCCGTTCGCATCCAGGCGGCCACAGCTCGCCGTGTTGCTCGACTTGCAGACAGCTCCCACGATTCCGCTGTCCGTGCCCGACGAGGGGGGACCTCCGCTGCCGTTCGCCATCATCTGCGGGTGAGCCCATTTCGCGTCGTCGCGGCCGTAGAAGTCGCGGTACGTGACCTTCATCCGCACCTTGTCGGGGTACTTGAGGTTCTCCTGACAGGTGAAGCCGTTCTCGACCTTGCAGTCCTTGGAGCAGCCATCGCCGCTCGACGCGTTGCCGTCGTCGCAGGCCTCGCCACTCGTCACGAGGCCGTCGCCGCAACGCGTCTCGACCATCGGGCTGGGCCCGACGCTGACATTGGGCTCGTTCTGACACGTGGGGCCACAACCGTCGCCACCGACCGTGTTTCCATCGTCGCAGCCCTCGCCGCCCTCGATCTCCGCGTTGCCGCAGACCGCAGGCTTGCAGGGCAAGACCTTGCAGTTGTAGCCGGGCTCGGTCACGCAACCCGCGCTGCAACCATCGCCGGCCGTGTTGTTGCCGTCCTCGCAGGTCTCGCGGCCCTTGATCTGGCCGTCGCCGCAGACCGGGACGCAGCTGCTGCCCGTGCAACGAAAGCCCGATTCGATCTTGCACGACTTCGAACAGCCGTCGCCGTCTTCCTTGTTGCCGTCGTCGCAATCCTCGCCCGGCGTGCGCATGCCGTTGCCACACACCTTGGGCATGCACGCCTGACCGGGAGTCGTGCACCAGTAGCCGTCCTGGATCTTGCACTCGACGCAACCGGGATCGCTGCTGCTGCCCGAGTCACACGCCTCGCCGCGCTCGAGAACGCCGTTTCCACACGTCGCGAGGGGCACGCATGGGACGCCCGGACGCGCACAGCCCCAGCCGTCCTCGACCTCGCATGCCGACGAACAGCCGTCGTCGTTCGCGGAGTTGCCGTCATCGCACTCCTCGGTCGGATCGAGCGCGCCGTTGGGGCACGTGCTCGTGCAAGGTTGGTTGGGCTCACCGCACGTGAACGTCCGCTCCACCGTGCGGCAATCCGCCGAACAACCGTCGCCGCTCGACGTGTTTCCATCGTCGCAAGCTTCGACCGACTCCCGCTTCCCGTTGCCGCAGCTCGATGTGTCGACGTCCGCGTCTACCGCGCCATCGGTACCACTGTCCGGCTGGATGCCACCGCCGTTACCAGGGCCGTCCGGACCATCTCCCGGACTGCGACCGCCGCAGGCGATCAGGCACAACGCGAAGAGAACACCCAAGACGCGCGCGCACGACGTGCGCCCGCACGAAACCGAAGAGACTTCCAACATCGACGACAGACTCCAGCGCCGCGTCCCGGCGCCATCCACCATGGTAGCAACGCTCGGAGCAGCGCGTGGTGACCACTCTGCATTTCGTGCGCGCAGTGTGGGACGAAGCTCCGTTCATGCGAACGTGAGCGCGGTGCGCTGCCGCCATGCGCGGCGACACGTGGGATGGTTATTCACATCGTGAACGCCATGTCGGCCCGAGCGCGCCAGAACGCGCACTCCCTGGACCGGAAGTCGTTCACGAGCGTCGACTCCAGCCCGAAGTTGATCCGCACGTTCACGCTCTCGCTGGCTTGCGGCCAGTTCAAGAGATCCGCGCCGTTGGGATTACCTGTCTTCGCGAAGTCGGTCCAGTACTGCTGCATGCGCCGGCTGACAGCCAGCCACTCCGGGCTCGGGTTCGGCAGGCTGCCGAACGCGAAGGCGATCTCGGCCGCGTGCGCCGCTCCGATGTTGTCGTCGAGTGGGATGTCGAAGTTGTAGAGCCACACGGGTAACCCCGCGTGCGCGGCGCGCATCGCCACGTCGAACGTGCCGCAGACGAGCGAGCGATCGCCCCAGGCACGCGACACAGCTGCTCGATACGGATCTTTGGCCTCGGCGAAGCGACTGCGCGGGTACAGCTCTGCGATCGGCTCCACCGGAGGTGTGAACCGCTTCATCAGCTCTTGCAGGTACTGCGCGTCGTCGGTGATGCCCACCGCATCCAGCGCCCAGTAGCTGCCTTCGTCCGTGTTGCTGCCGAGGATGTACGGCACGCGAGCGATCTCGCCCCGATCGAACAAGGCGCGCGCCTGTTCGGGCAGGAACGTGCCGTCGACGAAGATGCCGAAGCGCGGCCCCGCAGCAGCGGCGTCGATCAGCTCGACCACCGACTTCCCGCGCAGACAACCCAGCATGTCGCCCTCGCCGCAGCCGACGCGCTTGGCGAACGCCATCACCGCGCGCTGCGCGTCATCGCGACTCGCCTGCTTGGACGTGCAGCCACCGCTCTCGCTGATCGCGCGGTGGAACAAGCCGCGGCTGCCGGGCGCGGCGACCTGGTAGCACACGTCGGCCGAGCCGGCGGACTCACCGAAGATCGTCACGTTGCCGGGATCACCGCCGAAGCGCGCGATGTTCTTCTGCACCCATTGCAGCGCCAGCTGCTGATCCATCAAGCCCTGGTTGCCCACGCCCTCGGCGCCGAAGAAGCCGAACACGCCCAGGCGATATTGGATCGACACCAGCACCACGCCGTGGTTGCGCGCCAGATATTGGCCGTCGTACGCCCACTCCGAGGTCGAGCCATTGACGTTGCCACCGCCGTGGATCCAGACCATCACCGGCAGCGCGCGCTCGGCGTGTTCGAGCGGTGGCGCCCAGACGTTCAGATACAGGCAGTCCTCGGTCGAGACGTTGAGCGGATCGGTCGAGGGCGGTTGCGGGCAGCGCGCGCTCATCTGACTGGCGTCGCGCACGCCCGTCCAGGCTTCGCTCGGCTGCGGCGACTGCCAGCGCAGCGCGCCGACCGGCGGGCGCGCGAACGGCACGCCGAGAAATGCCCGCAACCCGCTGTCGAGCCACAGGCCTTCGAGCATGCCGTCCTCGACCGTGGCGCGAGGCCGCAGCTCGGGCTCGACGGCCATCGCGCCAGCCGCACTGACGGGCGCAATCGGCGAGACCGGCAGCGCAGGTGCGGACGCGGGCGCAGCGTCCGAGCCACAGCCTTGAGCAGCCGCACATGCCAGCGACCAAACCAGCGTCAGACGTCGGAGCGGATGCATGCGCCCGGTTATAGTGCATCCGCCCGCGCGGATCTGCTCAGTCAGCCGCGCGCGACGTCAGATCCGGCCCGAAAACACCATGATCAATACGATCAGCAGCACGATGCCGATGCCGCCGCTCGGGTAATAGCCCCAACCGCGGCTGTGCGGCCAGGCCGGGATCGCCGCAAACAAGGCGAGTACCAAAAGGATCAACAAGAGAGTGCTGAGAGTCATGATGAGCTCCTGTTTACGTGGAACCGGCCGCGAGCAACTCGCTAAGCCGATGACCCCGTATTCAGCAAGCTTCGGGCCAGACCGCTGGCGCGACCTAAATGCGCTCATCGCGGCCGGTTGTTCGACACGTCCGCCACACTGCGGCGTTGCGGTCGTGCGCGGGACTAAAGCCGTCCCTATTCGTCGCTGGCAGCGGCGGGCACGTCGCCCGCTCCGCTCTGGTCATTGGCGGGGGTGCCGAGCGGCAGCGTGATCGGTTGGCGCAGGGCGAGGTCGTCGCGCAACAAAATCACCTGGCGGCCCTGGCGTGACGCGAGGCCCATCACCACGGGCGCTTGCAAGTTGGCCGTCGGGCCTTCGTGGCCGTGCGTGACGACGACAGCCACGGCGACTTCTTCGTGCTCGAAGTCGGCCGCCGCACACGCCTCGCGCAACGGATAGTTGGGCATGACGCTCTTGGCTTCGACGACTGCCAGCTGAATGCAAGGATCCACCTTGGACACCAGCACGAACAGGCCAGGTTCGTCCGCGGCTTCGCAGAGCACCAGCTCGGTGTGTTCCGGCAAGCCGATCAGGCCTTCCGGGAAATGCAGGACGGCGCGACCTTCACCGACTTCATCCGAAGTTCGTCGGTTCAAGGCGGAGCGGTTCGCCAGCTCCATGCGTTCCACGACTTCACCGCGATGCACCGGTAGACGGCGCGGCGCTGTGATGCCGAGGCGCACGCGGCCCGCGGAGATCTCCAGTACGGTGATCTCGACGCTGAGGCCGACGTTCAGACGTTCTCCCTTGCGGCGTGTCAGGGTCAGCATGGGTGTGTGTTACTGCCGACATGCACCCGGCTCGGGCCCAAGCGGCGTGACTACCTTCGTGGAGTGATTCGGCCCTTCGTGCGGCGGACTTGAGGCCACACGCGGCTGCACGGCCTCCGCTCAAGATCTGCGCACAGCTGCCCGAATAACGGGCCGTAGTAGCCCGAGCCAACAATTCGGTTGTCTCGGCCAAAGGAGATCTACGAGACATGGCTGTCATCAACACAAACATTGCTGCGATCAACTCGCAGCGACAATTGCACGGCTCGGCGATGAGCCTGGAGCAAGCGCTACGTCGCTTGTCCTCGGGCTTGCGCATCAACAGCGCCAAAGACGACGCTGCAGGCTTGGCCATTGCATCGCGCATGACCGCGCAGGTGCGCGGCTTGAACCAAGCCATCCGCAACGCCAACGATGCCATCTCGCTGTCGCAGACGGCGGAAGGTGCGCTCGGCGAATCAAGCAACATCTTGCGCCGCATCCGCGACATCGCGGTGCAGTCGGCGAACGATACGAACAGCGGCACCGACCGCGCAGCTCTGCAACAGGAAGTTTCACAGCTGCAGCAGGAGCTCAATCGCATCGCCAACGAGACCGAGTTCAACGGCAAGAAGCTGTTGGACGGTAGCTTCGTCGCTCAGGTGTTCCACGTCGGCGCCAACGCGCACCAGACCGTGGCCGTGAGCATGGGCAGCGCCAAGGCGACCGACATCGGCAACCAGGCGTACGTCAGCGACGGCACCGGGTTGATCCCCGCCGCCGCCGCGGCCGACAACAGCGCCAGCGACAACGGCATCGCCGGGCAGACGCTGACCATCTCCGGCAACATCGGCAACGCCGACGTGGTCGTGAGCCAAGGTCAGTCGGCGAAGTCGATCTCGGACGCGGTCAACGGCGTCTCGGCGAACACCGGCGTGACCGCGGTCGGCCGCACGCTGGCGCAGATCACCACGGCGAGCACCGGCAACTTCACGTTCAACCTGAGCGGCAACCCCGCAGGCGGCGTGGCGGCGATCTCGGTGCAGGTCAACACGGCGACGGACCTCAGCAACGTGGCCGACTCCATCAATGCCAAGTCCGCGCAGACCGGCGTCTCTGCCATCGCGCGCGGCGCGACCCTCGATCTGATCAGCGAGCAGGGCTACGACATCGGCATCGAGGACTTCAGCGACGGTGGCAACGGCGGCAGCATGACCGTGGCGACGTACGATACCCTCGGCGCAGTCGACACCGCCAACCAGCAGGTGCTGACCGACGGTGGCAGCGACTCGACGATCGTGGGCGGCCGCGTCTACTTCTCGAGCCCGCTGGCCTACACCATCTCGAGCGACGACGCCGGCAACACGCTGCAGAGCGCGGCCGCGATCTCGAGCACGCTGAACCAGGTCGCCACGATCAACGTCGGCTCGCAGCTCGGTGCGAACGACGCGATCGCGGTGGTCGACGGCGCGCTCGGGTTCATCAACGGCCTGCGCGCCCAGCTGGGCGCCGTCCAGAACCGGGTCGAGTCCACGATCGCGAACCTGTCGGCGACCGCGGAGAACCTGGCCGCCGCACGTTCGCGCATCGAGGACGCGGACTTCGCCAAGGAGACCGCCGAGCTCAGCCGTGCGCAGGTGCTGCAGCAGGCGGGCATGGCGATGTTGGCGCAAGCCAACGCGCTGCCGAACCAGGTGATGACGCTGTTGCGCTAAGGCGACCCGGGGGAACGGCGACGTTCCCCCGGCAACAACCGGGATTGCGCGGGCCAACTACTCGCGCAATCCTGCGCCGACATGAGCCGTCATCATGTGATCTTGATACCTGGGTTCTTCGCGTTCGCAGGCCTGGGTGAGTTGCGCTACTGGAGCGGCGTCGACGTGGTGTTGAAGCGCGCCTTCGACGCGTTTCAACTCGATGTCGACATCCTGGAGATCGAGACGCTGCCCACGGCGTCGATCCGCTACCGGGCGGCGCGCGTCCGCGAGGCCATCGAGCGGGTCAGCCAGCAGGACGACGGGCCGATCCACCTGATCGGACACTCGACCGGCGGGCTGGATGCGCGCCTGGCCGTGATCCCGACTGCTGCGCTGCCCACGACCGCCGACTGTGCGGCCTGCGAGCGGGTGCACTCGATCGTCACCATCGCCACGCCGCACCACGGCACGCCGCTGGCGGGCACGGCCGGCAGCGCGATGGGCCAACCCCTGCTCCGCTGGCTCTCGTCGAGCGCCGTGCTGGGGCTCAAGCAGGGGAAGCTACCGCTCTCCACCTTCCTGCGCGTGAGCTCCTGGGTCGTCCGGTTCGACGACATGATCGGGTTGCAGCAGACGGTGGTCGATCAGCTGTACGCCCAGCTGTTCAACGAGTTCACCGACGACCGGCGACTGGCGCTGATCGAGTTCCTGGAACAGGTGTCGCAAGATCGCGCGCTGGTCGTGCAGCTGACTCCGGACAGCCTCGACCTGTTCAACGCCACGACCGCCGACCCGGACATCGCCTTCGGTTGCGTGGTCACGCGCGGGCGGCCGCCGACCTGGCGCCGCGTGGTCAGGCAGTACCACGACGCCTACGCCCAGGCGCTCTACGGCCTCTACGCACTGCTCTGGGGCGTCACCTCGCGCTTCGACGAGCGCTACCTGCCCAAGCTGTCCGAGGAGCAACAGCTGGCGCTCTTGTCGGGCTACGGCTCGCTGCCGCGGCTGCGCGACAACGACGGCATGTCGCCAACGCTCTCGCAGATTTGGGGCGAAGTGATCCACGTGGCGAACGCCGACCACCTGGACGTGATGGGCCAGTACGGCGACCGCGAACGCCCGGGCATCCACGCCGACTGGCTGCCGAGCGGCTCCGGCTTCGACGGCCCGCAGTTCGCCACGCTCTGGCGCGACGTCGCGGCGTTCGTCACGCGCAAGGCGCGCGGCGTGTAGTCAAGATTCCTGCAGACACTTCCAGCGTCGCAGCGACTGACATAACCAGTGACACTTGTCCGACTGGCCGTTCGTACGCGTTGCCTTGGTTATGGACATTCAAAACTGCACCCTCTAAGCTCTTTGTCGTTCGACTACGATCATGGGGCGCTTGCCTTGCAGTTTGGCACCCCATCCACCTGTTGCGTAATCGCGCGAGGACTTGGATGAGCCACCGACTTGTACGAATTCTTGCTGTTTTAGTGGTAGTAGGCGTGGTTTCTTGCGGCGACGACGAGCCGGCGACGGACGCCGGATCGGACGCCAGCTCGGCGGTCTGCGGGAACGGAAAGCGCGAGGGCGACGAGCTCTGCGACAAGACCGATCTCGGCGGCGAGACCTGCAAGAGCATCGCTGACGGTATGTACACTGGCGGAACGTTGAGCTGCACGAGCAGCTGTACGTTCAACATGACCAAGTGCACTGGCGGCGACGCCGGTGATATGGACGGCGGCGGCGGCGGCGCCGGCGGCTGACACAACTGTCGTAGCGAACGCACGCACTAGACGCGCAGCGCATCCTTGCGCTGCGCGTGTGCGCGCTCCTGCGCCTGCGCGGACGACCGCGCGGCACGCAGCTACGACGTTGTACCGTACGTAGAACCTGGCCTGCGCTAGTCCGCTTGCGACAACGTCGCGTGCGACGCAGCTGGTTCCACGAGCGGGACCAGGCTTTGATCCGGCCGCAACTCGAAGCGCACACACTCCATGTGCGCGTAGTACGGGTTCATGTTCAGCCGGACGTCCTCGAACTCCACCTGCATGCTGCGCTGGGGCACGAGGGCATGAAACAGCATGCCGCCGAAGACCTTCTCCTTGAAGGCCCCGCAGTCGCCGAGGTTCGCCATACCCTCGCCTGCGCACAGCACGCGCACGCAGTCGGGGGCGCGGCCCGCGAGCGCGTCCTTGGCGACCAGGAAGGCGTCGCGCTCCACCCGCCCGGGCGGCGAGCGCAGCACGTCGAGCGTGCCCTCCCAGGGGATGAGCCCCAGCGCCAGCGCCAGCAGCGCCGCGTTCTGCTTGCCCTCGCCGTGGATGCCGCGCAACAGCGCAGTCGCCAGCCAGGCCACGCACAGCGCCGCCGCGGGTAGCTGCAGCAGCGCGAAGCGCGTCGCGGGCAACGCCAGCACCGCGAACGGCAAGAAGCCGAGCACCAACCAGTAGAGAGGCAGGAGCAGGGAGCCGGTGCGCAGCTTGCCGCCGCGCCGGATCACCAGCACCAGCAGCAGCGCGAGCGCGAGCAACCTGAGCTTGCTCCCGAACACGTTGCCGAGGTTGCCCAGGGTATTGCCGATCGCGTCCAGCCCGAGGTCCATCTCGTAGAACCAGCTGAGGCGGTGCTTGGGCACGCCGTTCAGCCGGAAGTCCACGAACAACGCGGCCAGGATGAAGTGCGGCCAGGTCGCCGCGAGCGCAGAGCGCGCACATTCGACGCAGCTTCGCCACAGCGGCTCGCCCGCAGGCCGCTCGCGCTGGACCCACGCGTCGGCTGACGCCACCCCAAACAACAGCAGCGGCAGGGTGGCGCAGACGTCGTTCGACAGCGTGCCGACTAACAACGCCCCGCTCGACAAGACCAGCGTGCGCGGACGTCGGACGCTCAGGTAGTCGAGGAACCAGCTGACACTCGCCGCGTAACACAGCGCCGCGACGAGGTAGTTGTGCTCGTTGACGGCGTAGGTCGCGAACAGGGTCGGGCCGGCACATGCGGTCAACACCGCGGCCAGGAGCGCGCTGCGCGGCTCGAAGCTCAGCTGCTGCGCGATGCGAAGCACCACCGCGGCCGTCGCGCACTGCAGGACGAGCGCGCTCAGGTAGTAGCCGAACGCGCTCCAGCCGAACAACGCGAAGTTCCAGTAGAAATACCCGTCGAGCCCGAGCGGCCGGTAGCCCGCGATCAAGCGCGAACGCGTCGGCAGGAAGACCTCGCGCCAGCTAAAGGAAGGGCTCTGGACCAGATCCAGGAAGAAGAAGTCGTCGTTCGAGAACCACGCGTGTGCCGAGATCCACAGCCGCAGGCCGACGGCGAGCGCGGCGATGCAGCCGAGCCCGATCGCAAATCGACGCAGAGCGCGAGTCATTGCGTGCTCGCCAGCTGGAACCAGCCCAGGTGCGTGCGGTTGGCCCTCGAGACCTCGAAGCGCTCGCCCATGTAGAACGCGATCACGTTGTCCTCGATCGACCACAGCCGGTAGCGACACTCGCGGAAGTCGATGTTGCAACCGAACGGGCCGACGTAGGTCGCGGTCTCGGGATGGCTGTCGGCGTAGCTGCGGGCTTCGTCCTCGGTCACGAAGAACTGCGGCTCCGAGTGCATGTCCACCGTGGTGTCCACGCGGAACAGCGAGCGCGCGTTCCAGTACTTGTCGTAGGCCAGCGCGCCCAGGCCCTGCACGAAGACCGACCAGCCGAGCGCCAGCGCGAACAACGCAGCGGACCAGTGGCGGCGCATGATGATGGGGACCACGGGCATCAGACACAACGCCAACACCGGCGTGGCCTCGAGCCAGGGCCGGTAGCCGTACGCCCAGCCACCCCACCAGTCGAACCACTTGGACTGCAGTAACATCATCGCGCCGGCGGCGATCGTGAACGGGCGCAGCGCGCGGAACTGCGGCATCGTCCAGACCCGGTACGCGCCCCAAAAGCCCGCAGCCAAGAACGGCGAGAACACGAGCAGGCCGCGCGATGGGCTGATCAACAGACCCACCAGCCCGACCACGGCCGGCGTCTGCCAGACGTTGCCGGTGCCGGTCTTGGCCATGGCGACCGTGTGCCCCACCAGCTCCTGCCCGAAGTTGAGCGGACTCCCGAAGTAATACTGGTTGTAGATCGCCACCAGCAGGGGCACCGGCAGCGCGGCCCAGAGCAGGCTCGGCAACGCCTCGCGCCGGTGCAGCCACAGGTAGCCGGCGACCGCGAGCAACACGAACAACGCGGTCGGCCGGCTGGCGAGCGCGATGCCCAACAACAGGCCGCAGATCCAGGTCGCGTGATGCGAGTGATCCTCCACGATCTTCACGAACGTGAAAGCCACGCCGGCAAGCAACGCGATGTTCACCGTCTGCTGCCAGAGCGTCTCGCTCGAGATCGCCCAGACACATGTACCGAGCGCGTAGGACGCGGCGATGCCCAGTGCGTAGCGAGGTCGCACGTAGCGCAGGCCGATCAGGAAGATCAACACCGCGCTCAGCGCGATCAGGCCGCTCGCATGCAGCTTCGCAGCGGTCAGCTTCATCCACTCGGTGCGCGTGAAGTTGTCGTCCACCGCGGCCAGCACCGCCGCCATCGGCAGCATGCTGATGCCTGCGATGATGCCGAAGGTACAGACGTAGGCGTCGCGCACGGGCGACTTGACCACGAAGTAGCGCGGGCCGTTGAAGCGCAGCTTGCCGCTCCCGTACCAGAAGCCTGCAGGCTTGCCTTCGTTGCTCTGGCGCCAGCTCCGCACGTAGAAGTCGTCCCGCTCCTCCAGCGGGGCGCTGCTGCGCCACAGGAAGACGATCGGCGAGGTACGGGGCGAGAAGTGGAATTTGCCGGTGCGCAGCAGGTTGGTGGCGAGCTCGACGTTCGCGACCGCGTCACCTTCCTCCACGATCGAATCGTCGGCCTGGTAGATGGCCACCAGACACAACCCGAACACGAGGGAGACCAGCCCGCGGCGGCGGGACAGAAACCCGTCCAGCCCGCGCGCGCGGTTGGACCGCTCCGCAGCCTGTTCGAAGGACACAGCCTCCCGACGGGTTGCAGCGTGGCTGTGTCGAAGTACCTCGCTCACAAAGTCATTCGAACGCCGGTGTGAAAGCGTGACGGTACCGACTACGCAGCGTCAGCTCAAGCCCGACGTGCGCGCGCAGGCCGGCACCGGATGTAGTGCACGCTCACACCACCCTGCCAGCAGTGCTAGTCGACGCCGCAGGTCGGGTTGGTGCACATGGCCCGCCCCTTGGTCATGGTCATGGTCTCTTCCCGCTTGTCACACACCCAGGCTGCAGGGCAGTCGTCCGAGCTCTCGCAGCCTTGAACACACACGTTCAGCTGCGGATGGCAGAACATCGACGTGTCCGTCCCGCCCCCGCGCAGTGAAATAGCGCACGGCGCTCCCCTCGTCGCGGGAGGGGTGGTGGTGGTGCCGCGCCCGCGCGAGCCGCCGGTCGTGGGCGTCGTCGGGGCCGGGGCCGCGTCGTCGCAGGCGCTGCCGATCTGGGGTTGCGAGGCGGACGTGCTGACGTCCTTGCGCAGCAGCGGCGCGGTCTGGACTTCGTTCAAGCACTCGAGCTTGATCGTCACGCCGTTGGGCGGCATGGCGCCCTCCGAGAAGGTGACGCGTTGCTGGCGATCGCGCGGACACGAGCCCATCACGCCCGGCGAGAACGTGTCGTAGTACCAGCCGTCGCCCGGAGCGCGCATGTTGCCCTGCATGACGGGCAACTGATTGACCTTGCAGTTCACGCCGCCCGCGGCGTTGACCGCGGGCCGGCCCTGTTCGACCGGGCCCAGGAATGGCAGCCCGGCGCACTGCACGGGCGTGCCGGGCGGCGCGAGGCCGGCGCGCGGCAGCTCCCAGACCACGTTGCAGGGCACGGTGCCGTCCGCGCGACGGATCAACGGCCGCGGCAGACAGACCGCGCCGAGTTGCTTGGCGATGATGTCGATGATCGCGTCCATGCCGTCGCGGTAGTCGTCGGCACAGATCGACTGAATCGTCCCGTTCTCGCCGAAGCCGCGCACGACCTCGAGGATGCGGCGCGCGGGCGTCGCGCTCTCGGATTGACGCATGGCGTTGGTGCGCTGGCACGCCGGCGCGAACGAAGCATTCATGCCGCCGTTCTGCACCATCGGCTGCATGCGCCGGTCCATCGCGATGCGGTCGTAGTACGCGTTGCGCTGCGATTCGCTGCTGAAGTCGACGTTCTGGCGCGCGCGCGCGTCGACGAGGTCGGTCGGCACGCCGGCGATGGCCGCGAACACCACCAGGTCCTGCTGCGTGGGCCGCAGCATCTTGAAGCCGTCGATGTAGCGCTGCACCGGGTAGAGGTTCTGCGCGTTCATCGCCGGCCGCACCTGCGCCGGTTGGGTGGCGCTGGGATCGCTCGGGCTCAAGTACTCGGTGCGCTGCGAGGACTGATCGTCTTCGTCGGTCAGCAGGATGATGCCGAGTACCGACGGGGCATTCGGGTCCCGGCGCAGGAAGCCCTGGCTACCCTCCGGCGGCGCCGTGTCACCGCGACCGGTCGTAAAGCCGCCGGCCGGCGCCAGGAACGTGTACGGGTTGGGCGTGAGCAAGTTGCCTTCCGCGTCCAACGCCAGCTTGGGCCAGAGCGCCTTGAACGGCGACTCGAGCTGACTCTCGATGGTACAGCCCATGGCGCCGAGCGAGGCGATGCAGCCGAAGTCGACGCCGATCTGCATCGGGTTGTCTTTGGTGGCGTCGTAGCTCAGGAAGTCCGGATAGGTCGGCTGGCAGCCAGGATCACCCGTCGAGGTGTGCTGCAGGCGGCCGTCATGGCCTCCGTTCGGGTCGCAACTCATGATGCCGGTCTGCCCGACCACGCCCATGTCGCTCGAGACGACGGCCAGGTGCATGTTGGCCACGGGGGGAAACGGATTGGGGTCACCAGTCATGCGCATGCCGGTGCTGAGCACCTGGATCATGCGCGGGAACTGCGCCTTCAATGAATTCTGTTTGCTGGTCATCGAGGCCGAGTTGTCGACCATGAACAACAGATCGACCCGGTCGATGCTGCTCACCGAGACCTTGCGGCTCACCGTAGACACCAAACAGGGATTGAGCGGTGTCAGCTCGCGATCGAGGCACGCGCTCGAAAAGCCAGCGAGCAGAGCCACAAGGAGCGTTTTGCTGCGGTCGCGAGGTGTATTCATCGTGGGTCCTGAAGGCTAGCGCGCTTTGCAACGCGCACACGCCTACCCACTACAAGTTCCCTCGCGGCGCAAAATGGTTCAACCCGTTCGCGTTTTGTGAACCTACGTCCAAGAACGGAGTATCAAGCCGCGTGCGCGGGACGATCTCCGAGGGCGTCGTTCTGGCCTCTGGCGAGCGAGAGCCGCGTGCCCGGCCCGATCCGCAGGCTATGGCCGCGCCAGCTGACGTTGCGGCGGCAGAGGGCGACGATCCAGACACCGAGCAGCACCGTGTCTTTGATCGGGATCAGCGCCAAGCTGGCGAGCGAGGGCCAGCGACCGGTCAGCGTGCGCGCGAGCACGCCGTCGCTGCCGATGCGCAACATGACCGCTGCGGCGCCGCAGGCGAGCCCGCTCGGCGTCAGCGACTCTTGCACCAACAGCGGCGCGGTCAGCCAGGGCGTCGCGTAGAGCAGCGGCTCGCTACAGAACGGGCCCAGCGCGCACCAGCGTCGCAGCTGCGCCCAGCGCATGTGCCGCGACAGGAAGCGCGAGAAGCTCAGCTGACGATTCTCGGTGCGTACCGGATGGCTGGAGACCACCACGCGGTAGCCGGCATCGCGGTAGCGCAAGCCGAGCAGGTAGTCCTCGGCGAGCACGTGGCGCAGCGACTCGAAGCCGCCCAGCTCGGCCAGCTCGTCGCGACGCATCAGCATCGACTTTCCGATCACGCACGGCCGCTCGCCCACGTCCGCGATACACACGCCGCCGGCGATGAACGTGTTCATGTGCAGGTTCTCGCAGCGCGCGCCGAGTGAGCGCTCGCCGCTGGCCACGATCAAGCTCGAGACCAAACCCACCTCGGGGTCACCCATCTCGGCGCCGATCTGCTCCAGGTAGTCGGGCGAGACGTGCACGTTGGAGTCGGAGACCAGCACGTGATCGTAGCGGGCGACACGCAGCGAGTGCAGCAGCGTGATCACCTTCGGGTTCGCGATCGGATCGGTCTCGCCGTGGACGACCAGCCGCAGCGGTGCGTCGGGATACTCGGTACGCAACCGCTGCACGATCGCCAGCGCTGGATCGTGGGGATCGGCGATGCCGAAGATGAGCTCGAACTTCGGGTAGCGCTGCTTGGCGAACGAGACCAGGTTCTCGTAGAGACCCTCGTCCACGCCGCACAGCGGCTTGAGCACCGAGATCGCGGGGTAGTACCTGTGGCGGAGCGTGCGCTTCTTGAGTTTCTTGCGGGCCGCCCACTGCAGCGTGAGGGTCGCGCCGAGCGATCCCGCAGCCAACAGCAGCAGGGCGACACTCAAGGCATCGAGCGTCGTTTTCATGCCGTGACATTCCAGCCCAGGCCAGTGACCCAGGCGTCGCGGACCGGTGAGGAGTGAGTGACACTTGGGCGGGGTCGTGCCTTACACCTGACACAACCTGGCTAACTCACTGTGTTCAGGCGTAGGACGCCGCCGCCGGCAGCAGCACCGGCTTCGCCGCCAAGGGCTGCAGGATCGGACCAGCGACCACGGTCTCCTGCAGCTTGCCGGACTCGGCCTTGTACAGCCGCAGCACGCCGGGGCCGGTGACGCTCTCGTTGTCGCGCAACGCCGCGGCGCCATACACCTGCGCGTGACCGCGCCCACAGAGCTGGCGGGTCTGCTCGCGACGCACGTGGCCGTGCAGCACGTGCACGCGCGTGCGCTCCAGCAGCAAGTCACGCAGCAGCGTGCCGTTTTGTGCGCCATCCAGCCATTCGAGCGGCAACAGCGCCCGCGCATGGACCGGGTGATGCTGGGCGACCACGATCGCTCGATCGCGCAGGTCGGGCCGGCTGGCGAAGCGACGCACGGCCAGCACGTCTTCGGTCTTGATCACGCCTGCCGAGCGCGTGAACCACTGGCCTTCGACGACCGTGGAGAGCGGTACGACGACGGCCGCGGGCAGCACGGTGTATGCGCCGGGCTGGCTCGTCTGCTGGTAAGCGTGCAGGGGGCCCTCGAGCGCGCGCGCGAAGGCGTCGCGCTCGGCGTACGCGTCGTGATTGCCCGGGAGGAGCGTGACGTTCGCCGGGTCGATGCCGCTGCGCTGCAGCACCTCGGCCAGCACGTCGAACTGCGCGCGTTCGCCGTCTGCCGTGAGATCGCCGGTCACTAGCACATGCTCGGCGCCCAAGCGCAGCGCAGTCTGGAAGGCGAACACAGCCTGGCGGATACGCCGCTCGGGATCGAGCGGCACCCCCGCCTGGAGGAACGCCAAGCGCTGGCGCGACAACCCGCGCCGCTGATGACACTCGCGCTCCAGCAGATGCAGATCGGATATGTGCGCCAGCAAGGTCATTGTTAGACCCTGATCCTCGGACGACACGAGCGTGTTTCCGGCGCTTGACTTTCGCGTGAATTCGGCCCGGCCTCCGAGCGGAGGACTGGTGTAGGATCCACACCACATGCTTGCTCTAGCCCGTCTCTGCTACATCGGGAGCCTGCTGCTGGTCCTCGTGCTCTGGGGCCTCGGCAATTCCGCCTCAGCTCAATCCAACCGCACGCTCGATGTGCAGCGCTTCCGCCCCGCGTTCGACGACGCAGGCTTCATCGGGCTGGATGGCACCCGCACCCTGCCGCCCTACCGGTTCGCCTTCACGTTGGCCATGGATCTGGCGATCGATCCGGTCGAGCTCGAGCTGGATGGCGACGAGTACGAGCCGCTGGAAGAGCGCTTCGTCACGCACCTGGCGGCCGAGATGGGCCTGCTCGGGCGGCTGAACGTCGCGCTGTACCTGCCATTGATCGTGCACCAGCAGGGCGAGATCCTGCCGATGCAGGCTGACGACCTGGACGCGTTCGCAGTCGGCGACCCCGAGATCGCGCTGCGCTACCGGTTCCTGGGCGTGAACATGGCCGAACGCGACGCCCCACGCGATGGTCCGGGCCTGGCCCTGCAGCTGTCAGCTTCAGTGCCGGTGGGCACGAAGGACGCCTACGCCGGCGAGGGCGCCGTGCGCACCGAGGCCGCCCTGCTCGGCGACTTCCAGCTGCTCGGAGCCGGCGCCGGCGCCAGCCTCGGTTGGCGGCACCACTTCCGCGACGCGCCCGACGACGGGCTGCCGAAGCACGACGAGTTCACCTTCGCGGTCGGCCTGAAGCTGCCCTTGCCCCCGCTACCCGAGTTGATCCCGGTGCTCGAGTTCCGCGGCGCGACCGCCTTCGAGGCCCACACGACCGCGCTCGAGCTCGGGCTCGGCGTGAACGGGAACTTCGGCGACGTGATCCTCACGCTCGCGGGCAGCGTGGGCCTGAGCGACGGCTACGGCACGCCCGATGGTCGCGTGGTGCTGGGGGTGCGCTGGTCACCTTCGGAGAGCGACAAGGACGGCGACGGGATCGACGACAGCAAGGACCAGTGCCCGTACTTGGCCGAGGACCCGGATGGCTTCAACGACAGCGACGGCTGTCCAGATCCCGACAACGACAACGATCTGATCCCCGACCTGGACGACCGCTGCCCGGACGAGCAGGCCGAAGAGGGTCGCGACGAAGACGAGGACGGCTGCACCGATCCGAAGTAGAAGCAGCCCATGCGAGTGCGATTCCATCGGTTCTTGTTGGTCCTGGTCGCCTGCGGCTGTACGCCGCAGGGTGATCCGGGCCTGCCACCTCAGGGCTTCAGCGACGACTTCGAGCGCAAGGACCTGGGCGACGACTGGCACAACACGGGCGGGGGCTATTCGATCCGCAACGGACAGCTGCGGGTCGAGGGCGCGCGCAACAAGCCGCTCTGGCTGCGCCGCACGCTGCCGCACGACGTGCGGATCCAGTTCGACGCCAAGAGCGACAGCGCCGAGGGTGACATCAAGGTGGAGGTATTCGGCGACGGGGTGAGCAAAGCCGAGAAAGCCAGCTACACGGCCACCAGCTACGTGGTGATCTTCGGCGGCTGGAAGAACACGCTCAACGTGCTCGCTCGCATGGACGAGCATGCCGAGAATCGTGTGGTCGGCGAGGCTTACAAAGTCGTACCCGGGCAAACCTACCACATGAAAATCGAGCGACGCGGCGCTACCATCACAGCTTGGGTTGATGACCGGAAGCTCGTCGCCATGACCGATCCCGAGCCGCTCGCGGGCCCCGGGCACGACCACTTCGGGTTCAACAACTGGCAGGCACCGCTGACCTTCGACAACCTTCGCGTCAACCCCTTGTAGAGGCCGATGGATCCGAAGCAGTTCGAGGCGATGCTCAGCGACGCAGAGACTCGCCTCCGGCGCTTGAAAGTGCTCTACGATCAATATTTCTCCGGGCTCGAGCGCCTGGAGCCTGCCGTTCCGCGCAAGGAGCTGGAGGATCTGCTCGCGCGGTTGAAGAAGGACCAGCCGAACAACACGGCGCTGAAGTTTCGCATGCAGCAGATGGTGCACCGCCACACCACGTTTGCGACCCACTGGCGGAAGATCGCGCGGCAGATCGAGGACGGCACGTTCAAGCGCGACCTGGTGCGCGCACGTAAGCGCAAGAAACCGAGCGCCGACGAGGTCGAGGCCGAGGCCGAGTTGAACTACGAGATCGATGTCGATCTCGAGATGGACGGCGATGGCGATCTCGACCTGGAGGCCGCGCTCGCGGAGGCGGCCGAGGCCGGCAATCGCGCCGCTGCGCTGGCGGCAGCCACGGCGCGGGCGCGTGCAGCGACGCT
>DATEOF010000083.1:0-2236 GCA_035274465.1 Polyangiales bacterium
TGCCAGCGTGGTCGCGAACGATGCCGTCGCGCGCGATGCAAATGGCGACGGCACGGTCACGCAGAAGAACGTATGCGTGCCGGAGCTCGGCACGATCTCGAGCATCACGCTGAAGTACAAGATGAGTAAGTACTTCGGCGATCCAGTCCGGCAGGCCGTGTTCGCGTACTACGCAGGCTTCAAGATCTCGAACGCGTTTTGGGTCGCGCAGGTGATGACGACCAGCGGACAGCCGGTCATGGTGAACGGCAAGCTCGTCTACGTGACTTGGCTCGAGGGCTCGTGGCCTCAGCCAGGCGGTACCTTCGGCACCGATTCAACCGGCAGCCCGTGGTGGTACGAGACCTTCTCGTACTACTCGGGTGGGGCGATGCGCGACGGCTACGTCGACGAGACCAACGCCAAAGCGATCTATGCCGCAGGCTTCACGCTGGACCGCCTGCGCATGGTGAAGATCAACGGCAACGCCGTCCTTTACTAGCGCTGCGACGGACGCACTGGCCGACCGCGCGTGATCGCGTGGTCGGCCGGCGTCGTTCGCGCTGCGCTCACAACGCGAACGGGAACTGCACCTTGAACACCGGGCCCGAGAAGGCCGGAAACGTGGCAGCCCGCAGTGCGCGCGCCATGCACGAACCTTCCGGCGTGCCGGCGAATACCCCTCGAATCAACGTGTACGTGACGCGGCCGCTGCCGGCGATGTTCAGCGCTGCGTCGACGGCACCGTGACGTCCCACGGCACACGACTCGAGTTGGGGACGCATCGCCAGTAGCACCTGCTGCACGGCCTCTCGGCTCGGCTGCGCCTGGCTCGGCTCCGGCGCCTCGGCTTGCGGCAGGGCGCGTACCGTCACCACGGGTGACTGTTCACCGTAGAGCTCGCGTTCGAGAGCGGCGGTCGCCAGCGCTGCCGCCTCGGCGTTCGTGCTGTGGACGTTCGCGCCCTGAGCTTTGGGCTTCGGCGCCGAGGCCTCCGCGCGAGCGGGCTGGGGGCGCGGCTCGGGCGGCGTTGCTGCGTGCTCCACGCTGACGGGTGGCGGCGGGAGCGGCGCGGGTGCTGCGAGCGTGGGTGCTACCGGCGCGGGTGCTGCGGACTCGGCGGGCGGCGAAGGCGCACGCGAGTGCTCCACCGAAGCCGGGGTTTCGGACCGCGCGCTACCGAGCTGGACCAGTGCACCGAGGTATCCGGCCGTTACCAGCGCTGCCGAACCGACGGCGATGACGATCCAAAGCGGCCAGTTGCGAGTGCCTCGTGCCGCCGCGGACGGGGCGCGACGCTCGGATGCAGCGGGGACCGCGGTCGGCTGTCCCAAGCGCCAGGCTGGTTTTGTGACACTTCCATCGTGCGCCCGCGCAAAGCGTGGGTCGTAGACCGCGCGCCGCGCTCGCTTTGCAGTGTTGTCGATATCCGAGGACGACATAGCGCGAGCTCCATGCTGGCGAAGTCGAAACAGCAGATTACTCGATATCAACACTAATCTAATCATTCCTGGCTGCTTCGCCAGAGCGGCTGGTCAACAAGTGTTGACTGTCGAACAAGAATGCCACGCGTTGCGCGAGCTTCCTTCGGCCGTCATCCGAAGCTGATGACGTGGTTCAACCGAAGTTGGACGCAGAGAGGGAAATCCATCTGACGCCTCATGCGAGGATGCGGACCGGTTGGGCTCGGCAGTCGCGCGACGGGAGCACGTTGTTCGCCGACGGAACGCTCGCACTCGGGGGGACGATCGCGAGCTTGCCCAAGAGCTCGGCGCTGTATCCGGGCCGCGAAGACGGCAATCCCTAACAATTCGATCGCGGTCCTGATGCGGCGGACGGCGCGTTCTGGGGCCGCGGGAGGTGAAGTCGCGTCGAGATCGCGAGGAGGACGCAGACGAGCGCACGACCGACCCCACTGGCGCAACGCGTCGCGCGCAGGCGAGGGTAGGGCCGGCCGGGCCCGACCAGGGGTCCTCTCCGGCCCGTCCCGCTCTGCCATGTTTTCCTCGGGCTCTCGAGCCTGCTGCTCGAGCTGAGTCGCTGCGCTACGCTGGCTGCGTCCCAGTACGACAGCGAGCGTCGCAATGCGAAGAATCATCTGGCTGAGCGGGTGCGTGGCGTTGTTGTTGTGGACCGCTTGTTCCCGCACGAGCGGTGGGTCCGGCGGGGTGAGCACGCAGGATGCCGGCGTCGTGCGCCCTGCGGGGAGCGGCGGCGCGGGCAAGCCCGTCCCGGCAGCTGGCAGCGGCGGGAGCCA
>DATEOF010000084.1:0-39007 GCA_035274465.1 Polyangiales bacterium
GGCGGTGGCGGCAGCGCCGGGGGCGGGGGCAGCGCGGGCATGCCGCCGACGTGCGACTGCATGTTCAACGTCTCGACGCCGCACTCCGGCACGATCTGCGACAACGGCACATGTAAAACGCAATGCGACGCCGGCTACACCGACGCCGACCAGCAGTACGCCAATGGTTGCGAGCACCGCGTCACGGCCTTCGGCTGGAAGCCCAGCAACTTCGACCCGGCCAACAGCGCCTTGCTGGCGGCGACGATCGACAAGCTGGTGATCAACTGCAGCGCCACGCTGGACTTCGGTACGACGTTGGCGGCGAGCGTCGACATCTGCGGCCAGCAGCTGCAGCCGGTGCTGCTGACGCAGAGCAACGGCGGGCCCGAGCTGGTAGCGATCGCCGTTCGCAGCCTGCAAGTCACCGCAGGCAAGAAGTTCAAGTTCACCGGCCCGCGTCCGGTGCTGATCGCGGTCTACGGCGACGCCGACATCGCGGGCGAGTTGGACGTGAGCGCGGTGGGAGCCACGGGCGCCGCCGGGAGCAACACGGGGTGCGAAACCTTGGGTATGGGCGGCGGCGGGAGTGACGAGGAGTCGGCGTCTGGCGGTGGAGGCGGCGGCTTCGGCACGCACGGCGGCGATGGTGCCACGGACGACATGAGCGTGGCTCCGGCCGGGGTCGGAGGTCCTTTGGGGGGCGATCTGAAGCTCTCACCGCTCCGCGGCGGCTGCAGTGGCGGCGTGGGGGGACTCGGAGAGAAGTTGCGCCCCACTGGCGGCGCGGGCGGCGGTGCCTTGCAGCTGAGCGCGGCGGGCAGCCTGCGCGTCTTGGGCGTGATCGCCGCGGCTGGCGGCGGCGGACAGGCGACGATGGGATCGGTATCGCCGGTGGGATACGGCGACGGCGGTGGCGGTGGTGGCAGCGGCGGAGCGGTTTTGCTCGAGGCCACGACGCTCACCTTGAGTGCGCAGGGCTGGCTGACTGCCAATGGCGGCGGCGGGGGCGGCGGCCGAAACTACTACGAGCCCCTGCCGGGCGCAGATGGCGCGCACGCGAGCAGCACACCGGCTCCGGGCGGCAAGGGCACGACCACGAGCCCGGGCGGACCGGGCGCCGCGGGTGACGTGCAGGCCGCGAGTGCGCCGGCCCCGAAGGACTGCTTCTCGGCCTGGGGCTGCGGCGGTGGCGGTGGTGGCGGTGGCGTCGGACGCGTGGTGCTGCGTGCCAACAGCTGCGAGTTGCTGGGCGGCACGAGCCCGACCGCCGCTTGCACGTCGCTTTGAAACACAACGCCCGCAGATCCGAAGATCCGCGGGCGTCGCGTCGCATCCAAACACGGTTCGATCAGGTGGTCGGCGCAATCTTCGGCGACTGCGTGCTCGCCGACTGCATGACGGGCTCGCCGAGATCGAGGTGCGCGCCCGGCTCGTCGGCGTGGTAGCCGGCTTCGCCGTGATCCGTGTAGTCGAGGCCGAGCTCTTCGGCTTCGATCTCCGGCCGCAGGCCGACGACTGCCTTGACGATCGTCGCCAGCAAGGCCGTGCCGGCGATCGAGATGCACATCGTGACGCCGATCGCCTTGAGCTGCTCGATCCACAGCGTCGAGCCGACGATGTTCGCCAGGTTGGTCTTGAGGTTGGCGTTCACGTCCGAGGTCGCGAAGATGCCGCAGAGCAACGCACCCATCGTTCCGCCGATGCCGTGCACGCCGAACGTGTCGAGCGCGTCGTCGTACTTGAGCATCGCCTTCAGCTTGGTGCAGGCCAGGTAGGGCACCACGCCGGCGAGCACGCCGATGATGACCGCACTGGTCGGCGTCACGAAGCCCGCACAGGGCGTGATCACGACCAGACCACCGACCGCGCCCGAGCAGAAGCCGAGCACCGTGGGCTTACCGTGCGTCAGCCACTCGATGCCGGGCCACACCGCGCCGGCGACTGCAGCTGCCAGCGTCGTGGTGGTGAAGGCGTTGGCCGAGATGCCGTCCGCCGCGACCGCGCTGCCGGCGTTGAAGCCGTACCAGCCGACCCACAGCATGCCGGTGCCGACCATGGTCAGCGTCAGGCTGTGCGGCGCGAACGCACGCGATCCGAAGCCGGTGCGCTTGCCGACCATCAGGGCGAGCACGATGGCCGACCAGCCGGAGGTCATGTGAACGACCGTGCCACCGGCGAAGTCGATGGCTTTGATCTTCGCATCGGCGTTCCACACGCCATTCATCAGACCATCGATGCCCCACACCATGTGGGCCATCGGGAAGTAGATCACGACCATCCACAGCGTCAGGAACAACATGATGGCGCCGAACTTCATGCGCTCGGCGATCGCACCCACGATCAGAGCCGGCGTGATGATGGCGAACATCAGCTGGTACATCGCGAAGACGTTCTGCGAGACCCAGTATGCGTAGTCGCCGTTCGGATTCGAATCGACACCCTTCAGCATCGCGAACGACAGGCCACCGACGAACGGGGTGCCCTTCGAGAAGACCAGGCTGTAACCGAAGGCCCACCACAGGATCGTCACGATGCCTGCCATGCCGCAGCACTGCGCGAGCACCGACAGCACGTTCTTGCGCCGCACCAGGCCGCCGTAGAACAGCGCGAGGCCGGGCAGCGTCATGAACAAGACCAGCGCAGCACAGGTCATCATCCAGCCATTGTGGCCGGGACCGGAGCTGACCAGCGCCTTGGGCGCGCCGTTGGTCACGTAGGCTTCGAGATCGGCGACGCGGGTCGCGAGGTCGGCCGGAGCCGGAGCATCTTCTGCAAGGGCCGACGGTATCGCCACCACCATCCCGACGAGCGCGAGGCCGGCGCTGGTGAACCACGTGGACAACCTCTGGCGTACGAATCCCAGCCCGCACATCGATAGCAGTACGAGGGCCGACACGATGACGGGCCAGGCCGTGCCCGCGCCGTTAATCTCAAACATAGTTGCTCCTTGGTTGGATGGCCCTGTACGCATACCCGGGGTACATTTCTCATCTGTTTCTGCTTCCGTGCAGAATTGTAGAAGAGTATGTTTCGGGCACATTTCGGCGCGCCGGAGCCGGTCTGAAACCCCTGTAAATTCGGGGGGTAACTGGCACGCGATCAGTCGTCGGGGTACTCCGCGACATAGCGCGTAAACAGTTCGGCGCCATCCGGGACGAACTCGAATTGCTCCGAATTGGACAGCAGCTCGGACCGTGTCCGATAACCACCCCAGGCTATTTCGCTCGATTGATGGGTGATCGGCCCGTTCCATCGCACACGAAAGACTGCGGTGTGCGAACGCGTGTGATCCCCTTCGTAGCGGTGATGAAAGAGCGCTTGCGGCACCACTCCTCGAATGCCCAGCTCCTCCGCGAGCTCGCGCAGCGCTGCTTGCGCGTACGTCTCGCCGGCCTCGACCACGCCCGACGTGAACATGTCGTACAGGCCCGGGAAGAGATCTTTGGTCGCTGTGCGGCGGTGCACGTAGATGCGACCGCTACTGTCGCGACACAAGATCGCTACGTTCCGATGCAGCAGGTTTTCGCGTCGCATCTGCGATCGCGTGGTACGGCCGACCACGCGATCGCTCTCGTCGACGACGTCGACCCACTCCGTTGGCGTCATCGCAGCCGGCCGGCACTACCCAGCGCGAGCAACCGAGCCGTGACGTGCGCTGCGACCACGCGATTGCGGCCCATGCGCTTGGCTTCGTACATCGCCAGATCGGCCCGTTCATCGAGCAGCTCTGGACTCTCGAAGCCATCCCAGGTCGCGACGCCGACCGAGACCGTCTGGCGCACGTACTGGCCGTTCTGCAGGCGCAGCGGTGCGAGGTCGAGCGTCTCACGGATGCGTTCGCCGACGCTCTGCGCATCGATCTGCAGCGTGCCCGGCATGATCAAGACGAACTCTTCGCCGCCGCGCCGGATCAAGATGTCGCCGCTGCGCACCAGCTCGCGAGCCTTGTCGGCGAACGAACGCAGCACGGCATCGCCGACGGCGTGGCCATGCAGATCGTTGACTGCCTTGAAGTGATCGAGATCGATCAGCAGCACGCTCAGCGCTTCACCGCGGCGTTGCGCGCGCTCCATCGCAGTACGTAAGCGCGGCACCAGCTGGCCGTGGTTCAGCGCGAGCGTCTGCGCGTCGGTGGTCGCCGCCTCTTCCAGCTGCGAGGTCACGAGCGCTTGCGCGGCGGCTTGCGCCAGCAGCGTAGCCAGCGCTTCGTCGCGCGAGGAGAAGGCGCAGCGTTCGGGGGCGGACAGCGAGAGCACGCCCAGCGTCTCACCGCGCCGGCGGATCGGCACCGATACCAGCGAGTTGACGTCGAAGCCGCGCGAGTCGTTCGGCGCGAAGCGGGGATCACGCTGGCTATCGTCGACGCGCGCGAGGATGCCGGTCTCGGCAACCCAACCGAGCACGCCCTGGCCTTTGCGGAAGCCTGGTGCTGGGCGATCGGATCCGACGCCGGATCGCGCTCCGACCTGCAGGCGATCGCCTTGCGACAAGCGCACGGATGCATGGTTTGCGCGCGTGAGCCGCAGTGCCGCGTCGGTCACCACCTGCAAACGCGCTGCGCGATCTTGCGCATCGAGCAAGTCTTGCGTCATCGCAGCGAGGACTTCGATCGAGTCACTCATGCCACGCATTGTAAGCAGGTGGTTCCAAAATCAAACAAAATTTGAACATCAACTAGAAAGCGACACCGTTTTGATCCAGATCGCGGACAGATGCGATCTGGATTGTTGCTGCGAGATGCGAAAATTCGCGGCGTTTACGCAGGGGAAATACGATCGCGGGCTCAAAAGTGATCCGGATTCGCCAACGCGTGAGCTCGTTTGATCCAGATCGTGGACAGATCGTGGATACCCGGTGCACAGGCGGTGAATCGCTCACTTGCGGTGCAAAACGCGTGTGCCAGCATGCCCGCGATATGCGGGGATCGATGAGCTTGGCTTTCGGATCGGTTTTGATTCTTTTGGCGGGCTGCACGGCGATCGTCGATGCGGATCAACGCAAGCTCGGGCCCTCGCCGGTGCCGTGCGATCGGCGTGAACCGCCGCTCACTTGCGTCTGTATCGATGGCACGCCCAGCGTGCAGACGTGCAACGCGCTGGGTCGCTACGATCCGTGCCGCTGTCCGGGTGCCGCTGGCAGCGGCGCCAAACCCACCGCGGGTAGCGGCGGGGCAAAACCAGCGGCTGGCAGCGGCGCCAAACCCACCGCGGGTAGCGGCGGGGCAAAACCAGCGGCTGGTACCGGCGCCAAACCCACCGCGGGTAGCGGCGGCGCCAAACCTACCGCTGGCAGTGGCGCGAAGAAGTAGCCCTCAAGCACCCTTCGCCTGGAACTGCCAGGTAAACGTCCCTTCTCCATCGCGCTCGTCGGCGGGCTCGAGCGTCAGGCCTTTGAGCGAATCGACCACGCAGCGCCGCAGGGTGCGGTTCGGCGTGCTCTGCAGGTCGTCGATCTTGGGGTTGATGAGGACCCCGGTATCCTTCTGAATGGTGAAGCTCACGACCACCTTGCCGCCCGCCTTGGGATCCTTCTGCAGCTCGGCGTCGTAGCACTGGCGCAGCTCCGACTGCTTGGTCTCGAGCAATTTGCGCGTGTCATCGCGGTACATGGCGCCGTCGCGCACGGCACACGCCGTCGCGGCCAGACACAGGGTAGCGATGACGATCCATCGGGTGGGGGTCATGGCGCTGCCTCCTTGGGCTTGACCTCGCGCTTCTCGCCGGTAGCAGGATCGATCTCGTAGGTCTTCTTGATCGTGTCCTGCTCGACGATGATGAACTCGACGCGGCGGTTCTGCTCTTTGCCTTCTTCGGTCGCGTTGTCGCCGATCGGCTTGGTCTCACCCCAACCCTTGGATGCCAGCCGGCTCTTGTCGATGCCGTGCTCGACCAGGTAGTTGAGCACCGAGGCCGCGCGCTGATTGGAGAGCTTCAGGTTGTACTTGTCGGCCCCGACGCTGTCCGTGTGGCCCTCGATGGAGAGCTTCTTGATCTGCGGCGTGTCGCGCACGGCGGCGGTGATCTCGTCCATCAGCCCGAAGGACTCGGGTTTGATTACCGCCTTGTTGGTCTCGAACTGGATCTTCTCGTGGATCACGATCTGATCCTGGGTCACCTCGACGCGCTTGGGTTCGGGCGGAGGTGGAGGCGGTGGGGGGGGTGGAGGCTCCGGGGGCGGAGGCGGCGGCGGCGGCGTGCCGATGATCATCAGCGGCGACGTGTCGGAAAACGCCATGCTGCCGCTGCAGGCTGCCAGCGGAACGAGGGCGCACAGCCCTGCAAGAGCGCCCCACTGCTGTTTCCTGATCGTCATGCGAGCCATCCAGCCGGAGGTGGGTCTATGCGCGGGCAAGCATCGGCCGCAGCGAAGGATTTGGCAATTTTTTCTGCTGCCCAGGGCCTGTCAGCGCAACGTCCCCGACTGGTCCCAGGAGGAGCTTTTCGATACAACAAGGCTGAATGCTGGCGGCCTTGCTCGGCTTTTTATTCGGATTCGTGGGTTCCATGCCTGTCGCAGGTCCGGTGGCGGTGATCGTGTTTGGCCGCGGCATCGAAGATCGCGGACGCAGCGCGCTGTACATCGCGATCGGATCTGCGGTCGCAGAGAGCGTGTACGCCTACCTGGCGTTCTGGGGCTTCAGCGCATTCCTCACGCGCTATCGCTGGATCGAAGCGGTCTCGACCGCAGCCGCGGCGATCATCCTGTGCGGCCTGGGTCTACGCTTCATGCTCAAGCGAGCGACGGCGGAGAGGCCGCCCGACGCTCCGCGGCCGCACGTGGGGAAGAAGAGGAACTTCTTTCTTGGGTTCATGCTGACTGCGCTGAACCCGACGCTGATCGCCACCTGGACCGCCGCGGTCACCACGGTGTACTCGCTGCAGATCGTCAACTTCGACGAGCGCGGGGCGCTGCCGTTCTCGATCGGGGCGATGACGGGGATCGTCAGCTGGTTCGGGCTGCTGTTGTACCTGCTGAAGAGGTTCCGGGCGCTCGTGTCGCCGTACGCGCTGACGAGGGTGCTGAAGGTGATGGGAGGGTTCCTGGTGGTACTGGGCGTGGGGATCGCCGTGCGCTTCGCGTATCGAAACCTGGTGTGAGACCGTCAGGTGTTGAGGTGCAGGGCGATCGTCTCGGCATCCGTGACCACCTGTGCCATCGCCAGGCGGATCTCGGTGTCGGCGCTCAGCACCCGTTCCTGCGTCTCGCCCTGGCTCGCTCCCGACTCGACGTTCAGCATGGCGAGGCGGTTCTTCAGCTGGGCGATCTGGAAGGCCAGATCCTTCAGCGCTTCGCGCTTGGCCTCCTGGCTGGGCTCCAGCTTCCGCAGTCGGGCCTGGCTGGTCCTCACGCCCTCCACCGCCACCACGAAGCCCTGCAGCGAGATCGCATCTTCCTGCGATAGCGGCTGATCCTGCTTGGCTGCGATCGTGGCCAGCGAGGGTCTCGAGAGCACCGCCTCGATGCAGCCCTGAGCGGCGTGCTGGGCTGCCCTGAGCTCGGCTTGTTCGGCCTCGAGTTGGCGGCCGAGCTTCGATTCGTCGTGGGCGAGCTCGTCGAGCGCGTGGCCGATGCGCAGGCGGGTGGCGCGGAGGTCGTCTTCCTTGTTCGTCAGCTCGCGGGCGGAGCCGTCCATCTCGCCGCGCAGCCGCATGATCTTCATCAGCGTCTCTTCCATGCGCTGCATGGCGGCCGCGATCGCGGCGGGCGCGTTTCCGGCGGGGTAGCGTCGCGTGAGCTGCTCGCGGTAGAGCTGCACACGCTCGCGCCAGTCGGCGCCCTCGCTCGGGATGTGCAGGGTAGGGCGATCGGCCGGCATGCTGCGCGGCGCTGCCGGCTTGGACGGGCTTGCTGCTGCGGGCGGTGCGCTCGGTGCGCTGCGCTCGAGCAATGCCAGCAGATCGTCCTTGACGTGGAAGGCGTCGCGGTGCCGATCCGCCGGTTCCTTGGCGAGCATCTTCGCGAGCAGCGCGTCCAGCTCGGGCGGCAAGCCCGGCGTGATGCTCGAAGGGGCGGGCGGCAGCAGCTGCAGGTGCTTTACCAGCACCTCGCTCATATTGCCGGTGAACGGCGGGCGACCGGTCAGCATCTCGAACAGCACGCAGCCCAGGGCGTAGAGGTCGGTGGTCGGTCCGACCGCGCCCGCGCGCATCTGTTCGGGCGCCATGTACTCGGGTGTGCCCATCAGCACGCCGTGGTCGGTGATGCGCGACTCGCGGGCGAAGCGCGCCACGCCGAAGTCCAGCAGCTTCACGAAGTCGCGGTCGTTGTGGCGCTTGATCAGGAACACATTGCCGGGCTTCACGTCGCGGTGGAACACGTCGAGCTCGTGCGCGCGCGCGAGCCCCGCCGCCGTCTGGGCCGCGATGTGCAACGCGCGCGGCAGCGGCAGTGGGCCATTCGCGATCTCCTGCGCCAGCGTACGGCCCTGCAGGTACTCCATCACGAGGTAGACGTGACCGTCGTCGGTCTCGCCGAAGTCGGTGATGTCGATGATGTTCTCGTGGTTGATCTGGTTCGCCGCGCGCGCCTCGCCCAGGAAGCGTTGCCGGCTCTTCGGATCCTGCGTGTGCCGCGGGTGCAGGAACTTGATCGCAACCTCGCGATCGATGACCTGATGCCGCCCGCGGTAGACCGACCCCATGCCGCCGTCGCCGATCTTCTCTTCCACCAGGTAGCGGCCGGCAATGCTGCGGCCCAGCCAGCGGTCCTCGATCCGAACCAGGGCCTCGCCGTCCATCAAGCAGTGCGTGACGTCACTGCGGTAGCGCAGCTTGCAGCGCGGGCACTGGTTGGTCTCGGCGCCTGGTGCTGCAGCTCGGCTCATGCGGCCTCCGCGTCAGCGACTCTCGCGGCGCTTGACGATGATCTCGACCCGGCGGTTGTTGGCGCGCCCCTCGGTGCTCGAGTTGTCCGCGATCGGCCGGCTCTGGCCGATGCCGACGCTCGTGATCGACTGCGCCGGCACGCCACGCGAGACCAGGAAATCCATCACCGCGCGTGCGCGGCTCTCGGACAGCACCTGGTTCGAGGTGGGGGTGCCCTGCGAGTCGGTGTGACCTTCGACCAGGATGTCGTGCGAGCTCGCCTGAGGGGTGAGCGTCTCCGCCACCATGGTCAGCTTCTGCTGAGCTTCTCCCGTGAGCTCGTAGCGGCCCGAGGTGAACAGCACGCTGCCCGGCAGGATGATCACCGTGCCGCGCGCCTCTTCGCGGACGTTGACGGCGGCGCCCGCCGCCAAGCGCTGCATGGCCTCGCGCTCGCGGTTCTCGGCGGCCACGCGGGCCGCACGCTCGGAGCTCAGGTCGCGCCGCGCCTGCTGCAGCTCGTTGCGCGTGCGCGACATCTCGTCCGACTCGCGCTGATCGATCTCGCGCTGTACCTGGTCGAGATCGGCCTTGGCCGCCTTGGTGTTGGCCTGGGTCTGCACCAGCTGCGCGGTGCGCAACGCCACGTACGCCAGCGCGTACGTCTCGGCCGACTCGGGATCGTCCTGGAAGGCCTGTTCCGCTGCGTTCAACGAGACCTTGGCCGTATGTAGTTCCGCCGGTGCGAGCTCCGCAGCTTTGCCGAGACGCGCCTCGTTGTACGCGGCACGCGCGTCCAGCAGTTGGCGCGGTGGAGCAGCCGTGCCACAGCCGATCGCCGTACACAGCAGCGCCGCCAGCGGGAAGGCTCGCGCCTGAAGGGCGCGACTCTTCCCCTGATAATCAGTCGCCCGCGCTTCGCGGCGGCTCCCGGGGTTGCGCATCACCATCTCCTTCACGAGGCTCCTTCTCACGGCAGTTTGCCTGCCTTGAGCCGTTCGAGCCTCATTCGCGCAGCCTTGGCCTTCTCTTTCATCTCGGCCTCGCGCGCCAGGGCGATCGCCAGCTCGGCGTCGGCCTGGGCACGCCGCAACGCCAGATCTGCGCGCTGGTTCATGTCGTCTTCGATGTAGCGCTTGGCCTTGTCGACCTGCTCTTGCGCGAGCTTCAGGTGCAGTGCGCCGCGGGGGAGGTTGTTGGCGTCGACCTCCAGCGCGCCGCGAATGGCTGCTTCGGCGGTGGTCAGGCGTTCCGTGGGTGCAGGAGCGCTCGCGCAACCGACGCAGGCAGCCCCGGCCCAAAGCGCAGCTGCCATCCAATTTCGCGTCCTCATCCACGACCTCCAACCGCTGCCCGCATATCCACGCCTACCGCCCATGTCCAGCCGGAAGCGATACGCGCGCGGCACGGCCCCGCGTGAACGCGGGCTGGCGCACGGCAGACTCAGAGCATAACAAACGTACTTGCTGGGGAAAACCAGAAGGCTCGCGCCGGAGGGCGCGACCCTTCCGATGACAATCGGTCGCCGGCGCTGCGCGGCGGCTCCCACCGGGACGTAGGTCCAGCGCTGGCGGGGGTTGACGGTGGGTGTCAAAGTGCGCTGGCGCTCGTCGCGCTGTAGAGGACCCTCGATGCTGAACCCGACCGATGACGTTCGTATCAAACACCTGCGCCCGCTCCTGCCGCCCGCGATCTTGATGGACGAGATCCCGGCCGGCGTCGAGGCCTGTCGGGTGGTGGATCAGGGACGGCGCGAGGTGGCAGCTATTCTCCACGGGCAGGACGACCGTCTACTCGTCGTCGTCGGGCCCTGCTCGATCCACGACCCGGTCGCGGGGCTCGAGTACGCCAAACGCCTACGCGCGGTGGCCGAGGAATACCGGCGCGAGCTGTGCATCGTGATGCGGGTGTACTTCGAGAAGCCGCGCACGATCATCGGCTGGAAGGGCCTGATCAACGATCCACACCTGAACGAGAGCTACGAGATCAACGCCGGCCTGCGCATCGCGCGGCGCTTCCTGGTCGACGTGGTCCAGCTGGGTCTCCCCGCGGGCACCGAGTTCCTGGATCCGATCACGCCCCAGTTCATCGCCGACCTGGTCTCGTGGGGGGCGATCGGCGCGCGCACGGTCGAGAGCCAGGTGCACCGCGAGCTGGCTTCGGGCTTGTCCATGCCCGTGGGCTTCAAGAACGGTACGGGAGGCTCGGTGCAGATCGCCGTCGACGCCGTGCGCTCGAGCGCGCATCCGCATCGCTTTCTCTCGGTCACCAAGCACGGCCTGGCGGCGATCGTGGCGACCGCGGGCAACCCGGAGTGCCACGTGATCCTGCGGGGCGGCACCAGCGGGCCGAACTACAGCGCGCAGCACGTGACCGAAGCCCTGGCCATGCTGACCAAGCACGAGCTGCACCCGCGCGTGATGGTGGACTGCAGCCACGCCAACAGCTCCAAGAACCACCTGCGGCAGCCCGAAGCGCTGCGTCACATCTCGGAACAGATCGAGGCCGGCAGCCACGCCGTGTTCGGCGTGATGCTCGAGAGCTTCTTGCTCGACGGTCGCCAGGATCCCGAGCCGGGGCGCGAGCTCGAATTCGGCAAGAGCATCACCGACGCCTGCATGAGCTGGGAGCGCACCGAGCCGCTGTTCGCACAGCTGGCCCAGGCGATCCGCAAGCGGCGTGGTAGCCGCTAGAGCTTGTCGGCCAGGAACGCCCCGACCTTGTCGATCGCGATGCGTTGTTGGCTGAGTGTGTCGCGGTCGCGCACGGTGACCGTCTGATCCTTGAGCGTGTCGCCGTCGATGGTGATGCAGAACGGTGTGCCCGCCTCGTCCATGCGCGCGTAGCGCTTGCCGATGGCTTGCTTGGGGTCGTACTGCAGCACGTGTTTCTTGCGCAGGTCGCGGTAGAGCTTCTCGGCGACCTCCGGCATGCCTTCCTTTTGTACCAGCGGGAAGATGCCGGCCTTGATCGGCGCCATGCGCGGATGGAACTTCATGTACACGCCGCTCGGGCGCTCCGCATCCGGCGTGTAGGCCTCGCAGATCAACGCCAGCACGCCGCGCGTCAGGCCGGCCGCGGGCTCGATCACGTGCGGTAAGTAACGCTCGTTCTTCTCGGCGTCGAAGTAGCTGAGCTTCACACCCGAGTGCTTCTCGTGCTGGCGTAGATCGTAGTCCACGCGGTGCGCGACGCCCTCGAGCTCGCCGAAGCCCGCGCCCGAGAACGGGAAGCGGTACTCGATGTCGAACGTGCCGGCGCCTTCCTTCGCGTAGTGCGCGAGCTCGTCCTTCTCGTGTGCGCGCAGGTTCAGGTTCCCGGAGGTCAAGCCGAGCTCTTGCCAGAAGCGCGTGCGCTCCTGACACCAGAACTCGTGCCACTGCTTGGCCTCGCTCGGGTGACAGAACCACTCCATCTCCATCTGCTCGAACTCGCGCGTGCGGAAGATGTAGTTGCGCGGCGTGACTTCGTTGCGGAACGCCTTGCCGATCTGCGCGATGCCGAACGGCACCTTCACGCGCGACGTGTCGACCACGTTCTTGAAGTTCAGGAAGATACCTTGCGCGGTCTCGGGCCGCAGGTAGGCGATCGAGTCCTCGCTCTGGATCGCGCCCACGTAGGTCTGGAACATCAGGTTGAACTCGCGCGGCTCCGTGAGCGTACCGGGCTCGGTCACGTCGGGACCGACCACGCGCGCGAGCTCCGAGCTCGGCACGTCCTTGAGCGCGACTTCTTCGAACTGATCCTCGGCCACGCCCCTCGCGAGCTTCTTGATCTTCTTGCGCGCGCCGTCCGACTCGCCCTCCATGAACGCGAACATCGGCACCGTCGCCGCAGCATCCTTCGCGCGCAGCACGCGCAGGTGGTCGTAGCGGTAGCGCGACTTGGTCTTGCGACAGTCGACCATCGGATCGCTGAAGCCACCGACGTGACCCGAGGCTTCCCAGACCTTCGGGTTCTGGATGATGGAGGTGTCCACACCGACGATCTGCAGAGGCTGGCCGTCCGGACCCAGCGGCGGCGTGCGCACCATCGCGTCCCACCAGGCATCGCGAAGGTTGTTCTTCAGCTCGATACCGAGCGGCCCGAAGTCCCAGAAGCCGTTGATGCCCTGATAGATCTCACTGGCAGGGAAAATGAAACCACGCCGTTTGCACAGCGCGACGATCTCGTCCATCGATGCGGTCACAGGGGAAACCTCGGGGCTAGCGTATCAACTCGGAGCGATGCATAGCACGCCCCGTTACTCCCCAAAGTGTTTCCGATACGCGGCCAGGATCCGCGGGTCCAGGCGTTCCTGCAGCTGTCGTGCCGCGAGCCCGTCGGTAGGCACCGTGATCACACTGGCCTGGACGTCGCGGGCGAGCGCATCGAACTCGCCCGAGTCGAAGCCGTAGATCTCCTCGCTGATCACCAGCGCGAACGGCCGCGCGCTCGCCACCTGGGTGGCTGCGCCGGCGAGGTCCGTGCCGACCACGCGTGCGGCGGCGACCCGGCCGATCGAGCGGCGCACCGCTTCCACGAGTGACTCGGGCCCCCCGATCACCACCACGGAGATGGCCGGCATGTGCTCCATGGTCGGCCGCCGGCTGTTGGTGGGCATGGCCGCAGGGTAGCACGCGAGCTGCGCCAGCTACGAGTTAGAAGGGGGGAGTAGGTCGCACTCGAAGATGTCGCAGAAAATCTTGGTCGCCAGCTCGGTTGCCACCGAGACCTCGATCGGCCGCGCGGTCTCGCGGCTGAGCGAGGTCACCCCGTGGTCGCGGATGCCACACGGCACGATCAACTGAAAGCCGTCGAGGTCGGTGCTGACGTTGATCGCGAAGCCGTGCATCGTGACCCACTGCGAGATGCGCACGCCCACCGCGCCCAGCTTGTTGTCACCGACGAACACGCCGCGCAGGCCGTCGATGCGCCGTCCGGAGAGGCCGTACTCGGCGCCGATGCGCAGCATGACTTCCTCGAGATCGGTCACGTAGCGCCGCACGTCGCAGCGGTCCGGCTTGAGGTCGAGGATCGGATAGCCCACGAGCTGCCCGGGGCCGTGGTAGGTCACGTCCCCGCCGCGGCCGATCTCGTGCAGAGCGATGCCGCGACGCTCGAGCTCGGCGCGCGTGGCCAGCACGTGCTCGGGCTTGGCGCCGCGGCCGAGCGTGATCACCGGCTCGTGCTCCAGCAGGAGCAGCGTGTCGGGACGCCGGCCGCGCAGGCGCTCTTCGCGCAGCTGCTCCTGCAACTCGAGCGCGCGAACGTAGTCGCACGAGCCGAGCTTCAAGACCGAGAGCGCACGTCGCGCCATTTACACCTTCACTTGTTGAGGATATGCACGGCTTCTTTGAGCGCGTGCTTGAAAGCTTCGTTCATCGATTCCGAGAGCGTCGGGTGCGGATGGATGGTGAGCGCGACGTCCTCGGCGTAGGCGCACATCTCGATCGCCAGCGTGCCCTCCGCGATCAAGTCGCTGGCTTCGGGGCCCACGATCTGCACGCCCAGGATCTGATTCTTCTCGTCGTCGACGATGGCCTTGATGAAGCCGGCGGTCTCGCGCACCGCGAGCGCACGCCCGGATGCGGCGAACGGATACTTGCCGATCTTGACCTTGATGCCCTTCTCCTTGGCCTCGCGTTCCGAGATGCCGACCGTCGCGATCTCGGGATCGGTGAACACGGCCGCGGGCATGGCGCGGAAGTCGTACGCGGCCTTCTTGCCCGCGATCACCTCCGCGACCACCTCGCCCTGCACCATCGCGCGGTGCGCGAGGTAGGGCACGCCCGTGACATCGCCGATGGCGAAGACGCCGGGGACGTTGGTCTGCAGGCGCTCGTCGATCAGGATGTGTCCGCGCTGGTCGAGCTTGACGCCGATGCCTTCCAGGCCCAGGTCGCCCGAGATCGGCTTGAAACCCACCGCGACCAGCACGTTGTCGGCCTGGATCTCGCGCGACTTGCCTTGATGCTCGACGGTCACGGTCGCGGACTCCCCCTTGACCTTGCAACCGGTGGCCTTGGCCTCGAGCAACACCTCGCCGCCTTCGCTCACGAAGCGGCGCTCGACCACCTTGACCACGTCGGGATCGATGCCGGGCAACAGCTGCGACATCATCTCGACCACGATCACCTTGGAGCCGAGCTTCTGGTAGACCATGCCGAGCTCCATGCCGATGACGCCGCCGCCGATCAGCACCAGCGTCTTGGGCACCTTGGGCAGGCTCACCGCTTCACGCGCGCTGATGACCACCTTGCCGTCGACGTCGAAGCCCGGGATCTTGATCGGTGCGGCACCGGTCGCGAGCACGATGCCCTTACGGGCCACGAACGACTCGGTCTTGCCGTCTTCCTTCGTCACCAGCACGGTGTGCGCGCCAGTCAGCTTGGCCTTGCCCATCACGATGGCGCCGCCGTTGGCCTTCACCAGGCTCGCGACGTTGCTGGTCAGCTTCTGGACGATGGTGCCCTTCCAGGCCTGAAGCTTGGTCACGTCGACGTTCAGGTTCGAGACGCTGATGCCGATCGAATCCGCGTGCTTGATCTTGTCCGCCAACCCCGCCGCGGCGATCAGCGCTTTGCTGGGAATGCAGCCCCAGTTCAGACAGACGCCGCCCATGTACTCTTTCTCGATCACCAGCGTTTGCTGGCCGAGCTGGCCCAAGCGGATCGCGGCCACGTACCCACCGGGTCCGCCGCCGACGACGATGGCGTCGTAACTCTTGTCCGTCATGCCGAATTCCTTACGCTGCGCTGTTAGGCGCGGAAATCAAGTTGCCGGCATCTTAGTCCGGGGGTTCTACCCGTCAACCTCGCGCGGTTGCCCGAGAGCGTGGGCTTCCAAGCCGTTCCGGGAGGCGGTATCGTGGAACGTAGATGTTTCGTCGCGTTCACGTCGCGCAGTCTTGGCTGCTCTTGGCGCTCGCAGCTGCGCCCGGGTGTGGCTCCGCCGACGCGGAGGGGCCTGCCGAGACCCTGGCGCGCTTCCTGGAGACGCTGGATCGTAGCGCACTGAACGACAGCGCGCGACGCGAGGCCTTCGCGATGTTGGACGAGACGGCGCAGGCCGGGCTGACCGAACGCTCGCGTCGAGCGGCACTGGTCACGGGCCGCTCCTTCGCACCTTGGGAGATGATCGCGCCAGGCCGGTTTCGGCTGCGCTTCGCTCCGGCGGAGCACCATGGGATGCGCGCGACCGTGAACGGTGAGTTCGCCGTGGTGCACGTGCACGCCGCCGACGGCAAAGAGCGGGCCAGCGTGCCGATGGCGCGGCAGGGTGGGCGCTGGCGGGTGCAACTCGCCGTCGTGTCCACCGGTCGCCGCGACACGCCTCCAGCCAAACTCTAGTAGGCTGCGGCGCGATGAGAATGAAGAGGAAATTGATGCCGAAGAGCGTTGGCTATCCTTGTACGCTGCTGGCTGCCCTCGTCGCCGTCGGCTGCGGGCCGGGTTTGAAGCTGACGCGTATCGAGGCGGCTTCGAACAAGCCCAGCAACGTGGCCGTCTTCTTCGCGGTCGACAAAGACGAGAAGCCCGTGGCCGACCTGCTGGCCAGCGACTTCAACATCTACGAAGACGACAAGCTGGTGTCGGTCGACGAGAGCCGACAGACCATCGTCAACCCGCAGATCGCCGCCGCCCACTTCACGCTGCTGCTCGTCGACATGAGCGCGAGCGTGAGCGCGAGCGAGCAGATGCACGACATCGCAGCCGCCGCGATCCAGTTCGTGGGCCAGGTCGGCAAGCAGCAGCGCGTGGCGCTGTACGCCTTCGACGGTAGCAAGAACCTGTACGAGCTCAGCGCGTTCTCGCCGACCGAACAGCAGACCGCACAGGGGCTGAACTCGCTCGAGAGCTTCCAGTCGCGCGATCCCTCGACGAACCTCAACGGCGCGGTGGTGCAAGCGCTGCGCGAGCTGGACAAGACGCTGCACACATCGAGCGTGCCGCTGCGCTTCGGTACGCTCGTGGTGTTCACCGACGGCACCGACCGCGCCAATCGCGTGCCGCTGCAGGAGATGGTGGACGCGGTCGAGGCCAGCCCGCACTCGGTGTACGCCATCGGCGTGGGTCACGAGATCGACGACTCGACGCTCTCGCGCATCGGCAAGAGCGGCTACATCCGCGTCGAGGACTCGTCGGCTTCGGCCGCGGCGTTCAACGAGATCGGCGAGCGCATCGTGCGCTTCACCCAGCGCTACTACTTGCTCAGCTACTGCACGCCGGCGCGCGCGGGCAAGCACAAGGTCAGCGTCGAGGCCGTGCACGACGGCGACAAGGGCAAGCTCGACTACGAGTTCAATGCCGACGGCTTCGATGCCGGCTGCGACCCCAACAAGCCTCCGCCGTTCGACACCACGGGCAAGAACCGACGCACGCGCGATCGCATGCTGGCGGGGCCCGGCGACGTATCCGCCGAACAACCCAGCAAGCCGAAGCCGCGGCCCAAGGCGGAAGCGAAGACCGAGGTCAAGGCCGAAGGCAAGGCCGAGGTCAAGACGGGCGAATAACATACCGCCCGCGCGCACTTCGTGCCGCGGGCGAGCGCCCGCCGCCGTCAGCTTCAGGGCGCCGCGCCGCCGTCGACGGCTGCAGCCGCCTGTGCTTCCGGCGCTGCGCTCGGCGGGTGCGCGTCGATCCAGGCCAGGCGAATGGCGACAGCGATGGCTGCGACTGCGAACAGCCCGATGCCGAGCGCCGGAACCCACGCGGGAGTATCCGGAGCCTCGTCTACGATCTCGGGCAAACCAGGAGCGTGCTTATGGTCCGACATAATGGCTCGGCAATGTCACTCATCCCCCGCGGGCTTTCAACGAACATTCGGTGATTCTGCTCAGCGACCGATGGTTGGGGCCTCGCCAGCCAATGCCTGGGTGAGGAACCGAACCACGTCCGCGTGTGCGGATTTATTGGCCTGGACGACGAAATGGCCATCTTTCTGCTGGCCGGGGGTGACGGGGTCAGCGTTCGGGTCGTACTGCCGCAAGGCCACCGTGCGCTGCGCGTCGCCCACGCGCACGTTGCTCTGCACTGGAGCCTTCGCGGGTTCGATGTCGGCCGCCTTGGCGTAGGCCTCGAGGGCGGGCTCCGGCGCGAAGTGGTCTTCGCTGCCGTCGACCAGAAACACGTCGCGACCGCCCGCGATGCTGTCGCGGTACAGGCGGTCGACGTAGTTGATCGGGTCGGCCGGGTCCAGCGTGCTCTGCAGCATCGCCAGCATCGGGTGAGTGAGCCCGCCCGGCAGCCGGCCTTCGCTGTCCATGTCGACCAGCAGCAGCGGCAAGAGCGCGCCCAGCGCCGCCGGTTTGGTGCGGTGTAGCGAGGTCGCGAAGTGTCCGGCGAGGCTGGCGAGCACCGCGCTGTGCACCTTGTCGTCGGCCGCCAGCGCGAGCGCGGCGTGGCTCGCGCCCTGGCCGTGGCCGAACAGCGAGAGGCGCTCGGGGTCGAAGCCGATCGCTTGTCCGCCCGGCGCGCGCTGCGCAGGGATCCCGGCGCCGGCGAGTGCAATCGCGCCGAGCAGATCGGCAGCGCCCTGCAGCACGTTGCCGCTGATGGCGGCGGGGTTCTGTAGGTTGATCAAGAGATCCTCGGGCGGTCTCTGCGACTCGCCGCGCCGCGCGCCGTGCTGCGGCAGCTCGATGGCGAGCACGGCCGCGTGCGCGCTGCTGCGCGCCAGGTCCCCGGCCAGGCCGGCCTTGCCCATGGCTTCGTTGAAGACGCCGCCCTGTGCGTAGGCGTAGATCAGCAGTGGCCAGCCGCTCTCGGGCGCAGGCGTGTTGGGCAACGACAGCGCGAAGCACACGTCTTCATGGCGCACCACGCGCGGCTTGCCGGCGCCGTCGAGCGCGAGCTCGCCGCCGTCCTCGGGCTGGGCGTACGGCGCAGCGCCGGCCTGGAAGATCGGCAGCGAGAGCTTGCCGTGCAGCTCGCGGAAGTCGTCGCTCTCGGGCTGACACGCGCCGCGTCCATCGGCCGCAGCGCACGGCGAGCTCACGCCCGCGCGACAGGCGCTGAGGCTCTTCACCTGCGGCACGCCATCGGCCTGTACCGCCGCCTTCAGCTTCGGGACGATCGCGGCTGGATCACCGGTGGTGAACACTGCGGCGCTGATCAGATCATCGGCGTCGAATTCGGCCTTGTCATCGGCCAGCCAGGCGCGCAACGGGGCATACGCCTCCCAAGCTGCGAGAAGCGCCGAGTCGGCGGGCTTGTTCTTGGCCACGAGTGCGTCGAAGTCGGGGCTGCGCTCGAAGTCTTGCATCTGCTTCGTGCGTAACCCACGCGTGACGATCGCTGCGTACGTGGTGTTGGGGCGCAGCGGGGAGCCGACGGGCCGGAACAATGACAGCCAGTGGCTGCAGATGTAGTGACTGTCGCGCTCGGGCGGACCCCAGGCGATGCTGGCGGGCACGTTGTACTGGGGCGACGCAGGTGTGATGTCGACGATGCGCACCGTCTTGAGCGAGAGGTCGCTGGTCGAGAATGCGGTCGAGAAGCGGAAGTAGACGACCGGATTGGTGGAGAAGCCATTGTTCTTGGAAGCCTCGGCCAGGAAGCGCACGGCGATCGGCGGCTTGACCGAAGGTGGCGGGCCGGCGTGGTCTCCGAGATCGATCTGGCGGTTGATGCGCCGAATGTCGTTCGGGTAGGGCAGCCGGTAGAAGTCGTGCTGCGGGTCGCTCGCGCCCGGCACCTCGAAGTACGCGGTGGGCGTCTCGACGTCGTCGGGGCACTCGCCGCCGGCCCAGAGCGGCAGCGAGATCGGCTCCACGGGCAGCTCGACACCGCCCAGGCAGGTGGTCTCGGCGGTGTCGCGCAGCGGGCTCTGCGCGCAGTACAAGCCGGCCAGGCACTCGTCGCTGGTCTGACACGTGGCGCCGAAGTCCTTGGTCCCGCGGCGCATGCAGGTGCGCGGCAAGAGGCACTGCGCGTCGCTCTCCAGCTCGCTCACGTGCTCGCGGCAGCTCTCGTCGAGCGCGCCGAACGGCCCGTCTGCCATCGATTGCGCGAGGTTCAAGTCGCACACCAGGCCCTTGGCGCAGTAGGAGCTGTCTGCGCACGCCGAGCCTTGCGCGCGCGGCCGCACGTCGAGCGCCTTGCACTTCAGCTCGGGGCCGCAATAGCTACCCGCCTCGCACTCCGCGCCCACCAGGCACTTGTCGCCGAGCTTCGTCGTGCCGGCGTACACGCACACCTCCGCGCGGCAGTGCATGCCTGAGGCGCAGTCCCCGTTGCGTACGCAGGCCTCACCCGAGCGGCCCAGGCCGCCGCCTAGGCACGAGCGATCGTTCTCGCTGCAGGTGGACTCGAACGCCTTGCACGCAACCACACACGACAACGCCGCACAGCACAACCACAGCCCGCGATACGCCATGCACACTCTCCCGCGTTCGACGCGGGGAGATCATATCGCAGGCGGCGTCAGGAACGATTGGGAGCGATCGCCGCCGTGGGCTGCGCGCGCTTGCTGCTGGGGGCGGCGGGCTTGGTGGTGGGACGTTGTGCCACCTTCTTGCTCGGGCCTGGCTTCTGGACCACGTCCGCTTGGGCCGAGGTGCCGCGCGCGGTCGGGCCGAGCACCATTACCGACTTGCGCCCGCTGAAGAGCCGCTCGGGGTCGCGCAGCCGACCGTTGTCGCGCAGCTCGAAGTGCAGATGCGGTCCCCACGCGTAGCCCGTCTGCCCGACCAGCGCGATGCGTTCGCCGCGGCGTACCCGATAGCCTGCGGGGACCAGCGTCCGCTGGTTGTGTGCGTAGAGGGACAAGAAGCCGTTCGGGTGCAGGATCATCACGCAGTTGCCGAAGCCAGTCAGCCCGTTGTCGCTGTACACGACCAGTCCGTCGGCCACGGCGCGAACGATCGACCCCTCGGGCGCGCCGATGTCGACGCCGTTGTGGGGCAGGTTGGGGCGCAGGCGGCGGGTCATCCCGAAGCCGCGGCCGAAGTGCCCGCCGACCACCGGCCAGAGCAAGTCGCGCGTGCTCTCGCCCGTCACGGCGCGGACCAGCTCGGGCGAGGGCTTCGTGTGCAGAAGCTTGCGTGCGGCATCGGAGCTGCCGATGCCCAACGCTTGCGCACGCGCCTTGTTCGCCCCTCGAGCCACAGGGACCCGCCTGGGTCCATCCTTGAAGCGCTTCAAGTAGGCCGGCTTGCCCGATGCGTCGAGCTTGATGCGAGGAGCGGCCCCGGCGCTGATCGCTTCGGAGTTGGCCGTGGCATCGCTCGGCGCGTACAGCGCCGCGAGCAGCGCACAAAGACCAAATCCGATCGACCAACGATGCTTCATGCTGAGTAGGTACTCCCGTCCACAGAAGCCAACAGACCGCAAAGCATAAACGCCGCTGTGGTGTCAAGTTTCCATCGTTGACGCTGCTTCTCGGCTCACGCACCATGCCGGCGATGGACGACCGGCCGCGTTTGCCGCCTTTTGCCACGAGTGCGCTCGCCCGCGTGCACGTCGACGACCGTGGCACCTTCTTCAAGGGTGTCACTGACCGGTTGATGGCGCTTGCGAGCAAGATCACTCGCGAAGACCTCGATGAGCAGATCAGCAAACTGTTACCGATTCGTACGCTGAACGAAATCGGGGTCGATCCGTTCGGCATCGATATCGACACGACCCGGCTCTCGATCGCGCTCCTCGTCTACCTGCACCGCTTCTGGTTTCGGACGGAGGTGCACGACGTCGAGAACGTCCCCACGGGCCGGGCGCTGATCGTGTCCAATCACTCGGGACAGATCCCGCTCGACGGCGTGGTGATCGCGCTCTGCATGGCGCTCGACAGCGACAAGCCTCGCTTCCCGCGCGCCATGCTCGAGCGCTTCGTGGCGACTCTCCCGTTTTTCTCCGTCTGGTTCCCGCGGGTCGGCCAGGTGCTCGGCACGCCCGAGAACGCGCGTCATCTGCTGGAGAAGGAAGAAGCCCTGATCGTGTTCCCGGAAGGGGTCAAAGGCATCGCCAAGACCTACTCCGATCGCTACAAGCTGGCGCCATTCGGCCCTGGTTTCATGCGCCTGGCGCTGGAGACGCAGTCGCCGATCGTCCCGGTGGCGGTGATCGGCGCCGAGGAGCAGTATCCGTCGGTGACTGATCTCAAACCGCTCGCCCGCCTGCTGGGGCTGCCCGCGTTGCCGATCGTGCCGCAGCTGTTCATGGGTTGGTGGCTGCCCCTACCGACCAAGTACCGGGTCTATTTCGGGGAGCCGCTGACCTTCAACGGCGATCCGGACGACGACGACGCGACCATCGAGGAGAAGGTCTGGGTCGTGCAGGCCACCATCCAGAGCATGGTGAACCGCGGCCTCAAAGAGCGGCGCGCGGTGTTCTGGTGAGACCATGAGTCGCGTGTGGTGGGCTCTGTCGCTGGCACTGCTCGCGGCCTGCTCGCAGGCCGCGCGCGCACCCCAGGCTCCGCCCCCGGCCTCGCTGGCTCCGCTCAGCGCGCTCGCCGATTCGCGCTGGACCTGGCTCTCGGCGCAGTGCGTCGACGGCGGGCTCGCGCTCGACTCGTTGGGCTTCGACCGCATGCTCAGCAGCGACGTGCGGGGCGACCGGGTGCTCTTGACCTACGACACGCTCCTCGCCGAACCGGCGTGCGAGAGCACCGAGGTGTGGACGCTGAGCCCGGTGAGCGGCGGACAGTGGTGGTTTCGCCCCGAGGCGCGCGTCACGCTGCCGGCGCGCGCTCAGTGCGGTGCGCGCGAGGATGCGCCGCGCCAGGGTGTGCTGCGTATGTCGGGCGAAACGCTCGAAGAGATTCACTTCGGCTCGGCGTGGTGTCGGGGCTTCGACGTGCGCTTTGCCTATCGGCGCGCCGCGACGACGGAGCTCAGCCCCGAGCAGCTCGTCAGGCGCTACCTCGCGCACTGGAACCGGCGTGACCCGCGCGCAGTCGCGAGCCTGTTTGCCGAGGAAGGACAGCTGGTCGAACCTTTCACGCGCTCCCCCGACGGCTCGCTCGTGCGCCATCAGGGCCGCGCCAACGTCGAGGCCTGGTTGGCGGACGCGTTTGCGACCACGCCCTGGCTTGCGATGCAGCTCACCGAGATCGAGCAGCGGGGCGAGGGCCAAGTCATCGCGAACTGGCGTTACATGGACGCGCGCCTCGCCGAGCCTGTTTCGGGTCGTAATTTGTTCGTGCTGGCGGGTGGCGAGATCTTCGCGACCGAAGTGCAGCTGCTCGGACCGCCCGCGCCGCGAACTGAAAGTGTGCCTTGACCGGCCTCGACAATCCCCGCAACCTCAGCGCTCTGGGGAACGCGAGAAGATGGAGCCGACTCGAGCCAAAGCGGTCATGAAGCGACCGAGCGCGAGGCGCGCAGCAGTAACAGGCGGCGCGTCGGACAACGGCACGCCCGCGGTCTCGCACTGGGAGTCCGAGCGGCCCGACGTCGAGCAGGGCGCGGTGGTGATCACGGGCATCTGCGGGCGCATGGGTCAGCTGCTCGCGCGCACGCTGCACCGCGAGCGTCAGGTGATCGGCATCGATCGGCGTCGCTTCGACGGCAAGCCCGAGGACATCATCCACCACCAGATCGACGTGCGCCGGCGCAAGACCCAGGACGTGTTCCGCTCGGGCAACATCGGCGCGGTGGTGCACCTCGGCGTGATGCACAACCTGCGCGAGAGCGACCGCACGCACCACTCGTGGAACGTGGTCGGCTTCCAGAAGTTGCTCGAGTACGTGTCCACGTACCGCGTGCCCAAGCTGGTCGTGCTGTCGTCCGCGATGCTCTACGGTCCGAGCCCGGACAACCCGCACTTCCTGACCGAGGACGCTCCGCTGCTCGGCGCGCAGGAATTTCACCAGATCCGCGACCTGATCGACGTCGACATGTTGGCCCAGAGCTTCTTCTGGAAGAACCCCGACGTCGAGACGGTGGTGTTGCGGCCGTGCCACATCCTCGGCCGCGTGCGCAATGCGGCCAGCAACTACGCGCGCATGGAGCGTCCGATCACGGTGATGGGCTTCGATCCCATGCTGCAGATCATCCACGAGCGCGACGTGGTCGCGGCCATCGGCCTGGCGCTGCGGCGCGGCTCGCGCGGTATCTACAACCTGCGCGGCCCGGGCGAACTTCCGTTGTCCAAGATGCTGCGCTTGCTCGGCAAGAAGCCGCTGCCGGTGCCCGGTCCGCTGATCAACACGGTCGTCGCGGGCTTGTGGAACTACCGCGCCACCAACTTCCCGAAGGAAGAGCTCGATCACCTGCGCTACATCTGCCTGGTCGACGACCGGCGCGCGCGCAAGGAGCTCGGCTTCGCGCCGCGCTACAGCATCGAGGAAACTGCTCGCGCCGTGCTCGCGCAGTGGTAGCGTCGCGTACGTGCGAACGCTGCCCAACGCCGAGCTGTGTGCCGACGAGATCTTGTCGCGGATCGGCAAGCGCGTCTCGATCGCCACGCCACTCGGCATCGGCAAGCCGAACCACCTGCTGAACGCGCTGTACCGGCGCGCCAAGCGCGATCGTTCGATCGAGCTCTCGATCCATACCGGTCTGACGCTGCAGAAGCCGCGGGCGAAGAACGAGCTCGAGCAGCGCATGCTCGGCCCGCTCGTCGAGCGCGTGTTCGGCGATTACCCAGACCTCGAGTACGAGCTGGATCGCGCGGCGCAGCGACTGCCCGAGAACGTGCGCGTGATCGAGTTCTACGTCACGGCCGGCAAGTTCCTCCACAACCCGGTCGCGCAGCAGGACTACATCGCGTCCAACTACACGCACGTCGCGCGCGACCTCCTGGCGCGGGGTGTGAACGTGGTCGTGCAGCAAGTCTGCGCGGGCGTGGTGCGTGGACGGCCGCGACTCAGCTTGAGCTGTAACCCCGACCTGAGCGTCGACCTGCTGCATGGCCTGCGCGCGCGGGCCAAGCACGGCGGCGCGCCGTTCGTGACCGCGGCGCAGATCAACGACAAGCTGCCGTTCATGTACGGCGACGCGGAGGTCGATCCCGAGGTGTTCGACTTCGTGGTCGATGACCCGGCCGGAAGCTTCACGCTGTTCGCGCCGCCCAAGCAGGCCGTGGATCCGACCGAAGCCATCATCGGGCTGTACGCGAGTACACTCGTTCGCGACGGGGGCGAGCTGCAGGTCGGCATCGGCGCGCTGGGCGACGCGGTGACCTACGCGCTCGAGCTACGCCAGGAGGACAACGCGCGCTACCAGCAAGTGTTGCGTCAGCTGGGCGTGTTCGAACGCTTCGGTGGGTTGATCGAGAGCACCGGCGACACCGAACCGTTCGAGCGCGGGCTGTTTGCCGCGAGTGAGATGCTGGTCGACGGCTTCATGCACCTGTTCCAGGCCGGCATCCTCAAGCGCAGGGTCTACGACGACCTGACCCTCTCGCGCCTGTTGAACTCGGGGCGCATCGACGAGAACGTCACGCCGGAGTTCCTGGACCTGCTGCGCGCGCACAAGGGCATCCACGCGGTCCTCACGGATGCCGACCTCGGCTACCTGCAGCACTTCGGCATCCTCTCGCCCAACCTGCGTTTCGCCGACGACAAGGTCTGGCTGCCCGACGGCCGCAGCTTCGTGCCGGACCTGAGCGACCCCGCGTTTCGCGAGGCGCTCTTGCCGCACTACGGCCGGCGCCTAGAACAGGGCGCGGTGATCCATGCCGGGTTCTTCCTCGGTCCGGGCGAGTTCTATGACTGGTTACGCGCCTTGTCCGAAGCCGAACGACGCTTGATCAGCATGCGCAGTGTCACCAAGATCAACCAGCTCTATGGCCACGAAGAGCTCGATCGCCTGCATCGCCGCGACGCGCGCTTCATCAACACCACCATGAAGGTCACGCTGCTCGGCGCGACGAGCTCCGATGCACTCGAAGACGGCCGCGTGGTGAGCGGGGTGGGTGGCCAGTACAACTTCGTCGCCATGGCGCACGAGCTGCCCGGCGGGCGTTCGGTGATCCAGCTGCGCAGCACGCGCGAGCACGACGGGCACGTCAGCTCCAACATCGTCTGGAGCTACGGCAACACCACCGGCCCGCGGCACCTGCGCGACATCTTCATCACCGAGTACGGCATCGCCGACCTGCGCGCCAAGACCGACCAGGAGTGCGTGCAGGCGATGCTGCAGATCGCCGACTCACGGTTTCAACCGGAGCTGATGCAGGCGGCGAAGCACGCCGGGAAGTTGGCGCAGGACTACGTCATCCCGTCGATGCACCGACACAACCGGCCCGAGGCGTTCCTGAAGCCGATGGCGGCGTGGCGCAGCGAAGGCTTGTTCCCCGACTACCCGTTCGGCACCGACCTCACGCAGGAAGAACAGGCGCTGGCCAGGGCACTGCGCAAGCTGCAGGCCTCGCTGCAGGACCCGCGCACGCTGCTGCAGACGGCCATGCGCGCGGTGAGGTTGGGCGACGCCACACCCGAGCTCGAACCACTGCTGCGGCGCATGGGCCTGGACGCGCCGCACACGCCGAAGGATCACCTGTATCGAAGGCTGCTGATCGCAGCGCTGAGATCCTGAGCGCTCAGGCGCAAGATTGCCGAATACGCGAGCTTGCACGCGGCTGGTGCGGTTTTCGTTCCGTGTCCGCGTTTCTGTTGCTGGTTGCTAGTTCTCTTCGGAGGGGAGCGACCTAGCAATAACAGCAACAGCAACAGGAACTAGCAATCGCGGTCTGGCGGCACTACGAGCCGGAAGGCTCGAACAGTCGCGTGGGATCCTTCGGCACGCCGCGCACGCGGTACTCCAGGTGCAAATGCGGGCCTTGCGCCAGGCCGGTGTGGCCTACCTCGGCGATCAGCTGGCGTTGCTTGACCTTCTGTCCTGCGAACACGAATGTGGATCGGCAGTGCCCATACAAGGCGACTGAAGCATCCGCGTGGACGATCATGACCAAGTTGCCGTAGCCGCTGATGCCGTTGTCGCTGTACACCACCACGCCGCTCTGAGCGGCACGGATCGGATCGCCCTCGTTCGCGCCCAGATCCAGGCCCGCGTGCGGCGTCCGCTGGCCGCCGTCCTTGCGCCGCGTCGCACCCAGACCGCGCAGCAGCTTTCGACGCTCGAGTGGGAACGTCCAGCGCGCGGACGACTTGGGTGCGACGGCGACCCAGTTCTTGGGCGGCGGTCCGATCAGCAGCTTCGAGACCTTCTTCGAATCGCCCATGCCCAGCCGGCGCGCCAGCTCGGCTGCTTCACCGTACGGCCTGGGCACGCGACGCGCGCCCTGACAGCGCGTGCTGCTCACAGCTGCGGCGCGCTCGGGGCTGGCGTGTGCTCCAGCGTCCCAGGTCGACATCGCGAGCACGACCAGCACCGACACCATTCCGGTTGGGGTGGCTGAGCCGCGCTGTCCGCGTGGGCTGAGGCTTGCGGCCCCCATACTTACATCGGCCCAGACTCTCGGCTTGCCCGAAATCACAGCCTTTCGCCGCGCGCAAGCGCTGGTGCGGTTGTTGCTGAGTAGCCCACTCGGAGGAACCCTCATGCGTCGAACCCTAAAGCCGCTGTTGTTCGTGCAGTGCCTGCTGGCCGTCGTGGCCCTGGCCTGCGGCGGCAGCGATCGCAACAGCCCTGAAGTACTGCCCGGCGTGAACGCGATCGTGTTTGCCAAGCGCGCGTACGTCGAGGAGTCGGGCAACCACAACGTCGCGGGCGGCACTGGCCGCGTCGTCGACTATCAACGCTACACGCCCGGTGGTGGCGTGTTCCTGCTCCAGCCGCCGACGCCCGACGGCAAGCTCAGCAACCTGACGAGCAAGTTCAAAGGCGTCGACATCTCCGGCCTGGATCTGTCGTTCGACGCCAAAGAAGTAGTGTTCTCGATGCGCCATGAGGGCGATGACGGCCACTACCACATCTACTCGGCCAAGGTAGACGGCTCCGGGAAGATCAAACAGCTCACGTTTGGGATGTATGACGACGTTCGTCCGCTCTACGTCCCCGGCGACCGCATCGCGTTCGTAACCAACCAGAGTTACACGCCGCTCGGTACGCGCGCCGACGAGTACAACCACGGCCGCGAGGTCACGCAGATCGCCACGATCTCGGCGCTATCCGGCGACGCCGATCGGCGCGTGTGTGCTCAGAACCTGTCGCACGCCGCGGATCCGTTCCTGATGAGTGACGGAACCATCGGCTACTCGCGCTGGGAGCACCTGGGTCCGGTCAACGACGTCAAGTTGTTCCACATGAACCCGGACTGCACCGACATGCTCGCGCTGGCCGGCCAGCACGGCAAAGACTTCAACAGCATCGTGCAGACCCGCGAAGCCGAGCCCGGCGTGATGCTCGGCATCGCGACCTCGCGCGAAGGCACGATCCAGGCGGGCGCGGTCATGCGCATCGACGCGCGCGCCAAGAGTGGTTCGGCCGACCTGGACGAGCAGACGGCGAGCTTCAAGTCGCTCACGCCGCGCGTCCCGACCGGTCGCGACACGCTGGTGCCGAGCGGCGTGGGCCGCTACCGCACGCCGTTCGCGCTGCCCAAGAGCGACAAGCTCCTGGTGTCGTGGGCCGACGGCGACGTGAGTGATCGCACCGAGCTCGCGAACACCGCGCCGCACTTCGGCATCTACCTCTACGATCCGAAGGACGAGAGCCGCGTGCGCGTCTACGACGACCCGGAGTTCTGGGACATGTACGCGATGCCGGTTGCACCGCGCGATGTGCCGCCGGTTCGCACCGGTCGCCTCGAGCTGCCGGACGATTCGCAGAACGATCCGTTCGGCGCCAAGTACGCGACGCTCGGCTCGATCGACGTCTCGTCCACCTCGCTCAACGAGTCGGTCAGCGGCGGTCAGTTCGGCGACGGCATGCCGCTCAAGCAAGCGCTCGAGCAGACCGAGAAGGTGCGCATCATCGAAGGCTTCTCCTCTGAAGTCGGCTCGGTGCGCGAGTTCGGCCTGACCATGCACGAAGGCGCGGCGATCCTCGCCGAGGTGCCCGTGCAGAAGGACAAGTCGTGGGAGGCCGCGGTGATCCCGTACCTGCCGTACCACTTGCAAGCCATCGACCGCTTCGGTCTGGCGATCCGCAACGAGCTGCTCTGGATCCAGGCGATGCCGGGCGAGAAGCGCACGTGCGGTGGTTGCCACGAGTCGCGTTCGCAAGCGGCGAGCGGCACGCAGGGCGCGACCATGGCGCAGCAGCTGCCGCTCGAGAAGAAGGACTACTCGAAGCTCGCGATCGCCGACCGCACGGAGTTGCCGTGGGCGAATGCAGTTGCCGGCGGCAACCTGCAGGACCTGTTCACGGCCAAGTGCGCGGGCTGTCACGACGGTGGTGCGAAGGACCCGTTCGCGGGTCGCACGTATACCGTGACCATCCCGCCCGAGGAGGGCGCCCCGGCCGGCACGATGCCGATGATGTACCAGATCCCATATCTGTTGCTGACGGACGCGCCGGTCGAGACCTACTACGAGCGCGAAGTCGTCACCTATCCCGCGTCGTACGTCACGCTATTGTACCCCTCGGCGATGATGGGCGACTCCGTGGTTGAAGGCGACATGCCTCCGACCTGGGTGGTGCCGGGTTCGGCGCGCCAGAGCCGCTTGATCCAGAAGGTCAATGCGACCCCGAGCGACAGCCGCGCAAACCAGGAGTGGGCGTGGAAGACCAAGGCTCACCCCGAAGACGTGGGTGGCCCGGCGCTGACGCCGGCCGAGCGCCTGAAGCTGATCCAGATGGCGGACCTCGGCGGCCAGTACTTCTCGCGCCGCAACATCCCGAACGCTGCGATGTGGCTGTCCGGCACCTCGGGCTCCACGACCACCACCACCCCCAAGATGTACCCGTGAGACATATACCCGGAGAAGCTGAGATGAACATCAAAAGCATCACGACCTTGTTCCTCTGTCTGTCGCTCGCGGGTAGTGCCCTCGCCGAAACCGACCCGGCAGCGCCCGAAGCGGTGGTCTACGACCGCGCGCGGGGCGAGCTGTCGGTCGGTACCGGAGCACCGGCGCGCGAGCGCATGGTCAACGCCATCAAGAGCGCCTCGCCCACCGCGCTGTACGCGATGCTCGAGTACGGCGAGCGGGTGGAGTGCTTCGAGTGCATCCCGCTGCTCGAGAAGAAGCTGCTCAGCAGCGACAACGCCCAGACGCGAGAGATCGCGGCCTGGTGGCTGCGCCGGCGCTCCTTCGGCTTCGGGCCGATCATGGTGCGGATGAAGAAGGCGGCGATCGAGGGTAGCGACGCGACGACGCGCGAGCGCGCCGTGCAGGCGCTGGGCGAGTTCCTGGACCCGCACGGGCTCGACACCCTCAAGCAGGTCGCGACCAAGGACGGCACCGCGTCGGTGCGCGTGGCGGCCGTCCGCGCGCTCGGCCGGCTCAATGCCAGCGATGGCAACACCGCGCTCAGCCAGGCGCTGTCCGACTCCGACGCCAGCGTCCGCAAGGCTGCGCTGTCGCAGGTGTTGAAGGTCAGCTTCTTTCGCGACTCGGCCGCACTGATCGCGCGGCTCGACGACAGCGACGCCGATGTGCGTCGCGCCAGCGCTCAGCTGGTCGGCGAGATGAGGATCCAGGACGCGCTCGATCCGCTGCTCGGCATGTTGATGACCGATGACAGCGCACAGGTGCGACAAGCTGCGGCGATCGCGCTGGGTAAGCTCGGAGGTAGCGACGCGCAGGAGGCTCTGGCCGATGCGCGCAAGCTCGAGAAGGACGACGGCGTGCTGGGTGCGATAGACATCGCCTCGCGCATGCGCTGAGTCCACAGCTAAGCTCTGTCACGAGCGCAGCGCACGCCGAGGTTTTCGCGTGCGCTGCGCTGTTTTACACTGAAACTTACGGAGCCACGGGATGCGCGTTGCCAAGGCTGTACGCCACTGCACACTCACACTGGCCGTATTGGCCACTGCCTGCGACAGCCAAGCGCCTTCGACGTTTTCGTTCTACACCGAACGCATCGACCCGATCTTGGATGTCGGCTGTCAGCGGCAGACCACGGGTTGTCACGTCGATGACGGTCGCGGCTTCGCGCTCGGCAACCTCGATCTGACCAGCTACGACTCGCTGATGCGCCGGCGCGACGTGTTGCCGGCGTACGGTCCGTACTCGGCTGGTGCACTTCTGCTCAAGGCCGGCAACCCGATCGACGTTGAAGTCCGCACGATCGATCCGCCGGACGCCAGCAATCCCGAGCTGCACCGCGTGCGCGTCACCACCGACATCCGGCACGCGGCCGGCGAGGGCGCGATCGCGCGCGGTTCACGCGGCTACGCGGCGCTCAAGCAGTGGATCGACGGCGGCTTCTCGCGCAACGGTGTGCCCGCCGTCCACCTCTCGGAGAGCCGCGGTGATTGTATCGACGGACCGCTGAAGCGCGCCGGTGTCGACACCGAGTCGCCCGTGGTCGACAGCGCCTCGTTCGAGACATTTGCGCGCGACGTCCAGCCGATCATGAAGGCTCGCTGCGCGGGTTCCAGCTGTCACGGCAACGCACAGGCGGATCTGGTGCTGACCTGCGGCAACGGCCAGGCCGATCTGCGCTGGAACTACGAAGTCACGGTGCAATTCCTGGATCAAGTGCCGGCGACCGCCGAGCTCCTGCGCCGGCCGCTGGCCAAGATCGCCGGCGGCGCCTACCACGAAGGCGGCGACGTCTTCGCCGACGTGAAGGATCGCGACTACCAGAAGCTGCTCAGCTGGGCGACCGCCACGGTGGAGCGCAGCCCGCAGCTGCTGGAGTTCGGCGAGGCCGACGCGGGCTTGCGCTTCTTCGCCAACCGGGTCGAGCCTGTGCTGGTGCGCAAGGGCTGCATGTTCTTGAACTGCCACTCGCCCTCGATGTTCCACGACCTGCGTCTGCGCGGTGGCGCCGGCGGCAACTTCTCGCCGCTGGCCATCCGCCGCAACTACGAGATGACCCGCGCGTTGCTGCAGGTCGACACGGCCGACCCACAGCAGAGCCGCTTCATCGGCAAGAACTTGTGTCCTCCCTCGACTGGTGGACGCGGCATACAGCACCGCGGCGGCGCGTTGTTCGAAGACTTCGGCGGCTGCGGTGACGTCAGCACGCGCGCGGCTGCAGACAAGTGTGCGGGTGTGGACGCCGACAACGGCGACCTGAACACCATCCCTGCCTATTGTGTCATGGCACGCTGGCACGCCATCGAGCGTCAGGCGGCCGTCGCGCGCGGCGAGTTCGCTGATCAGGCAGGCCCCGACGGGGTGGTGTTCGTCACGCGCCCGCAAGGCGTGGGCGGCGTCGCGGACTTCGATCAGTTCAAGCCGGGCGCGGATCTGCTGCTGGCCAGCGCGAGCGTGGATGCGGCTGGCGCGCTCACGCTCGGCGCTACGCGCTCGTTGCTCGCCGGCTGTGGGCTGAGCGCGCCGGACATCCGCGGCGTGGCCGTGTCGTGGGATGCCAAGCGCATCGCCTTTGCCGCGCGCGGCGCGGCTTCGGCGCCGCTGCGCATCTACGAGATGAACAGCGACGGCTCTAACTGTAGCCAGAAGAGCGCGCTCAACCCCGAGTCGGCCCAGCAGAACGGCATCCTCACCCACGACTTCGATCCCGCGTACGCGCCGGACGGCCGGCTGGTGTTCGCCTCGACCCGCGGCAACATCGCGGGTGCCTCGGACGTGCGCGGCCCGACCCGCGCGCCCGCATCGCTCGCGCCGAACGCCAACCTCTACATCTTCGATCCGCCGATCGGCAGCGGCGTGCGGCAGCTGACCTTCCTGCTCAACCAGGAGCTCGCGCCGAGCTTCATGGCGGACGGCCGGCTGATCTTCAGCGCCGAGAAGCGCGCCCTGGACTTCCATCAGTTCGCTGCGCGCCGCCAGAACCTGGACGGCGCCGACTATCACCCGCTGATCGCCCAGCGCGGCAGCGTCGGCTTCGAGTCGGCCACCGAGGTGGTCGAGCTGCCCAACAAGAACCTGGCGTTCGTGGGGGCCAACTTCGGCGCAGCTGACGGCGGCGGCTCGATCGTGGTCGTCAACCGCTCGATCGGCCCCGATCAAGACGATCGCGACCCGAGTGATCGCGGCTACGTGCACTCGCTGACCGAACCGGTGACGAGCGGCGTGTACCGCTCGCCCGCGCCGCTGCCGAGCGGCCGCCTGCTGGTGGCCTGCGATCCGAGCGCCTCGGACCCGAACAGCGGCACTCGTCGCTACGGTCTGTGCGAGCTCGACCCAGCCCTCGGCGGCGCACCGCGCATGCTCTGGAGCGATGCCAGCCGCGTCGCGCTCAGCCCGCGTCCGCTCTGGGCACGCGAGCACCGGCCCGTGTTCGAGTCCAAGCCGGACGAAGTCAACGGCAGCACGTACGTCGAACCCTCGAGCGATGACGCCGTGGTCCACTACCTGGACGTGCCGCTGCTGGGCACGCTGATGTTCGCCAACACGCGCACCGGCCGGCCGATCCGGCAGGACATCGCGAGCGTGCGGCTGTTCGAGTCGCGCCCCCCACCTTCGGACGCCGATAGCTTCGGTGCGCTCGGCGGTAAGGTGGTCAGCGACGCCTTCGGCGAGTTCTACCAGGATCTGCGCGAGCTCGGTCAGGCCGATCTCGAGCCCGACGGATCGCTGCGCGTCCAGGTGCCGGGCGGCGTGCCGCTCATGCTCGAGCTGGGCGACCGCGAAGGCAAGGCGCTGAGCTTCGGTCCCAACGCGCCCTTCAGCGGTACGCTGCGCCAGCGCGAAGAGAACCAGTTCTATCCGGGCGAGCGCGCCAAGCAATCCATGCCTCGGCGGCTATTCAACGGCGTGTGCGCCGGCTGCCACGGCTCGGTCAGCGGCCGGGAGCTCGACATCGCGGTGGACGTCGACGTGTTGACCAGCGCCTCGCGAACCATGGCCGATGACGACCTGCTGGAATTGCGATAATAAACCTGGCCGCCTCGGACGCCTGCCCGTGCGAGCATACTCGAGGAACCTTGCCATTCACCACGCTTCTGCTTCTGGCTTTCGGCATGGGCGCCGCGTCCGCCTTGGCCGGAGCGCATGAGCTGCGCCTGACGCCAAGGCACGCGCTGTTCAGCAGCACGTTCGCTGCCTTCGGTGCGTTCCTGCTGTTGTTGGTGTTGCCGGTCTCGATCTACTTCTACGTTTTTCACGGCGACTGGTTCCTGCTGTACCTGGTCGACGTCCGGCGCATTCCGTCGGCGCTCGCGCTGTTCGGCTTCCTGTTCGAGGGCGCGTTCGGCGTGCTGGGTTTCGCGATCGGCGCTAGCTGCGTGCGCGCCCAGAAGTCGAACTGGGTCGCGTATCTGCTGCTCGCGGTCGGCTTGGCCGCGATCGGCGTGCTGTTCGTCGCGCCCGAACGGCTGTTGCTCGTGGGCAACTACAAGCAGTACCGCGGCGGCTTCGGGCTCACGAAGTACGGCGGCGCGTTGCTGCAGGGCGGCCTGTTGATGGGCGGGATCCTGCTGTTGGGCGGTACTTTCTTGGTTCTGCGGATCCGCCAGGGCCTCGCGCGTTAGCTAGTACGAATTGACGCGGACCAGAGCGACTTGTTAGCGTTCGCGCTCTCGGTCTGGTCCCATGACGCATCGATCGATCGGCGGGTTGGCAGTTTTGATCATCCCGTCGCTCGGCTGCCTGTCCGGGTGTGGGGCTGTCACCTACGCAGTCGACGCCGGCTCCGCCGAGAAGATCGTGGCGCAGGCGCGCGCGGAGAACGCCGACTACTACGCGCCGTACGAGCTGTACTTCGCCGAAGCGCAGCTGGCCAAGGCGCGAGAGGAAGCCTCGGAAGGCCACTACGAAGACGCGCTCGAGATGGTCAGCACGGCGGAGGCCTACGGCAGGCGCGCGCTCGAGCGGAGCGCGCGGCCAGGCGAACACACGCCATGAGTTACCGCACGCAGCCATGGCTGTGCTTTCACCTCGCGTTGCTCGTCGCCTTTGTCGGCTGCGCGGGCGAGCAGCTGCGCGAGCGTGCGCGTCTGACCCGACTCGAGCACACGATCGAAGACGTGATCCAGGCGGGCGCGTACGTGTGCGCGCCGCACGAGCTCGCGCTCGCCCGAGCCAACGCCGAGTTTGCGCGCATCGAGCTGACGCAAGGCAACCCTGATCGCGCGGAGGAGCACATGGTCGAGGCGGAGCAGAACGCCGGCGCGGCGCGGCTGCTCAGCCCGAAGGAACGATGCCAGGCGACCGCGATGCCGGTGCCCGATCTCTCCGCGGGAGCGCCCTCCGATACGGATGGCGACGGAGTGCCGGATGCTGCCGATCAATGTCCCTCGGAGGCAGAGGACCGCGATGGGACGGCTGACGCTGATGGCTGCAGAGATGCAGACGATGACGAAGACGGCTACGAAGACGCGTCGGATCGCTGCCCGAAACAAGCAGAAGATTGGGATGGATTCGAGGACGAGGACGGTTGTCCCGATCTCGACAATGACGCCGACGGCGTCAGCGACGATCGCGATGCGTGCCCGCTGGATGCTGGCAGCGCGCAGCAGGACGGTTGCGCTCGTACTGATTATCCAGGTGTCACCATTTCCGAAAAAGAGCTGCTACTCGCAACTCCGGTGGAGTTCGAAGCGAGGACGGCAACCATCCGTTCAGTGTCATTCACAACGTTGGATGCGCTAGTTTTGCTGCTGCAGGAGCGTTCGCACATCACGCTCGAGATCGCCGCTCATACGGATAGCCAGGGTGACCCCGAAAGCAATCTGCAGCTCACTCAGGAGCAGGCGAACTCTGTGGCACGCTACCTCATCGAGCACGGCATCAATGCACCACGCTTGACGGCGCGAGGTTATGGTGACACGAGGCCGATTGAGTCGAACAGCACGTCGCGCGGTCGTGCTATCAATCGGCGCCTTGAGCTCCTTCGGACCGATCGAGCTCCATGACTTTGCCCACTGCCCCTAGGCTTGGACTGTACGACAGGAGCTGAGTAGGAGTCGAGCGAATGAGACCAGGGCTGCGAGCGAAAATCAGTATTGGTGCGCTACTTCTGAGCCTAGGCCTTGCGACCCCCAGCGTCGCGCAACAGTCCGCTGATCAAGTCGTCCAGGAGCTCAATCAAGGAGCGATGGAGGCTTATAACGGCATGGATATCGAGAAGGCCGGATCCATGCTCGAAGAGGCACTTCGCGTCGCGCTCGAAGCCGGCGTGATGGGGCCGTTGTTGGCACAAACCAATTTGAATCTCGGCATCGTGTATGTCGGAGGTTTGAGCGACAACGATGGTGGCGTGAAGTACTTCATGGATGCGATCTGCGCCGATCCCAGCGTGCAGCTCGATCCGCTGACCAGCACGCCCGACGTGCAGAGCGTGTTTCAAGTTGCAGCGCAGCGCGTGCAACAGATGGGATGTCCGCAAGGCGGGCCGATGATCGCTCCGGGCGCTGCCGCGGGGACGATGCCGATGCAAGGCATGCCGCCCGGAGGCTATGCAGCTGCTGGCGGCGCCGCCCCTCCAAACATGGATAACGAGTTGCCGCCGGGTTGGTCTGCGAACGACCCCAGCGCGGGCTCCGCCAAGGACTTCCGTCGCGCCTTCGTGCAGCTCGCGCTGACGCTCGGCATGTCACACGTCGAGCCGGGCATGCTCGCCGATCGCAAGCCACCTTATGACCACGTCTTCGTCAGCGTGCTGGACGGCGGCTACGTCAACAACCTGTTTAATCCCGACGGCAGCCTGATGACGGTCGATGGGACACCGAATGGGATGCCGACCTGGAACGTCGACAACCTGCGTTTCCCGGGCACCTCGTTCAAGGATGCCATGGGCAACGAGATCGGCCTGCAGAGCGAGAACGCGTGGGAGCCGGACGCGGACTCCACCGACGGTCTGTACGACGTCGAGACCGAGTCGGGCGGCATGCAGTTCAAGCACTACCTGCCGGTCGGTGGTCATTGTCCCAAGGACGGGAAGCCGACGGGTCCTGGCCCACGCGTGGGAGACTCGACGGTCCAGCTCGATCCCTCGCGCTACTGCGTGCGCGTCAAGAAAGCCGGCTTCGCCAACCAACTCGCGATGCGCGCCAATGCGGGCTACTTCATCACGCGCGACGTCTCGTTGGCTGCGGTCTTCCGCTTCCAGTTCTCGGCAGGCGAGGGCGACTTCTCGCACATCCTGCTGGGCGCTCGCGTGGAGTACATGTTCACGAAGACCAAGCCGCTCGGCTTGATGGTCTCGGGCTTCCTGGGCGGCACCTTCGGACAGATCCAGGCTCAGCCGCACACGGACAACGCGAACGGCAACGAGCCGTGGATCAAATCCGGACTGCAGGGTGTCCACATCGGATCGAACGTTCGCTACCGCTTCACACCGAACTTCGGTGTGTTCATGGCGCCCGAGTTCGATCTGCAGTTCCCGACCCTGCTCTGGAACATCGACTTCGCGTTCCTCGGAGTCGAGGCCGCGCTTTAGGCGGCGTCTGACTGTAGAGACTGCAGCTGCTTGCGCAGCTTGCGCTTGGCGCGCGCCTCGATCTGGCGCGCGCGCTCGCGCGAGACGCCCAGGCGTCGGCCGAGCTCGGCGAGCGAGACGTCGTCCTCGCCCATGATGCGCTGCTCGACGATGTAGCGTTCACGCCGATCCAGGCTGTCGAGCGCGACGTCCAGCCGGCCCGTCAGGCCGTCTTGCTGCTCGGACGCGGCCAGCTCGTCTTCCTGGTTCTGCGAGTCATCGCGCAGCGTATCGAGCATCGTGTGCGCCGAATCGGGGTGCGCGGCGACGTCGAGCGAAACGTCCTTGGCGTCCAGCTGCCGCAGCATCCGCGACATGCGCTCGGCATCGACGTGGAAGCGCTCTGCGAGCTCTTCCACCACGCGGCCGCTGTCCTGCTCGAGCGTGGCTAGCTTCGCGCGCTCGCGGCGTAGCCGGAAGTACAACTTGGAGCGCAGCACGCCCGAGCCGCCGCCGACCATGCTGGCCGACTTCACGACCAGGTTGAGCACGTACGCGCGGATCCAGTACCCGGCGTAGGTGACAAAGCGCGTCCCGCGGTCGGGATCGAACTTGCGAACGGCCAACATCAGACCCAGGCTGCCTTCAGCGATCAATTCGGAGATCGGGATGCCGTACCGGCGGTACTGCAGGGCCACGGCGACCACGAAGCGCAGGTTGGCTTCGACCAGGCGGTGAGCCGCCTGGATGTTTCCAGCCACGGCCAGAAGAGCCAGCGCGTGCTCGTCCTCCCGGCTGAGCCGGGGAATCGCACGTACGCGCCGGATGTAGTCAGTGAGGGCGGCGTCGGATTGGGGGGCGGGGATATGCATGGGGATCCCAAAAATGACGTTACGTAACGTAACATAGGAGCGACCCCAACTATGTCAAGCTCGGGGACATGCAGGTGAGGCCTGCAAAAACGCAAAACGCCGCCGGGCAGGCTGCCCGACAGCGTTCCGATTCGGTCCAGGCCCTCTATACCGGCGCTAGGCGCTAAAACTCGACCCGCAGCCGCAGGTGCTCTTGGCGACCGGGTTGTTGAACTTGAAGCCCGCCCCGTACAAGCCCTCGACGTAGTCGATCTCGGTGCCGGTGAGATATGTGAGGCTCATCTGGTCCACGTACATCGGGATGCCGTGGGACTCGAAGGTCTCGTCCATGTCGGTGACTTCGTCATCGAAGAACAGGTCGTAGCTGAACCCGGAGCAGCCGCCCCCGATCACCCGCAGGCGCAACCCCTGGCCCTGCAAATTCTCGGCAGCCTGGATCTCCTTCACCTTTTCGGATGCTTTGTCAGTCAGCGTGATCATACGTTCGCAACCTCTTCCGGACTCAATATAGGGGTGGCGGGCGTCCGCCGCCACCCCCCAACGTCTCAACCGAGCTTCTTGATCGCCGCCAGCAGGTCTTCGTTGCTGCGCGCCTTGTCGTGCTCGATCACCAGGGCGACCTTGCCGTCCTTGTCGATGAGCACGCTCGCGCGCTTCGTGATGCCTGCGCCTTCGTTGTACAGGTCGTACGACTTGGCCACGGCCCCCTTGGGGTTGAAGTCGGCGAGCAGTGGGAAGGTCAGCTTGAGCGACTCGGCGAAGGCCTTGTGTGTCCAGACGCTGTCGACGCTGATGCCGAGCACCTGCGCGCCGAGCTCGTTGAACTTCGACAGGTCGTCGCGGAAGCAGGTGTTCTCGTTGGTGCACACGGGGCTGAAGTCGAGGGGGTAGAAGGCGAGCACGACTGGCTTGCCGCGCAGATCGCTCAGCTTGACCTTCTTGCCCGGGCGCCCCTCCACGAGTTGATTCGACGGAAGCTCGAAGTCGGGCGCGGGTGTGTTCAATGCGATGGCCATGGTTCTTCTCCTGGCCGGATCCGTACGCCGCCGACGACGTCCCTGGCAATAGCAGTTTTG
>DATEOF010000085.1:0-29576 GCA_035274465.1 Polyangiales bacterium
GCCCACGCCGGCTGCGGGCACACCTGCACTCGCCCCCGCGCCCGCCGCTCCGGACATACCTGCGATCGTGCCGGAGCCGAAACCCGCCGTGGTACCGCGGCCCGCGGCGCCCCGTGTCTCCGCGGTCGTGGCCGCTCCGGCACCCGCGGTCATCGCGCGCACCCCGGAATCCGTCTCGGGCCCACATCCAGCCAGTGCGAGCAAGCTGGTGCCCAGCACGCTCAGCACCCGCGAGACCTGGATGGATCGAACAATATGAGTGGACACGCGATTTCCTCGACGAAGGCGACTGGGAGACAGTGCCTCCGCGCGCTCCAGGGGGCTCGCAGAACTCCAGCCCGCGGCTAAGTTTGGTGCGCCAGGTAGGTGCACGATGGCTCGAACGATCCTGCTATAAGGTGCGCCCGGAGGGTGCTCATGAAGAAGCTGCTGGTATGCGTGGACGGGTCGAAGAGGGAGAAGGACGTCCTGGGCGCGGCGATCGGGCTCGCTCGCAAGTGCGGCGCGAAGCTGTTGTTGTTTCGAAGCATCGGAGTTCCTGCCGACCTACCTCCCGTCGCCCTGTCGATCTCGATCGACGAAGTGCCGGTCTTGCTGCAGCGCCAAGCGGAGGCCGCCCTCACGGAGCTCGCCAAGGTCGTCCCGCCCGAGCTCTACGCAGGGCTCCGCGTCTCCATCGGCATCCCCTGGCCCAGCATCGAGCGCGCCGCTGCGGAAGAGGACGTCGACGTGATCGTCATCGGATCACACGGCTACAGTGCCATCGATCGCGTGCTCGGGACGACCGCAGCAAAGGTCGTAAACCACGCAGACCGTTCGGTGCTCGTGGTCAGAGATGCACAGCGGCTGGAGCGCTAGCCCTCGCGCACTTCGGCTGACATTCGCAGTGAATGGACGACTGACACCTCCCGCATCAGGGCAGCGAGGATCTGTTCCAGCGCGCGATCGTCGAGAGCGGTGTATGCCCGATGAAGCTGCCGACGCGCGCCGAGTGGGAAGCCGAGGGCAAGGTCTATGCGGAACGCAGGGGTTGCTCGGGCGACGACGCTGCCGCTCTCAGCTGCTTGCGCGACAAGGCGGCGGACTCGCTGATTCCGGAGCTACCTCCGTCGGCGCCCGGCGGCATCATGTTCCCCGACCTCGACGCCAAGGAGTGGGGCGCGAACAACGCCGGGACCCTCGGCAGTGTGGACGGCAAGCTGATCGTCGAGCAGCCGATCGACTCGTACTCGGCAGGACGCTTCCGCCGAGTCCCGCTGATCGTGGGATCGAACGCGCGAGAGGCCTCGGTGTTCCTGACCGGCGCAACGGCTTTCAGTGACGCTGCGTCGCTGATGGCTGCGTTGACGCGCACGTATGGAGCTTCGGCGGCGCGCATCGCGGCGCAGTATCCGGTCGCGAAGTATTCCTCCGCCAACGACGCGGCGATCGAGTTGGCGGGAGACTCCGTGTTCGTGTGTTCGGCCTACGCCACCGCGCAGCTCTTGAGTCGTCATACGGACGTCTTCATCTACAACTGGACGCGCGCCATCGGTGTTGCGCCGTATTCGTCGTACGGGCCCACGCACGGTGTCGAGCTCGCGTGGGTGTGGGATTGGTGGCGGCCCGAGTTGCTGGGTGCGCCGGCGAGCGAGGACATGCTCGCGGCGCGAGTCGCCGACTACTGGACTCACTTCGCCGAGTCCGGCGATCCCAACGGAGAAGGACTCCCGAGCTGGGCGCGCTACGACGAGCACGAGGATCCGGAGCTCACGTTCGACCTCGAGATCAGCAGCGCTCGAGGCCGTCGCGCGGAGCGTTGCGCGCTGTGGAACAGTGTGCGCGCCGAGCTGTGGGGCGATGCATACGATCCCGCGCAATCGCGCTGATTGTTGAGCAAGAATGTTGCACTGAGCTGTGACGCAGGCTGCGGAGTACTCTCCTCTAGTGCCGGCGTTGCCGGTGAAGGAGTCTGAGCCTGTGAGTTTGCCTCTGTCCTTGCGTGCTGCGGTGTGCATCGTCGGTGTGAGTCTTCTCGCCTGTAGCGGTGACGAAGGCGGTGGCGACGCCGCAGCCGGTAGCGGCGGAGGGGCCGCGGGGCAGGCTGGACAAGACGCAGCTGGCAGCGTCTCACAGGCCGGGACGGGCGGAGCAAGCGGAACGGCAGGTGTCCCTGCCTCAGGCGGTGGCACGGGCGAACACTTCAGCTTCTTCGTGACCAGCTGGGCGGCGCTGCAGCGCGTGTCCAAGAGTCCCAACGGCTTCGGCGGCGACTTGCGCTATGGCGAGGCAGACGGTCTCACAGGGGCGGACAAGATCTGTCGCGAGATCGCCGAAGCCGCGATGGCCGGCGCCGGCAAGAAGACCTGGCGCGCGTTCCTGAGCGTCACGAAGGGCAGCGACGGCAAGCCCGTGAACGCGATCGATCGCGTGGGTGACGGTCCGTGGTACGACCGGCTCGGCCGCTTGATCGCGCAGAACAAGACGGCGCTCGCGATGACGCGGCCGCAAGGCGCCGACTCGGCGATCATCAACGATTTGCCCAACGAAGACGGCGTCCCCAACCACGCGCCCGACGGCATGCAGGTCGACAACCACGACATGCTGACCGGCACGAGTGAAACCGGACAGCTCTTCAGCACGGACTGGAAGTACACCTGCCACGACTGGACCTCTGCCGTGGGCAGCGACGGCACTCCGCGCGTGGGTCACAGCTGGCCGCGCAGTGGAGGAGGCGGCGGGCGAATGGGCGGCGGCATGAGCAGCGGCGCCAACTGGATGTCGGCGCTGAACGAGGCAGGCTGCGCTGCCGGAGCGAGCCTCGTGGAGATGGGTCCGCCGAACGCGTCGAATCCCACCGTCGGTTCGGGTGGCGGCTACGGCGGCTTCTATTGCCTGGCACTCGAGCCGTGAGGCGGTTGGATCAGGGCGTGAGCGCGAAGCAGTAGATGCCCCCATAACCTCCGCCCGATCCCACCGTGGGGTTCGATGGATTGGGTGGGCCCATCTCGACCAGGCTCGCGCCGGGCGCGCATCCGGCTTCGTTCAGCGATGACATCCAGTTCACGCCGTCGATGCTACCCAACTGGCTCGGGTCGAAACCCGGCGGGAAGCCGGGAGGAAATCCACCGTCGGGGAAGGGAAAGGGCGGCATGCCTCCGTCGGGGATAGGAAAGGGTGGCATGCCTCCGTCGCCGAATGGAAAGCCTGGTGGGAAGCCGCCGTCGCCGAAGATCATCGAGAAGTCGCGCGGCCACGAATGCCCGACGCGCGGCTTGCCATCACTGCCGACGCTGCTCGTCCAGTCGTGGCAGGTCGCGCTCCAATCGCTGCCGAACAATCTGCCGTCGTCTCCCGTGCCCGTGAGGATGTCGTGATTGTCGACCTCGGTGCCGTCCGGCGCGTGGTTGGGGACGCCGTCTTCGTTCGGCAGATCGTCGGCGATCGCGGGGTCCGCGCCGGCGGGGCGATCGTGCAACAGATCGGCCTTGGTCATCGCCAGCAGCCGTCCGCGGCGATCGTACCAGGGTCCTTCACCGATGCGATCGATGGCGTGCACCGGCTGGCCGTTTGCGCCCTTCGTGGCGCTGAGGAACGCGCGCCAGGTCTTCTTCCCTGATCCCGCGAGAGAACCTTCGGCGATCTCGCGACAGATCTTGTCGGCACCCGTCAAGCCGTCCTGCTCGCCGTGGCGCAAGTCGCCGCCGAAGCCGCTCTGTGATCCAGAGAGGCGCTGCATCGCCGCGTACGAAGCCACGAAGAAGCTGAAGTGCTCGCTCGTCGCGCTCGCGTCAGGCTCCACGCCCGTGTCGCTCGCACAGCTGCTGTACAGCGCAAACAATGCGGAAGCCCACAGCCTGCATCCCATTCGTGCCCCTCGTTGCATCGACACCCTCTCGTCAAATCATCTGGGCTGGCAGGTCAAGTTGGTCGCGCATTTCTGCGCTGCTGGACATTGCGGATCGGCCGTGCAGGACATCACGCCGGGCACCTCGACGGCGCGCTCGACCGTTTGCAACACGCTCAAGTGGACGTTGTGCGGCTCACGGCTGTCCCCGCTCCGTGCGCGGCGTGTGAGCGCGATCGTGGGGAAGCCGGCGACACCCAGATCGAGCAGCCGATCGACGAGTGAACCGGCGATCGCGAGCTCGCCGGTGTCGCTCGCATCGCACTCGACCTTGCCCTTTGCGCCGCCGTGGTGACTGATGTCGAGCTTGACCTGCACACGCGCGAGGTCGGGCCTGCCTGGCGAGCCCCACGTGAACGCGAGATCCTTTCCCCGCTCGAGGCGGAGCGTCGCGTCGAACGACAGCGGCGCGATGCAGCGCGTCTCGAGCGAGAATTCGGGGTAGTCGCCTCCGTCGGCGTGCAGCTCGACCGGAGCGCCTTCGTCACACGGCGGGTAGGGCAGCACGCCCTTGTCCGGCATGTAGTTGCCGGAGATCGGCGTCAGCTGCAGCTGGCCGCGGCCGAGACCACGCAGCTGTACGGTGCCTACCGAGCGCGCATCGGGATAAGGAGCGCACTCGTCGTCGCCTGTGCACACCGCGCGGCCACCGCACGCGGGGTCGCAGAACGGTGCCTCGGGTTCGAAGAGCGTGCAGTCGCCCGATTGGTCGGTCGCGTGCCAGACGATCGGTTCGGGGTCCGGGCCATCTTTCACCAGCCCAACGACGCTGCTTCGAGCCGCCGCCCCGGTAGCCGAGTTTTGCGCCGTGAGACGTACCGTGAAGTCTCCGACGAGCTCGTCGAGCTCGCCGCCCGCGGGTGCGGCCGTATCGGCGTCCGAGCAGCCGCCGCTGCCGAGCAGCAGCGAGGTCGCCAGGATCTGCAGGAAGTCGTGTCCACGTGTGCGCAGCATGTTCCGCGAGTGTGACAAGCGCGAAACGTAGCCGCTGCCCGTGAGATCAGCGCGAGTCCTCACACGCGCTTAACACATCGCCCGTTGCGTCGCGCTCGTGAGCCGCCTTGTCACCACAATTGGGCTATCTGGCGAAGCCGCGAGCGGCGTCTATTACCCTCACATGCAGATCGGCATGGCATTCGATGATCGATCGCGAGCGCTCGTCGCGCTCGGCCATGCGCTCCGGCGCTGCGGCTACGCGTTCGTAACGGTCACCCCGCGCACTCACCGGCGTGTGCTCGAGCGCGCGGCACGGCGCGGGGAGCTCGAAGCCCGCTCGCTCCGCGACGTGTTCGGCTGGAGCATGCCCTTCGCGCCCGCGCTGCTTCCACCCGAGCTGCTCGATTGTCTGCGCCGGGCGGACGCAGTCGAGCCGGCCGGCGACTTGCTTCGCTCCCGCGTGCGGGTGTCGACGCTCGGCGAAGCCATGTTCGTACACTCGGCGTTTCCGACCGCGGACGAGAACGCGGTGTTCTTCGGCCCCGACACGTATCGGTTTTGTGCGCTCTTGCAACGTGTAGCAGCCAGCGCCAGCAGGATCGTGGATATCGGCTGTGGCACGGGTGCGGGTGGCATCGTGTCAGCGCGCGGCGGGTACGAAAGGCTCGTGCTGTCTGACGTCAACCCGTATGCGTTGCAGCTCACACGTGTCAACGCTGCTCTCGCCGGGATTCAGGCAGAGGTCGTGCAGAGCGATCTCCTGCAGGGCGTGAGCGGCAAGTTCGATCTGATCGTCGCCAACCCACCGTACATGCACGACCCAGCGGCGCGCACCTATCGACATGGTGGTGGCGACTACGGCGAAGCGCTCAGCGTCCGAATCGTGCGCGAGGCGTTGCCCCGCCTGGCTCGCGGAGGAACGCTGGTGGTGTATACAGGCTCGGCCATAGTCAATGGCACTGACACGTTCGAACGGAGCGTCCAGCCCGCGCTCGCTGCCGTCGTCGGGGACTGCGTTACGACGTACTCCGAGCTCGACCCGGACGTGTTCGGCGAGGAATTGGATGAGCCCGCGTACGCCCGCGTGGATCGGATCGCAGCGGTGGCGCTGACGGTGCGTGTGTCAGCCAAGTAGACGAGCACATCTTCGCCCCGCCCTGGAAATACGGTACGCGACGCAGCGGGGACGCGCTGCTGGTCCCGCTCTTGCAAGGCTCTCGCTCATGCAGGGCTATCCTCGCTTCGACGCTGACGACCTTCACCGATCGCTCGCCCGGCTGAATCGCATGCGCATGACGCCGGAGGCGGACGCGGACCGGTGGCTCGCAGCGCTGGATACCGAGACTTCGTTGCGCCTCCTCGAGCACGCGTTCGTCGAGCGAGAGCGCGAGCAGGTTCGCAGCTGGGCGCGGACGGCGCCGACACAGCCCGACGCCTTCGTCACGTGGTTCGAAGCGCTCGCCGAGCGCGGCCCCGGACAGGGTGACGCACTGTTCCCCTGGCTCGCCGCGCACGCAACTCTGGAGCCAATGTGTTGGTTCTTGAAGCAAGAGCAGGCAGGTGAGGCCGGCTTCGACGATCTCGTGGCGCTCACGCAGCTGAAGCTGCCGACGCGCGCGAAGCTCGAGCTCGCGCGCAATTACTGGGACGAGATGGGGCAGGGCGCGCAGTCCGGGATGCACGGGCCCATGCTCGAGCAGCTCGGTGTTGCGCTCGAGCTGGATGCACGCCGCGAAGCGACGGTATGGGAGTCGCTGGCGCTCGCGAACATGATGGTCGCGCTGGCCGCCAACCGCCACTACGCCTATCAGTCGGTCGGCGCGCTCGGTGTGATCGAGCTCACGGCACCCGGGCGCGCCGCGCAGGTCAATGCGGGGCTCAAGCGTTTGGGGCTGCCGGGCGATGCACGCCGCTACTACGCGCTGCACGCGACACTCGACATCAAGCACTCGCGGGCGTGGAACCGCGAAGTGCTCCAGCCGCTGGTGGCTGCGGAGCCCCGCGCCGCGAGCTTGATCGCGGAGGGCGCGCTGCTGCGCCTGCGCGCCGGCGCGCGTTGCTTCGAGCGCTACCGTGCCGTGCTCTGGGGTGGTGTACCTGCCGAGCCGACTCAGCTCGACACATGGCCGAGCTGACGCAGCTTCGCACGACCGCTCGCCAGGAAGGTTTCGCCGATGTCCGTCCGATAGCGCAGGTTCGGCACGTACACGCGCTTCGCGAGACTGTATGCACCGGCGCGAGCGGCTTCGACGGTGGCGCCGGTGCCGGTCGCCACCATCAGGTAGCCGGTCGTGCCGGCCGCGATCAGCTGCCCGCGCTGGTCGTGCGCGACTTCGCCGAAGTGAAGTCCATCGAGCTCGCCGGACGTCAGCGTGGGGTCGAGCTGAATCGGCAGGCCGCGAGAGATCTCGGCGTACCCGTAGCGATAGGGGAACGGCGGCACGGTCAACACCACCCCGACCGCGTAGCCCGGCGCGGTCTCGAAGCGGCGCGGGCCGCGCCCCAGCAGGCTTCGAAAGAGTGACGCCCAGCCGCCCGTTTGCAGCGCAGACAGGATCGGGAAGCCGGGATATCCGAACCGACACGTGAGCTCGAGCGGCCACACGCCGTCTTCGTTCACGATCGTGTTCAAATTGACGTAGCCGACGTATCCGCCTTCGCGAAGCAGCGGTGCGAGCTTGGCGAGTGTTTGCGAGAACAGCCGCTCGCTCTCGCGGTAGGTGAGCAAGGTTCCCATCTCGCCTGTCAGCTCGCCCAGGTCGCCCGGGAAGAAGCGCTTGTGCTCCCAGTCGAGGCAGGCGGGCTCGAGGAACTGCCGGCCGTCGAAGTAGGCGCCGAGCCCGGTCTCGACTCCGGTGATGTGCTCCATCAATACGAAGCGATGAGTCTCGACGCCGCCGGCAGCGAGCCGTGCGCGCTGTCCGAGCAGCAATGCGATCAGGTCGCCGCCGTCAGCGGCAGTGCCCACGTAGTTGCGCCAGGAGGACGTCTCGCTGCCGTCCAGCTTGAACACGTACCGGCGCGGGTGCGCGCGGACGAGCTCGACTGCGCGGTCGAAGTCGTCGAACGCATGCGTGCGTACGGTCTGTAGGCCTGCGCTCGCCAGCGCCTGCTGGCCGAAGGCACGGTCGTTCTCGAGTCGATCGCCGAGCTCACTGCCGCCGATCACCTGCAAGCCGTCGCGCCGCAGCGCGTCCTGGGTCGCGCCATCCTCGGCCGTCTCGAACAGGATCACGCCGTCGTCGCCCGCAGCACGGATCCAGTCGAGCTCGCGCTGCCAATCCGCGACGTACTCGATCATCCCGCGGAACACGCCGTGCTCGGCGAGGTCACGGCTGTAGACGCGCACCTCGTGGCCTTCTGCTTGCAGCCGCAGGTACATGTCTCCGAGGTCGGTGCTGTGCCCAATACCCAGAAACCGCATGCATCGGATACATGCCCCCGGTCAGGCTACCGTCAACTGGTTTGTGCCGGCGTGGTGGTCCAGGCACTGCGCTGCGGCATGAGCACGAATAGGCCGCTCTCCATCGTCTGCAGCAGGACGATGCCACTCTTGAAGAACGGGTACGCGGTCCAGGCGCCGTACACCTGGCTGCTCGCGATGATCGCACCACTCCCACTCGATTGCACTCCGCTCGTGCCGCCGTTGGCTGCGAGCATGCGCATGCCACTCGGGCCGGTCTCCGCGGTGCTCGTCGGTTGAGCCATCGAGTTGGTGCCGGGATCGACCATCCCGACCGCGGGTGACCCCTGCTGGAGGCCACGCACAGGGCCGAGCCGATGTACCACAGTGCGCCTCCGACGACCTCTGCAGAGGCCCGGCGTGCGCATGCTCACACGCCTGGCCGAACCAACCTTGGGACGCCAGGGCTTGGTCTGCATGGCTAACTAAGTGGCCGCTGCACATCGTCGCGTGTCAATCAAACTTCAATCATCTCGGGCAACGATCTCACCATCCATCTGCACGGTTCAGGCGTATGAGTTTCGAGGAGACGCGCCATGACCGACCACATTACGGAGGACCTCGCGCTCATCCTCGCTGTGCTGGATCCGGACGATCCCGAACGGCGAGCCGCGCTCGCGCACGCCCAATCCTGCACCGCCTGTAGCCGCCGTTTGGAGCGCGCCACGTCGATGCTCCAGCTGATCGATGTCGAGCCGGTGCACGTCGAAGCCGATCCTCGCGTCAAGGCCCGCATCTTTGCCTCGATCGACCGACTGGAGGTCGAGCGTCCCGCCCAGCGCTGGGAGCCATGGGCCCTCGCGATCGGCGCGCTGCTCTCCAGCGTGCTGGCCCTGCTCGACCTGCGCGTACGCGCGGGGCTCTTCCCTGCGCGCGCACCGCTTTGTGTCATGTGGCTGATGTTAGGCGCGACGCTCTCGGTTGCGGGAGTCAGCGTCTGGGCCCGTCGCTGGGCGTGGCAGGCCTCGCCCTTGCGGCTCGGTGTCGTGGCGTTGGGTGGCGCGCTGATGGGCCAACTCTGGCTTCGCGTACGCTGCCCCACGCACGACGCGCCTTTGCACGTGTTCACGTTTCACCTGAGTGGGGTACTGCTCGCGGTGCTGCTCTGGTACCTGGTCGCGCGTGTCCCGCGGCTGTTGTCCCGCTGAGCTGCAGCCAGCGGCGGCAGGGTGGGCCGAGGATGCCATCCGAGAGTCCCCGCGTGGCCAGGATGCGGATCCTGGTGAGTTGCGAAATCGGCCAAGGTTGGGCGATTTCCCGCGATTTTGCGGGTGTTTTCGCGGCTTCAGGGCGCGAGCTATCGTTTCATGTTCCGTCCGTGCTAGGGTCGCGGCCCGCCGCACTGGCACGATCTCAGAGTACAGACGAGTTTATCGACGGTGTAGCTGCGAGGATCCTTGACCGCATCAGTCCGGGACCCTGCGTGAACAGTCCCCGGGCCGATGCATCCACGTACACCGCTCCGATCGCGTCACGAGCTTGGGATCCGATCCCAGGTCTCGTTGCGCGCAGCTGTCGTGTGCATCTGGCTCGCGGGCTGCAGCGTCTACAACGCCGAGCTCGTGCAAGGCTCCCATGCGGCTTCCAGCTCGGCCGAGCCGAGCGTTGATGCCTCCGCGCCGAAGGAATGCGATGCGGAATGCGGGCCCGACCAGGTCGATGCGTCTGCACCCGCGACGAATTGTCAGACTGATTCTGCAGCTGAGGGCTGCAAGCCTCCGTCCGAGATCCCGAAGCACGGAAGCTTGGCATCGTCTCGCGACGAGTGCCCCAACGATCCGGACAAGCTGCTGCCCGGCGTGTGCGGTTGCGGCCAGCCGGATCTCGATTCCGATGCCGACGGTACGCTCGACTGCGAGGATGGTTGCCCGCAAAATCCGCAGAAGACCGCGGCACGTACCTGCGGCTGCGACACGCCTGATACGGACTCCGATTCGGACGGCAGCGCAGATTGCGTGGACGCGTGCCCGCGCGATCCGAACAAGACGTCCGTGGGCGTGTGCGGCTGCGGAACGTCCGACGGCGATCAGGATGGCGACGGGACGGCAGACTGTGTGGATCTCTGCCCGCAAGATCGATCGAAGACCTCTCCAGGCATCTGTGGTTGCGGAGGCGTCGATCCCAGGACGCAGGAGCACGCCGAGGCGTACTGCACCAGGCGCTGGCTGTTGCATCGCTACAGCTTCGAAGCTGGAGAAACGTTCGCGCGCGACGGAGTCGGCAGCGCGCACCCCACGATCGTGGCCGGCGACGCCGCCGGTACGCCCGGAGCGCTCTCGTTCAGCGGTGACAAGGACGCCGCGATGATGAGCGCAGAGACCTACGTCGACTTGCCGCAGAGCGCCTGGCCAGCGGGCGACAGCGCCACGTTCGAGGCCTGGATCACCTGGCGCGGCATGCCCGCGACCACGACCAGCTCGCCGAGCTGGCAGCGTGTGTTCGACTTCGGCAACCAGCGCGCCGGCAAAGCAAACACGTTCGTGGCGTTGACACCGAACGGCGCCGGCGGGGTCCGAGCCACGTTCTCGACCGGCGGCAGCGAGCGGGAGGTGTTCGTCATCACCGATACCCCCTTGCCGCAGAACGTCTTGAAGCACCTGGCGGTGGTCGTGGACGGGGCGAGTGGCATGCTCTCGCTCTACATCGATGGTTGGGCTCAAGGGTCGGTGAAGTTGCCCGACAAGCTCTCGAACATCGTGCCCGTCAACCGCTGGCTCGGCCGCTCCAACTTCGACATGGACCCTGCGTTCTTCGGCAGCGTGCACGAGTTCCGCATCTACGGCGCGGCCCTGACGGAAGCGCAACTCGCGGCGAGCTACGCCGCCGGAGCGGACTACACGTTCTCGCCTTGATCACTTCCGAGAGGCATACTGTGGTAGTCGCGCACGTATGACTGGCTCGGATCCGCAGCACATCCTCCGCGAAGTATTCGGCTACCCGGCATTTCGCGGCGCGCAGGCCGAGATCGTCGCGCACGTCACGGGCGGAGGCGACGCGCTGGTGCTGATGCCGACCGGCGGGGGCAAGAGCTTGTGTTACCAGGTGCCGGCAATCGCTCGGCATCGCGCGGGGAAGGGCGTGGCGCTCGTGGTCAGTCCGCTGATCGCGCTGATGCACGACCAGGTCGGCGCGCTCGAGGAGGCGGGAGTGCACGCGGCGTACCTGAACTCGTCGCTGTCGGCCGCCGACGCCGATCGCGTCGAGCGTGCGCTGATGAGCGGCGAGCTCACCCTGCTGTACGCAGCCCCCGAGCGCGTGAACAGCCCGCGCTTCCTGGCGCAGCTGCGCGAGCTGTACGACGGCGGGCGATTGAGCCTGTTCGCGATCGACGAGGCGCACTGCGTCAGCCAGTGGGGCCACGACTTCCGCTCGGACTACCTGGCGCTCGGTGTCCTGCACGCGCGTTTTCCCACGGTGCCGCGCATCGCGTTGACGGCGACCGCCGACCAGCTCACGCGCTCCGACATCGTCGCGCGGCTCAAGCTCGAGCAAGCGCGCATCTTCATCAGCAGCTTCGATCGCCCGAACATCCGCTACGACATCGTGGAGAAGGACAACGCGCGCACGCAGCTTTTGCGATTCCTGCAGGAGGAGCACGCGGGTGACGCGGGCATCGTGTACTGCCTCTCGCGCAAGAAGGTCGACGAGACGGCGGACTGGCTGCGCGCGCAGGGCATCGCGGCGCTGCCGTACCACGCCGGGCTCGACACGCATGCGCGGCGCGCGCACCAGGATCGCTTCATCCGCGAAGACGGCCTGGTGATGGTGGCCACGATCGCCTTCGGCATGGGGATCGACAAGCCGGACGTTCGCTTCGTCGCACACCTCGATCTGCCGAAGACGATCGAGAGCTACTACCAGGAGACCGGTCGCGCCGGCCGCGATGGCTTGCCGGCGCGCGCGTGGATGACGTACGGGCTGTCCGACGTCGTCCAGCAGCGCCGTATGATCGACGAGAGTCCCGCGGCCGAGGACTTCAAGCGCGCGCAACGCGGCAAGCTGGACGCGTTGCTCGCACTCGCCGAGGCGCATGACTGTCGCCGCGTGCGGCTCCTCGCCTACTTCGGCGAGGCGAGCGGCCCGTGTGGGAACTGCGACAATTGTCTGTCGCCGCCGGCGACCTGGGACGGTACCGTCGCGGCGGCGAAGGTGTTGAGCTGCATCTATCGCTTTCTACAGCGCGGCAGCCAGCAGCGGTTCGGTGCCGGCCACTTGATCGACGTGTTGCGCGGCAAGGAATCCGTGAAGGTGCTCGACTATCGGCACCACACGTTGAGTACCTTCGGCATCGGCGCGGACTTGAGCGAGGCCGAGTGGCGCGCGGTCATCAGGCAACTGCTCGCGCTCGGCCACCTCCACGCCGACGGTGAGTTCAATACTCTCGGCCCCACCGCGAGCTCCCGCGCAGTGATGCACGGCGAAGTGCCGATCGTGCTGCGCAAACCTCGGGAGAAGACGCCGCGCGGGCGCGGCACGTCGGCCGCTCGTGGCAAGTCGAAGGGGGCTCCGCTGGCGCTCGACGAGCGCGGCATGGCTCGCTTCGCCGCGCTCAAGACCTGGCGCGCCGAGGTGGCGAAGCAGCACAACCTACCGGCGTTCATCGTGTTTCACGACGCAACGCTCGTCGAGATGGCGCGCGTCGCGCCTGCGACCTTGTCGGCGCTGGGCGCGATCAGCGGCGTCGGCGCGAGGAAGCTCGAAGCCTACGGCCCGGATATCTTGAGGCTGCTGGCCGAGCTCGCTTAGCTCGTCTGATCCAGCACCGGGAGCTCCGGCGTCTCCAGGATCATGCAGACCATCCGGGTCAACTCGCTCGGTACGAATGGCTTTGCCAGGAAGTACGTGTTGGGGCCCATGTCGCCCGCCAGTACCTCGTGATCGTTCGAGTAGCCCGACACGAACAACACCTTGAGCTGCGGATGTCGCACGCGCAAAGCAGCCGCGAGCTCGCTGCCTGATTGTTCGGGCATGACCATATCCGTAACCAACAGGTGGATGGTTCGCTCGCGACCGGCGACTTTCTCGGCCGCTTCGCGCGCGTTCGACGCTCGAACCACCGTGTAGCCCCGCAGGCTCAACACGCCGGCGATCAGCTCGCGGACGCTCTCGTCGTCGTCGCACACGAGCACGGTCTCGAGGCTCTGACTCGTCGCGAGCGGTTCGGGTTTTGGCTTGAGCATCGGCTGCGGCGGCGCGTCGCCACGCGGCAAGACCACCGTGAAGCGGGCACCACTCCCCGGGTGACTTTCCACGTGGACCGACCCGCCGCTCTGCAACACGATGCCTTCGACGGTCGAGAGCCCGAGGCCAGTTCCGCGACCCGGCTCCTTCGTCGTGAAGAACGGCTCGAAGATGCGCGGCAGCACGTTCTCGGAAATACCGGTGCCCGAATCGCAGATGATGAGCTCGACCGACTCCGCGCCTTTGGCTGCGTGGCCGTTCGTGGCGCTCGCGTTTCGCGTCTCGATGCGCAACTGACCGCCCCTGGGCATCGCGTCCCGCGCATTCATGACGAGGTTGAGGACGACTTGTTCGATCTGCCCGGGATCCGCGTGGATCGGGCGATCGGTACAGAGCGACATCGTGAGCGTGACGTCGTCGCCGGAGAGCTGCTGGAGCAGGTGCCGCATTCGCTCGAGGAGGACATTCAAGTCGAACACCTGCGGGTTCAACACCTGCCGTCTTCCGTACGCGAGGAGCCTGCGCGTCAGATCGCTCGCGCGCTGCGCGCTCTCGAGGACGTGTTCAGCGTGCGTGCGCACGACGTTTGGCTCGGGGAACTGCCGGAGCAACAACTCGGCATAGCCCATGATGACGGTGAGTCGGTTGTTGAAGTCGTGTGCGACGCCACCCGCCAGGCGGCCGAGCGCCTCGACCTTCTGCGATTGGCGCAGCTGACCTTCGAGCTCTTCGCGCAACTTCGCGGCTGCGTGCTGCGCGTCGATGTCGGCAAGATAGACCGTGAGGTATGCGAGCCTGCCCGCGTCATCGCGCGTCGCGAGCATGTCGGCGGCTATCCAACACGCGGTCCCGTCCTTGCGAACCAGTCGCTTCTCGTAGCGATGGGTGTCCATCTCGCCCTGGGCCATTCGCTCGATCAGCGCCCGATCGTTCGCTCGATCGTCGGGATATGTCGAGTTATGCATCAGCTGGTACGGGTCCGTCCCCAACACCTCCTCGCGAGTCCGTTGCAAGATGCGGAGGAACGAGTCGTTGACGAATACCCACTGGCCGGTTGCTCCGTTTACACAGATGATGCCAATCGGGGCATGTTCTGCGGCGCGGCGCAGGTGTACTTCCGTGGCAACTTCTCCCTCAGTGTGCGACATCCAACCCCCGGGACACAGTCAACGAATCGGACAAGAGTACACCATCATCCCTTCTAGAAGTTAGCCGCGTAGCCCAGGCCGATGTGGCCATGTGCCGGGTCGATCCGTGGTGTCAGCCAGGCACGATTTGTCGCCTTGCGGGGGAGTGCTTTCCAGGCAAACAGCGCGGCGTCGAGGACGACCACGATCGCGGTCGCGAGGACGCCGAGTATGCCGATGCCGATGCCCTCTCTCTCACCCGAGGAGCGGCCGATCATCGCGGCAAGTATGAACAAGCTAGTGGGTACCAGCCGCATCCCCGCGCTCGCGAGCCCTTCCTTGAGATTGAGGTGTGCAAGGTGCACGAGGGGGCTGGCGAGGGTCACCGTTCCGATGCTCAACCAGAACCATCCATCGATGTCCGAGGTCCCGGTCAGCACCGCGGCACTGATGGAGAGCGCGTCCACCAGCAGCGTTTGCCAGCCGTACCACGTCCGCTCCGGTTCCGGCTCCCACTCGGGTAGCGGCCGCTCGCGATCCAACCACTCCCTCCAGGCCTTGCGCTGGGTCGGAGGCGACACGTGTGGCGCGTCCGCAGCCGAGCTGGCAGCTGTCGGCGGCGTGGCGGGTTGCGCCAACGCGTGCGCGTTGACGGACGTGACCACGAGCAGCAAAATCACCACGCCCGTCACGCTGCTCATTGCCACCAGTCTACCAGAACCTCGAGTGTCAGATCGCGGTAGAGGGCAGCGATTGGCGGCATCCCCAGTAGTCGTGCCGCGGGTCGCGCGCGACTCGAGTATGCCGCCACCGCCACCGCACCGCGGTGATTACGTTTGTAATCGAGCAGGATCTTGTCCTGCCGGGCGTGCTTGCCAAACGCTGTTGTGTACTGCTCTGGCTGTTCGCGGGCCATGGCTTCGGCGATGCGCGTGCTGAATGCGAAACACGCGTCCCAACTCGCCTCGGGTCGGAGCGGCACGACCACATGCAACCCTGGATGTCGTCGCCCGAGATCGCACAGCCGAGCCGGTAACCGTCGTACTTGAGCTCGTGCAGCCACGCCTCGCCCTCGGGTGCGGCATCGACCAGTGTCGCGAGCTGCGCGCGGTACGGCGGCAGTGTGGAGGTGCGCCTTGCCATGCTTCACAGCAATTTTGGTATGCACGCCGGGCCAACCGCCAAGCCAGACGCTGACAGCCACCTGCCGGTGATTATCTGTTCAGCAAAGGGTGAAAGCGTGACAGACAACCCCAAGAAAGCCGAACCGACATCGAACCTCGAGAAAGATCCGGACGATTGGGTCACCGGCGACGAGCCGATGACCGGCGCGCAAGCTTCGTATTTGAAGACACTCTGCGAAGAAGCGCACGAGGAGTTCGAGCCTCAGCTGACCAAGGCCGAGGCTTCGAAGCGCATCGACCGCCTGCGCGAGCAGACTGGCAAGACCGCCTGACCTGCTATTCGTCCTCGTCAAACTCTGGTGGTAGGAGCCTTCCCGCGGCGCCATTCGCCCCGTCTCGGCTGTGACAACTCGCGCAGTCGCCGTCGCTCACCGGCATCTGCTTGATCCGCTCGCGGCCGGCGCTGTCGACGATGCGCGCGGTATACGGAGGCAGGACGTCTGCGTCGGGGTCGAGCCAGAAGTTGCCCGCGGTGTTGGCTGTCATCGTCCAGTCTTTGCCCGTAGCGTCGGTCAGGATGACGGTCATGCCCGGTGCGCCGCGGCAGTCATCGGCTTCGTGCTCGCGCGTCATGACAGTGCCGGCCACGGTGTAGAGCGGGGCATGCGCCGGATCGTTCGTCTCCGCGTGGCACTCCACGCAGCTTCGCCCGGGATTCATCAACGGGCTGTCTTTGTCGGCGTAGGTCCAAATCTCGCTCGATGCGCAGATCGACGTTGGAACTTCCTGGAACCGATCGTCGGCGAAACACGCCACGCCCAGCAGGGGCAGCAGCAGGCGCCACGACGAGCAAACAGTTTGGAGACGTGTTGGAATGACGCTATAGCTCCTCGCCGTGCGAGCTTGCCGCGGCCTGCTGCTTTCGACGCTGCTCATCGGCGTGTGCAGTCTATGCCATGCGCCGCGGGTCCTTGGCCAGGAACCGGCGCTGGCTCCGCCGCCTGAACTGCCTCGGCTGGAGGCACCGGTCGACCTCAACGTCAACCTGAAGCCGCGCACGGCCGGCAACTATCTCTGGCCGCTGCTCGACGTGGTGATCGTCAACGTCACGATGTGGAGCTTGCCGTGGGCACTGGGTGTCGAATGGGCACAGGTCGGCCCGGACTCCTGGCAGCACAACCTCGAGACCGGTCTGCAGTGGGACGACAACGAGTTCGAGGTGAATCAATTCGGCCATCCGTACCAGGGCGGCCTGTACTTCGCAGCCGCGCGCGTGAACGGCCTGACCTTCTGGGAATCCATTCCGTACACGCTGGCTGGCTCGCTGTCGTGGGAGTTCTTCGCAGAGACGGAGGAGCCGTCCACCAACGACTGGATGACGACGACCTGGGGCGGCTTCTTCTTCGGCGAAGCGCTGCTTCGGCTGTCCAACAACATCGTGGACGAGACCGCGTCGGGTGCGGAGCGGCTGTGGCGAGAGTTTGCGGCATTCGCGGTCAATCCGGTCAATGGCATCGATCGCCTCTTCACCGGTCGGGCCTGGGCAAGCGGACCGAGCACCAAGACCTTTCCAATTGAGACCACCCTGCGCATCGGGCCGGACGGCATCGGACTCTCGTCCGGCACCGGCTGGGGCCAGACCGTCCGTTTGTACGTCGAGGTCGAGTACGGCGACCTGTACGCGAAACCAGCCTTCGACATCCCGTTCGAGTACTTCGACCTCTCGGCGCAGCTCAGCTTTGGCAACGACATCCTGGGGCAAAGCTTCGACGGCACGGGCGCGCTGCTGGGCACGCGCTTCTCCATGGGCAAAGGCAACGTCGACCTGTTCGCCTGGGTGCTGGCGTACCAGTACTTCACGAACGGCACGACCAAGATGCTGACCCGCGACACCAACGGTGTCTATCAGCTCGGGAATATGGGCACCGGTCCGGCATGGTTCGCAAACTGGCAACTCGGGTCCGGGTTTTCGCTCGACACCCAGCTCGAGCTCCTGTTCGTGCCGATGGGTGCCATCACCTCACCGTACGCGAAGATCGAAGCCAACCGCTCGTACAACTATGGAGTCGGCGGCTCGACGCGCCTCGAGCTCAGCTTGCGCCACCGGCGCCTCGGTCGTGTGTACGGACAAGTCGATCGCTACCTCTACTACATCGTCGACGGCGCGAGCGGCATCGAACACCTCGGCGTGCTGCAGCTGGGCTTCTACGCCAACATCTACGCCGGCCACGGCCTCGGCGCAGCAGCGATCCGCTACGATCGCAATTCCTACTACCACGACTATCCCGACTTGTTCGACGCGTTCTGGTCCGGACAGGTCCAGTACGAAGCTCTGTTTTGACAGTTAGCCGACGATGATCTGGCTGATCTGCACGGTGGGCCGCACGTCCGTGTAGTTCGCCATGTCTGTCATGATCTCCTTGGTGTGCGGGCCAAAGCCGGCCTGGAAGGCTTCGACGGACTCACACAGCAAGTAGCCGATCGCCACGTACGGTGCCGCTTCGCCGGGAGCGCCGCCGGCCAGACCTTGATCGATCGCGTACGACGTGAGGTGCTTGCCCATGCGCTCTTTCACCAGCGGCATGTGCTTCTCGCGATAGTACACGTGGTCGAAGCGAGCGCCTGGCGTGTTCGGATACAGGATCGTGAACTTGATCATGCGTCGGGCAATACCACTTTAGCGAGCCTTCGCGAAGTCCGGCGGCGGGCCCTGCTTGGCGATGGTGCCCGTGCTGCCGATCGCACCGCCGAACAGGATGCACATCTCGGCGGTGAACGCTTCGTTGGCGAAGCGCAGCGGTCCATTTTGCATGGGCGTTACCGGGGAGTTCTCTTCTTTCGCCCGCTCCGCCGTGTACTCGATGTGACAGTTGAAGTGCAGCTCGTCGCCCTGCTCCAGGTTGAGAATGCCGGAATATCCACCGTCAGTACGGTTCTGGACCGCCGGAGCAGGGTTCTTGACCTGGCTGTTGTACTGGTAGGTCGGCTCGTCGAACCAGTCGAAGCTTTGGTAGATGATCTCCGGCTCTTTGCCTTTGCGCTTCACCCAGGCCGTGAAGTTGGTCGTCCACGCATGACGATGGCCGAACAGACTCGTGATGCGAACGGGCCCGGGAACTGTCGTCGCGTAGTGGATGTCCACGATCTGACCCGGCTGCGCGAAGGTGGACAGCGCCTGGTCGATCGCCAAACCGCCGACCCCGTTGACCTTCCTCTCGGTCTTGTCAGTCCACCACAGGTTCGTCCAGGCTTCCTTGAGGATCGGCTTATCCGTGGCGTTGAAGTGATGCATGTTGAAGAGCACGGTGACGTTGGCCGCAATCTCCCGGTACAAGCCCACGTCCTCCGCGGGAATCTGGAAAGATTGAGGGCCGTTGTCGTCGGTTCGCTGAGAGCCCGGCACGGACGAGCCCGAGAACAAACCATCGGGACCACCAGGCCCCCAGGTAAACGTGTTCGTGGAGGTGGTCGTCGACGCGATCATGTGGTGGGAACCACCGCGCATGCGCGTGGCCGTGCGCCAGAAGTTCCCGCCCTCGTTGGTGTGCTTGATGTTGATGTTGCGCTCTTCCTCGGCGCCGGGCTCCAGCGTCCAGCCCTTGGGAATCTTCGCTTTTTCGTAGCCGCTCATGTCTCCCTTGGAGACAGCGTTGAACCAGGCGTCGGCTTCCCCTTGCGGGTGATGTCCGAGCTGAATGCCCTTGCCCGGCGCCGGCGGCAAGATGCAGAACTGATCGCCCGCGTACTCGGTCCTCCACCAGGGCCAAGCGTCGATGCAGCGCACCGCGTACGGATTGTTGGTGGTCGGGTGGAACGGTTTGCACTTGTTCGGAAGCACGTCACCGCCGGGGCTGTAGACCAGACCCTCGAAGTCGAAGCCACGGCACTCCTTGCTGATCGGTCCATCGCCGGCTGAAGAAGGCTGGTCGGGCGCAGGACTGGCGTTTCCAGCGGCGCCACTGGCTGTCCCCGCGTTGGGTGTTCCCATCGCGGAAGGCTCAGGTGGTTTGGTTGCTGGCGTCGTCGGCTGCGTCGGAGTGCTCGCTGTCATGGAAGGAGCGGTGGCGGCACCGGTGCCCGCAGACGTCTGCGACGGACTGCTCGGGGCTCCGGGCGTGGTCGGCTGAACGCCGGACGGCTGCATGCCCGTGTCTGGACTGGGAGTGCTTCCCGAGCTGCAACCGATCAAGGCCACAGTCAGCACCAGCGCGTTGGCCAATTTCCCATGCATTGCCGTGATCTCCCGAGGACACCAGGAAGCGCGTGACACGCTCCCGCAGCGCATCATTGATCCGTCCGTGCAGGACAGTGTTTGTCGCTCGATTGTCTTTTGTTGCCGTTCGACCCACTCAGTCGACGACAATGGTTCTGTCAGGTGCCGGCCAGCGTGTCAGCCGCCCGTGTTGGCAGCTTCTTCTTGCAGGTACGTGTACCCGGTCAGCCCCGCCTCGAGCGCTCGCAGCACGCTCTGCGCCTCGCCGTCCGGCAAGCTCGCCGCTTGCACGCTGCTGCGGTAGCGCGCGCGCAGGTCGTCGAGGCTGTAGCCGACGTAGTCGAGCATGACGTCGGTGGTGTCGCCGCGACGTTGACGGCTTAGCGTGTAACTCCCATCGGCTTGCACGCGCACGCTCGCGGCGTCGGTGTCGCCGAACAGGTTGTGGATGTCGCCGAGCGTTTCCTGGTACGCGCCTACCAGGAAGATGCCCAGGCGATAGCTTTCGCCCGGGCGCGGGGCGTGCAGCGGTAGGGAAGCCGACAGGCCTCCGAGCTCGACGTAGGTGTCGATGCTGCCGTCCGAGTCGCAGGTGAGGTCGGCGATCATGCCGCGACGCTCGGGCGCTTCGTCGAGGCGCGCCAGCGGGACGATCGGGAATACCTGGTCGATGGCCCAGACGTCGGGGATCGATTCGAAGATCGAGAAGTTCGTGAAGTACTTGTCGACCAGGCGTTCGTCGAGGTCGTCCAGGACCGCGCGGTGCCGGCGATCTTCGCCGCGCAAGCGCACGCGTACGCCGTGGGCAACCGCGTAGAACAGGTCTTCGAGGCGCGCGCGCTCGGCGAGCGTGAGCTGGCCGTGGGAGTACAATGCATGTCCCTCCGATAGCGCCTGTTGGGCCTCGAGGTACAGCTCGGTCGGCGGGCGTTCGTCGAGCGCCGCGTGCGTCTCGTGCAGGTGGCGGAGCACGGCGGGCTCGTCTTCGGATGTCGCGGGCACCGAGCCGTCGGGCGCGCGCTCGACCTCCGAGATGTTGACGACCAACACCGCGTGGTGCGCGGTCATGGCGCGGCCGGTCTCGGTGATCAGGTGCGGCGGGGTCAGCCCGTGTTCCGTGCAGGCTTCCGCGAGCGGCTGGACCAGCGTGCGCGCGAACTGATCGAGGCCGTAGTTGATCGAGCAGAAGGTGCGCGACCGCGTGCCCTCGTAGTCGACGCCGAGGCCGCCTCCGGTGTCCACGTAGCGGATCGGGCAGCCAAGCTTCGAGAGCTCGATGAAGTGGTGCACCGCCTCGCGCATGCCGCTGGCGATGTCGCGCACGTTCGAGATCTGCGAGCCCATGTGGAAGTGCAGCAGCTGCAGCGCTCCGAGGCTGCCCGCGGCGCGCAGCTGGTCGATCAGCGCCAGCACCTGGCGCGCCGACAGCCCGAACTTGGCCTTGTCACCGCCGCTGTTCTGCCACTTGCCGGCGCCCAGCGAAGCGAGCCGCACGCGCACGCCGAGGCTGGGCTCGACGCCGAGAGCCTTCGCCTCTTCCAGCACCACGTCCAGCTCGGACGGCTTCTCGACCACGATGAAGGTGCGTAGCCCGAGCTTCTTGCCGATCAGCGCGAGCCGGATGAACTCCCGATCCTTGTAGCCGTTGCAGATCACGATGCTGCCGCGCTTCGCCAGCGCCAGCACGGCCATCAACTCGGGCTTGCTGCCAGCCTCGAGCCCGAAGCCCTCGCCGCCGTCCGCTGCGAGCTGGCCCGCCACACCGACGTGCTGGTTCACCTTGATCGGATAGACCGCGGTGTAGCCGCCGGCGTAGTCGAGCTCCTCCATCGCCCCGCGAAAGGCTGCCTGCAGCCGGTGCAGCCGATCGGTCAGGATATCCGAGAAGCGCAGCAACAGCGGCAGCTTGAAGCCGGCGCTGGTGGCTTTTTGCACCACCTCGGGCAGCGCTACCAGCGCACCACCGGGGCCCTTCGGCAGCGCGCACATGCGCCCCTGGGCATCGACGTCGAAGTACCCATCGGCCCAGTACGGGATCGAATACGTGTGACGTGCCCGGTCGAGCGACCAATCCCGATTCATGCGACCGACCCGTCTTCGGACATGTTGCGTCCGTAGAAGATCTCGAGCATCTCGCGGCGGAGCTTGTGCTTGATGACCTCGCGCTCCTGCGCCGAGAGCTGGTCGGTGCCCACGCCGAACACGTAGTTCGGCAGGACGAAGTCCTTGAGCAGCATCTTCGTGTGGAAGATGTTCTCCTGATACACGTTGACGTCGATCATCGTGTAGCGGTTGAGCGTCTCGTCCAGGAAGAAGTTCTGGATCGAGTTGATCTCGTGGTCGATGTACAGCTTGGTACCGTCCACGTCGCGGGTGAAGCCGCGCACCCGATAGTCGACCGTGACGATGTCCGAGTCGAACTGGTGGATCAGGTAGTTGAGCGCCTTGAGCGGCGAGATGACGCCGCAGGTCGAGACGTCGATGTCGGCGCGGAACGTGCTGATGCCGTTCTCGTTGTCCGGGTGCGTCTCCGGGTACGTGTGCACCGTGACGTGGCTCTTGTCGAGGTGTCCGACCACCGACTTCTTCCGCAACGGGCCCGGCTCTTCGATGCTCGGATCCTCGGCCGGTGCCGACGGGTGCTCCGAGATCAGCATGGTGACGCTCGCGCCCTCCGGGTCGTAGTCCTGGTGCGCGATGTTGAGCACGTTCGCGCCGATGATCTCGGTGACTGTGGTCAGGATCTGGATCAGGCGCTCGGCGTTGTACAGCTCGTCGACGTACTGGCGGTACTCGATCCGGTGCTCCGGCGTCTTCGCGTAGCAGATGTCGTAGATGTTGAAGCTGAGCGACTTCGTCAGATTGTTGAAGCCGTGCAGCTTCAGCCGCGGTGGTTCACTGGCTGCTTTGAGCATCATCGCCCAGGGTCCTCACTTCGAAGGGGCCCAGCCTACCACAGTCTGGCAGCTGGGCCCGAGGGCGTGGGGATGTGGCAAAAACGTGGCGCCGTGCATCACGAGGTCAGCAGCTGGATCCGGCCCAGGAAGTCGCGCTTGCCGAGCGGCACGCCGTTGTGGCGCAAGATGTCGTACGCGGTGGTGACGTGGAAGAAGAACTGCGGCATCGCGTAGCTCAGCAGGTAGCCGAGGCCGAGAAACTTCAGCTCGCGACCAGGAAACTTCAGCTCCACGGTCTTGCTCGCCGCATCGTCGAGCTCGGACGGCTTGATCGCCTCGATCTCTGCGAGCGCTTCCTCGATCGCGCGTCTCGCGCCCTCGAACGTTTCGAGCCCGGCCGCGCGCGGTCGCTGCTGGCCGCGCAGGTTCGCGAGCGCTCCGGCCGAGTGATTGATGGACTGCATGAGCTGGAACGTGAACGGCTGCATGTCTTCGAACAGCCGCGCCTGGAACAAGCTGGACGCATCGACGCCCTTCTCCGTGCAGTGCTTCTCACACTTGTCGAGCACGCCGAGCAGCGCCCGCAGGTACTGCTGAAAGACCGGAACCGAGATTTCATGAAGTGAAATGGCCATCTGCGATCCTCCTTCGGAGCAGCGCTTCTATCAGATCCCCGGCAGTTGCGGCGCATACTCGAGTCGTGTAAGCGATCGCCATGCGCGTTCAGCTCGCGAAGCTTCTCAGCGTGCTGATACCGTTGGTCGTGACGGGCTGCACGTCGTTCGACGACCGACCTGGCGATGTCCCGCTCGACCTGGACGATCTCTGGGTGATCACCGGCTACCCGTGCGACGGGCGCACGCCGCCGCTCTTGTCACGAATCAAACACTTTGGCAAGCAGCTGGAGGCCTCGAGCTTGCAGCCGAACGGCTGTTTCGACGTCGGTCAGTCGATCTGGAACGCGACGTTGCCGCGCACGCGGCTGCTCGAGAGCGAGCTCCCTGTGTCGTTCGAAATGGAGCTCACGCTGGGTGCCGGCGACGTCACGGTCGCAGGCGAGGGGACCATCGCCTCGCGCGACCGCATGTTGCTCGACGTCGGCAGCACGCCGCTGGTCGTGACGCGGGCGACCCCGAGCGAGGCCAAGAAGAAAGAAACCAGCGGCTACCCCGACGGCGCGACCGCCCAGCCCGAGCGACCGACCAGCACGAAGTCCACGCGCGAGGCGCAGCAGGGCGCCCCCAACGTCGCCATGGATGCGAGCAGCGCTGAGGACGCCGGTGTGCCTGCTGCTGATGGCGGCTCAGCCCACCAGTGGTACTGCTTGCCGTTTCAAGACTCCTGCACCTGCGTCGCCGACCTCGGGGTCAGCGGCGACATGTGTTCGAAGCCCAAGCCAAGCTGCTGCATGACATTCATCGCGGCGGGACAGCTCGCCTGCGAGTGCTGGCCGCCCGAGAGCCAGCAATGCAGGGAGCGCGAGACCCAGGCGCCGGACTCGAAGCTCGTCCGGACCTGCCCGCCGCCATGATCTGCTACCGGCGAACGCCGCGCGTGATCAGGTAGTTGCGCGGCTGGTCGTAGCCGAGCGGGCTCTTGAACGTCTCGTGAAAGGCGATCAGGTTCCGCTTGAACTCGGCGCGGCGCGCGTCGTCCAGGTTGGCGGCGAGCGTCTTGGACGGGCCGTAGTGGTTCGCCCACAAATTCCAGGCTTGCTCGCCCGAGTCGTAGCGGTAGTGGTTGACGCCTTCCTCGATCTCGATCTCGAAATTGGCGTCGAACAACTCGTGCAGCCGGGCCTGCTTGCCCCACTCGAACGGCGAAGGCGGCGCAGGCTGAGGCGGCGCCGGCATGAACGGCTTCATGACGCCGAACATGTTCGCGACGTTGCTGTCGAACCGCCAGGTGGCGAGCGTCAGCCGGCCGCCCTTCTTGATCACGCGCGCGAGCTCGGCCGCGGCCGCTTCGGGCTTGCCCACGAACATCACGCCGAACGTGGACACCACCGCGTCGAAGCTGCCGTCCGCAAAGGGCAGCTGCTCGGCGTCGGCGTGGCGATAGTCGATGTCGAGCTTCTGCGTGGCCGCCACGTCGCGTGCGTGCTGCAGCATGTGCTCGGCGATGTCCGCGCCGGTCACCGACAGGCCGGGAAAGCGCTGCGCGAGTATTCGCGAGGCCCAGCCGGTCCCGGTGGCGAGGTCCAGCACGCGCTCGCCGGGCTTGGGTTGCAGCCGCTCTACGGCGTGCTCGATGGCGTCCGAGATGCTGCGACTGATGTCGTCGTAGCGGCCACCAGGCGAGTTCCACACCGACTGAGCTTTCAAATTGTGAGGTTGTACGGTCATTTGGCCATCTCCTGCGTGTTGCCGTGGGAAAGCCCCCCCGGACCCAGCAACCTTCCCGCCCCGGCGTGGGAACGGGCGTGGGAGCCGGCGTGGAAACACGCAAGGTGGCGATTACTCAGCCAAAGCGCGGGCTCTGAGGCTGGCGCGGGCCGCCACGCCTCCGACCGCAGCGGCGAGCAGGAACGACAGCACGCCCCAGCCGGGCCAGGCGATCCCGCTCGGATCGATGTGCAGCGTGCTGGCCAGGATGCGGATCACGAGCGTGAGCCCCGCGTAGGTTCCGAGGCTCGCGCCGAGCACGTGCCGGATGCGGTCGAGCACGTCCATCACGCGCGGTGTGCTCGACCAGACCTGCTTGGCGAGAAACCAGGTCCAGATGATGCTCGGCGCCACGAGCAAGCCGAGCGACGCGAGCCCGGCGAAGGCGATCTCCGCGCTGGTCAGCGGAACCGCACCGCGCACCACGCGCACCACACCGAGGCTCACCTCGAGGCAACCGAACAAGAGATAGAGCGCGCCGCAGACCGAGTAGATGACGAGGCTGGTGCGCGCCTGCTCGAGCGCGTTGTAGACCCCGCCCCACATGCGGAAGAACTGGGTCTCGAAGCGCTGGCGATCGCCCTGGGGCAGCGAGCTGCGCCGGCCCAGGTCGCGTGCTCCGGCGCTCGCGCTGGCGTCGAACTCGGCGAGCGCGTCGTCGAGCTCGCGCATCGTGGCGTAGCGATCGCGCGGCAGCTTCGCCATCGCCTTTTGGATCACCAACTCGAGTCCGGGCGGCAGGGTCGGCACGAGGTTGCGTGGACGCGGCGGGTCCTCGGTCAGCACCGCGGCCAGGGTGGCCATCGGTTCGTCCCCATCGAACGGCCGCTTGCCTGTCACCGCTTCGTACAGGATGGCGCCGACCGAATAGACGTCCGCGCGATGATCGACACGTTTGCCGCGCGCTTGCTCGGGCGGCATGTACGTGGGCGTGCCCATCACCGTCCCGGTCTTCGTGAGCTTGCCGGGTGCACTTCCGACCTGAGAGATGCCGAAGTCCAGGACCTTCGTCGTGCGCGCTGACCCCTCGGCCACCAGGAACAGGTTCTCGGGCTTGATGTCGCGATGGACGATGCCCTTCTCGTGCGCCGAGATCAGCGCCTTGCAGATCGGGCGGCAGATGGCCACGGCCTCTTCGACCGCGAGCTTGCCGTGGCGCTCGAAGTAGGCGCCCAGCTGTTCGCCTTGTAACAGCTCGGTCACGATGTACGGCCGGCCGTCGTTGAGCTCGTTGACGTCGAAGGTGGCGACGATGTTCGGGTGCTGCAGCGCGCCGGTGGCTTCGGCCTCGCGCAGGAAGCGCCCAAGGGCTTGCGCTTCGCGGGTCAGGTCGCCGTGCAACACCTTGATGGCCACGCGCTTGCTGGTCAGGCGCATGTGGCGAGCCTCGTAAACGCGGCCCATGCCGCCTTCGCCGATCACGCGCAGGATCTGGTAGGTGTCTCCGAGCACACAGCCGAGCAATGGGTCCGAGTCGACCGACGAGGCTTCGACGAGCTCGGCCGCATCACGCGGGCAGTGCCGGAAGTCTGCCGGATAGCGCTCCGTGCAGATCGGGCATTGCTTGCGCTGCATGCTGGCGGTCGGCACCACGGCCGACTCCCTGCGCGGAGGCGCAGTGCCGCTCGCCTCGGGCTCCGTTCCACCGAACTGCGGATTGGTTCCGCGTGGCGGAAGCGGTCGCTGAATGCTGGCTGCCACTGGTACCGGCCCGGAGTCGGTACCTTCTCGCGGCGGCTGTTCTTCCGGAGGTTGCTTCACCAACACATCGGACTGCGGGCGTGCTCGTCGACTGAGCTCCACGTTGAATCCCCACCAAGTTAAGTTGACAGCTTGTAGCGCAACGAAAGCCGAAACGCATCGGGGAGTTCGCCGACTCTCTCGAAAAACATTGGAGTGACGCGGGCCGGTTTGCATGCCGCGGTCGGGCGTGTCTTTCTTGTAAACAGAGCCCGGGTCCGTTGTTGTCGTCGCTCGCTCCTGGACGACGAGATCTGGGCGCGAAGAGGTACTCGATGTCGATTGGACCCATACCCCCGTCCTGGAGCGGGCGGCGCTGCCTGGGGGCGCTCGCGCTTGCGCTCGCGGCCGTTTCGCCCGCACGCGCCGAACAACCTGTCGAGCGCGTGCTCGCCTATTCCGCGAGCGCCACCGAACACCTGCCGCTGTCAGCTGCAACGCGTCAGCCGCAGCACGATCCACCTTTTGCGCCGTTCGGCCCGCTGTCGATCGCGGGCGTCGAATACCATCCGTATCGCTTCGAAGGGCACGTGCACACGTCGCACTCGCTCGACGCGCTCCACCCGACGATCGAGATCCTGGCCGAAGCCGAGCGGCTGGGGCTCGACGCGCTCGTGATCACCGACCACGGGGCGTCCAAGGCGCGCTTCGACTTCGCGCGCTACTCCGGCAAGCTCACGGCTTTCGTGGGGCGCGAGATCGGCGGCGAGTTCGGTCACGCCGTGATGTGGAACGTCGCGAGCGACGCGCAACAGATTCCGTCGCGCACGACCCTCGAGGAGCGCGCCCGCTTCGCCCACGAGAACGGGGGGCTGCTGGTCTTCGCGCACCCCGGCTGGTGGATCGATGGGAAGGCGCACGACCCGCTGCAGTGGATGACGCCCGAGGCGCTGCGGCGCGGCGGCATCGCGGGCGAGGTGGACGCCATCGAGTTGTGGAACGGCGTCTACTTCGGCCCGCTCCCCAAGCTGATCGACGCCTGGACCGCACTGCTCGAGGCCGGCGTGTTCGTGCCGATCGTGGGCAACAGCGACTTTCACCGCTTCGCGTCGCACAAGCTCGGCAACGCCCACAACATCGCGCTCTGCGATCGGCCGGACGTTGCGACCTGCTTGTGGCCGGCGGTACGTGAGGGCCGCATCGTCGTGACCGATGGCCCTGCCGCAGTGCTCAGCGTGAACGATCGGCTGCCCGGCTCGGTGGTCGATCCCGTGGGCGCACCGCTGCGCGTGAGCGTGGAGGCGCTCGCGCCCGAAGGCGGCACGCTGCGCGTGTATCTGGGCAAGCAAGTGGTGCAGACACTGCCGCTGCCGCGCGGCGAGCGCACGCGAGCGCAGTGGGAGATCGACTGCCCTGCGAACGACTCGTACGTGCGCATCGACATCGAGCGTCCGACCCGTCGAGCCAACCGGCCGGCGATCTCGCTGCTCAGCAACCCGGTGCTGATCGACGTCGGGGAGCAGCGTCCGAGCTGGCGCTGAACATCCGTAGTACGCTGGGGGGATGGCAAGCCTGTACCAGCGCCTGGATCACGGCATCAGCGTGATCGACACGGGCTTCGGTCGACCGCACTTCGCCGCCAGCTTTTTGCTGGTCGAAGGTGGTCGCGCTGCGTTCATCGACACCGGTCCCAATCTCGCGCTGCCGCTCCTCTTGGCTGCGCTCGAGCAACACGGGCTGGCGAGAGACGCGGTCGAGTGGGTGATCGCGACGCACGTGCACCTCGATCACGCGGGCGCCGTGGGCGCGTTGATGCGCGAGCTGCCGGCTGCGCGCCTTTTGATCCATCCGCGCGGCGCGCGCCACATGATCGATCCGACGCAGCTCAGCGAGGGCGTGCGCGCGGTCTACGGGGCCGAGGTGGCGGCGCGCGACTACGGCGAGGTCGTGCCTGTGCCGGCAGACCGCATCGTCACGACCACGGACGCGATGACGCTCGAGCTCGCTGGTCGGCCGCTCCACTTCATCCATACGCCCGGTCACGCGAAGCATCACCACTGCATCTGGGACGAACGCAGCTCGGGTTGGTTCACAGGAGACACGTTCGGCATTGCGTACCCCGAGCTCGCGACGCCGAACGGGCCATACATCTTGCCGACGACGACACCGACACAGTTCGATCCCGAAGCGCTGCACGCATCGATCGCTCGCTTGCTCGAGCGCCGGCCGAAGGTTGTGTACCTCACGCACTACGGGGCGATCACCGAGCCGGACGTGCTGTCGGTTGCGCTGTTGCGACAGGTCGATGCGATGGTCGACGTGGCTCGAACGCTCGCGGGGGCGCAGGAAAGGCACGCGAAGCTCAAGGCGGCGCTGGTCGAGCTCTACGCGTCCGAGCAGCGCCGGCTGCACACGACCGTGCCCACCGATCTGCAGCAGCGGTTGCTCGAGGGCGACTACGAGCTGAACGCGCAGGGCCTGGGGGTGTGGCTGGACGGTCTTAGTTGACCTGCTTGGGAGGTGCTTCGCCACTTCGAGTAGAGCCGGGATTTTCTGCCGAATGCCGAAGCGCTACTCATGTCTCGTTGCACTTCTCCTCGCTGCGTGTAGCGGGGACTCCGCGCCGTCCATGGAGACGGGCCAGTCGGTCCCCTCCACGCCTTCCACACCTTCGCCTGCCGGCGC
>DATEOF010000086.1:0-38775 GCA_035274465.1 Polyangiales bacterium
GCGCTCGCCAGGACGCCGCTGCCCTTCGTGATCGGATCGCGCAGAAACACACTGGCAGTCGCGTGGTCCACGAGTGCCCGAAGCTTCAAGATCGCGAGTGTCGACGCGTCGACGTACATCACCCAGTTCAGTCGGCCGGACTGCGGTGTCGTCATCGTGAAGTAGACCTCTTCAGCCACGTAGAACGCGCCGTCCCGAATCGTAGCTGGCAACGGCGGCAGCGGTAGCGTCGGCAGGCCCTCTTGCTGCAAGCCTTCCTGCTCGGTCCCTGGGTGCTCGTGCGGCTGTGCTTCGCGCTCCTTCGTCCGGAATTGAAATACGACCAAGCGTGCGGCGTTGATCCGAGCGTCATACTTCGAATCGTCACCGTTCGTAGCCAACGCTAGCCCAAGGTCGGCCACGCGTACTGATTGGCCTTCCCGCTGCTCGAACTTGGCATCCAGCCGCTTGAGATCCGTATCGCTCGGCCGAGCGACGTCGATCGAGTGAACGACGGTCGATGACGCCGCCAGCACGGACGGTGGATCGTCACGCAGAGTGACGCTCACACCCGCCGCAACGACGGGCAATCCGAAATAGGTCTGCGCGTAGCCCACGACATGCGTGTCTTGCACGCGCTTTTGCGTCTCGACGCGCAGCTCGCTCTGGGACGAATCCGGACGTCGCGCGACGGTCTTCGCGAGCGAATCCAGCGACGGTTCCGTCAGCGCGAGCAGGTAGCCATGCTTGCGAAGAAACTCGTCCGCCTGAGCTTGCGGTGCAAGCGGGCCGAACGCCTCCTGTGTTTCAGCCCGAGAAAACGAGACATGGCGCGGCACACCGGCCGCATCGGTCCGAACGATCGGTTTCATGATTCCCACCCCGATATGAAATTGATCACGACGGCTCTACTGCAAGGCTAAGTCTGACGTTCGAGTGCTGCGTGCGCATGTGTACCGAGTCACGCGCGCGTGGATTTCAAGTCTGAATCGACACGGTCCACGCGCGCGCTCTGTGACGCGGCGCGACACCACGTCTGGCGGTCCGTCAGGCGCACTGACCGATTTCAAGAAGGACGACTCCGATTTCGCGAGAGTCCGGGGCTGATCACCCATGTCACAGCAGCGACATCTGGATGCTGCATCGAAGTGCGGGCGCTCCCGCGGGCCTCCAGATCGGCACCTACACCGGTTCCGGGATCGGGCTGAGCACGAGCGGCGACGCGCTCAATCTGTACAACAGCGCCGGCGCGCTGCAAGCAAACGTCGTCTTCGGCGCGTCGCCGGCGGGCCCGACGTTCCCGACCTTCGACGACGCAGCCGGGCTGAACAACGCGACGATCTCCACGCTGAGTGCCGTCTCGGTCCATGGCGCGTTCGCCGCTGCAAGCGACCCGCGGAAATCGGGTCGCCCGGAACGATCCGGTCTGCGCCACAGAACGTGCCGGCACTACCGCGGTTTGCACTCTTGCTCTGCGCGTTCGCTCTGGCGGTCACAGGCCGTCAGGTCGTCTCGCGGCGCGTCGCTCGCGATCGACGTTCTCTCTAGGCCTGCACCGTGCTACGCAGGCACGTAGGAGTTCACCATGCGCCTGACGCTCGCCTTTTGCATTCGTCGCCGTAACACCCTCGAGGCGAAGAAATACACCGTGAAGCTTTGAGCGCGTGACGCACATCACTTCGACCTCGATGTCGGCGACCTATAAGAAATAGGTTGGCCGAGTCACGTGGGAGGGGTGCATGGAAGCAGTTACTGACACGAATATCAGCTCGTTCGGACCTGTCGACCGGCCGAGCAGGGGTGGGCTGGATGCGGCGACGGAAGATGCACGAACCGCCGCGCTCGACGCAGATCCGGGGCCTGCGGACCCGACTCAGTACCATCCACTGCGTGGTCGGTTGGAAGCCGTCCGACTGCGGTTGCCCAAGCTGTACCGCGCGACGTTCGTCGAGCCTTTCATCGCGACGCTCAACTCGCTCGGTGAAGCCGACTTCAATCAACTCTTGCTCGGCGATCCGACCCGCGAGCGCGCGGGTGGGCTGATGATGGACATCAGCCAGGCGGTGTTGCAGCAAGGGGAAGGATTCCTCGCGACGGCAACCGATGCTTTCCAGGAAGTGGTCAGTGACCTGTACGACGGCTTCCTGAGCGCCGAAGATCGCCGGGGCGTGAAGACGCCGGATCAGGGCGTCATTCCACCGCTCGTGAAGTGGGGACGGCCGGACTTTGGACCGTACACCTGGCCGGTCGACGCCACTTCGTCGTTCAATGTTCAGGCAGGTGTGGTGAACCTGCCACCCGCAAACGCGCGCGCGGGTCTGCTGGCCTGGTCTGCGCTGGGGCACGAGACGGCAGGCCACGACATCCTGCACGCGGACACGGGTCTGGCTGAAGAGCTCGCGGAACGCATTCGGCAGGATCTGACGGGTCTCGATGCCGGGCTGGCGGACTACTGGGCGGAGCGCATCGACGAGACGGCCTCGGACGTGATGGGCATTCTCAACATCGGCCCGGCCGCCGGCATCGGGCTGATCGGGTACTTTCGCGGGTTGAGTGCTGCGTTCGGTGGCGGCGGCAAGCTGCGTTCAGTCGGGCCCGAGTCCGATCTACATCCTGCAGACATCCTCCGCGGCTTCCTGGCAGCCGAGGTCGTGTCGCTGCTCTGCTTCAAGAATCGGGCGGCATGGCAGAAGCTGATCTTGAAGGAGACGCTCGAAGACGTCGGCACGATCCAGTTGGCCGGCGTCACGGTGCCACTCGAGAAAGCGCAGCATTCGGCGCAGATCGTCGCCAAGACGCTCGTGCTGTACAAGGCCGAGAGCCTGGAGCATCACGCGCTCGGCGACATCCAGAACTGGCGCGACCGCGACGAGCTCAAGGTGAAAGCGTTGCGTTTTGCGCTGCGCAACGCGACTCAGCCTTCGCCCAGCGTGCTCGCGGGAACCTACGCCGCGCACGTGGTGGCAGCCGGAGTCGTCGAAGCGATCTCCGACGGCGCGCACATTCCGCAGATCTTCTCGCGCATGCTGGCGATCCTGAAGGCCATGCACGACAAGAACCCGGCATGGGGACCGCTGTTCGTGCAGCAGCCCGGAAGCATCAGCAGGCATCGCTTCTACGTGCCGCAAGTGCTGGAACCCGAGCTCGCCACCAGCGAGTCGCAGCCAGTCTCGCCCGTGGCGCCGAGCTGAACTCGTCGCGCCTGCCAGGCCAGCGGACGGCACGGCAGGCGCAACATCGAGCTTCAGATCACCGGCGGGGGCGGCTTGTCATCAGGCGTCACGCATGCCGACAGATCGAAGAGCATGAACTCGAGCGCCTTCTCTTGCGGCGAGAGATCCCCGTTGGTGCACGAGCCCGGGACGGGCATGTCGGGGTTGTCTCTCGAGGCGGCGCCGACGTGCAGATCGCTGAACACGACGCGGCCGCAGTAGTCCTTGCCATCCGGACCCAGCATCGTGTCCGTCGGCGTGTTGAACGAGAAGTACTGGCTCGCACCCGGCGCCATCGAGCTCTGACTCGCGAGGATCCACGACTGCGAGGCCGTGTTCATCGGGCTGACGTCGGCGTTGTGACGCGCTTCCTTGATCGGCAGCTCGTTGTTGACGAGCGCGTTGTTCAGCTGCAGCCAGGTGAAGAGCGCCTGGCCCTTGGGAAACGTCGTGATGATCTGGCCGCCGATGTCGCCCAGATCGTTCGAGCCCATCATCCAGGTCGCGAGGTTTTCGTTGCCGTACGGGCCGGTGTTGAACCAGGAGTAGTGGAAGTGCGAGGCGAACACGCGGCCGCCCATGCTGGCGTAGTCGTGCAGGGCCTGCTGGTTCATGCCCTTCGTCTCTTCGCCTTCGCAAGACAGGAGCGTGATGTCGTACTTCATCAGCTCGGCAGTCGAGGGCCACAACGCCGTCGCGCTGCTCGGGCCGGGAGGCATGGTGTTCGGTGCCCCCGCCCGGCCGCCGCCGAGGATGCCGCCGCCGCCGCGCCCGCTGCCCTGGAAGATGTGGATGCGACCCGCGCCTTCCGGCCCGCCGATGTACTCGGCCGCGTCCACGCCGACGCGGCGCAACAAGCACTCCAGCGTGTCGGCTCCGCCGGTCGAGATCGCGATCTTGGGGATGTCACCCTCCATGCGATTCTTCGGTAGCGTGAGGAATCCGTCCGGGAGCGCGTTGTCCTGACAGGGCAAGACGTTCGGCAACACGAATTGGCGCCGCCACTTGCCGATCTGGATCACGAGCGGAATGTTCGGTCCGTCCGGCGCATTCTCGATCTTGAAGCGCCCGGCGGAGTCGGTCATCCCCACCACCAGCGGCTTGCCGGTGTACAGCGACTCGCACGGATCGCAGTTCGCGCCTTCCTTGAAGGGCTTCACCGGTTCTTGCGGGACGTAGGCCGCGACGTTGTAGAGCGCGTTCTTGCCCGCCGGATCGAAGATCTTGCCGCTGATGGTCGTCGAACCCGTCGGGCAGATGCGTTGCGCGCACAACAGGCCGCAACCGATCGTGGGCGCCACGCCCGGCATGTTGCCGGGGTTGCTCGGAGGAAGTATCGGGACGTTGCCTCCGGCGGGCTTGCCCGCGGCAGCGGCATTCGAGCCGGCGAAGCCGCGTGGCGCGCCAGTCCCGCTTCCGCCGCGCACCGGATCACGGCCGGTGGTGGGCTCACTTCCGCCGCAGGCCGCTATCAACAACGCAGTGCAGACGGTCCAATAGACCCGAGTGTGTTCCATCGTTCGAGCTCCAGCGCGCAATCCTCTACGCTAGTCGTTTCTGGCCCGAATTTAGTCCTCCTTGACACCAAAATTCGGCGAAACGCGCGAAGAATTACGGAGACTTTCCGCGTTCCGGATGAACCGAAGTGGACGCGTGGCGCATACGGATCCCTCGTCCTCGAATGCGAACCATCGATTTTGGGGGGGGCCGCTCCCAGCTGCAGACTCAAAAGTGAGCGGCACCGACGCGACGGCGGACACGCCGCCGGCCCCGCTCGTCGCCGCAAGACGCTGCTCGGCGCTCCGCTGGTTGCAGCCATTGGCGGCTGGCGTCAGCAACATCGCTTGCTGACGCGACGCTCGGTCGCGCTTCGCGTTGCAGGTGTGCTTGCAGCCATCAGCAGCACGAAATGCGGTCGCGCCCACGAATTTGTATGAATGCGTGAACCAGTCCACAAGCCAACCTGTGTCGGAATGCGTATCTCTTTTTGAGAGATGAGCGGCCACGGTGCGCGTCCAAGTGTCGCGAGCATCCACGTCCCGCTCGAGCGATCGAATAGGAAGGAGGTGATTGCACATGAAGATCAAGGTGAATGTCCGCGCCGGCGCCGCCGGTAAGGCCCGCTCGGCTGCGTAATTGTCGGGTGGCCGGACGGCCTCACTAGCCGTCCGGCCATCGTTTTCTACTCGATCTACCGCTTCGCATTGGACTCGAGCGACGTATGACTTATCCCTTCCAGCGCACGCTGCGTTCGTTGAACGGAGACGTGTCGAGCGTTCAAGCGGCTCTGGTGACACTGGTCATCGTCGCGCTGTGTGGTCTGACAGTCTGGACCTTCGGTGCTCGAGTCCCGCTCCTCAAGGTCAGCACGTCCGGACGCATCGAGCCTCACAACGCCGTCCACCGGATCGAACCGCCGGAAGCTGGACGAGTCGTCCACTCGTACCTCGAGCTGGACAAACAGGTAAACGAAGGCGATCTATTGATCGAATTCGACGCGCGGGAGGAACAGCTCGAGCTCGAGCAGAGCGAAGCGACCACGGTTGCACTCACGCGAGACCTCACGCTGGTCAAGGCACAGATCGAGAACAAGGAGCAAGAGCTCGGCGCCGCAGCGCGCGTCGACGAAGCCACGTTGCGCGAGGCAGCCGCGAAAGAGACTGAATCGGCTCCGCGGCGTTTGCTCGCCGAGCACCGCGAGCGGCTGCTCCGGGACACGCCCGTCGGGTCGGTCTCAGAGCTCGAGAAGCTGGAACGCCAGACTGAAGCCGAAGAGCTCAGCCGGAACAAGCTCACCCAGGCGCTGGGGATCGCGCGGCTGGAGCGAGAACAACTCGTGCGCCGCGGTGCGTTGCGCGCTCAGCTGCTGCTCCTCGAGCGCGAGGAGCTTCGGATCTCGGGTCAGCTCGACGAGTTGAAGATCAGCATCGCGCGGCTGCGCTATCAGATCGACAAGAAGCTCGTGCGCGCACCGGCGGGAGGCCGTTTGGTCGACGTGGTGGAGCTGGGCGAGGGCGCCTTCATCGCGCAGGGCACGCGCGTCGGCACGATCGTCGCGTCAGGGCCGGCGCACGTGCGCGTCAGGGCTCGATTCACCAAGGACACGGTTGGGATCGTCCAGCCCGGGCAGCCGGCGCGACTCAAGCTCGACGGCTATCCATGGAGCATCTACGGCACGGTTCCGGCACGCGTGAGCCGCGTCGGCACGGAGCCCGGCATCGTAACGACTCCGGAAGCCATCCCCGGGACGGTCCGAGTCGAGCTCGTGATCTTGCAGCCGGCCGACCCGCGGATCGTGCTGCAGCACGGGCTCACCACCACGGTCGAGATCGAGGTGGCTCGTATCTCGCCGATCGAGCTGCTGCTGCGGGCGATCGGCCAGTGGAATTTCGGAGAGCCGCAGCTGCAGCCGCGGCCGAACGACGGTCCCGCGGCTCCCGGACTCAACATCGCCGCCGCGGAGGCGAGATGAGCGCGCGGCCGCACGTGATCGCGCCTGAGGTCATTCAGACTTCGGCGACTGACTGTGGTCCAGCGTGCATGAAGAGCGTGCTCGCGGGTCTCGGCCTGTCGATCAGCTACCGGGCGCTGCGCGAGGCGTGTCAGACCGACGTGAGCGGGAGCTCCATCGACACGATGGAGGAGCTGGCGAACCAACTCGGCGTCGAAGCGGAGCAGATCATGCTTCCGCTCGATCACGTGTTCTTGCCCGAAGCGCACGCGCTGCCCGCGATCATCGTCACGCTGACTCCGGGCGGTCGTCCCCACTTCGTCGTGCTCTGGAAGCGGATCGGGCCGTTCGTGCAAGTGATGAATCCGGCGACTGGGCGGCACTGGACGACCGTGCGCGCGCTGTCGGCGCAGTTGTACCAGCACACGACGCAGGTGCCCGCGGCTGTGTGGCGCGACTGGGCGGGAAGCGACGAAGCGGTGGCAGCGCTCGGCGAGCGCCTCCGGAGCCTGGGCTGCCGCGATGCGAAGCTGCGCGTCGCAACTGCGCTCGAAGATCCGAATGCCGACTCGATCGCCGCGCTCGATGCCGCGACGCGCGCGGCCTGCGCGATGGTGCGTGCGCGCGCCGTCCGCCCTGGTCGGGCCGCCGCGACCCTGGTGCGATCGATGGCGGAGCAGCCCGCTACGATCCCCGAGCACTACTGGTCCGTGCGACCGAGCCCCGACGCCGCGCCGGGCGAAGAGCTGCTCCTCACCGGTGCCGTGCTGCTTCGGTTTCGCGGAGTGCGCGACGCAACGGCGCAGAAGGAGCGACCGGCCATCGCCCCGGATCTCGAGCAGGCGCGCGCTGCGGCCGACCCCGACCCGTATCGCATTCTTCTCGGCTTGCTGGCGCAGGATTCGCGGACCACACCGCTGTGGATCGCCGCCGGGCTCGTGCTCGCGACGACAGGTCGCATCGCACAGGCATTGATGTTGCGGGGTGTGCTCGACCTCGGTCGCGAGCTGGCGACCGCGAAACAGCGCGCCGCCGGCATGTCGGTCCTGGCGATCGTCGCCGTCCTGCTGCTGGCGATCCAGCTGCCGATCACGCGCGGCTTGCTCGGCATCGGCCGGCGGCTCGAAGTTCGCCTCCGCCAGGCGTACTTCGAGAAGCTGCCGCAGATCGAAGACCGCTACTTCCAGAGCCGGCTCGCGTCCGACATGGCGTCACGCTGCCACGCAATTCACGCGATGCGGACGCTGCCCAACCTTGCGGCTCAGTTCCTGATGACGGTCCTCGAGTTGGTCGCGACCGCGGGCGCGCTCGTCTGGATTGCGCCGGAGGTCTGGTCGATCACGCTGGCACTCGCGGCCGTGACCCTGCTGCTGCCGCTCGTCGCGCAACACTTCTTCTTCGAGCCCGACATGCGCGTCCAGACGCACGCGGGTTCGTTGAGTGGCTTCGTGCTGGATGCCCTGGTCGGCCTGACTCCGATCCGCATCCACGGCGCGGAGCGATCGCTGCGCCGCGGTCAAGAGGCGCTGCTGGTCGAGTGGACGAAGTCACGCTACGCGTTGCAGCGCCTGTCGCTCGGATTCGAGGCGGTGCTCACCACGACCAGCTACGCGCTCGTCGTGGCGCTGGTGTTCGAGTACCTGCGACAGCGCGGGGACGTCGCGCTCGTGCTGCTCCTCGTGTTCTGGGCGTTGCGATTCCCCGCGTTCGGGCAGCGCTTTCTGGTCCTGATGCGCGGCTTTCCGAGCATGTTGAACCGAATCCGGCGTTTGCTCGAGGTGATCGGCAACGTGGCGGCGAAGCCGGTGCCGGCCGGCGTCGCAGGTGGGGTCGCGCTGCCGCGGCCCGGAGGCATCGCAGTTTCGTTCGACCGCGTCCGAGTCAAAGGCGGTGGGAACACGATCCTCGACAAGCTCTCGCTCAACATCGCGCCCGGTGAGCATGTGGCGATCGTCGGGCCGTCGGGGGCCGGAAAATCTACGCTCGTGGGCCTGCTGCTCGGCTGGTTGCGACCGGCGCGCGGTGCGATTCGTGTCGACGGTGAGGCGTTCGACCAGCGCGCCATCGAGAAGCTTCGACGCGAGACCGCCTGGATCGATCCGGCCGTCCAGCTCTGGAACGAAAGCTTGCTCGACAACCTGCGCTACGGAAACGACGCCACGGGCGTGTGGTCGCTCGACGACGCGCTCAAGCGAGCCGACCTGCTGGATATCCTCGAGAGCTTGCCGGACGGCCTGCAGACCGTGCTGGGCGAAGGCGGCTCCCTCGTGTCCGGTGGGCAAGGACAACGGGTACGCCTGGGGCGCGCGATGCTGCGAGCGAACGTGCGGCTCGCGATCCTGGACGAGCCGTTCCGGGGGCTCGATCGCGAACGCCGCGCGCAGCTGCTGGAGCGCGCTCGCGAGTTGTGGCGCGGGGTCACGTTGTTGTGCGTGACGCACGACGTGGTTCAGACGCAGGGCTTCGACCGCGTGCTGGTGGTCGAAGGCGGGCGAATCGTCGAGAACGGAAGGCCCGCCGAGCTTTCTCGGTGCGAGAGCTCGCGCTACGCGCAGCTGCTCGACGCCGATCACGAAAACAAGCAACAGCTCTGGAGAGCCGGATCGTGGCAGCGCTGGTGGCTCGAGAGCGGTCAACTCCGGCGAGAGGCTGCGCAGTGAGCAGCGATCTCGTCGCGTCCTTGTGGCCGGTCGATCGCCTCGCCGAGGCGATCGAGCAACTGTCGCGGCGTTCGGGCTACGCTGCTCGCAGCTGCGGGTCTCCTCCGCACGATCCGGCGCGGGAGCCGAGCAGGGCCTGGATGAATGCTCTGGCGATGCGACTGGGCGTCGAGCTCGAGCCCGTCGTGCCACGCTACCGCGAGCTGCCGGCGTTCATCGCACGCGCTGCGCCGGGCCTGCTTCAGGTGCGCTGCGATGCGCGCCCGTTCTTCCTGGTCTTGCTGGGCGCGGGCAGTCGCGGCATTCGCGTGCTCGCACCGGATTCCAGCGTCCACACGCTGGCCAGGACGCGCGTGATTCGGCTGCTGCGCGAGGAACGCGAGCGCAGCATCACGGCCGAGGTGGATACATTGCTCGCAGGCGTCGAGGCGTCTTCGCGTGCGCGCTCGCGCATGAGGGAGAGGCTCACCTTGCACAGGCTCGGGCAACGCGAGCTGCGAACCTGCTGGCTCGTGCGGCCCACGCCCACTTCGGGCGCGACCACCTTCCTGCGCGAAGCGCCGGCGCTCCTCGTCGGGATCCTGCTCAATCACCTGCTCTTGTCGGCGGTCCTCGCAGGCTCCTTCTGGGTGCTCGGTCGCGCGGCGCTGGAGGCCCGACTCGAGACGCAGTGGTTCTTCGGCTGGATCGCGGTCATCGCGTGCTCGATCCCGCTGCGACTGATCGAGGTGTGGTGGCAAGGTTCCTTCTCGCTGCGGGTGGGGACGCTCCTCAAGCAGCAACTGCTCGCCGGCGTGCTGAAGCTCCGACCGGACGAGGTGCGCCTCGATGGGATCGGGCGCCACTTCGGGCGCGTCGCCGAAGCGGAGGCTGTCGAGTTGCTGGCGCTCGGCGGAGGCCTGCTCGCGCTGCTCTCGCTCCTCGACTTGATCCTCGCCGGCGTGATCTTGCAGGGAGGTGCCGGTGGCGTGCTTCAGCTGGCGGCGCTCGCGCTCTGGACGGCGTTTGCGTTCGTGCTCGGCTATCGACACTACGCCGCGCAGCGAGCTTGGTCGCGTGCGCGGGTCGACATCACGCACGATCTGCTCGAGCGCATGCTCGGCCACCGCACCCGCCTCGCCCAGCTGCCACTCGAGCAGTGGCACGACGCGGAAGATCAGCGGCTGCGCGACTACAGCGAGACCTCGAAGGTCATGGACGCTCGCACTTCGCACCTGACGTCGTTGCTGACAGGAGGCTGGTTGCTACTCGCGCTCCTGACGTTGCTGCCTGCGTTCGTGACCGGCAGCGCGGAGGTCAGCAGCCTGGCGATTTCGGTCGGCGGTATCCTCCTCGCGCTGCGCGCATTCGACGAGATCGCCGTGTTCTTTCAGCAGCTCTCGCTGGCCGCGGCATCCTTCGAGCAGATCCGCGAGCTGCTCCACGCCTCGGTGCGTCCCGTGGCGACGGCCAAGATCCCCCTCGAGCTCGAGGTCGCGGCGAGCGCGAGCGCAGCGGATGCGGTCGTACTCGAAGCGAGAGGCCTCAGCTTCCGGCACGCCAAGCGGTCGCGCGCGGTCCTGGAGAACTGTTCGCTGTCCATCGCGCGCGGCGATCGGATCTTGCTCGAAGGACCTTCCGGCGGCGGCAAGTCGACGCTCGTGGCTCTGTTGACTGGTCTTCGCACGTCCGAGGCAGGCGTGCTGCTGCTGCGCGGGCTCGACCGCGCGACCTTCGGTGTCTCGGGCTGGCGCAGGCGCGTGACTGCAGCGCCGCAGTTCCACGAGAATCACGTGCTCACCGGCAGCTTCGCCTACAACCTGTTGCTCGGACGTGAGTGGCCCGTGTCTGCCGAGAGCCGCGACGAAGCGCTGGCGGTTTGCCGCGAGCTCGGCTTGAGCGAGCTGGTCGCCAAGATGCCGAGCGGGCTCGACGAGCTGGTCGGCGAGACGGGTTGGCAGCTCTCGCATGGTGAAAAGAGCCGGCTCTACATCGCGCGCACGCTCTTGCAGGGCGGCGAGCTGGTGATCCTCGACGAGAGCTTCGCGTCGCTCGACCCCGAGACCATGTCGCTGGCAGTGCGCTGCGTGCTTCAGCGGGCGCCGGCTGTGCTCGTCGTGAGTCATCCATGACGTACTGGCGGGCGGCGCTACTGATGTGGTGGATCGGCGGCTGCGCGTGGGTGCGGCCCGTGGAGTTGCGGCCGAAGCTCTCGGCCCCTGCCACGTACGTCTCGGCGTATCGCTCGGTCGAGGAGAAGCCGCGCAGCGCGGGCGCTGAGGAAGGCGAGGCCCCGGCGCAGGAATCGAAGCCGGGTGCGCGGCCGGCGGTGGTGGTCCCCGATGGGGGGCCGTGGTGGACCGCGTTTGCCGACTCGGCGCTCGACGACGCGGTCCAGGAGGCGATCCGTAACAACTACTTGATTCGCGATCTCCGCACGCTGATCTACGAGAATCAACTCATTCCCGAGATGCCGAACGGGATCTTGTGGCCGCTTCAGATCGAAGTGCCGGCCACGCTCGCGCGCACCACGGACCCCGTCGCGCCGTCGTCGGGTGGCCGCGGTTCCGTGGCCAACAACACCGCCGCGGACGTTGGAATCTCGGCGTCGTATCAGCTGGATGTGTTCGGTCACCTGGACATCAAGCGACGAACGTTCGAAGATCTCATCGAGCAACAGACCCAGAACACCGAGCGGCTCGCCCAGAGCTTGGCGTTGCAAGTCACGCAGCTGTGGTTCGAGATCCTCGAACAGCGCGCGCAGCTCCAGCTCCTCGAGCGGCAAGTCAAGTACAACCAGGAGCTCCTGGCGCTCGTCCGGGCTCGCTTCGAGCAGCACCTGACCACACGGCTGGTCGTGTTGCAGCAGGAGCAGCAGTTGCTCGACACGCAGGCGCGCGTGCCTCTGCTTCACGCACAGCTCGCGTTGCTCGACTCGAGGCTCAACAACGTGCTCGGGCGGGCGCCCAACTCGCGAAAGGCGCTGGTGCCGCACGAACGCGAGCTGCCGGATCTACCGCCGTCACCTTCGATCGGGCGACCTGCCGAGCTGCTCGACAAGAGTCCCGACCTCCGCTTCGCGCAGTCTCGGGTGGCCGAGGTCCAGCACCTGATGAGCGAGAACCTCACGAGTTGGCTGCCCACGATCGACGTGTTCGGTGGCTTCGGGGTGAGAACGTTCAACTTTTCGCAACCGTTCATGCTGGCTGCCGCCGGCGTTCGGTTGACCTGGCCGATCTTCGACGGCGCGCAGCGGATCACGCTTGCAAAGCAACTCGACCTGACCTTGGAGCGACGCACCGGGCAATATCGAAGTGCGTTCAACGAGGCAATTCAGCGCGTGCAGGACGCCCTGTTGCAGGAGCAGAAGCAGACCGCGCACGTGATCACGCTGCGCAGCGAGGTCGAGCTCGGCGAGCGAGTCTTGAGCGAAGCGCGCGAGCTGTTCGAGCGCGGCGTCTCCGACTACCTGCCGGTCCTGGCTGCGCTCTCGAATCTATCCAACCTCGAGCGAGCCTCGCTCCAGGCGCGGCGCCAGCTGTTGTCGTACCGCACTCAACTTTACTTCGCGCTCGGCGGCACATGGTCCAAGGCCGCGACTGTGCGCGACCCACGAGGAGAGAATCATGAATGAGCTTCAGCCGAGCGAGGTCCTGTGCATCCCCAAGCGGCGTCGTCTGGTGCACAACAGGTCGCGTGAATCCGGGCAAGAGGTCCTCCACATCTTCTACGGGGAGAAGGAGATCATCTTCGACGAGCCGGAGCTGCTGCCGTTCGGCGACAAGCTGATCGCGACCGAGAACTTTCGCGCCGACGAAGCCATGGCCTGGTCGAGCGGTGCTCCGTACGAGTGGCGGAAGGTCCGCGAGATGCTCGAAGCCCTGCTCGACAACGAGATCCTGGCACGCGTCTCCGAGCTACCACGTGCGCCGGCAAGCCGGACGTTTCCCGAGACTTTGGGTCAGGGGCCGGCGGTGGAGCCACGGACGTTCAGCGCGGCGCGAGACGAGTGCCGAGCCATCACCGAAGAGGCGTTCGGTCACTCGATCGAGCTGAGCAGCCTGGAGGCTGTCGTGCCTGTCTATCGGGTGGCGCACGCTGCACTCGACGAGGAGGGAAGGCAGCTCGGCGAGAACAACGTCACGCCGCGTGCGCTGTTCCTCGATCGGCCGACCGAGCGCCGCGTGTGCAAGTACTCGGGAAGTCGCTACCTGAGCGATCTGCCGATGAATATCACGGCGTTGCGTCAGATGACGAAACGCTGGCCCGAGCTGCTATCGCTCACGGAGCAGTTTCGCACGGCCTTTCTCGCGCGTCTGCCCGACGGCGGTGCCGTGCTCTGCGCGGGCGACGCTCACTTGCTGACGGTCGGCATCCTGGCCGCGGTGGGGTACGTCATGGTGCGTGGCGTGGATCCGATCGAGAACGGCAAGCTCGACGCCGGGCTCGCCGGCATGTTCAGGCTGAGCGACGGTGTTCGGCTGGTCACGACCGAGGTGACGCGCGCGACTGCCGGTCAGCACGCGTGCGACGAGCCGCTCGACGCGCAGAGTGTCGCAGCCTACGCCGAGCGCAACAGTGCGTACGGAGGTGTCTACGGTGTGTGCGCAGGCCCGCCAGCGCTGATCGACGAGTACCTGAGCGTCCTCCTCGACGGCGCGAGCGCGCCGATTCGGATTGAGCCCGGGCTCGCTGAGCGTCTGGGAGACCTCGACGCCGCGATCGACTACGGCTTGCGCGGCCAGCGGATCGAGGCGCTGATGCGGGCATTCGGGGCTTCTCAGGGCCTCCTGCACCTGCAGCTGAAGGCGGCGCTGGTGGAATGCAGGGACACGTCGAAGCTGCGCGAGCTCGTCGAACAGCCGATCGATAGCGCCCACTACCCGATGTTGCGCGAGACGCACCCGCTGCCGGAGATGTACGCGCTCGAGCTGCAGGTGAGTCGCTGGCTCTTCGCGCGCGCAGGCAAGGCGCTGGCGGACGGCGTGGAGCGGTTCCTGCCACTGCCGCCGCTCGCGAACGACATTCGGCGCTTCGCAGCGTTCCTCGGCGAGCACGGTTCGATGTCCGAATCCTTGCTCGAGGCGCTCGCGACGATCGCGGTGACTGGGTTTGCGCTCGAGCGCGAGTGCATGTGCGCGGTGACACTCGAGCAACAGCAGCTCAATGCGCGACTGCGCCGCGATTCCCGCAGGCCGCTCCGCTCCGAGGACCTCGCGGTCTATAATCGAGCGCGGACCGGCCCAGTGCTCGCAGTCACCCTCGGCGAGGGGTTGGGTCTATCCATTCGAACCGATCCAACGTCGACGATGGTCTCGCTCCATGGTCAGAGGTTGGTCCTCGGCGCGGCGGACGTCTGATGCACCCCGAGCTCGCAAGACGCTTCAATCCGGGCGTGCTCGAGGAAGCGGCCTCGCGGTACGGCCTCGAAGCGCCTGCGGTGCGCCCGCTCGTCGCCTTCGAAAACTTCGTGTTCGACGGCGCGACCGCGGATGGCGACGAGCTCATCCTGCGGCTCGCGCACTCGACGCGGCGCTCGCTCGACTACACGCTCGGCGAGATCGAGTTCGTGCGCTACCTCGCTGCGGCGGGGTTGCCTGTGGCCCAGCCCGTGCTCGCGGAGTCAGGGCGCTTCGTCGAGTCGATCGAGGACGGGGAAGCCGGCCAGTACTTCGTCGTGACGGCGTTCGAGCGTGCGCCGGGCTACGTCTTCGATGATGTCCCGCCGCTCAAGGCCGCCTACTGGAAGCCGGAGCTCTTTCGCGAGCTCGGCCGCATCTTCGCGCGCATGCACCTGCGCGCAGAAGACTACCGACCTGGAAACCCGCGCTGCAAGCGGCAAGAGTGGCGCGAGTACGACGTCGTCGACATCGACCGATTCGCACCCGCCGACGAACGACTGGTTCGCGAACGGACGGCGAAGCTCATCGAGCGGCTCGAACGCTTGCCGCGCTCGGGCCGAGACTACGGGCTGATCCACGCCGATCTGCACCCTCACAACTTTTGCTTCGATGCCGGCAAGATCACAGTCTTCGACTTCGACAACTGCGAGTACGCCTGGTTCGTGAAGGACATCGCGGTGATCGTCTTCTACGTCGCGCGTGCCGAACCGCCGGAGCGCCGAGACGAAGCTGCGGCTGCATTCCTGGGGCCGTTCTTGGCCGGTTACCGCGAGCTGCGAGAGTGCACGCGCGAGTGGCTCGCAGCAGTTCCGGACCTGCTCGCCCTCCAGCGCGCGATGAACTACGCGCTGTTCCACCAGTACCGCCCTCCGGGCCAGCCGAACGAAGCCACCCTCGACAGTTGGAGACGCTTCCGCCGCGACATCGAGGGCGACGTCCCGGTGTTGAGGCTGGACTTCGAACGCTTTTAGGTGTCGAGCGGCCGCAGCAGCCGCAGATGTACGAGACTAACAGTGCAGAGCAGACGGTTACGTCCTGAGTCGTCGAAGGCCGGAGGACGTTCGCGCCGTATTTGTGGTACACCCCCCACGTGCGCATCGCCCTTGGATGCATGCGGCTCTCCACCGAGTCGACTCGCGATGACCAGCGTGCACTCGAGACGCTCGAGGCGGCGCTCGATGCCGGCGTCACGATCTTCGACACTGCGCGGTCGTATGCGATCGACGAGCGTGATCTGGGGCACAACGAGAAGCTCGTGGCGCAGGTGCTCAAGCGCCGACCGGATGTTGCGAGCCGCGTGATCACCAAGTGCGGGATGCGTCGCGACGGCGGAGCGTGGATACCGGACGGGCGCGCTCGCGCCATCGTCGAAGACGCGAGGGCCAGCGTCGAGGCGCTCGACGGTGTGCCGATCGATGTGTTGCTCCTGCATGCGCCCGACCCGCGCGTGAGCATCGCTACCTCGGCGCGCGCGCTCGCCCGCGTCAAGGAAGAGGGCCTGGCGCGCAGCGTGGGAGTCTCGAACGTCTCTCGCAAGCAACTCGAGGAGGCCGCAGGCGAGGCGCCGATCACTGCGGTCGAAGTGGCGCTCGGCGCCCATGACGACGCGGCGATCCGCGGCGGCGTGGTCGGGTTCTGCATCGAGCGCGGGATCGAGATCCTGGCGCATTCGCCCCTGGGTGGACCCGAACGAGCGCGCAGGTTGGCGCGCGACCCGGAGCTCGTGCGTATCGCCGCGAGCCTGCAGGCCTCGCCGATCGAGGTGTTCTTGGCGTACCTCCTGGCGGTCAGGTCCGAGTTCGTGCCGATCGTCGGTGCTCGACGAGCCGAGACGGCCGGCCGCATCGCGCGTGCAGCTGAGCTCGTGCTCGACGCAGATCAGCTCGCAGCACTGGATGTGCGCTTTTCGTCGTTGGGCCGTACGCGCTGCCCACCGCCTGCGCGCGCAGCCCGCGACGCCGAAGTCGTGCTCGTGATGGGCGTGCCTGGCTCGGGAAAGTCACGTGCGGCACAGGCGTACGTGGAGCGCGGCTATGAACGATTGAACCGCGACACGGAGGGTGGAACGCTGAAGAAGATCGCGCGGCTCCTGGACCAACGCCTGGCGGCCGGTGCGACGCGCGTCGTGCTCGACAACACCTACGTGACGCGAGCGTCGCGCTATGAGGTCGTGCGCGTGGCTGTGGCGCACGCCGCGAAGGTGCGCTGCGTGCATCTCGAGACGCCGCTCGCCGATGCGCAGATCAACGTGATCGTGAGGATGCTCGAACGTTTCGGTCGGGTGCCCGAGCCCGAAGAGCTCGACAAGCTCGTCCGTACCGACCCGGCCGCGCTCGCGCCGCACGCGGTCTTTCGTCTGCAGCGAGAGCTCGAGCCGCCGGCTGCCGACGAAGGCTTTGCTGACATCGAGCGCGTCCCGTTCGAGCGACAACTTGCCGCAGGCGGCGAAGGCGCCACGATCGTTGCACTGGCGGCGCTCGGCGCGGCCGAGACCCGCGGGCACGCCCTGATCAAGCTCCTGCGTGAGACGCCGGAAGCTTCGCCGGCACTGGTCTACGCGTGGCAGGCGGACGCCGCGGAGGCGTGGGTCCGAACGCTGCGCGCGTCGGTCGAAGACGCGAGGGCCGCAACGGGTCGTAACGTCGACGTCGCGGTGTGCCCGCATCCCGGCGGTCGCCCGACCTGTTGGTGCAGACCTCCACTGCCGGCGATGTTGCTCGCGTTCGCACATCGCCGTCGGATCGATCTGCGGCGGAGCACGCTGGTTGGCGTGAGCACGGCGGATGGCGTGATGGCGCGTGCGTTGGGAATGAGCTTTCGAGAAGTTTCCGCGAACAGCGAGTAGCCCTGAATGCCGTCGACTTGCCATGACGCCCTCAGCGGCTACATTTCAATGGCTCATGCCGAGCCCTGACGAGGCCGACCCGTACCAGGAATGAACGACGGGCCGTGGAGGTAGGTATCCATGGTCTGGTTCGTGCTGATTCTCGCGGGTTTGTTCGAAGTCGTGTGGTCACTCGGTCTGAAGTATACGGAGGGCTTCACGCGTCCGGTGCCGAGCCTCATCACGGCCAGCGCAGTCGTGGCGAGTATGGTCCTGCTCGCGCACGCTGCGCGCACGTTGCCGATCGGGATCGCGTACGCAGTGTGGGTGGGGATGGGCGTCGTCGGCGCAGCTATCGGCGGCGTCGTGCTGTTCGGCGAGACCATGCCTCCGGCGCGCGCCTTCTTCCTCGCGCTGCTCACCATTGCGATCATCGGACTCAAGCTGACATCCACCCCGACGACGTGACGCACACGGATCGGCGATCGCTACTTCGGCAAGTAGAGCCCCGGCAGCTGTCGTTTCTCGAGTGTTTCCGCAGGCGTGGTTGATCTATCGCCGAGCACGGCTCGCTTAGAACCTGCCACCGCCACCGATCGAGAGCGCCCACACGTCTGCGCCGTCGCCGAACACGCCGAACGGCTCGTCGAGGTTGAGGAGGAAGCGCAGGTAGACGAAGCCCCCGGAGAAGTCGCCCTGCACGAAGGGGACGAGTGCAACCTGCGCGTTGTCTCCGTCGGCGGTCGGCACCCAGACCACCTGCAGCCGGGCTCCAGCAGTGACCGGACCCGACTTGCCGCCGATGAGCCCAGCGAGCTGGATGGCGACGTCGCTCTCGTCCGAGCGATCGCTGGTCGGGATCAGCACGCCGAGGGCGGTGTCGCCGCCGAGCACCAGCGCGTTCATGCGCTTCTCGATCTGAAATGGCAGGACGAGGCCCAAGGTCTCGGGCAAGTACAGCCAGCTATCCCAAAGCCCGCGCATCGCGACCCCGGTTGCGAGCGGCAGCAGGTCGCTCGTGTCGTCCACGCTGGCAATCGGCACCGCGATCCCAAAACCCGCGCGCAGGTACCCGTCGTGCTGACGCTGGACGTAGTAGCCCGCGACCAGCGGATTGCCAGTGCGGAACTCATCGTTTCCATCACCCGACACGCTCACGAACCCGAATGGCCAGTCGAGCTCCAGATCCAGGTGGTCGGTGGCCGAGACCCGCGCGCTCAGGACCGGGGCGAGTGCGTGAAGCGAGCCGCTGCCCTCACTATCGGTATACCAGCCGAGCTCGAGCTCGATCGCACTTGAGCGCGCGTCGCCGACATAGTCCGCGAGCATGCTGGGCCGGCTCTCGGCAAGAACACGCGTGGATGACAGCAGAACGCACAGGACGACCATTGAAGCCAAGCGCTGTTGCATGGTTCCGACCCCTCTGATGGCAATAGCGGGGCAATCCCCCGACCGCCCTACCTGACCAGCATGGATCAAAACTGCTCGATCACAAACAAAGCGCGACCTCGGAAATGCATGAGGGCCCGCAGCCGAACGCGGCGGGCCCTCGAGGTAGCATGACGGTTGGTTCAGAGCGTGAGCTGAGAGCGCAACTTGGCCAGCAGCTTGGGTCCGATGCCGCGCACCTTCACCAGCTCGTCCAGGCTGACGAATGGCCGCGCCTTGACGATCTCCTGCGCGATCTTCTTGGTCAAGCCTTTGATGTTCGCCAGCTCCTCGACGCTGGCGCGCATGATCGACACGCGCCCGTCGTGAGCCGGGAGCTGGCCGTTCGTGTTCTTCGCAGCTGGAAGCGGCAGGACCGCCGCAGCTTCTGGCGGCGTGATCGCGGGCTTGGCCGGCGCATTCACCACGTACGGTTCCGCGAACGTGCAGTAGTCGCGGGTGACGTAGCCGTCCTTCACCCATTCACGCAACATCAACACCACGCGCCAGCTGCCGGCCGGCGGCACGCTGAAGGCCACGCGTTGCTCGATCGAGACTGCGCTGCTCTCGCCTGCAATGCGGCCTATCGCGAGGCCCGCCAGCGGCTGTCCGCTGAACGTCCCACCATGATACTCGTCTGGCAGCGCCCACAACTCGAGTGCGAGCGAGCCGCTCAAGTTGTCCGTGCCGCGAGGATTGCTCACCCGCTCGGCGCGCAATACCACCTGATCACCGTCGATCTGGTAGCTCACGCTGCCGTCGAGGTGCGGTGTGATGAAGCGCTGGCGCTCTGGATAGTTCGCGAAGTCGTGGATCTGATCGAACGCGCCCGCGGTGCCGGAAGCCAGCACGAGCACCATCGAATAGTCGCGCTGACCGCCGGGCAAGCTGGCGTAGGCTTGCGCATCCAGCCGCTGCGGCTCGAGCGCCTGGCTCGGCAAAGGCAGCGCGGCCTCGGCGATCTTCACGCCGGACAGCGCGCCTCCCTGGAAGGGTGCATCGCAAGCCCAGAGCTGTAGCGCCCACTGTGCTTGTGTGTCGTTCTCGAGCTCGAGTGCGATCTCGGCGTGCAGCGAGGCGATGTCGCCTTCGATGCAGTAGCCGTGATTCGGCCCGAGTCGAGCGGCATGCTTGGCTGCCGCGGAAAGTCGTATGTCGCTGGTTTGGATCACGGTGTGGACTCCAATGTAGGGGTGTGTCGCCAGGGTGCGAACTCGTGGTTCGCGAATGGAGCGGCACATCGACGGCATGCCGGTCCGTGAGGAGCGCCCGATAAAAAGTCCTCGATCGATCGCTGTCAAGTAATCGGCAGGCTGTCGTCGCAGCGATGCGTGATCACGGAGCAGCCAGCACGGCGCGCAGGCGCTTCAGCTGTTCGCGCAGTTGCACGATCTCGGCGAGCGGAATCGGCGAGCGCTCGAGCAAGGTGCGCGGCACGCAGGATGCGCGCTTCTCCAGCGCGGCGCCCTCGGACGTCAGTCGCACGAAGACCTCGCGCTCGTCGTCGGTCGATCGCGTTCGCGTGATCAGCTGGCGTTCGTCCATGCGCTTGAGCAGCGGTGTCAGCGTGCCGGAATCCAGAGCCAGGCGCTCGCCGAGAGCTTTGACCGTCGGCTTTGCATGGCGTTTGCGCCGCCACTCCCACAAGACGAGCAGCACCAGGTACTGCGAGTGAGTGAGTCCAAGCTTCGCGAGCGCAGGCCGATACGCCCGGACCACGGTGCGCGCCGCGACGTCCAGCGCAAAGCACAACTGGTTGTCCAGGGCGAGCAGCGTGGCGGCAGGGATCGCGTGCAGGTTCACTTTCGCGCGTGAATCAGGCATTGCCCCGCCTCACCCTCGCGGCCGCGCGACGCCGGCGTGAAACTCGGTGACCATGCCGCTCGTCGGAACGGGCTGTACATCGTCTCCGAGAAAACCCGAGTTGCCCGGTCCGCACGGGCTGCCCTTCTGCGGACCGCCGGTTGCGTCCTCTTTCAGCCACGAGGTTGGTTTGAGCAGCTTGAAGTGCGCACTGGCCGGTACTGCGCGCGAGCAGATCATCAAGCAGCCGATGGCAACAAAGGATCGGAGCAGCATCGAATCGCCTCGGGGCGAAACTAAGTTGTGCTCAACCTAGTTGTCAACGATGGGAATCAGCGGATCGAAGCGCCACCGTCCAGGTAGAGCGTCTGGCCTGTCATATAGTCGGAGGCTGATGTTGCAAGATACAACGCCAACAGTCCGACCTCGCGCAATCGGCCGGGTCTGCCGAGCGGTGCGACTCGAGCGACGAACTTCTCCGTTGCCTTCGCGCTTTCCTCGGTTTGAGCGCGCGGCTCCGGGAAGAGCCCAGGTGCGATCGCGTTGACCTGGATGTTGAACGGCGCCCACTCGAGCGCCTGAGCGCGAGTAAAGCCTTCGATGGCAGCCTTGGCAGCCGTGTAGATCACCACCCTCGCGCCGCTACGAGCGGCAGTGTACGAACCGATGTTGATCACCTTGCCGGACCGGCGTTCGAGGAAGTGAGGTCCCACCGCGCGCGTGCAGCGCAACGTGGCCATCAGGTTGAGGTCGAGGATGTGCTGAAGACGCTGATCGTCGATGGTGCGCGTCCTGGTGTCCGGCAGCGCGACCAGCGGCTCCATGATCGCGTCGCCGAGGTTGTTGATCAGCACGTCGATGCGACCGAAGCGATTGAGAACCTCGTGAACCACGGCGTCGGCACCCGCGGTCTGCGTCACGTCCCCGGTGAACACCTCGACTGCACCCGCGCGCCGCTCGTTGATGGTACTCGCGGTGGACTCGGCGAACTTCGACGTCAGCGCATTGATCGCGACGGTCGCACCTGCCTCGGCCAAAACCTCGGCGATGCCGCTACCGATGCCGCGGCCTGCGCCGGTGACCAAGACGATTTTACCGGCGATGTTGAACTCGGTGGGAAACATGGGGACCGGCATAGCAGCTTCGGGGGCGCCCGATGCGCATCGATCTCCGTCAAATATCCGACGGTTGCGCGCGAGCTTTTGCTCAGTAACTTGCGTCTGCCCTGCACCACAGTAACCATTCCGTCACTCTATGCTCACGGGCCGACTGTAGGGTCCGCGCGCTTGATTGGGGCGGCTTCAGTGGGATGGCTTCGTAGGGCGACTGAACAGCTTAAGTCTTTGGATCTGGCAGTTTGGCTCTTCGCACTCTGGTCGGTCACGCTCGTGCTGCGCGGGCACCTGCCGTACATCCGGCATCCCTTCGAGAACAACGTCGACGAAGGCTACGCGATGGCGATCGGCCAGCGCATGTTGCACGGTCACATGCTGCCGTTCGTCGATGGGGTCGCTCATAGCGGTCCGATGTTCCTGTTCAGCAGCGCGTTCATCGCAGCCTTCGGCGAGTTCAGCTGGGTGCCGATCCGCGTCGCCGCTGCGACGTCGTTCGCGGGCATCACCGCGTTGACGTTCCTGTGCGGGCGGGCCGCCGGCTTTTCGCTGGCCGGTGCGATCGCCAGCGTGGGCATCCCGCTGATGAGCTTGCTGCGCTTCACGCCGATCGATGGCATCTCGTACAACGCCGAGTGTCCCGTGAACTTGTTCGCGCTCGCGAGCCTGACCTGCGCGATGCACGCGCTCCGCACCGAGCGCGCGAGCTTGCGCTGGGTCGCATGGGCGGGCGTCTTCGCCGCGTGCACGGGTCTGTCGAAGCAGATCGGCGGATTGCAAGCCACGGCGATCGCCGTCGGCGTGCTCGCATCGACCTTCGGGCATCCGACGCTCTCGCGCACGCAGCGCTGGCGTACGTTGGCCAGCTTCGCGGGCGGGGCGCTGGTACCGACCGTGCTCGTCCTCGGCTGGTTCGCGGTGCACGGAGCGCTCGGCGACTTCTATTACTACTTGGTGACGTACAACCACGAAATCTACATGTACCATCTGCGGACTGTGTCGCGCGGCGCGGACTACATGCAGTGGTTCGAAGCGCGCCCACTCGAAGTGGGGCTGCTGGTGGCGTCGGTCAGCTGGGGGCTCGCGCAACCTGTGTTCGCACGCGCGAGTGGGCCTTCGTTTCGCGAAGCGCTCGGGCGCAAGAGCTTCCCGCTGACGGTGAGCCTGCTCGCGCTGGCGGGGATCGTGGGTTCACGCGCGAGCCTGCGCGACTTCGATCACTACTACATGATCGCGATCCCGTGGTTCGGGCTGCTGGCCGGTTTGATCGCCGAGAGCTCGATCCGCAGCTTTCCTCAGGGTTCTCGGCTGCAACAGTTCGGCTCGCGGGCGGTGTTGTTGCTGCCGATCGTGTGCTTCTGCGAGGTCCTGTGGTCGATGCGGTCGCAGCATCTGGTCGGTTGGTCCAGCCAACTCAGGAACCAGGTGGCGCTCGACGTTCAAGCGCAAGAACCAGCGCCCTGTAAGTTGATCCAGAAGCACACGAAGCCCGAGCAACCGATCTTCGTGTGGGGCTTCCGCGCCGACCTCTACGTGTCCTGCAAGCGCCGGCCGGCCAGTCGCTACGTCTTCACGTCGTTCGTCGCGGGCTATGTCCCCTGGTACCACTACTCGAGCAAGGAGCAGGAGGACTCGCTGGCCGTGCCCGGCTCGCGCAAGATTTTGTTGACCGAGCTGGAGGCCAACAAGCCACCGATCATCGTGGACTCCGGTCGCTCGCTCGGTGATCGGTCGATGGTCCGCTACGACGAGCTCGCGGCCTATCTGCTGACCCACTACCAGCTGCTCGAGGTGATCGACGGCGAGCCCATCTACTTGCGCAGGTCGTAGCGGCGCATCACACCTAGATCGAGAGGCACTTCGATGCAGAACTTGGCCTGGACCCATCGCTACCGCCCCGCACGCGCCGACAATCGCATGCGTGGGGAAGGCGATGTGCGCGCGGCGCGAGAGCACTTCTTCGCGCACCGCGGTGGCAACCTCGAGTTCATGCTGCGCCGCCGCTACGAGTGGATGAACGACTACATTCAGCCCAGCGACCGCGGCATCGAGATCGGCTGCGGGACCGGCGTCAGCAAGTTGTTCATCCGCGCAGCTGAGCATCGCCTGACGGACTACGCGGCCCACGAGTGGATCGACGTGAAGAACGTCGACGCGCTCGCGACGCCGTTCGCGGACGCAGAGTTCGACTTCGTCGTGTCGTCGAACATGATCCACCACGTGCCACAGCCACTTCAGCTGTTCACCGAGATGCGGCGCATCCTCAAGCCCGGTGGTTGGCTGCTCGTGCAGGAGATCAACGCGTCGCTCACGATGCGCCTGGTGCTTCGAATGATGAGGCACGAGGGCTACGCATTCGATGCGCGCGTCTTCGACCCGGACGAGATCTGCACCGACCCAAACGACCTCTGGTCTGCGAACTGCGCCATCCCGAACCTGTTGTTCGACGATCGCGCGGAGTTCGAGCGCAATGTGCCGTTCTTTCGCATCGAGCGCTCGACGTTCTCCGAGTTGTTCCTCTTCTTGAATTCCGGCGGCGTCATCGCCAAGACTGCCAGCCTGCCCTTGCCCGAGCTCGCATTGAAAGGGCTCGAACGCGTGGATCAGCTGCTCGCCGGCGCACTGCCCAAGGTGTTTGCGCTGCAGCGCCAGATCGCGCTACGGAAGATCTAATGCATCGCTTGTACCGCCACCGCGTGAACACGATCCCCGAGCTCGACGCGACGCCCGCGTCGCTCGGCATCGAGTTCGATCTGCGCTCCGATGGCGATCAGGTGATCGTGACTCACGATCCATTCACCAGCGGCCCGCGGATCGAGGAGTTCTTCCCGCGCATCGGCGCCCGTCCCTGCATCTTCAACGTGAAGTGCGAGGGCGTCGAGGAACGCGTGGTGGCGCTCGCGCGGGCGCACGCGATCCAGGACTTCTTCTTTCTGGACTGCTCCGTGCCCGCTGCGGTCAAGCTGTGGCGTTCGGGCGAGCGTCGCTTTGCGGTGCGCTGGTCGGAGCACGAGCCCTTCGAGGGTGCGATCGCGTGGGCGGGCAAGGCGACCTGGTGTTGGGTCGACTGCTTCACGCGCTTCCCCGGCAGCGACGTGGAGTGGGCGCGCATCGCCTCCGAGTTTCAGGTCTGCCTGGTGAGCCCCGAGCTTCAGGGCCATGGCGCCGAAGCGATCCCGCAGTTCCGAGCCGCGCTCGGCGCGAGACACTTTCACGCCGCGTGCAGCAAGCGGCCCGACCTGTGGTCGGAGCGCCATGAGTGAGAGTGGGGCGGCGAGCGCGCCCGAGACCGTCCCCTCCACGACGGCGCTCAAAGTGCCTCCGCGCAGCCATTTCGAGCTCTCGCGCCACGAGTTCGCGACCGAGCTCGGCACGTTGCGCACGAGCGCGCTGTTCTGGGCCGGCTGCCTGCTGAAGCTCGGGCTCGCGGTCTCGTTCGGATCACACTTCGCGACGCGCTGGTTCGCTCCGTTTGCCTACACGTTCGTGCACTCGCGTTTCCAGGATCCCTGGGCTGCGTTTCTCGCCGCCGGTGAGCCGATGGCGTTTCCGTACGGGCCGGGCATGCTCGCGATCGTCTCGCTGCCGTTCGCGCCGGCGCTGCTGCACTCTTTCGATCCGGCCTCCCACCTCGGGCTGTTTCTGCTGCGCGTGCCCTTGTTCCTGGCCGATCTGGCGATCTGCTTGCTGCTGATGCGCTGGCTCAGGTTGCACGCGCGCGACGCGATCGTCTGGTACTGGCTCAGTCCGATCGTGCTGTATGCGACGTACATCCACGGCCAGCTCGATCTGATCCCCACCGCGTTGCTCTGCATGGCGCTGTTCCTGGTGTTTGCTCGGCGCACGCGGCTCGCCGGCGTGGTGTTCGGCTTCGCGCTCGCCACCAAGCTCCACCTGCTGGTCGCGTTTCCGTTCGTCGTGATCTTCCTGTGGAGGCAGCACAAGCCGCGGCTGGCGTGGCTCGAGTTCGTGGGGATCACGACCGTCACCGCGCTCGCGCTGTACGCACCCGTGCTCGAGTCCGCGGCGTTTCGCAGGATGGTCTTCGGCAGCGCGGAAGCCGACAAGGTGTGGACGGTGTCCGTCCCCTACGGCGGGAACGGACTCGTCTTGTACCTGGCGCCGGCCATGCTGCTGCTCGCGCTGCTGCGCTTCGCGACCTACCGCAAGCTCAACCGCGAGCTCACGCTGATGTTCATCGGCGCGTTGTACGTGGGCCTGGTCGCGCTCGTTCCGCCGCAGCCGGGGTGGTTCATCTGGTCCATCCCCTTCGCGGCGTACCTCAGCGTGCGCTTCTCCCGCACCGGGCGCTTCGCGCTGCTGACGCTGTCGGGCGCATACCTCGCCTACTTCTTCGTGGGCGATCCGCTCACCTTCCTCGAAGCCTTCGATCCCCTGCTCGGGCCGCACTTCGGTGCGCACGCCGCGAGTACGCTCGCAGCGTCGGCGCCCATCCTCAGCAGTCCGCACGCAGCCAGCGTGGCGTGGACGTTCTTGTTCGCGGTGACGGCCCTCGCCGGCAGCGAGATGTATCGCAAGGGTGTGCGTTCGAATGCGGTCTACCGCTACCGCGAGCAGAGCTTCATGATCGGCGTCGGCGGCGACAGTGGTGCGGGTAAACACACCGTGGCCAATGATCTGGCGGCGGTGCTCGGACCGCAGCTGGGCCTGATCGACGGCGATGACGATCACAAGTGGGAGCGCGGTCACGCGATGTGGCGCCGCTACACGCACCTCGACCCGCGCGGGAACCTGTTGCACGTGCAGCTCGAGGCGCTCGCCTCGCTGCGACGCGGTGCCGAGGTGCGAAAGCGCCGCTACGACCACGACGCCGGGCGCTTCACCAGTCCGCTGCTGATCAAGCCGAGCGACTTCGTCGCGATCGTGGGGCTACACCCGTTCTACCTGTCGTCGCAGCGCGAGCTCCTGGAGCTCAAGGTGTTCGTCGATCCAGACGAGGAGCTGCGCCGGCAGTGGAAGGTGGAGCGCGACATGCAAAAGCGCGGCTACGCGCGCGAACAGGTGCTCGAGCACATCGAAGCGCGCATGCCCGATTCGATCAAGTACGTGCGGCCGCAGATGAAGCACGCCGACGTCGTGTTGCGCATGCGTGCTGGTTCACTTTCCGAGCCGCACCTCGTGCACATGGAGGTCGAGCTCGCGAGCGCGCTCGATCCACTTTCGTTCGTCGACGCGCTCGACGCGCTCGAGCTCGACGTGGTCTGGACTCCGGACGAAGAGCTCACGCGTGACAAGATCACCATCCGCGGTCAACTGACCGCCGCCCACACGCGAGCGCTGGTCTTCGCCTTGCTGCCGAACGCGGACGAGCTCGTCCATACCGAGAGCTGGCAGGCCGGTGGGCGCGGCATCGCGCTCGCTGCCGTCCTACATGCGATCAGCGTGCGCATGCGCAATGCTGACGCGCTGGCGAACGCGATATGACTACCCGCGGCCTCTTGCTGGACCTCGACGACACGCTCTACGACTACGCCCCTGCGGAGCGGCGCGGGCGAGATGCTGCGCTTTTGCGTGTGGTGCAAGACACGGGGCTCGAGCACAGCCACGCAGCCCGGTTGTACGACGAGGCGCGAGCGCGGGTGAAGGGCCGCGTGGCCAAGCGAGGCTCGTCGCACTCGCGCTTGCTCTACTTGCACGAGCTTGCGCACGCCTCCGGCAAGTCGGGCGTGCTCGCCCGTGTGCGCAGCTGGGAACGCGCGTTTTGGACCGAGTACCTGCGCGGCGCGGAGCTTCGACCGTTCGCGCGCGAGCTGCTCTCGGGTTGGCGCGCCCGCGGCCACAAGGTCGCGATCGTGACCGACCTGGTGCTCGAGGTGCAGCTCTGGAAGCTCGAGGTGCTTGAACTAGGTGAACTGGTCGACGCGCTCGTCGTGAGTGAAGAGGTCGCGTTCGACAAGCCGGCGCTCGCCGCATTCGAGCTGGCGATCCAGCGGCTGGGCGTAGTACGTGAGCAGTGCGTGGTCGTGGGCGATGGCCTGCAGACCGACGGTGCTGCGGCGGGCGCTCTCGGGGTGCCGTTTTATCGGGTGCGGGGCAGCGAGCCTGGCGAGGGAGACGGCATGACGCTCGAAGAAGTCGCACGTGAGCTCGGAGTCGTGCCGTGAGCGAGCTCGCCCGAGAGGCCGCGGCCCGGGCCGATCTGGCCACGTTGGGCTCCGCACTCGGCGGGCTGCGCTGGGTGCAAGGCCCCGGTGGCAACTGCTCCGTGAAGCTCGGATCCACGCTTTGGGTCAAGGCGAGCGGGACCCGCTTCGCAGAGGTGGCCCAGCCAGGTGGTCACACCAAGGTCCCGCTGGCGTTGGCGAGCACCGCCCTCGAGGGCGACCCCACCGCCGAGCGCGACCTGTTCGGGCACACTCCGCGCCCGTCGCTCGAGACCTATTTCCACGTGCTCGGTCCGCGCGTGGTCGCGCACACGCATGCGCTCGGCGTGCTGCTCTACGCCTGCTCCAACGAGCCGTTCTCTGCTCGCGTGGACGACGGCGTCGTGGCGATCCCCTACGTGCGTCCGGGCCGAGGCATTGCACTGGCCGTGCGCGACGTCCTCGGTGAGGTCGAGGAATGCGTCTGCATCATGCGCAATCACGGCGTCGTCGTGTATGCACAAAGCGCCGAGCGCGCGATCGAGCTGACGGTTCGCTGCGATGAACAAGCGCGCGCGAGCGCGGAACGAAGCGGTCCGCTGCCCGCGATCGAGCCGCTGGTCGAAGGCTACCTGGCCGGCGTCGAACGTGTGGTGGAAGGTGGCGTGTATCGCGCGCTCCCCGTGCGCGAGGCGCGCGAGACCGATCCACCGCGCTACCTGTTCCCGGACGCTCCGGTCTGCTCCAGCGTCGTGCTCGCCGGCAGGCTCGACGAGCCTTCGAGCGCGGCCGAACGCGCGCTCGCCGAAATTCGTCGGGCCTGCGTGCTGGTGGCTCCGAATGGCGAGCGGATCGCCGTCGCGAAGAGCAGCGCGCAGCTCGCCCAGTGTTGCGCGGTAGCTGCCGCCCACGACTGGCTCGAAGATGCGTTGCGGAGGAGCGGCCGCGCGCAATACCTGCCGGACGACGAACCAGCGCGCATCCTGGACCTGCCGTCCGAACAATATCGAATGCAACTCGCCGCGCGCGGCAACGCCCCGTAGCTGCCCTGGAGACCCATGCTGATTTTCGTTCCGATGGCCGGCACGGGAGATCGCTACCTGCGTGCGGGATACACGCAGCCCAAGCCGTTGATCCCGGTCGACGGCGTCACCATGATCGAACGCGTTCTCGAGACCTTCCCGAAGGACGCCGGGTTGCGCTGGTTGTTCGGGATCAACCGCCAGCACGCCGAGAACACCGACCTGACGCGTGTCTTGCGCCAACTGCGCCCCGACGCGCAGATCGTCGTGCTGGACAACCACAAGGACGGCCCGGTTCGCACGCTGCTGGAGTGCGCCGAGGCGCTTGCGACGGACGAAGACGTCTGCGTGAACTACTGCGACTTCGGCGTGGAGTGGTCGTTCGAGCGCTTCTCGCGCTGGCTCGATCGAGAGTCCTGGGACGGCGCGATGTCGGCCTACCGAGGCTTCCATCCGCATTCGCTCGGCCCGACGCTCTACGCGTACATGCGCAACGACGGCGAGCGAGTGGTCGAGATTCGCGAGAAGCACCACTTCACGGCCAACAAGTTCGATGAGTACGCGTCGGCCGGGCTGTACTGGTTTCGCAGCGGTCGCGACCTCGTGCGGCTCGGCCGCGAGCTCGTGGCGCGCGGCGAGCGCGTGAACAATGAGTTCTACGCGAGCATGTTGATGCAGCTCGCGATCGAGCAAGGCGCGAAGGTCGGGGTCTACGAGCTCGATCGATTCTATCAGTGGGGCACGCCGGAAGACTTGCGCGACTATGAAGCCTGGGCGCGCAGCATGCGGGCGCTCGACGCGTTCAGCCAGAAGGTGCGCGGCGCCAAGTCACGCGCAAGCCTGGTCGTGCCGATGGCCGGCCGCGGCCAGCGCTTCGTCGACCAGGGATATTCGGATCCCAAGCCGCTGATCGACGTCGCGGGCAAGCCGATGATCCAGCAATCGCTCGCCTGTCTCCCCCAGCCCGAGGCGCGCGTGCTCGTCGCCCAGCGCGAGCATGCGGCCGCTCCGCGTTTTCGTGCGGCTGTGAGCGAGCTGGCCGGTCGCACCGAGACCATCGTGCTCGACCAGGTCACCGAGGGCCAAGCGATCACCGCTCGGCTCGGCGTCGTGGACGGAGCGAAGCCACGCGTCGCGCTCGATCGGCCGCTGTTGTTTGCGCCATGCGACACCGGCTACCTGTACGACATCGAGGCTTGGCTCGCGCTCGAGCGCGCGGCGGACGCGGAGCTCATCGCCTGGACGGCCGGCGATCACCTGCCGGCGATCTGGCGGCCGCAGATGTACGGCTGGGCGCAAGTGTCGCCCCAGGGCTTCATCGAGCGCGTGGCCGTCAAACAGCCGGTCGCCGGCGTGGACATCGCGCAGCAGCAAGTGATCACCGGCACGTTCTGGTTCCGCGACGCGCACACGTTCCTGCGCGAGGTCGAGGCGCTGGTCGCTGCCGACGATCGCGTGAACGGCGAGTTCTATCTCGACACGATCACGCGCCGGATGGTCGAGCGAGGCGCCCGCGTGCGCGCATTCAAGGTCGACAAGTACGTGCCCTGGGGCACGCCGGAAGAGCTCAAGACCTTCGACTACTGGAACGCGGTTCACCGCGGGTCGCGCGCCTGGGGCTAGGGAGCAGCGTCTCATGAAGCCGAACAAATCGATCATCGTCCCCTGTTACAACGAGGCAGCCAACCTGCCGGCGCTGATCGCGCGCTTCGAAGCGCTCCTGGCAGGCGGCAAGGACGACGACTGGGAGCTCGTGCTCGTCGACAACGGCAGCACCGACGAGAGTGGGGCCGTGTTCGAACGAGAGCTTCGCGCGCCGAGCCGCGGCTTTGCGCGAGTCGTGCGGGTTCCCGCGCCCAACATCGGCTACGGGCACGGCATCATGACCGGCTTGCGGGCCGCGCACGGAGAGTACCTGGCGTGGACACACGCGGATGGTCAAACCCCGCCTGCAGACGTGTTGCGCGCGTTCGATCTCCTGGTCCGCGCCGGAGATCCACGCCGCACCTTCGTGAAGGGCCGGCGACGTGGCCGGCCGATCAAGGACACGCTGTTCACGCTCGGCATGCAAGTCGCAGCGCTGGCGCTGCTGCGCACCAACCTCACCGACATCAACGCTCAGCCGAAGGCGTTCCACCGCGACCTCCTCGAGCTCGCGGTGACACCTCCGAACGACCTCTCGCTCGACGTCTACTTCTTCTGGCTGGCGCGCCAACACGGCTTCCTGCTCGAGACCATCGACGTCCAGTTCGGCAACCGCGAGCACGGTGAATCCAAGTGGGCGTTCAACTGGCGCTCCAAGGCGCGCAACATCGCCCGGACCGTGAAGTTCATGGCTGCGGTGCGCGGGCGATCCTGACGATTCCATCACTCGTTGAGTAGCTGCGCCAAACCATCCGGTTGCACCGGCTTCACCAGGTGCAAGTTGAAGCCCGCGTTCGCGGCCTGCGCGCGTTGTTCGGGTGCTCCGTAGCCTGTCAGCGCAACCAGCTTGAGCTGCTTGCCTTTGGGATCGGCACGAATCCGCCGCGCGACTTCGTAGCCATCGATACCCGGCAAGCCGATGTCGATCAGCGCGATGTCCGGCAACATCTCGAGGGCGGTGTCGACCGCGCTCAAGCCGTCCGACTCGGCTCGGACCTCGTGGCCCCACAGCGCGATCAGATCCGAGAGCACTTCCAGCGCGTCGCTGTTGTCTTCGACCAGGAGCACGCGGCATCTGCGCTGCTTTTCGCTCGCCGCTCGCGGCTGCTCGCCCTGTGGCTGTGCTGCAGCTTGCGGCTGCGACGCGGGCAAGCGCACGACGAACTCGCTGCCCTCTCCGCGCCCCGCGCTCGAGGCGCTCACCGAGCCTCCGTGCATCTCGACGAGGGCCTGCACCACGGTCAGCCCCACGCCCAGTCCACCGAGCGGACGCGCGATCGGCACGTCGGCTTGCGAGAACAACGCGAAGATCTTGGGCAGCGTGTCGCGGGTAATCCCCTGGCCATTGTCGCGCACGGCCAGCCGGAACTCGGGCCCGGCTTCACTCGTGCCACTCGTCACGCTCAGCTGGATCCGTCCTCCATCCGGCGTGTACTTGCTGGCGTTGTCGAGCAGGTTTATCACCACCTGCTCGAGCCGCGTCGCATCGGCGTGTACCAGCGCGGGCTCGTCGAGCAGGAAACACTCCAGCGTCTGACGGCGCGGCGCGATGTTGGCCTCGCGCACGTGCTCGGCCGCTCGCTCGACCAGGGCGCACAGATCGACCGTATCGCGGCGCAGCGCAATCTTGCCCTGGGTGACGCGTGCCACGTCGAGCAGGTCATCGACCAGCCGCGTCAGGTGATACGTCTGCCGCAGCAGCACTTCGCGCGCGCGCGCCTCGGCGACATCGGCCACCTCGCGGCGATTGACGATCGGCAGCGCGGTCGAGATCGCATTGAGCGGGTTACGCAGCTCGTGCGCGAGCATGGCCAGGAACTCGTCCTTGCGCCGATCCAGCTCGCGCAGCTGTTCGGCCGTGTGCCGGAGCTCGAGCTCGACTTGACGCAGCCGCAGGAGCGACTGCACGGTCGCGATCAGCTCTTGCGGCTCGAACGGTTGCGTGAGGTAGGCGTCTGCACCGAGCGAAAGGCTCTGCACCTTGTTGTCGGTCGAGGTCAGCGTCGCCGAGGTGTGCAGCACCTTGATGCCGGCAGTCGTGGGATCGGCTCGGATGCGTTTGCAGACCTCCAACCCGCTGAGGTCCGGCAATCGAATGTCGAGCACGAGCAAGTCGGGCCGATGCTGCTCGACCATCGCCAGCGCTTCGTGACCGGTGCGCGCCTCGACCACCTCGAAGCCCGCTCGGCGCAGGATCACGCTGACGATGTAGAGCGGCTCTTCGTTGTCGTTGACGTTGAGGACGACCGGCGCGATGGAGGTATCAAGCATCGGCTACTCTGCTTCCTGTCACGCGTGCTGGCGTGCCCGGATGAGACAGCGGCCCCAAGCCGCCAGCTGGAACGCCCGCCTGATAGTTCGGTCGCGCACACCCACTCACTCCGAATTCGCAAGTTGTCATCGACACATCCACGCTCGACCTGCGTGGACGAGGTACGCGCGACTTCGCCACTGCCAAAAGGGGCAAAAGGCGCCGCCGCCTCAAGCACGCCTCATAGGCAGCCGACACGATCGCCCCATAGGTGGATCGCCCGGCCATGGACGGGGACCCGCGCAACTCGTGCAAAGCCAGATAATCCTTGCCAAAACCTCAGTTTTGGGGCGAAGAAGCAGCGTGGCCCAACACGCGGATCGCACGTCGCGGGGCGTGGTGCTGCCCTCCGGGCACACCGGCTCCAGTCTGTTTCACGAGCTGCTGACACGTACGGTTTCGCAATTTCCCGACGCGCTGCGCGGTGCAGAGCTCCCCCCGCGGCCGGGCCACTTCAAGCGCGACTACGGAGAGCTGCTGCCGAAGTTCGAGGCAGCGCGCGTGATGTCGCCGCAGCGGGTCGAGATCGCGCGCTTTCTGGTGCGCGAGAGCCAGTCCGCCCTGGAGTTCGTGGACGACGCGGGCCGGCGCACGCTCGCCGAGCACCTGCTCGAGGCGGCGCCCACACCGGCGATGGACACGGCCGAGCTGCAGGGCACGCCGGGTCTGCGCGCGGAGGTTCCGTTCGAGGGCAAGCTGTATCGCGGGCGCGAGATCGAAGGCCTGGTCGACCGCCTGGCCGAGGCCCAGCACCTGACGCTCGGTGCGCGGGCGGCGCTGCGCTGGACCGTCGATCACATCGAGAGCCAAGGCGGGGCGCTCGATCTGCGCGGGCAGTCGTTCGCGGTGCTCGGAGCGGGCGCGGAGCTGGCGGCCACTCGCATGCTGTTGGCTGCGGGCGCGCGGGTGCTGTGGATCGATCTGACGGATCCGGGCCCGGTGCTTGCGTCGGCAGAGGGGCTGGCGGGTTCACTCGTACGCCCGGCCGATGCGGCCAACCTGCTCGAGCAGCCGCGTGAGGTCTCTGCGGCCATCCGCGGCTTCGCCGAGGTGCACGGGCCGGTCAATCTGGGCATGTTCGCCTACGCCTCGGGCTCGAGCCGCGAGTGGCGTCTCGGTGCGGCCATGAACGCCATCGCGACCCACCTGCCGCCCGAGCTCGTGCGCTCGGTGTCGCTGCTGGTGTCGCCGACGACGACCGCCACGCTGCAGCCGGAGTGTGTGGTCGCTGCGAAGCAGGGCCTCGAGCGGCCCGCTCGCTGGAAGTCGGCGCTGCGCGGTGCAGGTCTGTTGGGCGCGCCGGGCCACCATGCCGTTAACGGCGTGGCGATTGCGCGCGCGACCGTGTCGATCCAGGGCCTGAGCTATCAGGCCGCGCAGTACATCTCGAAGCTGTTGGCGGCGGAGACGCTGGCGGTCTACGGCAGCGCGCTCGAGGCCACGCAACCCAGGCCGTTGACCGTGTCAGCCAACGTCGCCGGCATCACGCGCACCCGCTCGCTGGCCCATCCGCTGTTTCAGGCCGCGTTCATCGGCGCGCCTGCGTTCGGCGTGCGGATCTTCGATCCGCCGACCACGCGCGCGCTGAGCGGCCTGTTGATCCTCCACGACCTGCTCAATCCGGCATCCCCCGGCGCTGCGGCGCAGCAGTTCGAGGGCGCGCGCGAGAAGGCCGCGCGGCTGTTCTCGCAGCAGGTGCACGGCGGCATCTACAGCTTGCCCTACGTGCTCGAACACGCCATCCGCATCGCGGCGCTGATCGGCATGGGCAAGCGCCCGAGCGTGCTGCTCGGCGGGAAGCCGCCCAAGCCCACCGGCCTCACGGCCACCGCGCTCTAAAACGCTCTACAACCCGCTCAGCACCAGCTTGCCGATCGTGCGTCCGCTCTCGATCAGCGAGTGCGCGCGCCGCAGGTTCGCGGCGCACATCGGGCCGAGCTCCGCGTGGAGCGTGCTGCGCAGCACGCCGGTCTCCACCAGCTCCGCCACGTGGTTCAGGATGCGGTGCTGGGCGAGCGGATCGTCGGTCTCGAAGATCGCGCGCGTGAACATGAACTCCCAGTGCAGCGAGACGCTCTTGCGCTTGAACAGCCGCAGGTCGAGCGCTGTCTGCGGATCGTCGATCAGGCCGAAGCGGCCTTCGGGCGCGATCAGCTCGGCGATCTCTTTCCAGTGCTGGTCGGTTCCGGTCAAGCTCACGACGTAACGCACGCCCGCGCCCAGTAGCTTCTCCACCTGGCCGGCGAGCGGTTGGCTGTGATCGAGCACGTGGTGTGCGCCCATGCTGTGCACCCACTCGCTGCTCTCGGCGCGCGACGCCGTGCCGATCACGCGCAGCTTGGTGAGCCGGCGCGCGAGCTGCGTGGCGAACGAGCCGACGCCGCCGGCTGCACCGATGATCAACACGGCATCGCTGGTCGGGGTGGCGCGCGGGATCTCCAGCCGATCGAACAGCAGCTCCCAGGCCGTCAGCGCGCACAGCGGCAAGGCGGCAGCCTGTGCGAACGAGAGGTTCTTGGGCATGCGGCCGACGATCCGCTCGTCCACCAGCTGCAGCTCGGCGTTGCTGCCCGGGCGCGCGATCGAGCCCGCGTAGAACACCGCATCGCCGGGCTTGAACAGCCGTACCTTCGAGCCCACCGCGTCCACCACGCCGGCAGCGTCGAAGCCCAGCACGCGCGCCTGGCTCTCGACCTGCGGCTTCGGCGCGCGCAGCTTGGTATCCACCGGATTGACCGACACCGCGCGCACGGCCACGCGCAGGTCGTTCTCGCCCGGCTCCGGCACGGGTAGCTCGAGATCGAGCAGCGACTCGGGATGATCGATGGGCAGGTAGTGGTGGAGGCCGACCGCGCGCATGCCGGGAGTTTCGGCCTCGGGGAGGGCTCGTGCAAGCCGCAACTCGCGCTGGCCCGGAGTCGTCGCATCGGATATCAGGCAGGCATGCAATCCATGATGATGTCGGCGCTCGGTGAACCCGAGGCGCTCGAGCTGAAGACGCTCCCCGACCGCGAGCCGGGTCCCGGGCAGGTGGCCATCGACGTCCGCGCCATCGGCTGTAACTTCGCCGACACCCTGATCTGTCGTGGCCGCTACCAGCTCAAGCCCGAGCTGCCGTTCGCACCCGGCAGTGAAGTGGCCGGGACCGTGCGCGCACTCGGCGCGGGAGTCGACGGGCTCGTGATCGGCCAGGGTGTCAGCGCGCAGATGGGCTACGGCGGCTACGCCACGCAAGTCATCGCCGACGCGCGCCGTGTGCAACGCATTCCGGACGGCATGCCGGCAGCAGATGCCTGCGCGCTCGGCATCGCCTACCAAACCTCGTACCTCGCGCTGGTCGATCGCGCGCACTTGCAGGCGGGGGAGTGGCTGCTGGTCCATGCAGCTGCTGGCGGCGTCGGCCTGGCGGCGCTGCAGATCGGCAAGGCGCTCGGTGCGCGAGTCATCGCCGGCGCGTCCGGCGCGGACAAGCTCGAGCTCTGCAGGGCACAGGGCGCAGACGAAACGGTCGACACGCGCGAGCCGGGCTGGATCGAACGCGTGCGCGAAGTCACCTCCGGTCGCGGCGCCGACGTGATCTACGAATCGATCGGCGGCGAGATCTTCGAAGGCTCCCTCAAGTGCATCGCCTGGGCTGGACGGCTGCTCGTCATCGGCTTCTCGTCGGGCGATATCCCCGCGCTGAAGATGAACCGAGTCATGCTCAAACACATCGACGTGTTGGGTCTCAACGTCGGCGCGTACCACGAGAATGATCCCCAGCGCCTGCGCCAGGCCACCGAGCAACTCTTCGCGCTCTACGCCTCGGGCAAGATCAAACCAGTCATCCACGCTCGCTACCCCTTGCGCGATGCAGCCAAGGCGCTGCGCGAGCTCAGCGATCGTCGAACGGTGGGGAAACTGATCCTGGAACCCTGAGGTTTTCTTGGCCGGGTTTGGATGCTTTGGACGCTCGTAGCTGCGGATCGTGACGATCACCGAGCTGAGGTGGTAGGCGCGCGTCCCTTGTAGATCGCGATCAAGTAGGCCAGCAGTGGCACGATCACCACGAGTCCGATCGCCACTGCCCACACCATTCCGCGCAACGTACTCGGTCCGGCTGCCAGATCGGTGTACGTGAGATCGGCTGTTCGTGTGCGGAGCAGCACGGGGAACTGCGCGGCGAAGAAGCCGAGCAAGACGCAGGTGGCTTGGGCGCCCATCGCGAGTCGCAAGACCCAGGGCCGACCGGCGTGGAAGGCGTAGGCGACTGCGAAGATCAAGCCCGTGGCCGCGAGCATCGCCGCGATTGCCAGCGGGGAGTGGGCGAGCGCGCGCAGCCAGGGAAGGTCCTGGATATAGGCCACGAGCAGCACCACGGCTCCGCTGCCGATCGTGGTGAAGTGGGCGCGGCGAGCCGAGCGCAGGTAGGGGAGGGGCGCGTCGTCGCGGACGTGTTCGGCCGCGAGCAAGGCTGCGCCCTCGAAGGCGAACAGCGCGCAGACGAAGATGCCGGTGGCCCAGCCGAAGACGGTGTTCCAGGGATCGATGAATTGTTCGGCGAAACCGCCCTGCCGTTCGAGCGGGATGTCGCCACTGGCAGTCGCCGCGACGATCAAACCGAGGCTGAGCGGCGTGAGCAGGCTGGCGAGGCGAAACACCGCGCTGTAGCTGGAGTCGAGGACGTTCGTCGGGTCGTAGTGGCGGAAGGTGAAGGCGCTGCCGCGGGCGACGATGCCGAGCAGCGCGAAGACGATCGGGATGTGGAGGTGCACCGAGACGATCGTGTACAGGCGGGGGAAGCCGACGAACGCGATCACAACGATCAACACCAACCAGACGTGGTTGGCTTCCCAGACGGGCGCGAGCGCCACGTCGACGCGTTCGCGCGCCTTCTTGCCCATGAAGGCTTCCATGATGCCCGCGCCGAAGTCTGCGCCCGCGAGCACCGTGTACAGCGCCGCGGCGATCAGCATCACGGCGAGTAGAAACTCAGCCATCGGCGGCCTCCGCGGCGCGGATCAGGTGCGTCATTATCCAGGCGATGATCGCGCTCAAGATCAGGTACACGGCCAGCATGAAGAGCAGCGGCCAGATCAGCCCGGGCATTGGCGTGACCGCGTCTCGCGTGCGCAAGACTCCGTAGATGATCCAGGGCTGACGGCCGACCTCGGTCACGGTCCAGCCCGCTTCCACCGCCAGGAAGCCGAGTGGAGTGGCCGCCGCTATCAGCTGCAGGAAGCGCCGGTGCTCGAGGAGCTTCGGCCAGCGCCACCAGACGAGCAAGAAGCCGCCGCCAAAGGCTGCGAGCAAGCTGCCGATGCCGATCATGATCTGGAAGGCGAAGTGGCAGATCAGCGTCGGCGGCCAGTCGGCGCGCGGGATGCTCTCGAGGCCCACGACCTCGGCGTGCGGATCGCCGAAGGCCAGGAAGCTGAGCAGGTACGGGATCTCGATCGCGCCGTGGACCTCCTGCGCTTCGTCGTCGGGCACGCCTCCGACCATGAACGGTGCGCCGCGCTGAGTGTGGTAGTGCGCTTCCATCGCCGCCAGCTTGATGGGTTGCGCGCGGGCCACGTGTTTGGCGCTGATGTCGCCGCTGAGCGGTTGCACGAGCGCGGCGACCGCACCCATCGCGAGGGAGATACGCAGGGCGATGCGGTGCAGCTGTGAGCCGGGGTACTTGAGCAGGCGCAGCGCGTGCACGCCCGCGACCGCGAACGTGGTGCTCATGAACGCCGCCAGCACCATGTGCAGGCTCTGCGGAAACCAGCCGGGATTGAACATGGCTGCGATCGGATCGACGTCGACCGCCTTGCCATCGATCCAGCGAAAGCCCTGCGGGTTGTTCATCCAGGCGTTCGC
>DATEOF010000087.1:0-6490 GCA_035274465.1 Polyangiales bacterium
GGCAGGCCCGCGGGAAGCCAGCGGACCCACCACTGCGGACTTTGTCGCGTCGCTTCGCTCGCGTCACGCGCGGCAGCGCAGCAGCTGCTGTCGGCGGGCAAATCGCGCGCGGCTCCACCCTCGATTTGCCCGCTGCGACAGGCACGCGTTTGCGCCGGTTTGAGAAACGCCAGGGTGTCTTTAGCGTGACCCGGCGCAAACGCGCGCCGAGGTCTCGTAGGGGCATCTCCCCGCCCGAGCCGTAAGCGTGCCTCGAGCCTCGCCTTCTCACTCTCGCTGTCGGCGGCCGGTGCCGCGAGCTGGCCTCCCGGGCCGCAGATTTGTCCATTTCGGTCGGGTCGATGGTCGTGGCAGGTTGTTAGCGTGGCCGACGTTCAGCACAACCTGACGAGGTCCCATGCGCACAGCCGTTTCTCCGTTCGCACTTGCACTCGCACTCGCACTCGCTATCGCCGCCCTCGGCTGCACAAACGAGGGAGGCGATGAAAGGCTGGTCGGTCTCGGTTTGGAGCCCATCGTGCTGCGTGATGCGGCGCCGAAAACGCTGATCGAGGGCATCAAGGCCGCAGAGAATCAGTTGTTCACGAGTACGGGGCGACTGTTCATCAGCGGCGACGAGGGCATCTTCGAGCTCGTTCGTGGGCCGGACGGGAGCCTGCAGAAGACCGCGCTGCACACGGGAGAGTCGTGCTTCTTCGGCGGTCTCACCGAGCAGGCCGGCACGATCTACGCGAACTGCTACGACTTCACCAACGCGGCGGTGTTCGCCGCGGTGTTGAGCGAGAAGCCGCAGTTCCGGTCGATTCACCGTTTGCCAGGCGTCGGGTTGCTCAACGGCCTGACGAGCGATGGTGCAGGCTCATTGTTCCTGGCGTCGAGCTTCGACGGGCGGATCATTCGACTGCGAGTCGAGCCCAGCAATCCGCTGGCCATCGAGTCGCAGGACGTGTTCGACGCACAATCGGGCTTTCTCACCAACGGCTTGAAGTACTTCGACGAGAAGCTGTACTGGACGGCGTTTACGGACGTGAACGTGGCCGTCGTGAAGCCGAATGGTTCGAGCGGACCCAAGCGCAACTTGGGGCGGGCGCTCACGTTCTTCGACGACCTCTACGTCGACGCGGCCGGTCTGGTGGTGGCGGACTATCTCAACGGATCGGTGGTCGAATGCGATCTGACTGTCAGGCAATGTACTACTACGCCCAATGCGACCTTCGAGGGCCCTTCGTCGGTACAACGAGCGAATGGCCGACTGGGGCTGCCGCAGGATGCGCTGATAGTCACCGAGCGCACTGGCAACCGAGTGTCCGTGCTCGAACCTTGAGGCCGAGCTGGGCTGCGTGAGACACTCGATGGGTGACGAAACCACGCAACGTGACTCGCGAGATCGTCATCTCGCTCGTCGCGGGTGGTGTGTTTGCCAGCGGGCTCTACACGTACATCAGGAGCAGCATGCCGGAAGTCACCGGTAGCCAGCTGCTCGCTTCGCCGACGCCGACGACTCCCGACGACCTGCAGCTCGCAAGCGCCGTGGCCGGGCGGTTCGTGGCCGTCCTGCACGCGGGCCAGCACGCGGACGCGTACGCGCTGATGGCCGCGCCCTACCGCCAGCGCTTCTCGCTCGAGCAGTTCCGGGCGCAATGTGCCGCTTCGGAGTTCCTCGCCCGAAGCGAACGGGTGTCTCTGTCGCGCACGCGCCGCACGATCCCGCCGGGCGTCAGCGCGAGCCGCAGCTCGCTGCAGGCCCAGGGGGCGCTCGTTTCGCCCTCGGGCAGCCTCGAGGTCAGCTTCACGTTGGTCAGCGAAGGTTCGGGCGAGCTCACGATCCTGGTGCTCGCTCTCGCGGGCAGCCCGATCCTCGACGGCGTGGGTGGCTAGCCGCCGGTTGCTTCGCGTCTTCTGCCGGCGGTGGTATAGCTGCATGTCATGAGAAGGCCTCGCTGGGGGCACGCGCGCGCGTGGGGGTTCTTGTTGCTCGCGATCGCGTCGGGCGCGCGGGCTGACTCTGCCGGCACGGGCGGCACCGCGCCGTCCCTTGAAGTGCCGGTCGTCGTCTTCAACCGTACCATCACGGTGTTTCGTGCGCCCTTTCTCGGGGTGAGCCCCGCAGACCGAGCTCGGCGTTCGCAGGCCGTGCTCGATGAGCTCCTGGGGCGTCACGGACCTGGTGTCGTGACCACGCAGACCGAGCCGCAAGGCAACCTGCTGATGGTCGACGGTTCGCTGGCGTTGATCCTCACGCCGGGCGATGCCGATGCGCTCCGCGGCGAGACGCTCGCCGTTGCCACCGAGGCGGCGGCCACCAAGCTCCAGCGCGCGATCGCGGACACGCGCGAGGCTCGCGATCGAAGGCGCTGGTTGCGCGCCATCGGCGCGGCCATCCTGGCCAGCGGGTTGCTGATACTCGGTTGGACCCTGGTCTGGCGCGCGCGAAGGTGGCTCGAGTCGCGCCTTGCGAGTCTGTTGCAGCGTTCGACGCCGGCGGTGAAGGTGGGAGGGCAGAGCCTCGTGCTCGGCGGCCGCATGGGTTTCGTGGCGCGAACCCTCGAGGCCCTGGTTTCATGGCCGATCCTCGCCGTCCTCACCTACGAATGGACCAGCTTCGTCTTCGACCAGTTTCCGTATACGCGCGCCTGGAGCGAGCAACTCGACGGCTACTTGCTGGGCGTCGCGCTCGAGATCTTCTACGCGGTGGTTCACGCCGTCCCCGACCTGCTGATTGCGGCGGTAATCTTCCTCCTGGCGCGCCTGGTGATCGGGGCGCTCGGTCCGTTCTTCGAGGGCGTCGAGCGAAATCAGAGCCAGGCGGGCTGGCTCGATCGCGACACGGCCAAGCCGACGCGGCGGCTGTTCAATGCCGCGGTGTGGTCGTTCGCAGTCGTGATGGCGTATCCGTACCTGCCGGGGTCCGGCAGCGAAGCGTTCAAGGGCGTCAGCGTGTTGATCGGTGTGATGGTCACGCTCGGTGGCACGAGCTTGTTCGGCCAGGCCGCCAGCGGCTTGATCCTGATGTACTCGCGGACGTTTCGCGTCGGTGAGTATGTTCGCATCGACGCGCAGGAGGGCACGATCACCGAGCTCGGCACGTTCACGACCAAGCTCCGCACCGGCCTCGGCGAGGAGCTCACGCTGCCGAACACGCTGGTGCTCGGCGCGGTCACGCGCAACTACTCGCGCCCCGCGCAGGGTGGGGGCTACGTGGTCGATACGGTCGTCACCATCGGCTACGACACGCCGTGGAGGCAGGTCGAAGGCTTGCTGATCGAAGCGGCCTCTCGCACCAATGGCGTCGTGACCGAGCCCGCGCCGCGCGTCTTCAAGACGCAGCTGTCCGACTTCTACGTCGAGTACAGGCTGGTTTGCGATGCGCTGCCGACCGGAGCCGCAGTGCGTGCCGAGCTACTCAGCGAGCTGCATGCGCGGATCCTCGATGTGTTCAACGAGTACGGCGTGCAGATCATGTCGCCGCACTACCTGGGCGATCCCGAGCGCAGCAAGGTCGTGGGCATGGACGGCTGGTTCGCCGCGCCCGCACGCAAGCCGCCCGCGACTTGATTCACGCGAACACCAGGCTGCAGCACGTGACCGCGCCCTCCGCCTTGGCGAGCTCGGACAGATCCACCTCATGCACGCGGATCCCCTGCGCGCGCAGCCGCTCGGCATTGCGAGGGTGGGCGCCGTCGATCACCACACGATCCTCGAGGCGCAGCAGATTCGCGCCGGCCGGTTCCGCGGGGTGCGTCTCGAGCACGGAGACTCCGGGGAAGCTCGCCGCATCGACCCACGCGGGGTTACACAACAGCAACGAATCGCTGGCAAGAGTGACCGCAGACTTGAGGTGCAGGCAGCCGCGCACGGTCACCGTCTCGACCCGATAGCCGAACGGCGCGATCAGCTGGCGCAGCTGATCCGCAGCAGCCTGATTGCTGCGACTGGAGAGGCCCACGTAGAGCGTGCGACCCACCGCGAGCACATCGCCACCGTCCAGGGTCCCGGGCGCCTCGATGGTCGCGAGCGAGCGCCAGGCTCGCAACGCCTCGGCTACGCTCGCGCATTCCGGCCGTCGCGATTCGGCGCCGGGACGCGTCACCACCGCGAGCTCATCGAGCACGATCGCCGTGTCTTCGACGAACACCGCATCGGGCAACGTGGGTTCTGCCGGCAGCTGCTCGACCACCACGCCGAGCGAACGTAGCAGCGCCTCGTACGCCGCGTGCTGCGCGACCGCACGGGAGTAGTCGATCGGCTCTCGCGCGAGGTGGGTCAGCTGGCAGTGCGCGATGGAAGGGTGCAGCGCCCGCGTGATCGCTCGCATATGCCGGTCAATCGATGAAGTCGATCAACGCGGTTTCGAGGTCGTACATCCCGCCGATGATCTTGATCTTGCCGGCCTGCTCGAGATCGCGCAGCACCGGACTGTACGTCCGAATGTAGTTCATGGTCAGCTGGACGTGCTTGCGTGCGACGGCATTGACGAACGTGTAGTTGGTGGCAGAGCGCTCGCCGTCGTATTCGGTCGCTTCGATCGCCGGATAGATCTTCCGCAGCAACGAGGTCAGGTTGCCCAGCTGCACGTTGTTGATCGCCCCCTTGATCGCGCCACAGGCCGTGTGGCCCATGACCAGCGCGACCTTGGCGCCCGCCAGCTGACACGCGAACTCCATGCTGCCGAGGGTATCGTCGTTCGCGACATTGCCGGCGACGCGCGCGTTCAGGGCGCGGCCGATGCCCGCGTCCATGATGATCTCGATCGGCGCCCGTGAGTCGACACAACTCAGCACCATCGCTGCGGGGTACTGACCGCTCACGCTCGCGCGCTGCTCGTGGAGCAGGCTGCGCGTGATCAGCTTACCCTCGCTGTAGCGCCGGTTGCCGCGCTTCATCGCTTCGATGATCTCGTCCGCCGTTGCGTTGTCGCGCCGCTCTTTCGTCCACGGAGCTACCGTACCGTCGGTGGGCAATTCATCGACGATGGAGGGCTCCGTCTCCGTGGGTTCGGCCATGGATCCTATATACCGGGGAACTACTCCACGACCAACAGGCCGCGCGCATGCTCCAGCACGACCCGCTCGCTGGCCTCCACCGGCAGCACGCGCGAGAAGCGTTGCGAGGCGAAACGCGTGGTCGTGCCCTGCCGGTACAGCCTGCCGTCTTCGTGCTGGACATCGAATAGCCAGTGCTCGCCTCGCTCCCCGACGGCCACCGGCCGATCCCCCACCAGCCCGCGGCCGCGTGCGACCACGAACTCGTACGGCCACTGTTCGCCTTCGGAGCGCAGCCCCGAGACCGGATACGGCCCGTCGGCGAGCGCGCGCGCGGACAGCCAGGCGAGCCAGACTGCGCCGTGGCCGGAGCCGCTCATGGTGAGGACGCCATCGTCGCCGTAGCGCCGCAGCGGCTTGTTGCCCTGCGCAATGTACTGGGATCCGAGAAAGATGCCCGTACCCAACCCCGGCATGTAGCCGGTCACGATCAGCCGCGTCGGATCGTCGGCGAGCATGATCGTGGTTTCGTTCGAGCCGGGGCCGAGGTCGTGCGGAGTGACCGCGCACGAGCGCGAAACGACGTAGGCGCGGCGGGCGAGCGACTGGTACGTCAGCTCCGAGTCGAGCTCGCGCACCAGCACGTGCGCGTACTGCCCGCTCGGCGACAAGCCTAGCTCGTCGTGCAACGCGACCTGGCCCGCCGTTTGGGTCGCGTGCTGCAATGTGCATGTCGTTCCGACGTCGAGCTTGCCATCGGCCAAAGTCAGGGTCCGAAAGCGCAGCTTCAGCTCGACCGGCGTGCCGCCCGCAGCTGCAGTCGCATCCACCAGCGTCAGCGAGCCCGGCTTGCCTTCATCGCGCGCGGCGAAGGGTTTCGCCAGCAGCTCGGTCGCGCAGACGTGGGCGATCGGTCGCAGATCGCTCGCGAATTCTGGATCGAGTTCAGCCAGGTCTGCACCGCACGTGTCGACGCACACGCCGCGCAGGCGGTCTCGCCCCGACCCGCACGCGCCGTCGGCGTTGCCGCTGTCCAGGTCGCCGTCCGGCGAGTCCGGGTTGGATAGTGCACAAGCAGACAGCAGACAGAGGGCCAAGGAGGGAAGACCGCGCATCGCACAGCAACGCTACGGGAGCCGGCCTTAACTCGCAGATTAAATCTGGACGGCGGGGCGACCGATCGCTCATGTCGCTCGGTTCGCGCGAGCCGCTCACAGGCGGCGCTGCCACTGGGATCACGAACCCCGCGCTGCGGTCTTGCGCGCGTGAGTACTCGAGAGGGAAAAGCTGTATGACGTCGGGCAATTGGCTCTGCGTGTCTGGTTTGGTGTGTCTGGCCGCCTTGAGCGCGTGCTCGGGGGATCCTCCGAGCGACATGCTGATGGTTGCAGCTGGTAGCGGCGGGAGCCCGACGCTCACGGTCGACAACCCTGGGAGTGCCGGCAAGCCCGCAGCTGGCAGCGGCGGCGCTGGCGCGGCAGGTAGCACGCCAGCTGCAGCTGACAGCG
>DATEOF010000088.1:0-7990 GCA_035274465.1 Polyangiales bacterium
CGCTTGTTCGGCAAACAACCCGTGCAACGTCTGCGGCGTCAACGCTGTCGACGTCGCGTTCACCGCTGCGATCCGCGCGCACTCTCGCTCCGGCCTCAACTCGGGCCAGGCGTCGCTCCACGCTGCCGGGTCGCGCGCGAGAGCTTCCAGGCGCGCGATGTACGCCGCCAGCATGTCTTCGATCATCCCTGCGGGGAACAGACCGTCGATCACGTCCCAGGACCACTGCAGCTCGCCATCGACCTCGCCGACGATGAAGTCCAGCCAGACCTGCGGCGTTTGGCTGAGCGAATACACCTCCTCGCCTTGCCAGAGTTGCGCGTCGGCGCTGGGCGGCGGCACGGGCAGACCCAGCATGCTCGTGAACACGACCGGTGCACTCACCTCGGCGCCTGCCTGTCGCCAGGCACGCAGCACCTCCACCCCATCCACCGAGCCGTGCTCCATGTGCGAATGCAGCTGTGCTTGCAGCGATGCTGCATTCGTCGCGAACGAGGCCCCTGGCTCGTGATTGCACTCCAGGAACAACAGGTTCGTGAAGTCGCCCGCGATCTTGTAGATGTTCGGATGCAGGTCAGGCCGGCTGAAGCGCGTGAGGTTCAGCAGGAACGGCGCACCCGAGGACCAGCGGCTGAGCACCTGCGCGAACGCCGTGCACAGCGTCATCGTCGGCGTGATGCTGCATGCTCGGGCCTGGCTGCGCAGCTGCCCCCAGGCCTCCGCGCAGAGGTGTCCTCGGTAGCGAACGTTTCGATGAACCAGCCCGCCCGCACCGCGCGCCTTCGGCAGCTGTGGCGCTGCATCGAAGCTCGGACGCCGCTGGTTCCAGTACTCCAGATCGTGCCGATAGCGCTCGCTCGCTCGCGCCTCGAGCCCGGCACGTACGATCGCCTCGAAGCCACGCGGCATGAGCTCCGGAAGACTTCGACCGGGCTCCTCGTAGCACAGCCGCCAGTCGTTCAGGATGGTCATCAGGCTCGCGCCATCGAGGCACAGCAGATCGAAGTCGAAGCACAGCCGCACCTTGTCGTCGGGCAAGAGCAGCGCCCGAAACTCGAAGAGCGGCCAGACGTCCACGCGTCGCTGCACTGCCGAGAGCTGCGCTCGCACCTCCGCGAGCCGCTCGCTACGCGCGCTTTCGTCGAGCGCGCGCAGATCCTCTACCGGCAGCACGTACTCCGGCACTTCCGCCAGCAGACGCTGCATCCCATCGCTCGTGAACACGATTCGCAGCGCCTCATGGCGCGCGATCATCTCGCGCCAGGACGCTTCCAGCCGCCGCAGGTCCACGCGGCGGCTCTCCGTCTCTCGGTAGCTATGAAAGCCCACCTGCGGACCCAACTGCCGACCGACCCAGTACGCCTCCTGAATCGGTGTCAGCGGGAACGGTGCGTAGGGATCATCCGGCAATCTCGGCTGTAGCTTTGCCGGGACCGCTGCTACGCCGCTCTCCAGCGCTTCGACCAACCGCTCGCCGAGGCCCATCACGTGCGCGGAGAACAACTCCGGCGCCGGTACCGTGGCACCCACGAGCAGACCCAGCCGCTTGCTCAGCTCGACCGCCGTCAGCGACTCCAAGCCGAGCATGAGCAGCTCCTGATCGACCGGGACCGCGCTCGGCCCAGGCAACCCGAGTACCGCGGCGATCTCGCCCTGCAACAGCTCCTGCACCGCAACGAGCCTCTCCGCTGCGGGCAACCCAGCCAGCCGCGCCCGCACCACGGACGCGTCAGCACCTCGATTCGCCGAGACTCGGCGCAAGCCTGGCTGGAGCAGCGCGCTCCACAGCGCAGGCACCTCACTCTGCGCGAACGTGCGCCGCAGCGTCCCGAGCGACAGGAGCAGCGGCAGCAGTTGCGGCTCCGTTCGCGACAGCGTCGCGTCCAACAAGCCCAGCCCTTGCGCCGCCGACAGCGGCGCAATCCCGGACCGACTCAGGCGCGCCTGGTCTGCAGCCGGGAGGCGTGCCGCGCCGTGCTGCCATACACCCCACGCCAAGCTGATACCCGAAAGTCCGCGGTTGCAGCGGTGCGCGGCGAGCGCATCCAGGAACGTGTTCGCTGCTGCGGAGTTGCCCTGACCCGGGCTGCCGAACGTCCCTGCAGCCGATGAAAACAGCACGAAGCACGCGAGATCTTGGCCCTCGGTCAGCTCGTGCAGGTGCCACGCGCCATCCACCTTCGCCGCCAGCACGGCTGACAGCCGTTCGGCCGTCTGCGCCTGCACGACGCCATCGTCCGGCAGCGCCGACAGGTGAAACACGCCCGTCAACGGATGTTCGCTCGGGATCTGCGCGAGTACCGCCGCGACCTGCGAGCGCACCGACACGTCGCACGCCAGCGTCACCACGCGCTCCGCGCCGAGACCCAACAGCTTCGTGATCAGCTCGGCAGCTCCGGGCGCGTCGGCTCCGCGACGCGACGCCAGCACCAGGTGCTTCACTGCGTGCCGCGACACCAGGTGCTCCGCCAACGCCGAACCCAACTCGCCCGTGCCGCCCGTGATCAGCACCGTTCCCGCGGGATGCAGCGAACGCACCTGCTCGGCGCCGCTCTCCGCGGCAGCACCCGCGTGCACCAGCCGCGCCGCCAGCCAGGCGCCGCCGCGCAACGCCAGCTCCGGCTCACGGCTCGCCGATAGCCCGCGCATCAGCAGCTCTCGCTCCTGCTCCACGCTCTCGAGATCCACCAGCCGCAGCGAACGCTCCACGTGCTCGCTGCGCGCGGTACGCACGAGGCCCCACACAGGCGCGTGCACCAGGTCGCTCACCGTGGAGGCCGCTCCGCACCCCAGCGCCGAGCTCGTCACCCACACGAGCTCGCTCTCCGCAAGGCCCGGCTCCGCCAGCAGTGCCTGCAGCTGGGACAACACTTCGGCCGTGCTCGCGTGCAGCGCCGGCAACATCGCTGCTTCGCCGATCTGCGTCGCGTCCACGATCACCCGAGTCGGACGCAGCCACACGCGCGCTCGTGCGAGGAGCGCGTCCAGCTCCGCGTACCACGTCGCTCCCAGCTGCCGCGCCAGCTCACCCGAGCCACCCAGCACCACCGCCTCTTTCACCACCGCGCTCGCAGCCGCGAGCGGCACCGGCCGAAATTCCACGCGGTACAGGTGCTCGCTCTGCTTGCTTCGCAGCTCGTTCAGCTCGTCCAACCGCGCTCGGCGCAGCTGCAACGCGCCCACACGTGCCACGGGTTCACCCGCTGCGTCCGACATCGTGACCGCCGCCGTCAGCTGCCCGGTGGCTTCATCCAGCCTGAGCTCGGCGCGAACCCGCAGCTCGCGCGCACCCGTCGCGTAGAGCTGCACGTCGGACCACGCACACGGCAGCCACGCCTGCTGTGCATCGTCCTCCAGCATGAACGCGAGCAAGGTCTGCAGCGCAGCGTCGAACAACGCGGGGTGCAAGTCGTACTCGCCCGCGTTGGACCGCAACGAATCAGGCAGCACGACCCGACCGTAGGCGACCTGGCCCACGCGCCGTAGCTCCAGGAGCCCCTGAAACACGGGTCCGTATTGCAACCCAAGCGTCGCCAACCGAGCGTAGAAATCTCGAAGATCCACCGGCTCGCCGTGCTCGACCGACCAACGCCGTAGCTCTTCGAACCCTGCGCTCGTCTCCTGCCCGGCTCCCTGCTCCAGCTCGCCCGTCGCGTTCTGAACCCAGGCGCCTTCACCCGCCCGGCTGTACAAGGAGATGCTGCGCTTGCCCTGTGCATCCTCGCTGCCCACCGACAAATGCAGCCGCACGCCGCTGTCCGGCGGCAGCACAAGCGGTTGCGCCAACACCAGCTCGCGCACCACCTCGAACCCGAGTGCGCGGCCCGCGTGGAGCGCCAGCTCCAACATCGCCACGCCCGGCACCAGCACCGTGCCCTGCAGCGTGTAGTCGCGAAGCCACGCCTGCTCCCGCAAGGTCAACAGACTCGAGAAGATGTACCCGTCGTCGTCCACCAGCGGCGTCATCGCGCCGAGCAACGGATGCTCCACGGCCTCGAGGCCCATCGAACGCGCGTCCGAGCTTCCCTTGCCAGCGTCGCGCCAGAAGCGCTCGCGCTGGAAGGCGTACGTCGGAAGCTCCACGTGACGCCCGCCGTACTCGCGGAGGACGCCCTTCCAGTCGACGGCATGACCCTGCACATGCAGCTCGCCCAGACGCAGCAGCGACGACGGCTCGCCTTGCTCTTCGCGTGGCGCGCCTGCCCGTCCCACGCGACCGCGCACTACACGCGGATCATGCTGGCCTTGCGCCAACGCCTCGAGCGCCTCCGGAGCCATCACCACCGCGCGCTCCTCGAAGTGCGTACGGTGCAGCGCCGCCGTGTGTACCACGTCGACCCAGCGCACCTCCGGGTGCGCGCGCAGCCAATCTGCCAGATGCTGCGCTTGCGCCCGCAATGCCGCCTCATCGCGACCCGAGATCAGCAGCGGCAACTCGTCGTGCAGACCGCTCTCGACTCCGTCGCAAGCACTCGCCTGCGCTGGCGCCTCTTCGATCACCACGTGCGCATTCGTACCGCCGACCCCAAACGCGCTCACACCGGCTCGCCGGACACGGCGCCCGCGCTTCCACTCGCGCGCCTCCTGGAGCAACGACAGGCCGCTGCCTTCCCACGCCACGTGCGGACTGGGCTCCTCCGCGTGCAGCGTCTTCGGCAACAGCTCGTGTTGCAGCGACAACGCCACCTTGATCACACCGAGCACACCCGCCGCGGCGCTGCTGTGCCCGATGTTCGACTTCACCGAACCCAGGTACAACGGCAAGGCTGGATCGCGCTGGGGGCCGAACACCTGCGCCAGCGCTCCGGCCTCGATCGGATCTCCCAGCGGCGTCCCGGTGCCTTGCGCCTCGATCGCGTCGATGTCTCGCGGATCGAGGCCGCTCTCCTCGAGCGCCTTGCGAATCACACGCTGCTGACTCGGGCCATGGGGGGCAGTCAGTCCCTGGCTACGCCCGTCGTGATTCACCGCACTGCCGCGCACGACAGCCAGCACCCGATCGCCGTCGCGCTCCGCGTCTGCCAGGCGCTTCAGGACGATCATCCCGCAGCCTTCGGACCATCCCAGACCGTCGGTGGACGCAGAGAAGCTCTTGCAGCGCCCATCCTCCGCCAGCCCTCGCAGCCGGCTGAACTCGACGAAGTACGTGGGCGTGATCATCAACTGCACGCCGCCGGCCAGCGCCAGGTCGCACTCGCCCTGCCGCAGAGCCGTACACGCCAGATGCAGCGTCACCAGCGACGATGAACATGCCGTGTCCACGGTCAGCGAAGGTCCCTGCAACCCGAGCACGTACGACAGGCGGCCTGCGAGCACGCTGCTCGCGCTTCCCGTCCCATAGCCGTCGCGCTCCTCGAGCGACCCGATCCCCTGCGGCTGATAGTCCGACCCCATCGAGCCCACGTAGACGCCCGTGACCGAGTCCTTGAGCGCGCGCGGCTGAATCCCGGCCCGCTCCAGTGCTTCCCACGCGACCTCCAGCACCAGGCGCTGCTGTGGATCCATCGACACGGCCTCGCGCGGCGCGATCTCGAAGAACCGCGCGTCGAACAGGTCGATCGCGTCGAGAAAGCCGCCCGATCGCGTGTACGTCTTGCCGCGCGCGTCCGGATTCGGGTCATACAGATCGAGGTCGTCCCAACGCTCGGGGAATGCGCCGATCGCGTCACGGCCTTCGAACAGCAACTCCCAATACCCCTCGGGATCGACCACGTGGCCAGGCGCTCGACACGCCATCCCGACCATCGCGATCGGCTCTCTCGGGTCGATCCGCTGCGCAGGTGCGGCCGACTTCTCCGCCGCGGATGGCTGCAGCCAGTCCACGATCGCAGCCACGGTCGGGTAGTCGTACATGAGGGTCGCTGGCAACGTGCGTCCCAGCGCTTGCTGGAGCCGCTCCCTGAACCGCAGGGCCATCAAGGAATTCGCGCCGAGCTCGGCGAACGGGGCGTGGGGCGGGACGTGCGCTACCTCGAAGCTCTCAGCCGCCGTGCGCGAGACCAGCTCCATGAGCGCGGCGGCCTGCGCGTCGACCTCTCTCGCAGACTCCGCTGCAAGGCCGCGGCTATCGGGCGCCGCGATCATCTTCGATGCACGCGCCAGCGCACCGCGATCCACCTTGCCGTTCGTGTTCAGAGGCAGCGTCTGGTGCAGATGAAACTGAACCGGAACCATGTAGCCCGGCAGAAGCCCGCCGCAATACTTGCGCAGAGCCGCGGCGTCCAGGGTCACTTTCACCGCGGACGCCGGCGCGGCCTCCGTCAGGAAAGACCAGCCGCGCTTCGTCCCCGACCAATCGACGCTTCCACCAGCCAGCGCGTGCAGGCAGACGTCCCTGGGGCCGAGTTGCAGGACCGCTTCCAGGCCAGCGAAGTTCGTACCTGCGGTGTGACACAACCCGATCGCGTATTTTTCTGCCGCAGCTTCCAGGCACTGGCTGATACGTCCCACCTCGAGCCAGCACTGCCGTTCGCTCTGCGCGCCGTATAGCGGCCCGATCTGATCGAATCGGCCCACCAAGACGATCACGAATCCAGCTTGCTCCACGATCGCTTGGTTGACCGGAGCCGCTCGCCACGAGTCGATCGCGGGCTGGTGGCTGACCTGCAGCAAGCGACGCTCCAGCGCATCGTAGCGATACACACCGGCCGGCAGGCCTTCCACCGCCTCCGGCTGCACGGAGACGTACGCCTCGACGGCGTTCAGCGACCGAGCTGACAAGACAGTGCTATCGACATCACGCAGCGTGCCCAGCAGGCCCGAAAGATCTTCGAGCGCCGACGCACGCCGCTCGTAGCTGCGGAAGCTGCGACGGCTCACCCACTCCTGTTCGACCTCGGCGTCCGAGCGATGTCGCGGAAGCGCGAGCGAAGCTCCGGTGTTTGGGCGAAGGCCACGACGCTCCATCTTGAAGCGCAGACGCTCCAAGGGATCGCTCAAAAGCGGCAGCGTCGACTGACCCGAGGGGGACACAGCGCGCCGCGCGGCAGCCAGGATGTCCGCGTCGACGAGCCCACCGGCCAGCTGCGCTCCGCCACACAGCGCGTGCAGGCAGATGTCCGTCCGCTCGAGGCTCAGCGCTGTGTCCAGCTCGCCGAGCTCCACGCCCATCATCGGATACAGCGTGAACCCCTGCTCGACCGCTGATTGCTCCAACAAGCGCGCGATCGCGCCGGCCTCGATCGCACAGAACGGCTCGCTCTGCTCTCCGTACAGCGGCGCGATCGCGCTCAAGCGACCAAGCATCACGAACGCAAAGTCGGCACCCGGACGATCCGCGATCGTCTGCGCGCTCAGATAGCGCAGCTCGTGCGTGTCCGGTGCGTAGTAATAGGTGCCGCCCTCGAGCCCTTCCACGCCCGATGGCCGCACGCTCACCAGCACCTGCACGGGGTACAGGCTTCCACCCGACGCGTAGAGCGCCTTGGCGATCGGCGTCTGGTCGTTCGACACTTGCCGCAGCCGCTCCAGCATTCGCCCCATTCCGGCGAGCGATAGCCCTTCCGCCGCTTGCCCGCGCGGCTCACTCTCCGACTTCGCTGCCTTCGCCCAGAGCGCCTGGCGCAGCGTCGGGTCCGTAGCCAACTCCACCTCGGGCAGCCGACGCACAGCGCCGAACTCCGCTCCGAGCTGGCGCGGCGCCACGTGCGCGATCAGGCGCTTTTCCCGGTCACCGATCGCGACGACCACCGCGCGCTCGATCAACGGATGCCGCTCCAACACCGTCTCGATCTCACCCAACTCCACGCGGTAGCCCTGCACCTGCACCTGCTGATCGCGGCGACCCAGGAACTCCAAGTTCCCGTCCGGCTGCCAACGACCCCAGTCGCCCGACCGGTACAAGCGCTCACCCGTCCGCGGATGCTCGATGAACCGCGCTGCCGTCTGCTCCGGATCGCGCCAGTAGCCGCGCGCGATGCCCACGCCCCCGACGTAGATCTCACCGGGTACGTGGCTCGGACATGGCGCAAGGCCCGCATCCAGCACCCAC
>DATEOF010000089.1:0-23128 GCA_035274465.1 Polyangiales bacterium
GGCCAGGCGATCGAAGAAGGAAGTTGGGCCGCGACCAGCCGGGAGCATTAGTCCCCTACACCGAGGGGGGATCCTAGCGCGCAGTAAGACCGCAATCTCTGGCTGCGCGGGAAAAGCAGCGCGTGTGACGCGCGAGCCGAACGCCGGCCGCGGCCCGCTCGCATTATCTCGAGCGGGCGAGCGGCTGTCACTGGGGGAAGGCCGTGCGATCGGGCAAGAAGATGCCGCCGTTGGTGCAGGGCAACTGCGTACACTTCTTGGTGAAGTTGATCGGTCCGTCGGCCTTGCGGTCCATCAGGATGCGCCACATGAACTTGTTGGCCTTGGTCCATCCGAAGTACGCGTTCGAGAATACCTCGTTGGAATCGGAATTGGCCCGGAACACCGGCCCGCCCGAACCCGAACTTTCCATCAGGCACACGCCGGCGCCGGCGCGGTTGAGCACGATGGCGCGGCACGAATAGGTGTTGAAGCGGTTATTGTCCCGCGGGCCCTTCATCATCTGCGCGTTGTGCACCTTGATCGAAGCGGCAAAGCAATTGCCGGAGCGGCTCGAGTTGTAGTTGCGCGTGATCAGCAGGTACTTGTTGTCGGCGCTGAGCGTGAAGCGGCGGCGCAGCGACGGAATCTCGATGGATGGGCTCGACCCATCCAACTTCCAGTCCGGCCAGCTGTCCATCGGGATCTTGTAGCGGACCTTGATGAACGGGCTGGCCGTGAAGGTGTCCGTGCCAGGCGAGAAGGTCCCCGCATTGGGCGACGCCAGGCGCTCGGCTGCCTTCGTGAACCACTGCATGTCCGTGTGCAGCGAAGGGCAGTGGCTGACCCGGTACAGCGTGCTGTGGACGTAGTACTTGAACGTGAACTCCTCACTGTGCTCGCCGGTCTGGAAGTCCCAGCGCACGTCGGTCGCCCACAGTCCGTTGTTCATGGGGTTGGACGCGGCAGTGCCGTTGAACGGTTGGACCTCGGCGCCGTTCATGGGGCAGGCGCTCCAGCCCACGCTGCTGTCGTTCAAGCGATGTGTGCGGCACGAGAGCGTGGCAGTCGGGATGATCTCGGGCGCGAACTTGAGGCGCACCTCATCCGCCGAGCAGGGCAAGCCCTGGGTCGGAAATGCCGACATCAGCACGGGGACGTCGCGCGTCCCATTGCACTCGTTGTCCTTGCCGTCGTTCGGAGCCGCCGCGTCAGTCATGCCGTCTGGCACGCAGCCGCCGCAGGCGCCGGCAGTCCCAATCCCGCTACCGCCTACGGTGCAGCAGGCGCCGAGGCCGCTGCAGCCCGAATCAGCGCAGTCCTGCTGACCATCACAGTCATTGTCTTTCCCGTCGGTGCAAGCCGTCATGTTGTCTTCGGCACTGACGCCAATGCAGCCCGAATCGGCGCAGTCTTGCTTGCCATCACAGTCGTTGTCCTTGCCATCACTACACGCGGTCGGGTTGTTTTCGGGGACCACCCCGCCGCAGTCCGGATCGCCGCAGTCCTTCTTGCCGTCACAGTCGTTGTCCTTCCCGTCAGTACAAGCTGTCGCGTTGTCTTCGGGCGAGGGCGAGCTGCAGCAGCCATCATCGTTGGCGTCGGTCATGCCATCGCAGTCGTTGTCCACGTTGTCGCTACACGCAGCAGGCGTGTTTTCGGCACCGGAGGACTTGCAGCAAACGAGTTGACCGCTGCAACCCGGGTCGTCGCAGTCCTTCACCATGTCGCAGTCATTGTCGAGATTGTCGCTGCAAGCGCCGGCGTTGTCCTCGCTACCGGTGTTCACGCAACACTCCGGCTTGCCGACGCAATCGGAATCGAGGCAGTCGCGGTTCCTGTCGCAGTCGTTGTCGATCAGGTCTGTGCAACTGATCTCAGTGCTCGCAGTGGGCACGCAGTTGGCACACGACGGGGATGTACTGCAGTCGTTGTCCTGACAGTCGACCTTGCCGTCACAATCGTCGTCTTGGTTGTCGGCGCAGCTGGCCTCGCTCGTCGCGTCGCTCGGGTTCTTCGTGCAGCAGACCGAGTTCGTCGAGCAATTCGGATCCAAACAATCCTTGAATCCGTCGCAGTCGTTGTCCTTGCCGTCCTTGCAGGTGTCTTCGGTGTTCTCCGGCGCGGCAACGCAACAGCTGAGCTGACCGGCGCAGCTTGGGTCGTCGCAATCAACAAGCCCGTTGCAGTCGTTGTCGGTGTCGTCGACACAGGCGCTAGGGGTGTTCTCCGCGCCGGTGTTTACGCAGCAATCTTTGCTGCCGAAACAATCGGGATCGCGGCAGTCGCGATCCTTGTCGCAGTCGTTGTCTACGCCGTCCTTGCAGCTGGTTTCGGTGTCCGCAGTCTTCACGCAGCTGGAGCACGACGAGACGGCGTCGCAGTCGCTGTCCTGACACTCGAATTTGCCGTCACAGTCGTTGTCCAGGTCGTCTGTGCAGCTCGTCTCGGTGGTCGCATTGCTCGGATTCTTCGTACAGCACGCCGAGGTCGTGGCGCACTCGGGATCGAGACAGTCTTTGAGTCCGTCGCAGTCGTTGTCGGTGCCATCGCTGCAAGCGTCGACCGTATTCTCGTCGCCGCTTGCGTTGCAGCAGTTGGCCCGCGACGCGCACGCGGTCTCCTGACAGTCGGTTAGACCGTCGCAGTCGTTGTCGAGGCCATCGGCGCAGGCCGTGGCGCCGACTTCGGCGGCCGAGGCAGTGCAGCACGACGGCGAAGCCACGCAGTCGGTGTCCTCGCAGTCGATCTTGCCGTCGCAATCGTTGTCTACGCCGCCCGTGCACGAGGTCTCGGGGATCTGATTGGGCATGCAGCAACTCTGGTTGCCCGCACAGTCTGGATCCTTGCAGTCGCGCAGCTGATCGCAGTCGTCGTCGACGCCGTTCTCACAGTCTTCGACGTCGGTCTCGCAGCTCACGTTCGGCCCGGAGTCCTTGGGGCCGCTGTCCTCGGCACCCGAGTCCTTCTTCTCGCCATCGTCGGGATGGAACTCGAAGTCGTCGAAGTTGACGACCGCGTTACAGCCCGCGCTGAGCGCGAACACCACGACTAACAAGATACTGACAGTCAGACGCTTAGAACCAAGGACGATCCCGATGCGCATGAGGCTCCCGGCCCGATTCACGGGCACGCCGGCGACGAATTCGTTCGACATTCGTAACACGGCGAGGCTACGCGCCGCATGCGGGTGTTTCTCGCGCGCTTGCGCACAACCTGCGCCGTATGCGGCCGTAAGCTGCGGGCTCACACCTGCAGCCGCGAGCTGCGGTTCGGGCCTCTAACCTAGTCCGAGGTCTTCCAGCTCCGCCTCGTCGAGCCCGAAGAAGTGCCCGATCTCGTGCAGCAGGGTGAGCTCGACCTGGTGCGCGAGCGTCTCGCGGTCGGGGAACTCGGCGAGCAGGTTGCACGCGAACAGCACGATGCGCGTGGGCGAAGGTACGTCGCGCATGGCCTCGGTCGGCCCCTCGAACAGCCCGAACGAGCGCGGATCGAAGCCATCCTCGACCAGCGCACGCGCCGGCCGGCGCTCGATCAATACCGGCACGTGCGACAGGCGCGCCGCGAACGGCGCCGGCAACGCCTCCAGAGTCTCGCGCGCCACGCGATCGATGAAGTCGAAGTGCTCCGGCAGACCGAGCCCCGCATCGCGGTCGTGCTCGGCGTCGAGCGCGCGCACGCGCAGGAAGTGTTTGACCAGCATGGTGCGATCGCCCTGCTGCTCGGCAATGCGGCCCAGGTCGTAGTGCGCGTCGGAGTGGCGGGGATCGAGCGCGATCACGTCGAGCAACGTCGGCAGTGCGGCCTCTTGGCCGTACTCCACCCAGGCCAGCCGCGCCCGTGCGTACTGCAGCTCGGGATCGCCTGCGGGCAGCAGGGTCTCGAGCCGGGTGAGATAACGCGCGGCGCCGTCGATGTCGCCGTCCCCCAAGCTCTGTTCGAAGCCATCCAAGAGCCTGGCGCGGGGCTCAGGCACGCGTGTATCCGCCATCGTGCGCCGGAGCATCGACCAGCGAAACGCGGGTTGCAACGTGCACGTGTGTCACGAAACGATCGGCTGTTCCCGCCACGCCGCCTGCCTTCCCCCATGCAGCCATGTCACGAGGCTAGCGCCTCGCCGCGTTTTTGCGAGTGTTTTGACGTGCGCGGGTCTTCACACATGTGGCGCAGCCTCGGTCCAAGCAGGCGGAAGTATCAGCAATTTTCGTGAGAATAGGGAATTGCCGGCGCACGGCGGCTGGAGCGCGAGCATCATGGAGCATCGGGCCAGTAGATCTGGCGAGCAGCTTGGGGGACGAAGTGCAAACCACCACCCTGCGCGAGTCCGCGCGTCCCGCCCCCGACCCCGGGGAAAATCGCGTGCTGTACGTCGACGACGATGCCACCCTGCAGGCCGCTTTCGCGCGCTGTATGTCCGAGCACGGCTTTCGCGTGGACGCCGTCGCGAAACATACCGAAGCCGTGTGGTTGGCCGAGCGCTTCCCCTACCCGGTGATCGTCACCGAGCTGCGCCGTCCCGAGATCGATGGGCTCTTGTTGATCTCCGAGCTGCGAACGCTGCAGCCGGAGGCGAGCTTCGTGCTGGCCACGGCCGACAACTGCGAGATCGCGGAACCCGGCCCGCTGCACGGGTCGATCTCCTGCCTGCTGCGCAAGCCCTGGGACGAACGCGAGCTGGGCCAAGTGCTGGCGAACGCCTACGCGCTGCACCAGCAGCGCAAGGCCCCGCCCCCGCCCCTCAGCATGGAAGAGCACTGGTCGGTGCTGCTGATCGAAGACGATCGCGAGGATGCCCAGCTGGTCACCCAGCACCTCAAGCAATGCGGCGCCTGCGGCGACGTGGCGCACTGTGCGCGGCTCACGAGTGCACTCGCCTTACTGCAGGCGCAGACCTTCGACGCGGTGATCAGCGCCCTCGACCTGCCGGACGCGATGGGGCTGGAGGCCTTCGGCCAGCTGCAGAACGCCGCCCCGGAGGCCGCGCTGATCGCCCTGAGCCCGGACGCCGACCCGCTGCTGCACAACACGCTGATCAGCCTCGGCGCCCAGGACTGCCTGATCAAGGGTGCCTTCGATCGCGTGGTTCTCCGGCTCAAGCTGCAGCACGCGATTAGCCAAAAGCGCCTAGAACGCGGGTACTAACCGTGTAAAGTGCGGGGCCTGATGTCGCCCCAAGACGCCTCGAAGCAGCCGCGCACGTATCGCTACTACGACTTGATCATGGCCGCGTTCGTGTGCGTGCTGTTGTGCGCGAACTTGATCGGCGTGAGCAAGGTCACGCAGGTCACGCTGTTCGGCAGCGCGTTCGCGTTCGGCGCGGGCAACCTGTTCTTCCCGCTGAGCTACCTGTTCGGCGACATGCTGACCGAGGTGTACGGCTACGCGCGCTCGCGCAAGGTGGTTTGGGCGGGCTTCGGGGCGCTGCTCTTCGCGTCGATCATGAGCTTCGTGGTGGTGAACCTGCCTCCCGCCGACGGCTGGAAGGGCCAGGCGGTGATCGAAGCCGCGTTTGGCAGCACCTGGCGCATCGCGCTGGCCTCGCTGGTCGGCTACTTCTGCGGCGAGTTCGCCAACTCGGTCACGCTCGCCAAGATGAAGATCTGGACGCAAGGCCGCATGCTCTGGACGCGCACGATCGGCTCGACGATCGTCGGCGAGGCCTGCGACACGGTCGTGTTCTACCCGCTGGCCTTCTACGGCACCTGGGACAACGCGCTGTTGCTCAAGGTCATGGCCGCCAACTACGTGCTCAAAGTCGGCTGGGAGGTCGTGGCGACGCCCATCACCTACCGCGTGGTGGCCGCGCTCAAGCGAGCCGAGCACGAGGACTTCTACGACGTGGATACCAACTTCACGCCCTTCTCGCTCGAGACCCGTTGAGTTTGCCAGCGCCGATACGCTGCGTATGCTGAGTGCATGAGAGCTTACGCAGGATGGTCGTGGCTTCCGTTGGCGCTCGCGCTGGCTTGCGCGCCAGGCTGCAAGAAGGGCCGCGACCTCACGGTCGAGCAGCTGACGGCGGTGGTGGCGGCGCACCAGGAGGCGCTCAAGCCCTGCTACCAGTCGGCACTGGACAAGTCGCCAGACAGCAACGAGTTCCGCCTGCAGGCCACGCTGCACGTGGCCAAGAGCGGCAGCGTCGAGAAGGTCGAGCTCGAGCGCGGCCCGCTGCCGAGCGTCGGGAGCTGCGTGGAGAAGGTCGTGAGCAAATGGAAGTTCCCGGCGGCGGAGGCCGACACCTACGCCAGCCTACCGATCATCTTCCGGCCGACCGTCGAGCCGATGATGGAGGCGCCGCGAAACCCGTTCGAACACGAGAACGACTCCAAGTAACTCCCGCCACCCTCACTAAGGGACTAGGATAGTCGTCACACGCCAGATGGAGTCGAACGCCATGGCCGACACCGCCGCGCGCAGGCCCGATCCTCTCGTGTCTATGCCGGATGCACCGCTCTGGCAAGACAACCAGGTCGGTGCACGGGGCCTGCCCGCACCAGGGCTGGGACGTATCACCGTCACGAGCCCGTACACCGGGGAGACCCTCGGCAGCATCCCGGACAGCGGGCCCGAGCAGGTCGACGAGATCGTGCGCGCCGCGCTGCGAGTCACGCGCAGCTGGGGCGAGCTGCCGCTCAAGGAGCGCACCCGCCCGCTGTTCCGCTTCCGCGAGCTGCTGCTCGAGCACCTATCCGACCTGGCGCACAGCGCGGCGCGCGAGTGCGGCAAGACCGCGGCCGAGGCGGCTGCCGGCGTCGAGAAGGGTATCGAGGTGGTCGAGTACGCGCTCAGCCTGCAAAATCTCGACGCGGGCGCCGCGCTCGAGGTCAGCCGCGGCGTGCGCTGTGAGCTGCGGCGCGAACCGCTGGGCGTCGTGGCGGGCATCACGCCGTTCAACTTCCCTGCCATGGTGCCGCTCTGGTTGTTTCCGATCGCGGTCACGCTCGGCAACGCGTTCGTGCTCAAGCCCTCCGACAAGACGCCGCTGACGGCTGCCAAGCTGGCTCAGCTGATGCATGAGGCCGGCTACCCCGAGGGTGTGTTCTCGGTGCTGCACGGCGGCCCGCGCGCGGTCGAGGCGCTGCTCGACCACCCGGACGTGCAGGCCTACGGCTTCGTCGGGTCGTCGCGGATCGCACAGCGCGTCTACGCACGGGGTGCCCAGCAGGGCAAGCGCGTGCTGGCCCTGGGCGGCGCCAAGAACACGATGATCCTGCTGCCCGACGCCGACCCGCAGCTTGCCGCGCAGGGCATCGTGGCCTCGTTCACGGGCTGCGCCGGGCAGCGCTGCATGGCCGGCAGCTTGCTGGTCGCCGTCGGCAGCTGCGACGGGCTGATCGAGCGCATCATCGACGGCGCGGCGGCGCTGCGCCTGGGCGCCGACATGGGCGCGATCATCGACGCGGCCGCAGTCTCGCGCCTGCGCGAGGCCGTGACGCGCGGCGTCTCCGAAGGGGCGAAGCTGCGGCTCGATGGCCGCGCGCCCGTGCCGCCGCCCGGCTACGCCGGAGGCTCGTGGTTCGGCGCGACCGTCCTCGACCACGTCGAGCCCAGCAGCCAGTGCGCGACCGAGGAGCTGTTCGGTCCAGTGCTGAGCGTGGTGCGCGTGCCGACGCTGCAAGCGGCGCTCGAGATCGAGCACCACAGCCCGTACGGCAATGCGACCAGCGTCTTCACGCAGAGCGGTGCTGCGGCGCGCCAGGTGGCGGATGCAGCTGACAGCGGCATGATCGGCATCAACGTCGGCGTGCCGGTGCCGCGCGAGCCGTTCTCGTTCGGCGGCAGCAAGGGCTCGCGCTTCGGCCACGGCGACATCACCGGCCAGGGCGGCGTCGAGCTCTGGACCAAACTCAAGAAGATCACCAGCAAGTGGGGTTCGAGCGATGGGAGTTGGATGAGCTGATGAAGACCAGGCGCCGTCACGGACACATTCGCCTGCTGACGCATCCCGGCAACCACGGACACAAACCGCCGCCGATCCGCTGGGGCGCAGCCTCTGCGCAGGAGCGCGGGCCGCTGATCGCCACGTTCACGAACCCCGCGCACCGCAACGTGATCGGCGCGCACTCCGGCTCGTACTCGGTGTACCGCGCGCTGGCGATCGCCTCGGGCGCGCTCGACCCCTCGCACCAGGCCGATCTCACCAACACGCTGCCGACCAAGCCGGTCGGGCCGCACCCGCAGTGGGCCCTCCCCGACCGCATCGTGTCGATCGACCCCTACGGCCACCTGGTGAGCGACGTGTTCGCGGCCGAGCTCGCCCAGGGCTACAACATCCAACCCACGATCGCGATCACGACCGCGCACCTGGAGCTGCCGGAGATCCGCGAGGCGATCGCCACGGGTCGGCTGGTTCCGGACGGCAAGGTGCTGCGCGAGTCGGGCGCGTGCGTGGTGACCAAGGCCGCGGTGGAACCGGTTTGGCACCTGCCCGGTGTGGCCAAGCGCTTCGGCGTGGAGGAGATGGAGCTACGCCACACGCTGTTCGAAGAGACGGGCGGCATGTATCCGGAGCTGGTCACGCGCGGAGACCTCGAGGTGCTGCTGCCGCCGATCGGCGGCCAGACGCTCTACATGTTCGGCGACTCGTCCAAGATCGCCGATCCCGCCGTCCCGCTCACCGCGCGCGTGCACGACGAGTGCAACGGCTCGGACGTGTTCGGCTCGGACATCTGCACCTGCCGGCCGTACCTGACGCACGCCATCGAGGAGTGCATCCGCTCGGCGCAGTCCGGGGGCACAGGCCTGATCGCGTATTCGCGCAAGGAAGGCCGCGCCCTGGGCGAGGTGACCAAGTTCCTGGTCTACAACGCGCGCAAGCGTCAGGAGGGCGGCGACCGCGCCGACGCGTACTTCGCGCGCACCGAGTGCATCGCAGGCGTGCAGGACGTGCGCTTCCAGGAGCTGATGCCCGACGTCCTGCACTGGCTCGGCATCACCCACATCCATCGCTTCGTCTCGATGAGCAACGTCAAGTACGACGCCATCACGGGCTCGGGCATCACCATCGGCAAGCGCGTGAAGATCCCGGACGAGCTGGTGCCGGCCGACGCGCGCGTGGAGATCGACGCCAAGGTCGCCGCCGGCTACTACACCGAAGGTTCGGTGCCGCCGCCCGACATGTTGGCCACCATCAAGGGCCGGGGGCTGGAAGAATGAACACGGCGCACGCCGTCGCCGAGCTACGAGATCCGCGCACGATCCGCGCGCGCTGCGAGCACATCCTGCAGGCCGGCCTGCGCGGCCAGCTGCGACACTTCGACGTCGAGCTGGGTCGGCTCAAGGCGGCGGCGCGCTACACCGCCGAGGTCACGCGCGAGCGCTACCCGAGCCTCGAGGTGCCCGAGCACGGGCGCATGACGCACTTCGACAGCAGCGGCGTCTCGCGCTCCTCGCAGCTGATGGCTGCAGTGGCCCACGAGACGAAGGCCGAGCAGGCGCGCCTGTTGATCGACGTGGTGCTGACCAGCGTGCTGCTCGACGCCGGCGCGGGCACGGCCTGGCACTACTTCGAGCCGTGCGTGAACCTGCGCCTCGGCCGCTCCGAGGGCCTGGCGGTGGCCAGCTTGGCCTGGGTCAAGAGCGGGGCGCTCTCCGGCCGCCGGCGGCCGTACGAAGTCGATGCCGCGGGCCTATCGGCCGTAACCGAGGCCGATCTGGTGAAGGCGTTTCAGGTGCGACCGGACAATCCACTGGTCGGCGTCGAGGGCCGGCTGCACGTGCTGCGCGCGCTCGGCCATGCGCTGCACGCGCACCCCGAGGTGTTCGGCACGCCGGGCCGGCCCGGGAATTTGCTGGACCATTGCCTGCGCCACGCCGAAGGCGGAGCCCACTCGGTGAGCGCGCCGTTCCTGCTCACCACGCTGCTCTCGCAGCTGAGCGAGATCTGGCCGGGGCGTCTGTCGCTGGGCGGCGAGCCGCTGGGTGATGTCTGGAAGCATGCAGCTGCTGGCGGCGAGGGCGAGGGAGCGGGGCTGGTGCCGTTTCACAAGCTCACGCAGTGGCTGACCTATTCACTCATTCGGCCGCTCAAGGTGGCCGGCGTGGCGGTGCGCGCGCTGGATCAGCTGACCGGCCTGGCCGAGTACCGCAACGGCGGCCTGTTCATCGACACCGACGTGCTCGTGCCCAAGCACCCCGGCGTGCTCAAGGAGGCGCACGAGGTCGGGTCCGAGCTGGTCGTCGAGTGGCGCGCGCTCACCTTGGCCCTCCTGGATCGACTGGCGCCCCTGGTACGCGCGGAGCTGTCGCTGCGCGAGGAGCGCCTGCCGCTGGTCTCCGTGCTGGAAGGCGGCACGTGGGCGGCCGGCCGCCGGCTGGCCACCGCCAAGCGCCGCGATGCGATGCCGCCGATCCGCGTGATCAGCGACGGCACGGTATTCTGAGACCCCATGGCCCGCGATCTTCACATCCTCGATCATCCGCTGGTGCAGCACAAACTGACCTTGCTGCGCAACAAGGAGCTGAGCACGCGCGGCTTTCGCATGCTCACGCAGGAGATCGGCGCGCTGCTCGCGTACGAGATCATGCGCGACGCCCCGCTCAAGCCGATCGCGGTCGAGACCCCGCTCGGCACGGCGCAAGGCGTGGAGCTCGACGGCAAGAAGCAGGTGCTCGTGACCATCCTTCGCGCCGGCCTCGGCGTGCTGGACGGCATGCTCACCGTGCTGCCCTCGGCGCGCGTCGGTCACATCGGTCTGTACCGCGATCGCAAGCTACGCACCTCGGTCGAGTACTACCTCAAGCTGCCGAGCGGCATGCCGCAGCGCGATGCGGTGGTGATCTCCTCGGTGCTGGCGACCGGAGGCTCGGCGGCCGCGGCGGTGCGGCGCGTCGCCGAGTCGGGCGCGCGCTCGATCAAGTTCGCCTGCCTGATCGCGCACCAGAGCGGCGTGGACAGCTTTCACGACGAGCACCCCGACGTGCCGGTATACACCTGTGCGATCGATCCCGAGATCGACGGTCGCGGCTTCATCGTGCCCGGCCTCGGGGATGTCGGCGATCGTTTGTACGGCACAGAGTGAGCGGGATGACGCTGCGCAGGATCGTCGTGACGGGTGGCCCAGGCGCAGGCAAGACCAGCGTCTGGCGCGAGCTCGTCGGCTCGCACGCCGAGCGCCTGGTCGGCGTGCCCGAGGTCGCGACGCTGCTGTTCCAGCACGTATTTCCCGGCGTGCAGAACCTGGAGGAGCGCCGCTCCGTGCAGCGCGCCATCTTCGCCGTGCAGCAGAACCTCGAGTCGATCCACGCCTCGCGCTGCGCCCGCGGCCAGGTCTTGCTGTGCGATCGCGGCGTGCCGGACGGCGCCGGCTACTGGCCGGAGGGGCCCGCAGCGTTCTTCACGGCCATGGGCCTGGATTGGCGCAGAGAGATCGAGCGCTACGAAGCGGTGTTGTTCCTGGAAACTGCCGCCATGGGCGGCCTGTCGATCGAAGCCGGCAACCCCACGCGTTCGGAGACACTCGAGGCTGCGGTGCGCGTGGATGCGCAGCTGCGCGAGGTGTGGCGCCAGCACCCGAACTGCTGCTTCGTCGCGCACGAGGCCGAGTTCGCGACCAAGCTCGCGCGCGGCGCAGACGTGCTGCGCGGCTGGCTCGACGGCTGAAATCAGGCATCTGGGGCTGCAGGCTTCGGCTGAAGAGCGGATGAGCTCGCAGCCCGGACGCCCCGAGAGGGATCAGTCGGGAAGCCGGGGAGGCGAGACGAGTTTTTGTGCTGCCGCGGACGCGCTGAGCAGGTCAATGCAAGCCCGCGGAGCAAAACGACTCTTGCTTCCCGCCTTCCTACCTTCCTGTTGATCCTCTTCCCGGGAGACCGAGACAGTCGCCGCGAGGCGGTGGACATGATCCCGCACCCCGCAGCCTGGGCCTGGAGCCCGATCAGAGCTGCGGAAAGTACGCGTGCACGGTCGTGCCGCGTCCCGGAACGCTCTCGATGCGCAGCGCGCCACCGTGCGACTTCAGGATGCCGTGGGCGATCGACAGGCCGAGACCCATGCCTGCGCCTTTCGGCCGAGTCGAGAAGAACGGCTCGATGGCCCGGCGCACGGTCGAGGGATCCATGCCGGCGCCGGTGTCGCGCACGCGCAGGTCGACGTAGCGTCCCGGCGCGAGCGCGAACTCGTGCAGCCAGGGTTCGGTGGCGAGAACCAGGTCTTCGAGCTCGATCGCGACCTCGCCTCCGCGGTGTTCCATGGCTTGCGCCGCGTTCATCAGCAGGAACGCGAACACGTCTTGAACGAGCTTGGGATCGGCCGACACCAGCGGCTCGTTGTCCGGCAGCTGCGAGCGCAGCGTGACCGCCGACGGCAGCCGATCGCGCAGCACCCCGATCGCACCCGCCAGCGAGCCCGACAGCTTGATGCGCTGGCGGCGCGGTTGCACCGGACGCGCGAAGGCAGACAGCCGCTGCACGATCTCGGACGCGCGCTCGCCGGCGCGCTGGATCTCACGCAGGCTCTCGCGGATCGGATGGTCGCTGGTGAGCTGCACGGTGCCGAGCGCCAGCGTCGCGTTACCCAGGATGGCGAACAGCAGGTTGTTGAAGTCGTGCGCGAGGCGCGCAGCCAGGGTCGCCACTGCCTCGGACGCACGCAGCCGTTGCCGGCTGTCCTCGGCGCGACGCAGCGAGCTCAAGTCGAGCACGATGCCGGTCATCAGGTCGCCGTGCGTCTCGTCCGCGAATGCCGAGCGCCGGCACAACAGCCAACGCGTGCTGCCGTCCGGCTGTAGCGCGCGAAACGTGCACTCGTTGTCGTGACCGAGGTCGGTGGCGCGTCCCAGCAGCACCTCGAGCCGCGCGCGATCCTCCGGGTGCACGAAGCACACGGGTGCGTCGGAATCGCTGTCGGCGAGCTCCTCGTACGAGCGACCCCAGATGGCGAGCGTCGCTCGATCGGCCCGGAACGTGCCGTGCGCGTCGATCGCCCAGAGCCCGATCCCGCAGCCGGCCACTGCAGCCGTCAGCGGCAGGGCGATCTCCGACGAGACCTCGTGATCGAGTTCGCGGTGTTCGAGCACAATGGCGCATCCTACCCCAACACCCGCGGCGAATCCGCGGGCTGATTGAGGTAGCTTGAACCGGCCATGAAACTTTGCGCGAGCTACCAGCGTGTCACGCTCTGAAGCTGGGGGGTGCATCCAAACCGCCTCACCTGTCTGGCTACACTTGCCATGCCGAGAGCAGCCGCAGGCCAGCCTGCACCGGCCCTACCCTCGCAGCCATCAGCGGCGGACGCCGTGCGCCGCCATCAGCTGCGTCAGGGGAGGCGCACTCGTTCCGTGCACTTCACCGCCGACAGATCGAGGGCCGGCCAGTTGCGCGACATACCGCCGGGCGGCATGTCGGCCATCAGCTGTGCGGGCGTGGCCGGGTTGTACTCGGCCGACATGTTCTCTACGTGAAGACCGAGGCCAACGCGCACCGGCGACGCCGGGTCGATGCCGATCGTCGCCAGGTCGACGCGGAAGCTCACTGCCCACGAAGCCTCGGGACTCATCACCCAGGCGCGGACGTGTTGCAACCAGATCGGATCTTGCGACTCCTCCCAGGCGTTGCCGACGAGCTCGTATGCGGTCCCGCCCGAGAGAGGGAGTGGATCACTCGCCCCAGGCTCGACCGCGAGCGGAAGGCGCACGGCCGCGCCCACCGTGTCCGAACGAACGCCGAAGAAGACGTAGTCCTGCGCGCCCGCCATGTCCTCTGCCAGCGCGCGCAGGCTGACCGCCAGCTGCCCGGACGGGCGATCGAACACGATCGCGTAGCCACCGGCGTTCGGATCCGACTCCGAGCCTCCGGCGAATCGATCGAGCGCGCCGCCCCAGCGCGGATCGTTCAACACGCGGTTGGCGCCGGCGCCGGGCGCGTACCAGTCGGGACTGGCATCGGGCGGGCAGCTGGGAACGGCGCCGCATTCGGCTCGATCGTCGCAGACCAACGCGTCGGGGCACGGCGTCGCGACGCTCCACTGGCCGTTGGGCATGCAGGTCTGCACGCTGTGCTCATCCAGCGGATCGCAGCGCTTGAGGTTGGGCGCGCACACGCCCCCGCACGTGCCATTCACGCACGCCTGGTTCGCCGCGCAGCGCGGAGCGTCCTGCCAGCTGCCCTGCGCCGAGCAGAGCTGCGGCTGCTGCGTCGCGTCGGGCCGGCAACGCGTGCTGCCCGGCGCGCACATACCCGAACAGCGATCGCCGCTGCAGATCTGGTTCGGGCACGCCTCCGCGGAGCTCCACTCGCCGCTCGCGGAGCAAGTCGCCAGGCTGGTGCCGCCTTCGCAGCGCGCAGCGCCGGGCGAACACTCTCCCGTGCATTCACCGTCCTTGCAGGCCTGACCGCGACACTCGACACCCGGGCTCCACTGCCCGCGGTTGTTGCAGAGCTGAAAGCTGTTCCCACTGGCGCAGCGCTGGGTACCGGGCTGGCAATCGCCGCTGCACGCGCCGTTGACGCAGGCATTCGGGCAGTCGACCGGCATACTCCAGGCACCCGCGGCGTCGCAGGTGTAGAGCGTCTTGCTGCGGCACTGGTGCGAGTCCGGCACGCACGAGCCGGTGCAAGCACCCGCCTGGCACAGGAAGTCACAGCGCTGCGCCTCTACCAGCTGGCCGCGCCGGCAGACCATCACCGACGTGCCGTTGCACGAGCGTGCACCTTCGCTGCAAGCACCGCCGCCGGTACAAGCGCCGGGCGTGCAGCTGTTGCGGCAGACCTCGATGTCGATCCAGTTGCCCTTGTCGTCGCAGGACTGGCGCGTGCGGTCCTGACAGCGCTGCTCGCCCGCGCGGCAACTGCCGACGCAAGCGCCGTTCTTGCACTGATACGCGCAGGTTTGCTCGTCGCGAAAACGACCGCCGCTATCGCAGCGCATGACCACGTTGTCGTTGCAGCGGGTCGCCCCCGGCTTGCACGTCTCGGGTGTGCCCGCATCGCTCGGCTTGCTCGTTCCGCCATCCTCGGCGAGCCCGCCGTGACACAACCCCATGTCGCACTCACCCGGGCACGCGTCACTGGCGTCGCCGCGACACTCCGGGCTGGAGCAACGGCCGCGCATACACGCGGTCTGCTTCGGACAGTCGCTGTCATCGACACAAGCATTGTCGTCGGGCCGCAAGCAGGCCGAGCCGCGCCCCAGATCGAAGCACGCGCGGCCGCTGGCACAGCCGCTCTCGCAGCCAGGACTGCACAGACGGAACACGCAGAGCTCACCGTCTTCGCATTGTTCGTCGGTGATGCAACCGCGCTGGCTGTTGACCGGCTCGACCAGCGCAGGCTCCTCGCTGCAAGCGGCGCAGACGCTCAGTGCCGAAAACCACGCCACCCAAGCTGACCTCGACATGTCTCCCCTTCGTGCCTCTCAGTTTTGCGTCACTCGAGCAGCTCGATCAAGCGCCGCGAGCCGGCGTTCGCCGCCACGTTCAACTCCTGGCGCAAAACCGCGAGCGCCAGGGTATTGGCGCGCGTGGCCGCACCGCGCAGCACGTCGGCGACGCGCGGGTTCCGGTACCAATCTTCGTCGAAGCGCTCGCGCAACGCCATCTGCATGCCGAGACCCGTCTGAACGGCCTCGAACGCGGAGCTGTCCGGCGGAGCGTCGCAGGCGAACAAGGTCGCAACGCCCGGCGGCAACTCCGCACACAACGCGCGTTCCAGTGCCGCCGTCAGCTGCCGGGCCTGCTCGTTCTCGTCGCCTGCCGGCTCGCGTTCGGCGATCACGAGCGCGGCTTGCAGACGAGCTTCGAGCAACACGAGGATGGCCGCATGGCGCGCGGCGCGTTCCAGCCAAGGCGCCTCGAGCCCCTCGAGCCGCGAGAGATAGCCGCGATCCGCGCGCAGCTGCATGAATGCCACCCCGAGCGCATCGGCGACCCCGGCACCGAGCGGCCAGCGCAGCACGTTGGGCAGCGCGGGCGAGACCAGCGCCAGCGCGAGGCCGGCGGCCGCGCCCTGCGCCGCGTACACATCCGACGCCAGCCCGAAGTTGGTCGCGCTCTGCACCACGCGGATGTCGCCCGGCACGTCGAGGGCGAGCACGCGGACGCGCGGATCGAGCGCGTTCGCTGCAGACTCTGCGCGCAGCCGGGCATTCAAGTCGCGCTCGAAGCCGAGCCCGCGCAGCGCCTGAGCCACGCACACCCAGCGCCGCGCAGGCTTCACCAGTCCGTCGTACTCCGGCGCGCGCAGCGCGCGCAGCAGCACGTGCCAGTGCAGCGTGCGGCCGGTCCCGGTGTTGCGCACCAGCCAGCGCGTGAGCTCGAGCGCGGCGTCGTCGGTCGCAGCGAGCAGCTGCTCTGCGGTTTCCGCAGGGGTGGCCTCGGCTGCGGGCGCTGCCGCTGCTGGCGGCGGCGGTGCGATGGCTGCGAGCAGCGGATCCGGCGGCGCGGGCTCCGCCGTCTTCAGCAGCGAAGCGAAGCGCTCCAGGGCGCGCGCGCGGATCTCCATCAGCCGCGGCGCTAGATCCTCGGTGGCCCTGGCCAACGCCGCGGCTCGCTGCTCGCGCCCCTCGAGGCTCCCCTCGCCGAGCAGCCCGGTCACGAGCGCCTGGGGCTGCTCGCGGCCGAATGGCAGCGCGTAGGTGTGCTGCGCAAGCTTCGTCAGGGGTCCCGCCGCGCGCGCGAGCTCGGCGCGAAACGCTAGATGGGCACGCTGCTGCTCGAACGCACGCAGCTCGGCCGGGCTCCACGCGCGTTCGCGCTGCGCCTCGACCCAGAGTTCTTCGCCTTCGTCCGAGAGCAGACGCCGCACGCCGTCCACCCAGTCCTGATCGAGCTCGCCGTGCTGCAGCCAGCCGCGTCTGGCCTGGGCGCGCCCCCGCTGGAGGCGGTCCAGCCAGTCCGAGAGTCGGGCCGTGCGCGATGTCATGGCACGGACTCTACACCGGCCGAGCCTTCAAGGTCGCAGCTTGCGCTCGCGGATGGCTGGCAGGGCGCCCAGCGCGTCCAGCGCGGTCAGGAGCACCGACTTCGCCTGCGCGTACGCTTGCTCGCCGCAGGCGTCGATCAGCTCGGCCTCCAGCTCGCGGCGCAGCGTGCGCGAGGTCGTGACCACCGCCCGACCGCGGGCTGACAGGCGTAGCTTGCGCACGCGGCGGTCGTCGCTCGGCGCAGGCTGCACGAGCTTCCAGCGGGCGAGCTCGGCGAGGCTCTTGGAGACGGCTTGCTGGCTGATGCCCAGCAACTCTGCCAGCTCCGAGGCCGAGTGCGGGCCGCGCAGCAGGTGCTGGATGATGAAGCCGTGTGAGTCACGCACGCCGCGCACGCCGCTGGCCGCCAGGCGCTCGCGGAGTTTCTGGTTGGCGGCCATGCCGGCGAACAGCCCGAGCTGGAGCAGATCGAGCGCGGCGGGGTCGAGCGGCGTCTGATCGAGTGGGTCCTCGACTTGATTCACAACCATAGTTGTGCAATATACCCAACCGCGGTTGTGTAATCAAGGAGCCTGCCATGCCCAGCGATCCCCAGGACAATCTCGCCGTCGCCCGGCGCTACCTCTCGCTACTCGAGCAGAACCTGCGCGACCCCGAGATCGGCTCGCTGTTCGCGCCCGACTTCGAGCACCGCGAGTACCCGAACAAGCTGAACCCCAGCGGCCGCACCCTTGGCCTGGCCCAGCTCATCGCCAACACCGAAAAGGCGGCGCAGATCTCGCTCGAGCAGCGCTACAGCATCCGCAAGGCCATCGCGGCGGGGGACGACGTCGCGCTCGAGGTCGACTGGACCGGGCGCTTCAACATCGCCTTCGGCTCGACCCCCGCGGGCCAACCTCTGCGCGCGGCATTCGGCATGTTCCTGCATTTCCGCGACGGCCGCATCGCGTCCCAGCACAACTACGACTGCTTCGAACCGTTTTGACGCCGAGGCTGCTCGGAGTAGATTGCGCGGCATGTCGAAGGACCGTCGTATCGCGTTCATCGGCGCGGGCAACATGGCCAGCGCCTTGATCCAGGGGCTCTTGGCGCGCGGCAGCGCCCGCGCCGACTCGTTGATCGCGAGCGACGTCGAGGACAAGGCGCTGCGAGCGCTTTCGGACAAGTACGGCATCGTCACCACACGCGACAACACGCGCGCCTGCCAGGCCGAGATCATCGTGCTGAGCGTCAAGCCCCAGGTGCTGCCGGCCGTGCTCCCCGAGCTGGCCCCGCACGTCGGCCCCGACACGCTGGTAGTCAGTATTGCCGCGGGCGTACCGATCGCGGTCATCGAGTCTCAGCTCCCCGGCCGGCGCGTGGTGCGGGCGATGCCCAACACCCCGGCGCTGGTCGGTGCGGGAGCGACCGCGGTCGCAGCTGGTAGCGGCGCGGGGGCGCAAGATCTGGCGAGCGCGCGCGCGATCTTCGAGAGCGTGGGCGTGGTCGTCGAGGTGGCCGAGGAGTTGCTCGACGCCGTCACCGCCCTGAGCGGCTCCGGGCCCGCGTACGTGTTCTACCTCGCCGAATCGCTGCTCGAGGCCGGACGCGAAGTCGGTCTCAGCGACGAGGTTGCGCGCGCGCTCGCGCTGCAGACCGTGTACGGCTCGGCCAAGCTGTTACACGAGAGCGGCGAGGCGCCCGCAGATCTGCGCCGGAAGGTGACGAGCCCGAACGGCACGACCGAGGCGGGCGTGAAGACGCTGGAGGCGCTCAGGGTTCGCGAGGCCTTCCGGGCCTGCGTGACCGCCGCCAGAGATCGCGGCCGAGAGCTGGGCCGCGAAGTCTTGGCGCGGCTCAAGCCGCGTTGACGCTACTGCAGTTGCTTGAGGCTGGCGGCGTCGAACGCGCGGATCTCCGTGTGCCGTCCCTCGCGGACCTTCTGCGCCCACTGCGCGTCTTGCAACAGCGCGCGACCCACGGCGACCAGGTCGAACTCCTCGCGCTCGATGCGGGCCACGAGCTCCTCGAGGCCGCGCGTCTGCGCGCCGACGCCGACGAACGCTCCGATGAATTCCTGATCCAGGCCCACGCTGCCGACCGTGATCACCGGCTTGCCGCTCAGCTTCTTGGTCCAACCCGCCAGGTTCAGCTCGGAACCTTCGAACTCCGGCAACCAGAAGCGGCGCGTGCTGGCGTGGAAGATGTCCACTCCCGCATCCACCAGCGGCGCCAGGAACGCTTCGAGCTCGCTCGGGTCGCGCGCCAGCTTGGCGTTGTAGTCGTGCGGCTTCCACTGCGAGTAGCGCAGACCGATCGGAAAGTCGGGGCCGACGGCGCGGCGGACGGCGCGCACCACTTCACTGCCGAAGCGGGTGCGCCCGAGCAGCGAGCCGCCCCAGCTGTCTTCGCGGACGTTGAGGCCTTCCCAGAAGAACTGATCGATCAAGTAGCCATGAGCTCCGTGGAGCTCGACGCCGTCGAAGCCCAGCTCGCGCGCCGAGCGAGCGCCCGTGGCGTAGGCCTCGATCACGTCGGCGATGTCGCGCTCGGTCATCTCGCGGACCTTCTTCTTGCCCGGCGCGATCAGGCCCGAGGGGCCGACGCTCTGCTGGTCGGGATGCGGCAGCGTGCCAGGGCGGCGCGTGCTGCCCACGTGCCAGAGCTGCGGGAAGATCCGGCCACCGGCCCCGTGGACCGCTTCGAGCACCCGGCGCCAGCCCGAGAGCGACAGCTCGCCGTGGAAGCGGGGCACGTTCGGATCGCCCGTGGCCACCGGGTGATCGATGGTCGTGCCCTCGGTGATGATCAACCCCACGCCGTGCTCGGCGCGGCGCCGGTAGTAGTCGACGACGGCCTGCGTCGGTTGGCCCTCCGGCGAGTGACTGCGGGTCATCGGAGCCATGACGATGCGGTTCGAGAGCGTCAGGTCTCGCAGCTGGAAGCGCTTGAAGAGCGGGGCGACGGCGGGGTCGATCTGCATCCGCGTGCTCTAGCACAGCCCAGGCACGATATGCGGAGGTCTGTGCAGCTGTAGGCTGCGGTCGTAACGATCTGCGCCGCGCGCACGGCATCGTTGCCGGTTTGCGACAAGCCGCCGGTTACGATGCGAACATGAACTCGAAACTCTCGTTGCTACTCGGACTTTCCTTGCTGCTCGCAGGTTGCGGCGACGACGAACCGACCACCGGCAAGGACGCTGGAGGTACAGATCGAGACGCGCGCCCGGACGAGCCGGGGGACGATGGTGGCGCAGGCGATGACGCCGGCGCCTGCCCGAGCGGGGGCGGCGACGGCATGCTCAAGCTCGAGATCGAGATCGAAGACGGCGTCAAGGCCGAGGTGCGCATCCTGCGCGGCAGCGAGGCGGCCTCGGACGTGATCACGGCCAGCGGCACCCAGACGCTGCGCGCGGGCACGTATCGGATCGCGCTGCGCCGCGTGCGCAAGGTCAGCTCGCTGGTCGGCCCCGCGTATCAGGGCAGCCTGCCGGGCGGGGCAGAGGTCTGCGTGCTCGCGGGCAAGACTACGAATGTACGCGTCGTGTATGCGCGAGAGCCGGGCTCACAGCGGCTGTGGCTGACGCAGAGCAACGGCGACGGCGCGCAAGTCATGGCGTTCGATGCCGATCAGCTGAGCACGCTGGGCGATCAGACGCCGAGCGTCAGCCTGTCGCCGAAGCTGAACAACGTCGGGCCGATCCGCGTGGACGGCAAGGGCCGGCTGTGGGTCGGCACCAACACCGGCAAGCTGGTCGCGTACGCGAGCTCGCGGCTCGGCAGCACCTCGACCGCCGCACCCGACATCGTGCTCGAGGGGTCGGCCATCTGCGACGAGGCCTTGCCCTGCGGCCCGCGAGCGATCGCGTTCGACGCCAAGGGTGCGATGTGGGTAGCCACGCTCGGGCGCGTGGTCAAGCTCTCCCCGGAGCGCCTCGACGCCTCGGGATCGCCCCCCTCCGCGGTGACCATCAAGAGCTCCAGCACGAAGTCGCCAAGCGGCCTCGCGTTCGACGCGGACGGCAACCTCTGGGTCGCGGATGGCGAAGGTGCGGTCGCGAAGTTCGGTAGCGGACGGCTGAACAGCAACTACGAAGGCGCCGCGGACGTGCTGATCTTCGCGCAGCAACCGGGACCTGTGATGATCGGCCTGGGCGAGCCGGAAGGCATGGTGTTCGACCCCGACGGCAACCTCTGGATCGGCTACTTCGGCCCGAACGCCCTGGTGCGCTTCAGCAAGTCCGAGCTCTCGGCGAGTGCCCTGGCCGACGATCCGATCATCCCGGCGCGCTACCTCAAGATCGGCGTCGAGGCTCTGGTCACCGATCTCGCGCTCGACGAAGGCGGCAACCTGTGGCTGCCCGGCGGCGCCGGATACGTCTACCGCATCGCCAAGGACCAGCTCTCGAACGAAACACCGACTCTGGGGCGCCTGCACAGCGCGGAGATCGGCAGTGTCGAGAAGATCTCGTTCAACACTGTGCCGGGGCAGCTGTTCATCGCGCCGTAGGGTGGATCAGAGAAAAACTAGGAACATGAACATGAACTCGAACTAGCAACAGCGCGCCTGGCGGTTTTCATTCCGTGTTCGCGTTTCTGTTCCTAGACAAAATGATTGGACCAGCGCTTCCGAATAAGCGCGGGTTACGCTGCCGCATCGCTAAACACAGTGGCGCAGAGCCGCAGCGGAAGGCTGGTCCAATGAGCAAGGTACGATTCGTAGGACTCGACGTCCACAAGGATACGATTGCCATCGCGGTCGCCGATCAAGACGGCAGCGTGCCGCAGGTCGTGGCTACGGTGCCATACGAGGTTCGAGCACTTCTGAAGCAGCTGAAGAAGCTCGGGTCCAATGGACAGCTGCGGTGCTGCTACGAGGCTGGGCCGACCGGGTTTGGGCTGTGTCGGACGCTCTGCGCAGCCGGAATCGAGTGCATCGTGGTCGCCCCCTCGCTGATACCGAAGCAGGCAGGGGATCGAGTCAAGACCGACCCACGCGACGCAGTCAAGCTGGCGAGATTCCTGCGCAGCGGAGACCTGACGGCCGTGCACGTCCCGGACGAGCACACGGAAGCCATGCGAGACTTGGAACGCGCTCGCGAAGATGCCAAGCGAGCAGAGCGTACCGCACGCCATCAGCTCTCGAAGTTCTTGCTGCGGCATGGCTATCGCTATTCCGGCACAAGCTGGTCGCAGCGCCACCTCGACTGGATCCGCAAGCAGCATTTCGAGATCGAGGCACAGCGGCGCGTGCTCGAGAACTACCTCGATACCGTTGTGAAGGCTACGCAGCGCGTGGTCCTGCTCACCCGCGACATTGCGGAGATGGTGGAGACGTGGAGCCTCAAACCGCTAGTTAAAGCGCTGCAAGCATTGCGCGGGGTCCAGCTCGTATCGGCTGTGACGATCGCGGCCGAGCTCGGGGAAATGAGCCGCTTCAGCTCGGCTCCTCAACTGATGGCATACGTCGGACTGATTCCTTCTGAACATTCCAGCGGCGGGACAAAGAAACGCGGCGGCATTACGCGGACGGGGAATCAACACGTGCGCAAGACGCTGGTGGAGTCCGCGTGGAGTTATCGGCACAAACCGGCGATGAGCTACGAGATCCGCCGGCGCAACAACGGCGTCTCGACCGGAGTTCGAGACATCGCCTGGAAGGCGCAGCAGCGCTTGCATCGCCGCTATCGGCGACTACTCGGACGAGGCAAGAGCAAGCAGCAGACGGTCACCGCGCTCGCGCGCGAGCTCGCGGGCTTCATTTGGGCGATTGGAAGGCAGCCCGTGCTCGAAGCTGCTTAGACGACGTTTTCGATTCTCGAGACAGTCGGAGGGTGAAGGCAGCAAGGAGACGAGCTCGGCACGGAAAGGGGAATCCTCGCTAGCAACTATGGGCACGGCCACTGGCCCCACGCCCGCTCCTAGAGAGAGGCAGCCCCCGACGAATCAGGTCATGCGGTACCCAATCCGCGAATATCAGTCTGATCAACCGTCGCTAGACCAAGCCGTCCCTCGTTGCCTTGACCTTCCGACCCCAGACAAAGGAGGCCCGCATGAAGAAGAAGACGAGATCCAACTTGACGGGTCCAATCATATCAGTTGCTAGTTCGTCTCGGGCTCGCCCGGCTTGGTCGACGCAGGCGACCTAGCAACTAGGAACAGGTACTAGCAATCGCGCCTTCGTCTCAGCGCGGCTCCCCAAACGCGTCTCCCTGCAGCTCGATTACCCGTGTGGCGCCTTCCGCTTCGCGCGCAGGCGTAAACCCCTGGGTGCCCGTGACGAGTCCTTGGTCTCGCGCCGCTGGCAGCTTCG
>DATEOF010000090.1:0-6275 GCA_035274465.1 Polyangiales bacterium
GGGTGCCCGATCCGCTGCTCCACGCGCGCGTCTCGGCGGTGGCCGCGGCCGTGGCAGCGACGCGCACTGATCGCCCGCTGACGGCGCGACACGCGGCGCGCGCGGTGCAGCTGTTCCAGGCCCATGGCCGCGGCGTGCAGATGGAGCTCACCGAGGCGCGCTGCATGTGGCTGATCCTCGAATTCGGCCGGGGCGGGCAGATGGAGCGCGAGCTCCTGCAGATCGTGCGCGATGCCGCCGAGCGCGGCGATCGCTTCACCGAGGCAGGCACGCGCATGTACCTGGTCACCGCGCTGCTCGCCGCCGGTCAACCTGCGCGCATGCGCGCGGAGGCCGATCATGCGCTCGCGCTGGTCGGCGCCGGCGAGCGCGATGGCATCTACTGGGTCGCCGCCGGTGGCCAAGCGCGGGCGGATCTGTTCGAGGGCAAACCCGAGGTGGCGTACCAGCGGCTCAAGGTCGCGTTGCGCCGCATGCGCTCCCACGGCTTCTTGCTGGTACCTTGGTTGCGCATCGAGATCCGATACCTGTTCGCCCTGGCCGCAGCCCAGGCGCACGGCGAGCGGGGTGTGGACGAGGTGCGAGCCGTCGCACGAACCCTCGAGCGAGAAAATTTGCGCTGGCCCAGGCTACTCAGTGATCAGCTGCGGGCGTGGGCCGATGGGGTGGAAGGGCGGAGAGAACACGCGGCGCAGCAATTAGTCGTGAACGCTGGGGAGCTCGAGGGGCACATAGGTGCGTGGTACGCAGCAGGTAGCCGGTGGCTGGTTTGTCAGCTTCGGGGGGACCGGGATGGGCAAGGCGAGCTGCTGCGTGCACTGCGAGGGAAGGGCCTGGCCGTGCCGCGCCGATTCCTCGCAGCTTATGCACCGCTGTTGAACGAGGCGACCGATGGACGCTATGACTGATCTGGCTTTGCTGAATGCCTGGCGCGAGGGGGACAAACACGCTGGAAACGCGCTCCTCGGCCGACACTTTCAGGCGCTGCTGCGCTTCTTCGAGCACAAGGTGGGGCCCGACGCGGACGAGTTGATCCAGCGTACCCTGCTGGCCTGCGCCGAGAGCTACCAGCGCATCCGCGGTGAATCCAGCTTCCGCACGTACCTGTTCACGATCGCGCGCCACGAGCTGTACCGGCACTTCAGGCAGCGCAGTCAGCGCCGCGATCGCCTGGACTTCAGCGTCACGTCGCTGGTGGACGTGCGCACCTCTGCCACCGGGCAGTTGATGCGACGCGAGCAGGAACAGGCGCTCGAAGTCGCGCTCGAACAGCTGCCGCTCGACGATCAGATCTTGATCGAGCTCTTCTACACCGAGGACCTCGACAGCCGCGAGCTGGCCGAAGTCTTCGGCATCGAGCCGAGCTCGGTGCGTGCGCGGCTGCATCGCGCGCGCGCCAGCATCGCGCGCACGATGCGCGGCGAGCCCGTCTAGTCGACTGGGGGGCGCAGCGCAGACCCTCCCGCCTGGTCGAGGCGGGAGGCGGCGAAGTGTTGCGGGTCAGCGCGATTTTTTCTCGTACGTCCCGATCAGCGTGGCTTGGCCGACGATGTGCCCCTGCATGGCGTCTTCCAGATCCTTCTTGGTCGGCTTCTTGAGCTTGAGCACGCTGTCCAGCGCGTAGAGCTTGAAGACGTAGCGGTGGCGGCCGGTCGGCGGACAGGGGCCGCCATAAGCTGCACGCTTCCAGTCGTTCACGCCGTGCTGCGCCGCCTTGGGCAAGTCCTGGATGGCTTCGGGCAGGCCGGTCGTGATCTTCGGCAGGTTGAACACCACCCAGTGCACCCAGGTGGTCGTCGGTGCAGCTGGATCGGGGGCATCTGGATCGTCCACGATCAACGCGAGCGACTCCGTTTCCGCGGGTACGCCCGTCCACTCGAGTGGTGGCGAGACGTTCGTGCCCTCGCAGGTGTACTGCGTGGGGATTTCTTTCTCGTGCGCGAACGCCGAAGAATATAGGCGCATTGCGTCCTCCTTGGGCTCTGCTGTGAAATGCGCGCGCAGCGGCCGTTGGCAAGTCCGCCTAGCCCTGTGCGGGGAGGTGTGCGCCGGCTACCACTCGCCCGTGTTGGGCATGGACAGCCACGGCTCGCGCGGGGGCAGCGCATCGCCGTGTTGCAAGAGCTCGATCGAGATTCGATCGGGCGAGCGCACGAACGCCATGCGACCGTCACGTGGGGGCCTGTTGATCACCACGCCCGCAGCCTGCAGCCGCTCGCAGGTCGCGTAGATGTCGTCGACGGCGTAGGCGACGTGGCCGAAGTTGCGTCCGCCTGCGTAGTCGTGCTCGTCCCAGTTGTACGTGAGCTCGATCTGCGCTTCGTCGTCGTTCGGTGCCGCGAGAAACACCAGCGTGAAGCGGCCCTGCGGGTTTTCCCGCCGCCGCAGCTCGCGCAGGCCGAGAGCCTGGCAGTAGAACGCCAGCGACTTCTCCAGATCGGCGACCCGCACCATCGTGTGTAGGTATTTCATGGGGCCAGGTGTAGCACTGCCGCCTTCTCGACGCGCGGCGCGATTGCCACTAGAACAAGCGATCGTGCACGAACCCACCGTTGCCGACGATCCCCTGCGGCCCACGCAGCTCGAGGTCGATCTGGACGTGTTGGCCGACAACTACCGCGTGCTCGGTGCGCACGTGGCTCCGGCGCGCGTCATGCCGATCCTCAAGGCCAACGCCTACGGGCACGGCCTGGTGGCCGTCGCGAAGAAGCTGGAGCAGGTGGGGGCCCCGTACGCGGGCGTGGCGTACCTGGAGGAAGGCCTGCGCCTGCGCCAGGAAGGCGTGCGCATGCCGCTGCTCGTGCTGGGCGGGATCATCGGCTCGCAGATCCCGCGCTTCCTCGAGCACGACTTGACGCTGACGGCGTCGTCCGTCGACAAGCTGTCGGCGATCGACGCCTGCGCCGCCCAGCTCGGCAAGACCGCCCGGGTTCACCTGAAGATCGACACCGGCATGGAGCGCATCGGTGTGCACTGGTACAGCGCCGAGGCGCTGCTCGAGGCGGCGGCGCGCGCGCGCCACGTGCAGGTCGAGGGCATCTTCACGCACTTCGCCAACGCGGACGAGCTCGATCTGACCCACGCGCGCCTGCAGCTCGAACGCTTTCAGGAAGTCCTGCGCTTTTACGAGCGGCACTCGCTGCCGGTGCCGCTGCGCCACGCCGCGAACTCCGGCGCGATTCTGCAGCTGCCGGAGAGCTGGTTCGACTTCGTGCGCCCAGGTGTCTTGTTCTACGGCGCGAGCCCCAACCCCGAGATCGAGCTGACGCTGCCCGTACGCCAGGCGCTGCGCTGGGTGACGCGCGTCGTCTTCTTCAAGGTGGTGCGGCCGGACAGCCCGGTGAGCTACGGCTCGACCTGGGCGCCGCGCGAGCAGACGCGCGTGATCACCTTGCCGGTCGGCTATGGCGACGGCTACCTGCGCTCGATGAGCGGCCAGGCCGAGGTGATCGTGCGCGGCGCGCGGCGGCGCGTGGTGGGTCGAATCTGCATGGACCAGGTGATGGTCGACCTGGGATGGAACAGCGCCTGGAACGGCGACGAGGTGGTGCTGCTGGGAGCGGCGGGCGAAGAGCACATCCGCATCGAAGAATTGGCGCGCTGGGCGGGCACCATCCCACACGAGGTGCTGACCAACATCAACACGCGCGTGCCGCGTGTGTATCTCAATGCTTGAGCGCGCCCCGATGTATGTCCGGGTGTGTTGCCGCTGATGGCTGCAAGTTGTGCGTTGACCAAAGTCGGTTAGCAGCTACGATGCTGGGCATGGGGTTTCCGCGGCGGGCCGATGACGCCGCCGATTCGTCGCTTACTCAGCGCGGTTTCGTGTGGGTCGAGACCGAGCCTGGGGTGTGTGCGATCGGCAGGTGGGAGAATGTCCAGCTGATCGTGTGGTGGTCGCAAGCGACCGGGCCGGCGGTCGATCGCTTGACGAAAGTCACGCGCGAGTCGTGCGCTCAGCATCGCATGCTCTCGAACATCCACATCATCAAGGACAAGGCGCGCGTGCCGACGTCCGAGGCGCGCGACGGCTTCGTGCGCCTGATGAACGACTACGCGAACCAGCTCGCCAACGTCGCGGTCGTCGTGGGCGGCGTGGGCTTCTGGGCCAGCATGATGCGCAGCGCCGTGACGGGCATGCGTGTCCTGGCGCCGCGCTCGTTCGAGCTGCGACTGCACGGCGAGGTCGACGAGATCCTGGGCTGGTTGCCGCATGCCCACGCCTACCGCTGCGGCAGCACGCTGCCACGCGAGGCGCTGAGCGGGATGCTCATGGCAGCCACCAGCTGCCTGCAGTCCGGCAGCGTCGAGGTATCGACGCCTCCGCTGTCGATGCGTCCGCAGTCGTTGACTGTGCCGCGCGCCAAGCGTTGACGCGCGCGCCGCTACTTCTGGAGCTTCTCCAGGTTCTTGGCCTTGATCATCCAGTCGCCCGGCGTGCACTTGTCGCAGTGGTTCGCCGAGTTCAGCGCGTCCAGCGCTTGCTTCGTGCCGTTGACGGCGAGATCCATCCAGTTGAGCGCGATCTCGGCCACCTCGGGCAGGATCTTCGTGTCGGTCGACACGGTCGGGTGATCGCCCTCGCGGCGGTTGACGATCATCGCGGGGATGCCGTCGTTCAGCGCTTCGTAGTCGCCGCTGGCATTTGCCCCGGCGATGTCTTCTTCACCGCCGACGATGAAGCCGACCGGCACCTTGACCGCCTTCATCACCTTGGTGTCCGTCGAGCCGACCGCGCTCGACCCGGAGAGCACGAACACGGCCGCCAGCTGCTGCTCCTCGGCGGCTACTTGTAGCGCGGTCACGCCGCCGCACGAGTTGCCCGCGACGATGATGCGCTCGATGTCCAGCTTGCCCGCGTACATGCCGCTCTTGTTTTGTTCGACCACCCACTTGATCAGCGCGGCGTGCTCGGTCTTGGACGTGGTCTGCAGCATCGAGGCGATGTCGTCGTCACCGCCGGCGCCGGTGAGGTGCAGCACGGCGAAGCCGCCCTTCGCCCAGCGTTCGAACAGCGGGTTCCAGGTGAAGTCGCTGCGGAAACAACCGCCGTTCGCCCACACGATCACGGGCAACGGTCGTTCCAGCGCGTTCAAGTCCATGGGGCGGTGGAGGTTGAAGGTCGGCGCTTCGGCGTGATGCTCCATGGTGATCGGGAGCGAGAGCGTGGTCGCGGCCGGTCGAGCAGGAGAGGGTGCGCTCGATCCGCTCGCGCCTGCGGCCCCCGCTGCGCCAGCGGCACCGCCTCCACCAGCCATGCCGCTCGCGCCTGCTGCGGGTGCACCAGCGGCGGGTGAGCCCGCGGTCGGTGAGCCCGCAGCGCCAGAGCCCGCGGGTTTGGGCGTCGAGCTTCCCGCGGCACCCGTGGGCGGCGTCGAACTGCTGCCTGCTTGCGGCATCGCCGTGGCCATCGCGCCTGCGGCCGAGCTCGTGGTCCCGGCGTTGATCGACGTGGTCGGATTCGTCATCGACGCGTTGCCCGCGGACGGTGCGTCACCGGCTGCGGGCGGTGTCGGACTGCCGCTGCAAGCGGCGAAGCCGAACATCATGGCCCATACCAGACACTTTGGCGTGCCTTCGCGGCAGTTCGTCACGGTAAATACCCGTTTGCTTTCGTGAGGTTCCGAAAGCCATGCGCGCTGGCGCCAGTTCTTATGACGGCGGCTGCCACATTATTTTTCAACCGCCCACCTCGGTGGATCCACTGCTCGGATATGCGATTCCTCAGGTCATGCACGCTGGTTGGCTGGGCCGGGCTCATGCTCTGGCTCGCCGGTTGCTACGACGCAGACGGACATGGGTCGATAGGAGGCACTGCCTCTGGCGCGCACGCCGCTGCCGCGCTCGCCGCTGACGGCGGCGACACTCCGGCTTGCGCCTCGCAGCAGCCGCCCAAGCTCGAGCCCCGCAGCGTGTCGCTGTGGCCGCCGAACCACAAGCTCCACGAGATCGACGTGGCGGATTGCGTGAGCGCGCGCGACGCCTGCGACAATCCGTTGCGCGGCGAATTCGTCTGGGCGAGCAGCGACGAGCCGATCGACGACATCGGCGATGGCCACCACGCTCCTGACATCGGGCTCAGCGCGGATCACGAGGCTGTGTGTGTTCGCTCCGAGCGCCAGGGCCCGAAGGACGGTCGCGTCTACAAGCTCGGTGTGCGCGTCGTGGACGGCAATGGCAACGCCAGCGAAGCCAGCTGCACCATCGTGGTCGATCACGACCAGCGCGGCGTCGTTGCAGCCGATAGCGGCGAAGCCTACCGCGTCTCGTTCGCG
>DATEOF010000091.1:0-8308 GCA_035274465.1 Polyangiales bacterium
GCGCCGATCCCGTGCTGTTGCGCGAAGCTCGCGAGCAGGACGCCCGCGGCGACGCTGACGTTGAGCGAGTCCACCGCCGGGCTGCCGGCGATACGCACCAGGCTCTTGCAGGCCGCGCGGACCGGGCCGCCGAGCCCGTCGCGCTCGTGGCCGAGAACCAACACCGCGCGCTTGGGCCAGCGCAGGCTGCCGAGCTCGAGCTTGGCGCGCGTGTCCGCGCCGATGATCGTGAACTCGTGATCCGCCAACGCGCGCAGGGCAGCCGCCAGATCCTCGACCGGCGCGATGGGCACGTGCTCGGCGCCACCTTCCGCGACGCGTCGGGCCGCCGCCGTCAGCTTCTTGTCCTGGCTGACCACGATGCCGCGCGCGCCGAAGTAGGCCGCGCTGCGCAGGATCGCCCCGAGGTTGTGCGGGTTTTGCACGTCGGCCAGCGCGATCAACAGGCCCTGTGCGCCGACGCGCGCCGCCAGGTCTTCGAGGCTCGGCGCAGGGTCGGCCCGCAGCAGCAAGCACACGCCCTCGTGGTGCACGGACTCGGCCATGGTCGTCAGCGCCTCGTCGTCGACCTCGCGATAGGCGATGCGCCGGCGCGCGGCCTCGCGCAGCATCTCGGCCACGTCGCGCCGCGCATCCTTGGTGTGCGCGATGCTGAGCACCTTGTCGGGCCGTTGCGCGAACGCGGCGAGCGCAGCCGAGAGCCCGTACACACGCTCGGCCTTGGGGCGGGCTGCCTTCTTGTTCACGCGGGCGCTTGTAGCACAACGGCGCCGCTGCTCACTTACCCAATTAATAGTACTGAAACCCGGGAAAAATCAATAGCTAGGAAATATTTGGGCGGATCTCGAGGATGGGCTCCGGAAGGAAAGGAGCCCGATATGCCCTCGCTCAGCGGCAATCAAGCCACGTCGTCCATGCAGTTGCTGATGCGCATCCTGGAAGGTGACGTGGCCGGCGAGCGCGAGGATCGACGCGCGGCAGAAGGCTTCGTCTCGCCGGCGGACGCGCGCAGCTTCCTCGGGCTCGCTCGCAGCGGCGAAGCTGGCGACGAGCGGGACGCGATCACTCGGGCGTATTTCCGCAATCTGGGCGGTGCAGGGGTCGGCAAGCGCGAGCCTGCGCGCGGTGCGCGTTTGGTTGCAGCGGCGGGTGACCTGGGGAAGTTGACGCGGGTGCTCGAGGAGGCGGAGGTCGTGGGCTCGACGGCGTCGCAGCCGATCGCGGCGCTCGGCAGTGGGCGGCGGGGTGCGAGCGTGACGCGCTTGCTCGGCGAGCGAGGGGAGATCTCGCGTGCGATCGAGGCGCTCACCGGGACGCCGGCGGATGTGTTGTTTCGGCGCGGGTTTGGTGCTGCCGCTAATGGCGGCCATCGAGCACGAGCGTAACGGTCAGGTGGGGGTGGCGCCCTCGGCGGCTTCGCACATGAGCTCGGCGACGGCGCCGTAAGCGGCACCCCAGGCCTTGCGAATCTCCGGGGTGAACTCCGGGCCCAGTACCTTTTCGAAGGTCCACAGCAGCACTTCGCCGACCACTGCGTAGTGCTCGGGTTTGGCGCCGTACGTCAGGTGACGCCTGCCGAGGTCGGACAGGTACGGGACCAATTGGTCTGGGTTGTCGACGGTTTGCACGATCCGGGCCAGCGAGGCCAGCAGCTTCTTTTGCTGCTCGGTCGTGTCGGGTTCGAACAGGGGACGCACGCCCGGCGCGACCTCGAACAAGCGCTGATAAAATATCGCAGCTACATCGACTTTCTGGGCCGCGATGCGGGCAAACGAGCTGCGCAGGGTGTCAACGGTTGCAGGATCCATGCTACTGACCTCCTGGTCGTGATGTGTCGGAACCGATCTGAGGCAGCGAGAGCTTTCCGCTCGCGTCCGCGCGCTCGCGGGGATGCGTGAGCCGCATCGGCAAAAACAAGCGTGGTTGGGTTTTCGCGATCGTGTCCGGCGCGTTGCATCTGGCGTGGGCCTTCAGTTTGCGCGAATTGAAGATCGAGCCGGCGCGGCTCGAGACGAACGTGGAATTTACGCTGGTCACGCAGCCTTCTCCAGCACCTCCGGAGCCCGAGCCCAGCGCGCCGCCGCCGCCGACAGCAGCAGCGCCTCGCGAGCCGGAGCTCCCGCGCCCACGGCAGGCGCGACGCGCGCCGATCAAGGCCGCGGCGCCCGAGCAGCCGGTGGAGGCGGAGCAAGTCGCGGTGGCAGAAGCACCTGCACCTGCCGTGGCCAGTCAACCGGCGCCAGAGCTCCCGGCTCCGAGCGCACCGCAGCCGAGAGCGGCGCCCGACCTGAGCCCCCGGCGAGCCGCGGTGGCCAGCTACGAGTCGCTGAGCAATCTGCCGCGTACCTGCAATCCGCCTGCAGCGAACGGCGGCGCATGTCAGCCGCCGCCCCCGCGCGATGAGTTGGCACAGGATCGCCTGAACCAATCGCTGCGTCAGAGCGCGCGCTCGCTGGCGCACCTCGCCCCACGCGACCCGCCCGTCCTGCACCGCGAAGCGGACGGCGGCTATCGCTTCAATGGTCACGTGTTCACGGCCAAGATCGAGCCCGACGGTCAGGTACGCTTCGCGGACGATTCGGTCGCGAGCCTGCAGGGGCCGGCGACCAACGGGCCGGGCGTGGGCGCTAAGTTCGACCTGACTGACGCCATCCAGCGCGCGATGGGCGACGAGTCGTACTCCGCGGAGAAGCGCTGGTTCCTGGAGCAGACCGCGGAGCTTCGCGAGCAGCTGTCGAGTGCGGCGCGCGCGAAGGAACGTGCCGCGGGCCGGCGCTATCTGGAACGCGAGCTGGAAGGCATCCTGCTGGCGCACGAGCTCGACCCGGCGCAGAAGCGCGCGCGTGTGTTCGAGGTCTGGCAAGACTGTGGCGACGACGCGGACAGCGCAGACACCCGGCGCCTGGTCGAGGTGTTCGTGCGCGCGCGCATGCCGGAAGGCTCCGAGCTCGGCTTTTCGCCGGCGGAGCTCGCGCGCTTGAACGCCGCCCGTCGCGGCTTACGGCAGTTCGATCCCTATCGCGTGCCGGTCGCCGGCGCGCCGGGCTGAACCTGCCAGACCGTGTGTCCGCGCGCGCGGAACACCAGCTGGAACAGCTCCGGTCGCGCGCGCACCCACGACATCTCCATCGGGTCGCCCGCGAGCACGAGGTAGCCCACGTGCTGCGCACGCAGGCGCTGCAGCCAGTGCGACTCGGAGGGCTGATCGCGGATCAGCCCGCGGCGCCGGCACGCCGGCGCAGCGTCCTGTTCGACGTCCACGTAGCGCGGCGTGTGTTGCAGGTGCGCGCCGAACAGCGGGTAGAAGAACCAACCCTCGGTCGTGTTCACGTCGCCCACGCTGAACGCGATGGCGCTGGGCGGCAGCGTGTCGATGAAGCTCCAGAGCTCGGGGGCCATCGACACCGGGTGCAGGTCGATGGCGCGCGAGTAGCTCGCCAGCTTATGAGCCTGGCGTACGCTCAGCGCTGCCCAGAGCAAGCAGAACGCCAGGCAGCTCGCAGCGATTGGCAGCCACCAGCGGCGGCCGACGAAGAGTGCCGAGATCGCACCGGCCAGCAGCGCGAGCACCGCGGCGGGAGCCGGGTTCCACCACTGCACGTCGCGCAGGTAGTGCGCGTGTGAGAGCGGCAGCAGCACGAGCGCCCAACCGAGCAAGAGGAAGACTCGCCCAAGCCAGGCTGGGCCGTGCGAGGCCACCACGGCCAGGGCCAGCAGCGCAGCCATCAGCGACGGCATCAGAAAGCGCGTGTTCGCCTCGCGAAATACGCCGTTCCATGGGCTGATCGCGTACAGGAGCGCGAGGCCCACCGCGCCTGCAGCCAGGAGCGGCGCCGCGCGCGTGCGCCCGCTCGCACACGAGAGGACGCTCGCGGGTAGGGCGCACAGGAACAGCCAGCCCGGTCCGAGCGGATAGCGCACCTGCCAGGGCGGCCGCGCCAGGTGGTCGAGCACGTCCGCGAGCGCGTTTTGGCTGAGCACCGAGCTCTCCGTCACGGCCCAGACGTTGGCCAGCGTGCCTGCCCCGGGGCCCTGCGTCGCCCAGGGCAGCGCCGCGGGGTAGAACGGGTTGTCGCACTGCACCAGGTTGTGCAGGTACCAGGGGGCTGCCACGGCACTCGCGAGCAGTACGCCCAGCGCCGCCGGTCGCGCGCACGCGCTCGGCGTCAGCGCGCGCATCGCGAACAGCGTCGCCAGTACGCCGAGCGGCAGGTACGCGAGCCCCGTGACCTTGATCGCCGCCGCGAGCCCCAGCGCCAGCCACATCGGCACGAGCGCGACGGGCTGTGCTTCCGCTGACCATCGGTCGCCGGCGCTACGCGGCGGCTCCGCCCCGAACAGCCGCAGCGCAGCCGCGAGCGCGGCGCTCAACGCGAAGGCGGTAGGCACCTCGACGTACGCGGGAGTCACGTACGCGCTCAGCGCCGGGCACAGGAGCGCCAGCGCCGCGCAGCTGTCAGCGGCAAGTCGGCCCGCGCCCAAGCGCAGCGCCGCACTGCGCAGCGCGCAGCCGCAGCCGAGCCACAGCGGCAGGTTCACCCAGTGCACGAAGTGATCGGCGTGAAACGGCAGCATGCTCAGCGCGAACAGCGCCTCGCCCGCCTTGGGAAAGCTCTCGTACTGCTCCCAGACTCCGCCGGCCTCGAAGCGCGCGAAGCTGCCTGTCGAAAGCCAGAGCGCGGGGTAGGTCAGGTGATAGGTCAGGCCGTCCCAGCTCAGCTCGGGAAGCTGCAATCCGCGCGTCGCCAGTTGCATGCCGAGCAGCCCGACCGCCCAGAGCTGTGGCGAGGCGCGACACGCTGCGACAGCCGCGCGCAGATCCGCGAGCGAGCGCGTCAGCTCGGCCCGAGCACCGTGGCGCCACGCCAGTGCGCCGCAGCCGATGGCGGCGAGCACGAGGCTCGTGTTACGCAGGAGTCCCGCGAAGCCCGCGAGCTGTACCAGCGCCACCGCCAGTCCACACAGCATCAGCAGCCGATCGCACATGCGCTCGCCTACGGTCGATCCAGCGCCGTGCCGTGCGGCCAACACCAGCGCGGCCAGCGTCAGCCCCGAGGCGATGCAGATCGAGATCGCTGTGCCGGCGAGGAGCGCGCCCAAGAGCGCAAAGTCTACATGCCCAACAGGCGCAGCACGAAGTAGGTCGCCACGGCCATGGCCGCCGAGGCCGGGATCGTGAACACCCACGCCCACAGGATGCGCGCGGCGATGCCCCAGCGGACGCTGCCCGGCTTGTTGACCGCGCCCACGCCGACGATCGCGCCCGTGATGGTGTGCGTGGTCGAGACCGGCACGCCCAGCGCAGTGGCGATGAAGATGGCCACCGAGCCGCCGGTCTCGGCGCAGAAGCCGCCGAACGGCTTGAGCTTGGTCAAGCGCAAGCCCATGGTCTTGACGATTCGCCAGCCGCCCGAGAGCGTGCCGAGGCCCATCGCCGCGTGGCAGCTGAGCACGATCCAGAACGGGAACTCTTCGCCCTTCGGAAAGGTCTCGCCGAGGTAGCCCTGCGAGAACAGCAGCACGGCGATGATGCCCATGGTCTTCTGCGCGTCGTTGCCGCCGTGGTTCAGGCTGAAGGCGCCCGCAGATACGAGCTGCAAGCGCCGAAACCACGTGTCGACCTTGCCCGGCGTGCCCTTGCGCAACAGCCAGGCGAGCGCCACCGTGAGCGCGGCCGAGACGAGCATGCCGACCAGCGGCGAGAGCACGATGAATACCGCGGTCTCGAGGATCTTGGCGGTACCCAGCACGCCCAGGCCGCCCTTGGCGACGCCCGAGCCGATCAGGCCTCCCACCAGCGCGTGGGACGAGCTGGACGGCAGGCCCCACCACCAGGTCAGCAAATTCCAGATGATCGCGCCGACCAGCGCGCCCGTGATGACCGCCATGTCGACCACCGAGGGGTCGACGATGCCCTTGCCGATCGTGCCCGCGACGTGCAGCGGAAAGATCAGGAACGCGATGAAGTTGAGCACTGCAGCGAACGCCACGGCCGCGCGCGGCGTGAGCACCTGCGTCGAGACGATGGTGGCGATCGAGTTGGCTGCGTCGTGGAAGCCGTTGATGAAGTCGAACGCCAGCGCGATCAGCACGATGAGCGAGACCAGGAGGAGCTGATGGTCCATGGCGTCAGCGGGTGCCGGCGAGGATCACGAGTTCTCGAGGACTACGCCCTCGATGATGTTGGCCACGTCTTCGCAGCGATCGGTGGCCGTCTCGAGCAGCTCGTAGATCTCCTTCCACTTCATGATGGTGATGGGATCTTTCTCCTCGCGGAACAGCCGCGCCAGGCTGCCGCGGAGCAACGCGTCGGCCTCGTTCTCGAGCCGGTTGATCTCGATGCACTTGTCCAGAATCTTCTGCGGGTGCTTGAGATCGCGGAAGCCCGAGACCGCTTCGCAGACGCGCTCGGCGCTGACCAGGAGCACGCGAGCCAGGTCTGCGACTTCCTTGTTCATCACGCGGATGTCGTAGAGCGCGATACGCTCGGCGGCCGCCTCCACGAAGTCCATCACGTCGTCCATCTTGCTGATCAGGCGATGGATGTCGTTGCGATCCAGCGGGGTGATGAACGTGGTGTGGAGCTTCTCCACGACCGTGTGCGTGATGCGGTCGCACTCGTGCTCGATGTCCGAGATCCTCTTGGCCTGCGCCTCGACGTCGGTGGGCGACTCCACCATCGCCACGAAGGCCTTGCAGCCCTCCACGGTCTTCAGTCCCTGCTTTTCGAACTCGTCGAAAAACGATTCGTCGCGGGGCAAGAGCCTCATGGGCGCCGTGTATGGAGCCGTCTGTCACCCTCTGTCAACGGGATCGGCACGCGATTAACATTTTTCAATGAAACTCGTTGAGATGGATCACATACCAGCGGTCGTCCCAACTGATGAGTACCCGCACCTCGAGCCGCTGTAGCTGGCCTGCGATCCGGTAATGCAGGAAAGAATGGCGCGACGCCCAGTACGGTAGGCGGTTGCCTTCGTCGTGCACGCGGACGAAGCCTCCGCGGGAGGCTAGCTCGAAGCGCTCGAAGCGCGCCTCTGCCGCCTTCGAAAGGCCCGCGTGGAGCGTGTGTACGTCCTGCTCGAAGCGCCGCTGCAGGCGATCGTAGTAGCGCCCGGGGTTGGGAATGTCCTTGACCAGCAGGAACGCCTCGCGCGGGAAGAACACCTCGCGGGCGCGGGCGGGGTCGTCGTGCACGATGGCGTCGAACAGCACGCGCGCCTTGGCCTCGGCGTCGCTCGCGGGTGGTCGCGGCGGCGGTTCGCGTTGATCGGCGCGATTGTGCGGCGGGACGGCGGGCGCCTCGGCTGCCAGCGGGCGGAGCCAGAGCAGCGTGCAGGCAGCCACGGCCAAAACGAGGCGCTGGCGGGATGGCATCGGACCATGCTGAAGCCGTTGGCGGCTCGTGTACACTGTCGTGCATGCCGTTTGCACAGGCTTCGAGCGCGACCATTCACTACACGGTCGAGGGCGCGGGTGAGGAGACGATCCTGCTCGTGATGGGGCTGGGCGGGCACGCCGCGGAGTGGGGCCAGGCGTTCGTGGCCGATCTGGCGCGGGACCATCGCGTGGTGCGCATGGACAACCGCGGCATCGCGCAGTCGCAGACCAGCGCCCAGACCTGGACCATGAGCGACATGGCCGACGACGCGCGCGCGGTGCTGGATGCGCTGGGGCTCGCGCGCGTGTATGTCGTCGGCACTTCGATGGGCGGGATGGTCGCGCAGCTGTTGGCGGCGGAGCACGCGTCGCGCGTGAGCAAGCTGGTGTTGATGTCCACCTCGTTCGGAGGTCGCGACTCGGTGCCGCCGACCGACAAGGGAGCCGCGGCGTTCGGGCCTCTGCCGGGGGCCACGGTCGGCGAGCAGCGCCGGCGCGGCCTGCGCATGCTCACCTCGGACGGCTTCGCCGACGATCACCCCGATCTGATCGACATGCTGGTCTCGCAACGCGAGCGCAACCCGACCAGCCTGCCCACGTTCAAGGCCCAGTTCGAGGCGATCATGAACAGCGATCGATCGCAGCTGGTGGAGAAGATCAAGGCGCCGACGCTCGTGATCCACGGCGATCTCGATCCGTTGATCCCGCCCAAGAACGGCCTGTTGCTCAGCCAGCGCATCGCGGGCGCGCGCTTCGAGCTGATCGAAGGCTGCGGGCACCTGCCGCACCTGGAGAAGTCGGTGGAGACCGCGGCCTTGATCCGCGACTTCTTCGCCGCGCCTTAACGCTCCCAGAAGCCGTTCACGCCGGACATGTTGTACACGAGGTAGCCGATCACGACTGCTCCGAGCGCCGAGGCCCAGGCGCC
>DATEOF010000092.1:0-16316 GCA_035274465.1 Polyangiales bacterium
AGCCATCAGCTGCGGGTGCGGGCGGCATGCCGACGAGCGCCGGTGCCGGTGGCGCTGCTGGCGCGGCGATGCCGACGATGGGCATGTTCAACACCGAGCCGGTCATCCCCGATGTCACCGGTGAGTGTCCCGAGTTCACGAGCGGTACCAAGACCATCATGGGTCTGGGCGGCATCTCGATGCAGGCCGGTGCGAAGAAGGAAGGCACCGGTTCGTTGGTCTTCTACTGGCACGGCACCGGCTCGACTGCGGCCGAGGTCGCGAATTTCGCAGGCCGAAGCGAGGTCATGAGCTCCGGCGGCGTGGTGATCGCGTTCGGCCGCTCGACGGGCACCGGCGGCGACTGCTCGGGCACCGGCACGTTCGGCAAGGACGACTTCAAGATCGCGGATCTGATCACCTCGTGCGCGGTGAAGAACCACGGCGTGAATCCCAAGCGCATCTACACGACCGGTTGCAGCGCAGGTGGCCTGATGGCCGGCTGCATGGGCATCGCGCGTTCGAGCTACGTGGCCGCAACGGCGCCCAACTCGGGCGGCGTCACGATCGGCTACGGCATGTTCCAGGATCCGACGCGCGTGCCGGCGGTGATGACCATGCATGGCGCACCCGGCGCCGATGTGGTGATCGTCGCGTTCGCCGAGACCAGTGAAGCTTACGACAACTACATGATGGCGAAGGGCGCCTTCGCGATAAACTGCAACCACGGCGGCGGACACTGCGGCGCGCCATCCGCGCTGGAGGCGTCGGCCTGGCAGTTCATGAAGGATCATCCCTTCGGGACGCGCCCATCGCCGTACGCCGGCGGGCTGCCGATGGGCTTCCACTCGTCGTGCAAGATCGCGATGCCTACCATGCGCCAGCCCCTGGGCGAGGGCCGCGGCGGCATGTGAAGCGCTTGCGCGGCGCGATCTGCGTACTGCACACTGCCGCGGCGTATGACGCCCGAAGTGATCGCGCTGTTGCGCCGGCTGGAACCACAGCTGCGACCGTTCGAGCGCATCGCGCTGCTCTCGCCGGGTCGTGAAGAGCGCGCGCTGTTGCCGTCGGCGCGCGCCCTGTCGCATCGCGACTGGGATCTGAACCAGCGGCGGCGCGACCTGCGCTTCGATCTGATCATCGCCTGCCACGTGTTCCACTACACGCCCGACGCGGCGCGCTGGCTCGCCAACGTGCGCGCGAGTTGTCGGGCGCTGCTGATGTTCGATCTGATCTCGCGCAAGCGCTCGGCCGACTCCGAGCTCGGGCCCGACGGCGACCGCATGCGCTACGCGATCGGCCCGCACCGCCCGCAGGTCCCCCACCACGATCTGAACGGCCTGGGCGAAGCGCTGCTCGCGCACCACGTGTTCGCCGGAGAGCCGAACCAGTACGGGCCAGCCCAGCACCTGCTGGCGCTGATCCGGGGCGAGCTCGACGGCCCGCTGCTGCAGATCGACGGCTTTCCCGTCGCGGGCGAGTCGGGTCTGCTGGAACGCTTCGAGCGCGCCGGATCCCAGGTCGTGCTGGGCGTCACTCCGGCGCGGCTGGACGCCGTCTGGTCGGTGCGGCTGCGCGAGCTCGCCTGGCTCGAGTGCGCGCTCCAGGGGGCCGAACGCTTCCGCTGGAGCCTGCCTGGGGCGATCGAGCGCAGCCTGCGCGCCGAGCGCGACGCACTCGAACGCGCGCTCGGTCGGCCGGTGCGCAGCTACATCCCGCCGAACGATCGCGTCAACCGCCGTACGTCGCGCGCGCTCTCGGCGCTCGGCTTCGACCTGTGCTTGAGCGCCCGGGGCAACGCGTTGCCCACGCTCGGGGCGGACTATCGCGGACTCTCGGCCGAGCTACTGCCGCACGAGGCGCGGGTGGGCGCAGCGCCGGAGGTGATCCGCATCGACCTGCGCGCGGAGTGGACGGCAGGCGACGGGCAGCAGCGCGGTTTGCTGGAGGCGATCGGGCTGCAGCGCGTGGCTGCAGCGACCAAGCTGCGGGCCATGGCCACGGCCGTGGAGCAGCTGAGCCGGGGCCATTGACCCTAGAGCCTCTGCGCAGCATAGTTTCACGAAATTTTGAACGACTTGTAGCTCCGGAGGGTCCTACCCATGATACCGGCCGCGCCTTTCGAGGTGCTGCAGCATGCCGCCCAGGCGCACGCCTCGGCTGCGAACGCCAGCGAATACATGCTGCAAATCCAGAGCTTGCTGGCCGAGGCACTGCCGGAGCTGGAGCGCGTGTTGGCGCGCGTAGCAGGCGCCGGGACGCCTCCGCTCGATGAGGCCGCCGAGCAGCTGGTGCTGGCCGGCGGCAAGCGTGTGCGGCCGCTGGCCTGCCTGCTCGTCGCGCGCGCCTGCGGAGGCGATGCGTCGCGTGCGATACCCCTGGCGGCTTCGGTCGAGCTGATCCACTCCGCGACCCTGCTGCATGACGACGTAATCGACGAGGGCGAGGAGCGGCGTGGCCGGCCTGCGAGCCGCGTACTGTGGGGAAACCTGGTGTCGGTATTGTCGGGCGACCTGCTCCTGACCTCGGCGCTCGAGCTCGTGCACCGCGCCGAAGTGCCCGGTGCCATGGCTGATACGCTGGCCACCATGCAGAGCTTGATCGCGGGGGAGGTCGCTCAGCTGAAGGCGCGTGGCCGGCTCGACCTCGGCATCGAGGGCTACCTCGAGATCGCGCGCGGCAAGACCGCATCCTTGTTCGCCAACGCCTGTCGCGCCGGGGCGCGCGCCGCGGGTGCGCCGGAGCGCGTGATCGAAGCGCTCGGGCGCTTTGGAGAACGCGTCGGTATCGCATTCCAGATCGTCGACGACGTGCTGGATCTCGAGGGCATCCCGCACGAGGTCGGCAAGCGTCTCGGTCACGATCTGGCCGAGGGCAAGACCACGCTGCCGCTCGCGCTGGCGCTGCAGACCGACGCGACGGCGTTGCGGCCGCTGCTGATCACCGCCCGTGCAGGCGACACCATGGCTGCCGCGCGCGTGTCGCAGGCTGCCTCGGTGAGGCGCGCGTGCGGTCAAGCGCGCGAGTTTGCGTTGCGCGAGACGGAGCTCGGCCTGACCGAGCTCGGCGTGCTTGCGCCGGGTGCTCCGCGCGACTTGCTCGGACAGCTGGTGCGCGGTCTGATCCAGCGGCGCGCATAGGTCGCGCGAGAAAGCCGAGAGGCATGCCCGAGCGCCGGTCCGATCCGGAAGAAGACGAGGTCAGCGAGCTTGCCGCGGACGGCGGCGAGCTCTGGCAGAGCGAACGCATCGTCAGCGACGCGATCGGGCGGCTGATGGTGCTGTGGGGCTTCAAGCGCAACATGGGCCGCGTCTGGACGTTGCTCTACCTGAGCGACGAGCCGCTGACCGCGCACGTGCTGCGCGAGCGTTTGCAGCTGTCGGCCGGCGCGATCTCGATGACGCTGAACGAGCTCGCGCGCTGGGGCGTGGTGCGCAAGGTGTTCCGTCAGGGCGATCGCCACGACTACTACGAGGCGGAGAGCAGCCTGTGGAAGATGATCTCTCGCGTGCTGCGCGAGCGCGAGCGTGCCGAGGTGGTGCAGGCCATCGAGGCCTTCGAAGACGCGCTGGCCGCGCTGGTTCGGCGCGGCGACGATCCGGCGTCGCCGCGCGTGCGCGTGCAGTCCGAGCGCATCCAACAGCTGCTCGAGCTGGCGCGCCTCGGCAAGACCATGCTGGACGCGGTGATCGACAACGCGCGCCTCGACGCCAGCTGGCTGCCGCGCTTCAAGCTCGGTCGCGGTCGCTGATCACAGACACGTGGCGCGGTAGCAGAACTGGCGAGCGCAGGCGTGCCCGCAGCTGCCGCAGTGGCTGGCGTTGGCGTTGAGGTTCACGCACGCGCCGTCGCAGTACGTCGTGGTCTGGCCCATGCCCGCGCACTTCGCCTGGTTCTGCAGTGCCAGCGCTGCGTCGCACACGCCGAGCATGCCCAGGTTCGCGGCGCGTGCCTGTTCGACCACGCTGCCGTTGACGCAAGCGCCAGCGCAGTCCGTGTAGCCCGCGGCGCACGTGAGGACGCACGCGCCGCGCATGCAGGCGCGGCTGCCGTTCTCGGGTGGGGCCGCGCAGCGCTTGCCGCACTCACCGCAGTTGGCGAGGTCGCTCTGCAAGTCGAGGCACGCCTCGCCGCACTTGCTCAGCGCGCCCTCGCATTGCCATGCGCAGCTACCCGCCTGGCAGCTGGCGAGCGCTCCGGCTGGCGCGCCGCAAGCCTTGTCGCAGCTGCCGCAATGCTTCGGCTCGCTCTTGAGGTCCACACAGCTGCGCCCGCAGTCGACCGTGCCGGCTGGACAGGCGCGCACGCACGTGCCCCCGGCGCAGCTCTGATCGGCCTGGCACGCCGTCGTGCACTTGCCGCAGTGCGCAGGTTCGTCTGCGCGCACGCACTTGCCGTTGCAGAGGATGAAGCCGGCGAGGCAGCGCATACCGCAGGTCCCGCTCTCGCACACTCCCAAGCCGCCTTCGGGATCGCCGCAGCTGACCGTGCAGGCGCCGCAGTGCAGCGGATCGCTCTCCAGCAAGTAGCAGCCGTCGCCACACGGCGCGTAGCCTTCGCTGCACGTCAAGCTACACACGCCCCCGTCGCAAGCGGCGCTGCCGTGCTCGGAATCCGTGCACTGCCGCCCACAGCCGCCGCAGTGCGCGACGTCGCTGCTCGTGTCCACGCAGGTTCCATCGCACATGCTGCCAGTTCCGCAGCCGGCGGGCGGCTGTGCATCGCGCTCGCTCGCGTCGGGCTGCGTGCGGCTGGGATCGCCGCGGGTGCCGGCATCGAGCGCCTCGCAGATACCGTCCTCCGAGCAGGCGTATCCCGGCAAGCATTGACCTTGCTCGTCGCACTCCTTGTGCTCGAGGCTGGTGTCCAGCGAGGGGTCGCACGCGCTCAGACCGAGCAAGATCAAGCAGGCGCCGAGCGCTCGGAGCCGCCGCATCAGAAGCGGCCTCGGTAGCTCGCCTCGCAGCCCTGCGGCCCGCAAGCCAGGCTCACGCCCTTCGCGGGCGCTTCAGCCTCCGGCTGCTCCGACGCGACGACCAACAACACCGCACCGCTCACCGCCAGCACGCCTGCACTGATCGCGAAGACGCGTGCCCACGTCTGCTGCGTCTCCATCGTGTCGAGCGTTTCCTTGAACGCGATCTGCTCGTCCTGCTGCTTCGCCTTGCTCTCGCTGTGGCTGCGCATCAGCTCGAACGTCGTGGCCAGGGCCAGCGCGGCGACGCTGGTGCCCAGACAGGCGAAGCCGATGGTGCGGTAGACCGAGCCCGAATCTCCGGAGCCTTTGTCGGTGCTGTCTGCCGCTGCCGGCGTCTCCGCCAGCGGCGCAGCCGGGGAGGGGTCCTCAACCGCCGGAGCTACCGTCGCAGCCGCGACGGCCGCGGCCGACGCCACAGGGGGCGCCGACGCGTCCGCAGCGCGCGCCGGCACCAGCGTGGTCATCACGTTGAGCGGTTGATCGGCAGCCAGCTCGAAGTCGAGCCCGGCGGAGGTGTAGCCCTTCTGACGAAACTCGAGGTGGTGCCGTCCGGGCGGCAGATCCACGTAGATCGGCGTCACGCCGAGCTGCTTGGTGTCGATCAAGATCGTGGCACCGAGCGGCGACGAGCTGACGCTGACTTGTTGCACGCCGCGCTCGGCTAGCTTGCGCGCGAGCGCGTTGACGCGCTCCTGCACGTGCGCGCGGTCGCTCGCCCGCGGCGCCCGGTTGAAATACTCGCGATACGAGGCCAGCGCGTGCGAGGTCTCGTTCAGCTGCTCGTACGCCTTGCCGAGCGCGAGCTGCAGTGCGGGGTTGGGTTGCAGTTGATCGGCCGCGAGGTACGCCGCGATCGCATCGCGATAGCGGCCGTCGCGGTATGCGCGATCGGCAGTCTCGAGCTGTGCGCGCGCCTCGCTGTTGGCCTCGGCGTCGCCATCCGCGGTGCCTTGCGCGCGCGCAAGGCTCGCGGCGCACCCCAGACCAAGCACGAGCGTGCCGCAGATGACGATGATTCGTGAGTACATGTGCCTCAGCAGGCCAAGGGCAAGAGAATCTGCGCGAAACGGGGAGCCGCGTTGCGCCTAAGCCGCGAGCTCGTGAATACACGAGTTCCCTGCAGATCTTGTGCGGCGGTTAAACCCGAATTTATCCGCCAGATTTCGCTTATGCAGTATCGCGAACCACCGGTCAACTCGCGTCAGCGCGCATGCACGGGTGAACGCGCGGTGCACGGAGCGGGCGACAGGCCCACAACGGTGTCACCCGTTCGGTGCCGCGAGCTGCAGGAAGGCTCGCGCCTCAGGGCGCGACCCTTCCTGTGACCATCGGTCGCCGGCGCTCCGCGGCGGCTCCGTTTCGCGGACTTACCCGCGGCTGCAGCCCGGACACAGCAGCTCGCTCATCGCCTCGCGGTCTCTCACGCCCTGGCCGTCCATGAAGGCGTCTCCGCGCTCGATCGACGCCCGCCCTTCGTCTCCGCCCAGCCACTGTCCCAAGCGGCGTCGCAGCGCGGCCACGTGCATCTCCAGACCTGCCGCTTGCAGCTGCGCGAGCGAGCCGCGCAGGGCGTCGATCGCGGCTTCGGTGCGTCCCTCCTCGAGCGCCAGTACGGCTTCGAACACGTGTACGAGCGGCCGCGTGCTCGGGGAGAGCTCGAGGGCGGCCGCTCGGCGTACGATCGAGCGCAGGCGCGCAGCCTGGTTCGAGGAAGGCCGCCGTCCGCCCAGCGGTCGCAGGGCCGCGGCCGAGCAGGAGGTCAGGAAGTACGTGTAGTCGAGCCGATGGTTAGGCTTCATCGGGGTATCTCGGTGCTGGTCGAACAGCGCGAAGCCCCGCAGCGGCTCGGCGCCGTAGATCGACGACATGGCCTCGGCGCGCAGCAGGCCGTAGCTCGTGCGATCGTGCGTCAAGAACTCGGCGTGCTGTTGCCACTGGCTGCGTGCCAGTGCGAGCTGACGAAGGTAGCCCGGCAGATCATCCGGCGTGAGCCAGGCGGGCATCCCCGCAAAGCCGCTCAGCGTGGCGCCGGCCCACGGGCGGCCGCGGCGAAAGGCTTCGTCGATCATGGCCGGCGTGGTGCGCGCGAGCTCGGCGTACTCGCCTGCGTTCGCGGCACTGGCCTGATCGTAGACCTGCACCAGATCGACCTGCCACTGCATGTCTTTGCAGTCGCGGTAGGCCGCCAGCGCCTGCGCGAACCACTCGCGTGCTTCGCGGTACGCGAGCCGCCGGCTGGCGACGAAGCCACGCAACCCGCACACCAGGCCACGTAGCTCCGGCCGGCCGTCGCGCACCGCGATCGCTTCCATCTGGCCGAGCAAGTCGCTGTAGAACGCGCGCGACTTGGTCAGCATGCCGAGCGAGCCGAGAGACCAGACCAGGTGTCGGGCATCGCCCGCGGCTTGCGCTTCGAGCAAGTAGTCGAGCGCGAGGCGGGCGGCGCCGGCCTGGCTGTAACACTGCAAGCCAGCGACTGCCGTCTGCAGGACCTCGAGTCGCAGCACCTGGCGCGAGCTCATCGGCTTCGCAGCCGAGCGCGTCGGGCGCACGGCCTGGAGGCGCAGCTTGGCCAATGCCCAGGCCACGCCGAGGTTACCCAGCGTCGGCTTCTCGGGCAGGCTCAATCCGACCTCCGCGCAGACGTTCGCCAGCAGCGAGAGGCCCTCGGCCGCGTAGCCCGCAGTCAACAGCTGCTCGGCTGCGCGCCGCTGCAGATCCACGTTCGGCTCGCCCGAGGCCAGCAGCGCTGCGCGCTGGTAGGCGCGCGCGGATTCCAGGCTGCGGCCGGCGTTTGCCAGTGCTCCTGCCCACGCACGGGTCAGCCGCAGCGCATCGCTCGCGCCGTAGGTGCCGAGTGCCAGCGCCCTTTCGTACAGCCGCGCCGCGTGGTCGAACGCGAGGGCGGCGACGGCTTGAACAGCCGCTTCGGCCGCGCAGCTCGCAGCGGCATCCGCTTCACCTGCGCCTTCGTAGAAGCTACAGCGTAGCTCCGGATCCAGCTCCGGACGGCCGCCGCAGGCGCGCGCCAGCTCGGCGTAGAGCGCGCGACCTTGCTCGGGCGCGAGCGCCCTCGCCAGCGTGGCGCGGATCAGATCATGGTAGAACTCCAGCCGCTTGTCGCCGCCGGTCTGCGAGCGCACCAGGTGTGCGGCGTGCAGCGCGTCGACGTCTGCGCGCGAGACTCCCGTCACCTCGAGCGCGAGCTCGAACGGCAGCGGCCGCCCGGTCAGCGCCAGGAGCGAGAGCAGCTTGCGTGCCGGCTCGGGCAACACGGTGGCGCGCGCCTCGAGCGCATGGCGCAGCAAGAGATCGCGAGTCGGCAGTGCGTCCCCGCCGCTCACGGCTGCGCGCGCCGCGTCGCGCAGCGAGGTACCGGCCAGCTGTTCGACCGGTTGCTCGCCCGCGCCGGCAAAGCGCGCCAGCTCGCCGATCAGGAACGGGTTGCCGCGCGCCTCGCGGCCGATTTGAGGCGCGAGCGCGCCGGCCGGACCCTGTGCGAGCAGGCGTTGGGCCAGAGACTCGGCAGCGGACGGCGGCAAGGGTTGCAGCGCGATCTCGCGCCGATCGAGCGCGCCGTGCGTGCGGCTCTGCTCCAGCAGCGCGTCCACGAAGTCGTCGGGTGCACGCGGTTCGGAGCGCTGGCTGAAGATCAACAGTGCGGGCAGTTGCTCCGAGCGGCGCAGCAAGTAACCGAGCAGCTGGCTCGAGTCGCGATCGGTCCACTGCAGATCATCGATGTGCAGCACCAGCGGCGCACGATCGCGCATGCGCCCGAGCAGCTCGAGGAAGGCCTCGAACGCGCGGCGCTGTTGCTCGTTGGGATCGGCGATCGCACGCACCGGCGCCTCCGCCAGCGCGTCCACGCGGCCCAGCACCGGGAACAAGCGCAGCAGCTCCGCCGCGTCGCGCGGCAAGAGCGCCGCTGTCTGCTCCGGGCGCAGGCGCCGCAGGTGCCGGCTCAGGTCGTCGACCAGCGCGTCGAAGGACTTGTACGGCACGCTCTCGCGTTCGTTGCAGCGCCCACGCAACACCACCGCGTGGCCCTCGCGCTGCAGCTCGTCCAGGAAGGCCTGGCACAACGCGCTCTTGCCGATGCCGCTGTCGCCGCTGACCGAGACCAGCACCGCGCGGCCGGAGAGCATGGTCTGGTAGGCATCGCGTAGCTGCGCGAGCTCGGATTCACGGCCGATCAGCGCTGCAGCCATCGGCGGCGGAAGGCTGCTGAATGAGGCGCGTCCGCTGCCCCGCGCGTCGGGTCGTGCGAACTCGGAGCGCAGCTCCTCGCAGCCGGGGCGCGCCGCTGGATCGCGCGACAACAGGCGCGAGCAGATCTCGACCAGGCCGAGTTGCGCGCCCGGCTCGAAGTCTTCGGGCCAGGCGGGCACGCCGTGCTGCTTGGCCATCAGCATCTCGGTCGCGCTGCCTGCAAATGGCAGCTTGCCCGTCAGCGCTTCGAAGAGCATGACGCCGAGCGCATACAAGTCGCTGGCCACGCTCGCGCGCTCGCCCATGCCTTGCTCGGGGGCCAGGTACGCGGGCGTGCCGACCACGAAGTGATCCGAGACGGTCTGTCCGACCCCGTAGGCATGCGGCTCGGTGACCAGCCCGAAGTCGAGCACGCAGACGTGTCCGTCGGCGCTCACCAGCACGTTGCTGGGCTTGATGTCCCGGTGCAGCTTGCCCGCCGCGTGGACGCAGTCGATCGCGTCGATCAGTTGCGCGAACGCGTTGCGCAGGCGCGGCTCGTCCAGTCCACTATTTGGACGCACCCACTGATCGAAGCGCACGCCGTCGATTAGCTCCATGGTGAAGAACCAGCCGTCGGCCTCGCTGAACAGATCGAGCAGTCGCACCAGGTTCGGGTGCCGCACGTCGGCGAGCGCACGAAACTCGTTCTTCAACGCGTAGATCGCCGCGGGCTCGACCCGGTGCATGGTCTTGAGGGCGACCTGTGCGCGCTGATCGCGATCGAACGCGCGATAGACCACGCCCATGCCGCCGTGGCCCAAGGCCTCGAGCACGTGCAGCCGGCCACCCTGCAGCTGCGTGCCGGCTCGCAGCCTCGGCATCGCGGGCGAGAGAGTCTGGGCCAGTACATCGATCATGGCGCAATCCTCACGCAGCGACGATCCGGATCAATCGCCCCGGCGCCGTACCTCACAAAGCTTCCCCCGCACACCATCACGAGCGTGTGACATAGGTCACATTTGGTCAGCGCGCAATCACGGAAGCGGCGGCGCACTGATGGCGTCGGGCGGCGGCAGGCCATCCCCTGCATCGGGCAAACCTGCGTCGATCGGCGCCTTGTAGCCCAGCAGCGTCGATTTCTGCTCGAGCGTGGTGAGCTTCACGATGATGCGCTGATCGCCGAAGGTATGCGCGCGCGTGGTGACCTGCATGTACCCGGGCGAGCGTACGACGACGTCCAGCGGGCCGCTGTCGCGCGGCCGGACGACCACCAGTGCCTGCTTCGGCGTGATCACGCCCAGGCGCACTTTGCCCCAGCTGACCGTGGCGTTCGCGGGCGGATTGGTCACGAATGTAATACGCGCCTTGTCGCTCACCGGTTCGGGCGGAGTCTTCGCTGCCCCGGGCTGGGCGGCGCCGGCATCCGGTTGCTGCGCCGGCGCGGGCTGCCCGCTTGCAGCTGTTGGCGGCGGCACGGGCAAAACAGGCGGCGGCAGCGCCTCGGCGTGGAACCCCCACCAGGCGATCGCGATGCCGATGCCGGCGAGCGCCGCAATCGCGCTCGCGCGCACACGCGTGTCAGCCAGCAAACTCTTCCAATCGGGCACGGGCATACGTCAAACCCCTCCGCCCTTGGCCTCGGGACTGTCGGGCGCAGGCGGTGGCGGTCCCGGGTAGAGCGTGTTCGGCTTCGGAATGTAGCCGATGATGGGCTTCTTTTGCGGACCCTTGATGTCGCCTTCCAGCACGTTCACCGGAAGCGGTGGGTCCAGGTAATAGGCATAGCCGCGCGACGGCAGGCGGATGTCGTAGACCTTGTCGTTGTTCAGGAACTGACGCGTGAAGTTCAGCGGCTGATCGCCGGCCACCGTGCGATTGCGGTGTCCGAGGATGAACGAATACAGGCGGATCGCGATGTGGTTCGGGAGGCGGTGGCAGCCGTGCGAGAAGCCGTTGGCGCTGTAGATCGAGAGGTAGTCCGACGAGCCGTGCGCGCGCACGCCGTTGTCCCAATCCGGTCGGCCGTTGAGGCCCGGCGTGACGAAGTAGCCGGCGACCAGGCCGTAGGCTGACAGGTAGCCCGGGCCCAGCTCGTCGTAGTTCACCATCTTCATGAAGCTGCCATTGACCTTCTTGCCCTTGATCAGGCTGCGGATCGGGGTCGATGACGGCGCGATCCACACCGGGCCGGAGACGATCTGACGGATCACGCGCGGGCCGACGTCCGACATCTTGTAGCGGTAGTACTCGTAGCCATCGGAGGCTTGCTCGGCGCGCCAGCCTCCGATGGTCGTGCGCCAGCGCGCCAGCGCGATGCGCTGCCCTTCGTGCGTCACGAACAACGTCAGGCTCGGGTAACGCTTGCGTGCGCGCGGGCTGAAGTTGCCGCTGGCGTCGAACGGCAGGTCGTACCAGACGTCGCCGCGATCGACGACGATCGATAGATCCATCTGGCTCGAGTAGTAGTCGGGCCGCGGCGGTAGCTTGATGGCCGCGCGCAGCGTCTTGAACTGCTCGGCGGGGTGCCGCTGGAAGAACGCCAGCGCGGCCGCGGAGTCGGTCAGACCGAGCTGGCTGACGGTGGCCTGCGTGTACTCCTCGACCAGGTTGCGAACCGGCTGCTTCTGGTTCGCCGAGGCCGTGCCGTCTTCGATCACACCGGCGGCCGATACCACGCGCTCGCGCAGCACGCGCACCACGCCGTCGTAGTCGTTGTCCAGCAGCGGCCGAGCCAGCGCGTCCACGGTCTTGCGGCGCAGGTAGTTGGCCTCGTAGATCATGTGCTTCTGCTGGAAAGCCCGCACCGCCAGGCGCATGGCGTCGTCGTAGACGCCCTTGACGTGCTTGCTGGCCGGCGTCAGCAGCTTCTCGCAGGTCAGGCGCTTCTCGACCGCGGCCATCGCGAGCTTCTCGGCCGCGCGTTTGTCGAGCAGGGCGACCTTGGGCGCGAACTCCGCGTCGGCCGCGGCCAGCTCCTGGAACGTCGCCAGCTTCTTCTTCTTGCGCTCGGTCTCGAGCTCCTTGGTGATGCGCGCCAGCTTGGCGGCGTCTCGCTTGAGGTCGTTCGGCGCCACGTACGAGACGGTCTCGACGGCCTCGAGCACGCTCGCGCTCTCCTGGTCGTGGCACGGCTGCGCGGCGTCCTCCACGAAGCGCGTCCGCAGCACCGACAGCGACGGGAACACGCCGTACAGCTCCAGGTAGTTGTGCTCGTTCGGCTCGAGCGGCTCGCCGTCGTTGTCGAGCTGGTCGTTGGCCATGCCGATGAACACCCGCCGGTAGCGGTTCGGCAGCTGCGTGCCGTCGGCGGCCTGCTCCTCGTTGAAGATCACCGGGGTCCAGCTGTCGCGCAGGTCGACGATCGTATAGCCCACCGACTCGATCGCCTGGGCGTCCACCCAGCGCTCGGCCCCGTTCACCATCAGCAGCGCGCGCTGCTCGGCCGGCAGATCGTCGCGGGCACGCGTGGCCTCCGCTTCGCTGATCTTCGGGGCGGCCGGGGCGGGTTTGGCGCCGGGTCCCGGCTTGCCCGGGGGGGTCACCGTGTCGGGATGAGCGGCCGGCGTCGAGCCGCCGGGCAGGCTTTCGGAGCGCCGGCAACCGCCGGCGAGTGCGACCAGGATCCCCAAAAACACCCGCGTGTAGCGTGAGTACGACGAACTCATGGCACCTGCCGAATATTAGCCAGAACGAAGCGGACCCGAAGGCCATTGAAGCGCTTCGAACGCGTCCCCGCACGCGCTCGCGGCTCGGGCCGTCATGTTGCCCGAGAACCGGTCCGCGGTGCGCCTTTCTTGCGAAAAATCGCAGCGGCAGGTGGCGGGACTCAGCCGGCCGCGGCGTTTTCCTCGCTCACCTGACCGTTCAGCGTCCAGTAGTCGTAGAGCCAGCCGATCGTGAACAGGCCGCCGCTCGCCAGGTACAGCAAGCCGGTGAGCCACTTGCCGAGGTAGAAGCGGTGGATGCCAGCCAAGCCGAGGAACGTGAGCAGGATCCACGAGACGGTGTAACTCAGGCGGCCCTCGCTGTAGCGCGACTCCGCGCTGCGCTCGAGGCTCGGCATCAGGAAGAGGTCGATCACCCAGCCGATGCCCAGCAGGCCGAGCGTGAAGAACCAGATGGTCCCGCTGACCGGCTTGCCGAAGTAAAACCGGTGAGCACCGGTGAAACCGAACAGCCAGAGCAGATAACCGATCCCGAGGCTATGGGTGTCGTTGCGCGCCATGCCGCTTCATAGCCCGCGTGCGGATTTTTGCCACCCCGCGCCTGCCGCGCGCGGTCGAGGGCTCCCCCGATGCCGTGAGCAGGTGCTGACTAACGCATCTAACTGTTAGATCTGGATGTTAGTTGTGAGTCGCTCGCCACGACACACACGCTGCCTCGCTCCCACACGCACTTCATCTCTAGATGCAGGAAAGCTCGCAATGGCTGGGCTTGCTGCACGGAATGCGTTGGCGCGATCGCCGATTTTGCTAAAGTCTGACCTGTCCTAGTTAGTAGAAAGGGACTAAATCATCATGGGTGGACTGGGTTGGTTACACAGGGGGAAAACTGCGTTGGCAGCAGCCGGTGTACTTGCATTGCAAGGCGCGGCCTCGCTTGCCCACGCGGATAACGGCGTCGTCGTCACGGACAACGGACCCGTGCGCGGCGTCGAAACCTCGGGTGGTAAGCAATATCTGGGTATTCCCTACGCGGCCCCGCCTGTAGGCAGCGCGCGCTGGATGCCCCCGATGCCGGCCGAACGCTGGCGCGGCGTGCTCGACGCGAGTCAGTTCGGCAACGTCTGCGCGCAGCCAGGAACGCCGTTCGGGCTGGCGAGTCAGAGCGAAGACTGCCTGTACCTGAACGTGTTCGCGCCGGACGAGCACGGCAAGGGCAATGGCAACGGTAAGCACAAGGGGCACGATGACGGCGCGCCGGTCATGGTGTGGTTGCACCCCGGTGCATTTCAGTACGGCGACAGCAACGCCTTCGATCCGACCGATCTGGTCGAGAGCGGCGTCGTGGTCGTGACGTTGAACTATCGCCTGGGTGCGCTCGGTTGGTTGTCGCATCCGGCGCTCACGGCCGAGTCGGCCAGCGCGACCTCGGGCAACTACGGCTTCCAGGACCAACAGGCCGCGCTGCGCTGGGTGCAGCGCAACATCGAGCGCTTTGGCGGCGACCCCGACAACGTGACCATCTTCGGCGAGTCGGCGGGCGCGGTCAGCGTGCACACACACATGGCTTCGCCGAGCTCGGCGGGCTTGTTCCACCGCGCGATCGCCCAGAGCGGTAGCTATTCGCTGAGCCAGCCGACGCTGGCGACCGCGGAAGCCCAGGGCCAGGCGTATGCCACGGCCATCGGCTGCGCGAGCCAAGACGCGGCCTGCCTGCGCAGCGTGCCGGTCGCGACCCTGCTCGCGAACCAGAGCACGAGCCCCAGCGCCTACCTGCCCAAGGTCGACGGATCGCTCCTGCCAGTCTCGATCGCAACCGCATTCGGGACCGGCCAGTTCAATCGCGTGCCGGTGATCGAAGGCACCACGCGCAACGAGTTCAGCTTGTTCGTGGCCACGTCGTTCGAGCTGAAGGGCATCCCGGTGATCCCGCAGACGTACATCCCGTTGATCAGCGCGATGCTGAGCGTGCCGCCGGCGACCGCCCAGGCGATCGCGAGCTTCTATCCGCTGGCCGCGTATCCGAACACCGGTACTGCGTTGACCGCCGTCGCTACGGACGCGGCGTTCTCCTGCAACATGCGCGTCGCCGCGCGCCTGCTCTCGCAGTGGGTGCCGACCTGGGTCTACGAGTTCAACGACCCGACTGCACCGCAGATCTTCTTGCCGCCAGTGAGCTTCGCCTACGGCGCTTACCACGGCTCGGAGAACCAGTACCTGTTCGACATGCGCGAGGCCGTCCCGGCTCCCGCGTTGACCCCGGTGCAGGAACAGCTGTCGATGAGCATGCAGGGCTACTGGACGAACTTCGCCAAGGCGGCGGATCCCAACGCCAGCGGCTTGCCGGCCTGGAATCGCTTCCAGCCGAGCGCGTCGATGGACACGTTCCAGTCGTTCAACTCGTCGGGCCCCGCGCCCAGCACGGGCACGACCTTCGGCCTCGTCCACAAGTGTGCCGTCTGGGGCAGCCCGTGACGTCCTGATACACGCGGCGAGCTGACTCGCAGCGTTGACCGCCGGCTCCCGCACGGGGCCGGCGGTTTCACTTTTAAAGGCAGTACGCGCCCGGGGCCCAGGTGCAGCCGCATGAACCGTCCGGGCGACAGCACGCCAGCACGCCGACGGGAAAGCAGTCCTGGTTGCAGTTGCAACGCCCGCCGCTCGAGCCGCCGCTGCGCCCGCCGCCGCCGCTCGTGCGACCCGCAGCGCCGCTACCAGCTGCAGCGCGGCCGGCCGCGCCGCCGCGTCCTCCGCGGCCACCTGCGCCCGCGGGCGTTTGCGTCTCCGGATCCGGAGCCACGTCGCCCGCAGCTGGCTGCGGCGGAGGATCCGGCTCGCGACAGCTCAAGCACATCGGCAGCCACGAGCCGAGCGTGGGCGACAGCGGGTCGCGCGTACACAGGTTCATGCCCTCCGCGCCGTCGGGGCACATGCACGGCCGGCTCTGGCCGCGCTCGCACGCCTCGCCCTTGAAGTCGGCCGATCCGCCCGCGGGCGGAGGCTGCGCGATTCTGTCGACGCCGGTGGAGTCGTAGCCCTCCGCGCACGCATTCAGCGCGATCACCACCCACGCGAGCCGCCATTGGCTGCCGAAGAAGCTCATGCCATTCGGCATCGCACGGCGAGTCGCGAGCGTTCATTGTCTTCGACTGCCTTTGGCGTCGCCTTGAACGCCGCGCGATCTGACAGTCCAAACACTATGACACATCACCGGTTGGGAGCCGGTCATGTCTTCGTAGCGAAGTGCGAGCCGTGAGGTGTGGTTCGCGGAACAGACGCTCGAGCATTTCAGCCAGCGAGGTTCATGTGACGAAGTCGTTCACGTCGTCGGTCGTGCTGTCGTTCGCGCTCTGTTTGTTCGGCTGCGGAGAGGACGAAAAGCCAGCGTCATCGCCGTCGCTCGGGATCTCGGGCAACGGTGTCGTCGGTTCACCCACCGGCAACGCAGCCGGCGCGGGTAATGGAGCGGTGGGCGGGCGTGGCGGTGCGGACGGCGCAGCTCCGTG